>CAZVYX010000019.1:0-99848 GCA_964631725.1 uncultured Rhodospirillaceae bacterium | reverse complement strand
GTTTCTTCGGCCACTCCTGAAAGTCAAACCGCCCGTCAACTATATTAAATCGTCGAAAAAGTTTCATCTTTCTTAAACATTTACCAGCGGGACCTGTGGATAAACCGCCAAACCGGCAATGCCGATGGCGATGGCATAAGGCACATCCTGCTTCTTTTCGTGCAATTGCCGCATTATTGGCAGACGCGACAGCGCCGGCGCCAGCGGCATCCGGCGATACAGCAGCAGGGTCAGCGCCAACAGGCCGCCGGCCAGCGCGGTGTACGCCAAGAATTCCAAAATACGTTCCTGACCGGTCCAAAGAACCGCGGCAGCCATCAACTTGCCGTCTCCGCCACCCATGATCTTCAGGACGAACATGACAATTCCCGCCAGCAACACCAGGGTGGCCAACGCGAAGGCCCAGAGGATCTGCTGCCAGACGAATCCGGCGCTTAGCGCGGCCAGGGGATAGGCCAGCACCAGAACCAGTGTCAAACGGTTGGGGATCTCGAAAGTACGAAGGTCCGCGACCATGGCCAGTATCATGACCACGGGAAAGACCAACGACAAGATCAATGTTACCATCACGAGAATTCCGCATCAGCAACCCGCGTCAAAAGCCGCCGCCGGCATCACCGGCATGCACGTGGCTCAAGCCAAAATGCTAAATCAACAATGCCGGGGTGCTGCGTAGGCGGCACCCCGGCATGTTTCACAACAATTCGTTCAGGGCTAAATTATTTCCCCCCCGATTCCAGTTGCGTCTGAATATCCTCGAAGAAGCCCTTAACTTCGTCGCCAAGGGCGAAAACGGCCGCGATGATGGCGACGGCGATGCCGGCGGCGATCAAGCCATATTCGATGGCGGTTGCGCCGGAACTATCGTGGCAGAATTCCTTAAGATCGGTGAAACGTGTCTGTACCTTGGTAATGAGACCCAGCATTGTGAGGTCCTCCTGTTTCGTTATCCGGTTTGCAGCAGTGGCGTGCTACAGTCGTGGCGTGGTGCCTTGGCATTATCTTGTGGAAGCCTGCCTCGGCGTGATTGCCGCCAACCCTGGGATTTCTTTGCCGACTTCGGCAACCCCCTTGCTGGCGGCGTAACAGACATATACGAATGGCCTCCCTTACCCGCAAGTGATCCTGATCACAACAAGCATTGACGAATTACATATCGTCGAATCGCTAAATCTTATGCGATCAGTCGCCCCTAGATCAAAAGAAAAACGCAGGAAACCAATGGTTTTTCTTTATCAATATCTACGATCCATGGTCTTGGTTTATTTTTTGTTAACGACGATTTTTTGTCGTCTTCTAGACAAAACGATTCTGTATTTGAATCTGTCGTTCAACCCCAAAGGTCCGGCGACGGGGGTGCGACGTGGCTATCGCGATAGACCAGGGCGGCGTCGCGGTCACTGGCCAGCAACAGGGGCCCGTCCAGATCGACATAATCCGCCTGGCCGGCCAGCAATATCGCCGGCGCCATGGCCAGCGAGGTGCCCAGCATGCAGCCCACCATGACGCCGAAGCCGCGGCGCCTGGCTTCCCGGACAAGGATCAGGCCCTCGGTCAGGCCGCCGCATTTGTCCAACTTCACATTGACCAGGTCGTAACGTCCGGCCAGGGCCTCCAGATCGGCGCTGACATGGCAGGATTCATCGGCACAGACCGGCACCGGATGGGGACAGTCCGCCAGCATTTGATCACCGCCGCTGGGCAACGGCTGTTCGATCAGTTCCACACCCTGCCCCGCCAGGGCCTCTGAAAAAGGCAGAAACATGTCCGGCTCCCAGGCTTCATTGGCATCAACGATCAGACGGGCATCGGGGGCCGCCTGGCGCACCGCCGCCACCCGCGCGGGATCGCCGGCACCACCCAGCTTCAATTTCAGCAATCGACGGCCCCGGGCTTCCTGGGCCGCCTTTGCCATGGCTTCGGGCTCGCCCAGGCTCAGGGTATAGGCCGTCAACAGATCAGGCGGCGGGGCCAGACCGGCCAGGTCCCAGGCCCGGCGGCCGGCTATTTTCGCTTCCAGGTCGAACAGGGCGCAATCAAGGGCATTGCGGGCCGCACCGGGTGCCAGCGCCGCATTTAGCGCCTCGCGCGAGCCATCCCCGGCAATCAGGCCGGCCATCCCTTCGATCTGCTGGCGGACCGACGCCATGCTCTCGCCGTAGTGGGCATAGGGGACGCATTCGCCCCTGCCTCTGTGCGTTCCATCGGTGATTTCGGCCACCATGACCTGAATTTCCGTGCGGCTACCGCGCGAAATGGTGAAACTGCCCGCGATTGGGAAGGTATCCTCGTGCACTTGCAAACGTCGCGCCATGACGGCTACCGCTACAGATGGTCCAGGAAGCCGTCGGCACCGCCACGCATCACGTCCAGGCAGGGCAACGACAATTTGTCGGATGTCTCGGCCAGATATTCCGCCGCCGCCGCATCGGACAGCGCCGCCGTATTGACGGAAACACCAAGCATCCGGACTTCCGGATTGGTCAGTTTGGCATTGGCGAGATTCAGGGCGATACAGTCTTCCAGGGCCGGTATGGGGGCATGGGGCAGGCCGCGCATATGGGTTCGGGTGGGTTCATGGCACAGCACCAGAAGATCAGGCTGGGCGCCATGCATCAGGCCAAGGGACACACCGGCATAGGAGGCATGAAAAAGGGACCCCTGCCCCTCGATCAAATCCCAATGATCGGCCTCATTGTCCGGGCTGAGCCATTCGGCGGCGCCGGAGATAAAATCCGCGATCACCGCATCGATCGCGACGCCACGTTCGGCGATCAGCACGCCGGTCTGGCCGGTAGCGCAGAAATCTGCCTTCATGCCGCGCGCCCGCATCGCCCGTTCGATCGCCAGGGCGGTGTATTTCTTGCCGCAGGAACAGTCGGTTCCGACGGTTAGCAGACGCTTGCCGGAGCGCTTATGGCCCTTGCCAGTGGTGAATTCCGCCGTGCTGTGGCGGACATTGTGCAAGGCGCGGCCATGTTTGATCGCGGCATCGTTGATGGCCGGAAACGATTCCAATCTGCCGTGCAGGCCGGAGGCCAGGTCCAGGCCCTGGGCCAGGGCGTCGCAGATTGCATCGGTCCAGGTATCGGGCATGAAACCGCCGGAATTGACGACGCCGATCACAAGGGTCTTGGCGCCCTGGCGGACCGCTTCGGCGACATCAACGTCGGGAAGCCCGGTATCGGCGCCGCAGCCGGGCAGGCGGAATTGCCCAACGCACCATTCGGGCCGCCAATCGGCGATACCGGTGGCTGTCTTCGCCGCCAACTGATCCGGCGCATCGCCCAGGAATAGCAGATAAGGTTTCGCAATAGTCATCATCTTCAGTCCCAGTTTAGCCGGTTTCCAGTGCCGACATTTCGGCCTCAAGCCGGGCCCGCTCGGCCTCCCAGCCCTGTTGATAGGCCTCGCTGGCCCAAGCCCGGTGGTCGCCCCTGGCATAGGCAAGGGCGTTGAAGTGGTAGGAAAAGGCGTTCAAACGGTTATCGACATAATTGTTGCGCGTCTTCACCACCTTGCCCGGCGCTCCGGCGACAATGGAGTTAGGCGGAATTTGGCTGCCGGCGGTAACGATGCTGTGGCCCGCGACGACGCTATTCTCGCCGATCACGGCACCATCCATCACCGTGGCGTTGATGCCGATCAGGCAATTATCGCCGAGGGTGCAGCCGTGCAGGCTGACATGATGGGCGATGGAACAATGGGCGCCGATCGAATTGCCGTGATGGTAGCCCACGTGGATCAAGACAAAATCCTGAATGTTCGAATAGGGGCCGACGACATTCTCATGCGCTTCGGCCCGGATCACCGCCCGGGGCCAAATGGAAACCCCTTCGGCGAAACGGGCATTGCCAAAAATTTCCGCCGTTTCGTGAACAAAGGCGGGTCTGTCGAATTGAACCGAGGGGCCAAAATCTCGCAAACCATTGTACTCCCAATACAAAGCCGTCTAACCGGCTTCCATCGCGGCTAGTTCCGACACCAGTCTCGCATGTTCCGCCTTTTTTGTGGCCTTGAATTCGGCGCTGTCCCACAGACGATGCTCGCCGCGGGCATAGGCCAGGCCATTTTGGTGATAAGAGAAGGCGTTCATGCGGTTGGCGACAAAATTGTTGCGCGTTTTCACCACCACGCCGGGCACGCCGGCGACGACCGAGTTGGCCGGGATTTGGCTGCCGGCGGTGACGATACAATGGGGCGCAACGATGCAATTGTCACCGATGACCGCGTTGTCCATGACGGTGGCGTTGATGCCGATCAGACAATTGTCGCCGACGGTCGCGCCGTGCACCGTGGCCCGGTGCGCGATCGAGCTATAGGTTCCGATGATCGCGCCCTGGCCATTACCGATATGGAGGAGGGCAAAATCCTGCAGATTGCTGTAAGGGCCAATGACATGCTCGCCCGCTTCGGCGCGCATGACCACGCGGGGCCAAATTGAGACGCCTTCCGCGATGCGGGCCTTGCCGAATATTTCCACCGTTTCATGCACGAAAGCGGGGTTGTCGAGTTGAACCAGGGGGCCGAATTTCTGCAAACCGTAATGCTCCAAATGCTCGAGAGCGCAGTTCCTCGAAATGCGCTCAGACTCTTAAGAATTGAGCAATTGAATCAACCAGTTAAGTCGCGAAAACGACTCTAACTAATCGAAAATTGCTCTAGTTGGCGGCATCGAACAGTTTGTCGGCGCCACCATCGCCCAGGCCGGCCTGTGTCCCCTTGGCCAGCTCGACCTGCCGGGCCTGCCAAAAGGCCGCTTTCAGGCCGGTGTAGTAGTCGATGGAGTTTTCGCGCAACTCATCCAAGGGGTCCAGCAATTCTTCGCGTTTGATCACCGCGCGGCCCGCGGCCAGGGCCAGGCTTTCGGTGCCGCTCAATAGATAAGTCAGCGGTTGGAAGAAGATGTCCACCACCTTGCCGGCGCCGCCACGGCTGCTGGCCGGTCCGATAAAGGGCAATACCAAATAGGGGCCGGCGCCGACATCATAGCTGTGCAGGGTCTGGCCAAAATCAGCGTGATGGCGCTCCAGGCCGATACGTGCCGCCGGATCGAACAGGCCCAGAACGCCGATGCTCGAATTGATGCCAAAGCGGCCCAGGGTCACGCCGGCATCAATGAAATCGCCCTGCAACAGGTCGTTGACCATGATGACCGGCCCATCAAGGTTCAAGGCCAGCCGCCGCACGGCTTCGATTGCCGGATCCGGCATGATCCAGTTATAGCCAATGGCGATGGGACGCAGCAGAACCAGATCAACGGTATCATTGAACGCGAATATGATCCGGTTCATCGGCTCCAGCGGATCGTCGATCTCCAAATCATCCTCGCCGCCGCCCCCCGGGCGCGGCAGTCTCTCCAGGGCCTCCGCCTGCCCCTCGCGGGCCGGGGCCGATGGCAAGCGATCTATTTGCGCTACGATCGGCCGCACGGTGGTGGCCGTGACAGCGGGCGGCGGCGCGGGTGCGGGCCGCGCCGCGACGGACGCCCTGGGCGCGCGCGGCATCACGGGTTGTTGTACGAGGGCCCGGCGCCACGGGACCGCGCGCCACGGCCGCGGGATTGGCGACCCGCGCGGCATAACCGGGATAGGCGCCTTGCGCCGCGTTGATGATCGCCGCCCTGCCGCCAGGATCGGCGGCAATGGCACGGCCCATGATCTGCTCAATGGCGGCGGGATTGCGGGCGATGGCGGCAATTGCCCAGGCCGCTGTCCGGGTGGTCCGGGCTAGCCGGTCCTTGGCGCGCCTGCCGTGGCGGCCGCCGGCGGGAACGGGAAATGCGCGCCCATGCGGCATTGGCGGGGTGATTCGCATCAGGGCCGCCTGGGCGCCGGCCAGCGTCCCGTTCAGGCCGGCGGCACTGGCAATCCTGCCGGCAAATCCGGGAAAGGCGGTCATGGCCCGACGGGCAACCGCCGGCGCCACATCCGGCACAGCAGCCGCAAGGCCGGCCATGACATCGGGAATTTGCCCTGAATCCTGAACGATCGACTGAATAACCAGAGGCGATAGCGCCGCTGTTACGCGGCGTTGGCGGATGGTCTCGTTGCGCGCGCCACGGCCGGCTTGCTTGGCAATGGCAACGAAACTATCGCGATATCCGCCATTGCCGCCGCCCGTCGCGGCCACGGCCCAGCCGGAAACCAACAAACCCGCGGTCAACAAGGCCGCCGCCGCACTGCCACGCATCTTCATTACCACCGCCCCTCCAAGCTGGAACCAGAGTAATGCGGAATGGGCGGCCGGGCCAACAGCGAACCTTCATCCAGTGCAAGATTGAATTTTCCCGGGCGGGACCTTCGCCCTAATCACCTTCCTGTGTCGGGGTGAAATCGGCGGCGCGCTGTTTCGCCTCGGCGCGCTCCGTGACGCTGAGCCGGCGGGTCAGGACGCGCAGGTTTTCCCGCGCCTGCTGATGACCCTGACCGGCCGCCAGGCTCAACCATTTGAAGGCTTCGACCAAATCCTCCTTGATCCCCTGGCCCCTGATATACCGGGTGCCGAGATGACTTTGCGCCTTGGCATAGCCCTGTTCGGCGGCGCGGCGGAACCATTTTACCGAAAGGCCGTGATCCTGCACGACGCCGTCGCCGTCGCGATAGGCCTTGGCCAGGTTATATTGCGCCTTGTCCAGGCCGGTCTCCGCCGCGGCCTTGAACAGGACGGCGGCCCGCTCGGCATCCGCCGCGACACCAAGACCGTAGTGATACATCTTGCCAAGGGTATAGCGGGAGCGGTTCAGCCCCGCGGCCGAGGCCCGTTCCAGCCAATGTATGGCGTCCTTGTAGCTCTGCGCCACGCCATCGCCGGCGATATAGGCATTGGCCAGGTTATGCTGAGCCAGGCGGAAGCCGTTTTCCGCTGACTGCCGCCACCAATGGACCGCCGCCTTTCGGTCCTGGACCACGCCTTTGCCTTGGTCGAACAGGACGCCCACATTGTACTGCGCCTTGGCATGGCCCGCTTTCGCAAGCGCCAGCCACTCCTTGGCGGCGGCGGCGAAATCACCGCGTTCGTAGGCCGCATGGCCGGCCTTGAAATCCGCGGCATGGGCGCTCGACATCGCGCATGTTGCGATGAAGGCGAGGCACAGGCCGCCTCGCTTGATCATCAAGAAAATCCGCAACATCCAGGCCCTTCCGGCGCTGCAACGAAAGCATTTGTCGGCACGCATATCCATATCTCCCATGCTCCCCTTACGAGGCCACGCCGAATTTTTCGGTCCGCGCCCGCAGGGCCTGCAACAGTCCCTGCATGCCCCTTTTCCGGACCACGGCATTGAATTCCGAACGCTGGGTGACGGCCATGGAGACCCCCTCGACCATGATGTCGATAATCTTGTATTCGCCCTTTATCGGCCTTACGCGCCAATCCGCCTTTATCGGCGGCCCGCTGGGCTGCACGATCTTGGTTTTCACCATGACGTCTTTCTTGCCGGCCTTCCTGGCGCCCGCCACGGTAAAGGTTTCGCCGGAATACCCACCCAATCGGCGGCTGTAGGATTTAAGAATGAATTCCGTGAACACCGCCACATAGTCGGCCCGCTCTTGCGGGGTCGCCTTGCGCCAATGCTTGCCAAGCACGAAACGCGCGATAAATGGCATATCGAAACCGCTGGATAACAAGACCCGGAACTGCGCCTCCCGGCTCTCCAATTTGCCGTTGCTGGACTGCAGAATGGCGATCGCGCGCTGCGCCAGATTGGTGATAAAGGCCGAAGCACCCGCGACCGCCTCTGGCGAGGCCGCGGCATACAACAGGCCGGGCACGGCCAACATGGCGCCAAGGGCCGTGCCCGTGGCCAGGAAACTCCGACGTGATGGCAAGATATGTCTCCTCGTACTCATAAAATGGCCTAGAACTGGCGTTGAAACTTCAGCCGGCTGTAACGGTCTTCGGATTTCAAGGTCAGTTCAAAGGCATAGTTTTCGCGCAGCACCGTCATTGTAATATCCACGCCGGCTGTCCCGGTCGACCAGGCCTTGCGGTATAGATCGACCATGGACGCAATAGCCTCGCCATTGACCTTTACGATGGCGTCGCCAAGCTGCAAGCCGGCCCGCTCCGCCGGGCCATCCTGGGCCAGGCCAATAACCTCGATCCCGCCCTCGACTTCGGCCGTGAACAAGCCCATCCAGGGCCGGTGTGATGCCGCCGTACGCCCTTCCCGCAACATCTCGGCCAGGATTGGCGTCAGCAGGTCGATCGGCACGAACATGTTGCCGCTACGGCTTTCCTCGCCGGCCGCCGCATCCTCCACATAAAGCGAGCCGATGCCCAGTAACTTGCCGTCCTGACCGATCAAGGCCGTACCGCCCCAATTGGGGTGGGCGGGGGAGGTAAAGATGGCCTCATCCAGCATATATTCCCAATAGCCGGCGAATTCGCGTTTCGAAACCACCCGGGCGCCGACGGCACCGCCGCGCCCGCCATGGCCCGCGACCAGAACGCCATTGCCGACCGCCAGATCCGCCGAGCGGCCCATGGCCAGGGATGGCAGGCCCAGGGGCTCCAATGCCCGCACCAGGCCAAAACCGCTGTCATAGTCATAGGCCACGACTTCCGCCGGAACCATACGGCCATCGTCGAGCCTAATACTGATAGCCATGGCCTCCACGATCAAATAGCCGATGGTCAGGATCAGGCCATCGTCGTCAATAATGACGCCGTTGCCATCCCTCTCGGTGCCCAGGAAAGGCGCGGTATAGCCGTCGGCGGGAATTTCGGCATGCAACTCCACCACCGCATCCAGGGCCGCGTCCACATCAAATGGCAGCTTCGCCGCTTCGACGGAAGACGACAAGGCCGCCGCGAAGGCCATTGGCAACCCCTTGGGGTGGTGTCCGTTGACTTTCTCCAGGTCGCTCATGCGGTATCCGCCCGGACCGTATCAAGGATGCTGTATGTCATGACCATAAGCTAAACCAGCGGCGGCGCAGCGCCAAAGGCGAATTTCGCGGATGCGGCCCCAACAGCAACTATTTGCTGGTGGCAACAAAGACGCCGTCCCAGTCGGGGTCGGGCGGATTTTCCAAATAGAACCCGATGCGCTCTTCATACATATCATACAGGTCGCTGAAACTGCCGTCAGCCGAGCGGCAACTTTCGACCAACTGGCGGGCCTTCGACCAATCCTGGCCCCGGTAGGCTTCCAACATGGCGACATGCTGGTCCTTCAAGGTCTTGTAATCCTGCCGCTCCAGCATGTCCTTGCGGCCCAGAATAGTATGGATGCGGACCGCTTCCGCCTTGCCTTTCACCGCGATCAGGTCCAATTCCAGGGTCGCGAAGTCATCGCCAACCACGGCCTCCGTATCCTCGCCGATGACGATGCCGACGCCATAATTCTTCGACTGCCCTTCAAGGCGCGCGGCCAGATTAACCGCATCGCCCAGCACCGAATAGTCGAAGCGCTGTTCCGAGCCCATGTTGCCAACCACGCAATCGCCGGTGTTGATGCCGACACCCACTTTCAGAGGCTTATATTCCCCACCATTTTCCAGCGCCTCCGCTTTCAGGTCCTTGTTCAGCAGCTCCAACTCCTCGAACATCACCAGGGCCGATTCGCAGGCGTGAAAGGGGTGGTCGGGATCGTCCAGGGGGGCATTCCAGAACGCCATGATACAATCGCCCATGTACTTATCAATCGTCCCCTGACGGGCCAGGATGGCGTCTGTTAGCGGGGTTAGAAAACGGTTGATCAGGCGGGTCAGCCCCTGGGGGTTGGATTTGAAGGTTTCGGAAATCGAGGTAAAGCCGCGGACATCACAAAACAGAAAACTCATCGTCCGGCTTTCACCACCCAGGCGCAGTCGGTCCGGCTCCTCCGCCAATTGTTCAACCAGGGCCGGCGAGAGGTATTGGCTGAAGGCGCCGCGCATCCGCTCCCGCTCCGCCTCGGTCTGAAAATACATGATGGTGGAACTCGATATGTAGATCGCCAAAACCGCAATGCCGGGATAGATCGGATCGACCAAGAGCAATCTGTCGGTATAGAGATACCAACTCATCATCGTGGTGGCGACGACCGCGCCAATGGAAATCGAAGCGCCGGGCAAGGCGCCGAAGCGCGGCGTCAACATGATCAGCCCAAAGCCCATGACCAGAATGAACAGTTTCTCCATGCCATCGGCCCAGTCGGGACGTTCCATGAAATGCCCGGAAAGCATCTGTTCCGCCGCCTGGGCATGAACGTCGACACCAGCAGCGGCGGGATCCAGCGGTGTCGCGCGCAGATCCTTCAGACCGGCCGCGGATGTACCGAGGAATAGGATTTTCCCCGCAACCAGGGATGGATCGAAGTCATCCTCGAACACTTTCCACAACGGGACGACCCGGCCTGGGGTGTCCTTGGCGAAATGGACCCAAAAGCGCCCCTCGCCGTCGACCGGCACCTCCAGGTGTCCCACCTTGATATGGTTCAAGCCCGTTGATTGGCCGAAATTCTCCTCCAGATTGGCGCCCGAGGATTTCAGGATATAGGTCGACGCACCCTGGAAGACCCGCAGGGCTTCCATCGACAGGCTCGGGTAGATCTGCTTTCCGATACGAAAAAAAGTCGGTATCCGGCGGATGATGCCATCGGTTTCAGGTGTCAGATTGAAACTTCCGACACCCGATGCGGCTGCTTCAATGGCGGGAAGATTGGAGACCCCGCTCTCGAATCTTGTTAGGAAAGGCATGGGATCGTCGCCAGTGATCGCAAAGCCCGCCTTGATGGCCGGTCGGTCATCACCCGGATCAGGCGTCAGAACCATACCGGCAACCACGCCATAGTCCTTGGCCGCATCGCGGATCTGGCCAATGATATCGGCGAAGGCCGCATCGTGATCGGGGATTGATTCCAGGATTGGTTTGGAAAATGCCCTGGCCTCCGGCGTCAATTTCTCCATATCCAGGTTTGGTTGATTCAACCAGATTGACAATGCCTGCCGCGGCGAGGTCCGGTCCGGTTCGGCGAACACGATATCAAACGCGACGACCTTCGTGCCGGCGTTGAAAAGCCGGGCCAGCATCTCCGCCAGCCGGCTGCGCGGCCATGGCCACTGTCCGCCGCGCGCCAGGGTTTCATCATCGATGTCGAGAACGGCAACCGGTACCTGCTGATACTCCCGGGGCTGAATTTGGTTATACAGATCAAACAGTTTCAGCCGAAACACCTGCAGGAACTGTGGATCCTCCAGGCGCAGGCCAAGGGCCGCCAACAGCATCAACGCAGGTATGACGTAGACCATTTGGCGTTTCATGAAACGTATCGCGCGTCCCATGGTGCTAGTCTTTCAGACGGCTATAAATTTTGTTCATGCCTTGATGGCGTTTCGCCAAAAGGTCCATCAATTTAGGATCAAAATGGGTCGTGGGATCGATCCTGTCGTCGCCCTTCAACATGATGGAGATCGTCTTTTTGTGATCAAAGGCCGGCTTGTAGGGCCGTTCGGAACGCAGGGCATCGTAGATATCCGCGACCGCGACGATGCGTGCCGAGAGGGGAATATCATCACCGGCGGTTCCCAGGGGATAGCCGCCGCCGTCCCATTTTTCGTGATGATAGAGAGCGATTTCCGCCGCCATTTGCAGCCGCGGCGCGGTCTCGAGAATCTGGTGGCCATAGGTGGGATGCTTGTCCATCTCGGCCCGCTCGTCGTCGTCCAGGCCGCCCTTTTTCTTCAGCACGGCGACATCGACGCTCATCTTGCCCACATCATGGAGCTGCGCCGAATAACGGATCTCGTCGCAAAATGTCTTGGGCATGCCGTATTCGCTGGCCAGAAAATGGCTGTATTCGTTGACCCGGACAATGTGATTGCCCGTGCCCTCGTCATGGATTTCCGAGGCCCTCGCCAGCAGCTGGATGGAAAGCATGAATGCTTCCTCGGTATCAGCCTGAAGGGCAATGACCTGGGCCCGCTGTTCCGCCAGTTGCTGGTTGCGCTGGCGCAGCCGTGCATTCTTCTGGCGGATATGCTCCAACATGATCGCTCGTTCGATATAGGTCGCCAGAACCCGGGCGATCGGGGTCACCAACTGCGCCTGTTCATTCGCGAAAGGCACGGGCTTGTCTTCACCGGGGATGCGGCGGTTGATCAATTGCACGACGCCGATCACCTGCTCCTGATAGTTTTTCAGGGGGAAGCAAAGCACCGACATGGTGTGGTAATTGGACAGCTCGTTGTCGGGATTGAAACTGTACGAGCGGGTCGGCGGTATCTTGTAGACGTCCTTGATCTGCGCCACCTCGCCCGAGGCAGCGACGAATCCGGCGATGCTCTTGGTCGTGACGGGAACAATAAAATCCGGGCGGCCGATACTGACCGCGTCGTTCTGCAAACTGATCGGCTCCAGCCAGCGCTGCTGGCCCTTTTTCCGGACAATGAAAATCGTGCCGGCCTCGGCGCCGGTCATCAGGCGGCTTTTCAGCAGCACCTTGTCCATCAGTTGGCGCACCGACTGACGCGGCTGCATTTCCACGAATTCAAGGAATTCGAGCGCCTGATTAGTAACCGTCATTTCCCCTACCCGGATGAAATTCAACGCCAATAAGACTAAATTGCGCACAGAGTGACAGACGCCGAAGACGATGCGGCTGATTCTAACGCGTTCGGCTGCCCCAATTCAAGCGCGGGGCCGAACGTCAAGCCGGGCATTCGCTTACACCATGCGATGCAAACGCTCGACGATAAGGTTGCTCTTCTCCAGGATCTCGGAAGGTGTCAAGCGCAACACCTGATAGCCCCGGTCGATCATGATTTCGTCGTGCTGGTTTTCCGCTTCCAGTTCATGGTCGCCGCGAATGGCCTCCAAGGGCGCCGCGATTTCAATATTGTAGCGCCCACCAAGCGGAGACATCAGACGCACGGCAAGCGTCTGTTCGCCTTCGGTCACGTTGCACTGGAATGGATAGCCGGCAGTCAACAGCATCTGACGCAAGGCCGGCCAGGGGTTAAGCGGCGCCTCTTCGCCCTTGTCGCCAAAGGCATTATCGAACCGCATCTCGAATTCGTCTTCGATTATCTCGCCATTCTTATCGAAAGCGGGAGGTTCCTCGGCGAACCTGGACAATGCGGTGCAATGGCCCCCGGCGTCGGTGCAGGCATCGCGATCGCCCACGATATGCAGGCCCAGCCGGGCCGCGCCGACGACATCGTGGTACAGATCCTCCGCCTGCGCCAGTGCCTGGTTAAGGGCGTCGGGGGCATCGGGCGCCAGTCCCGGCAGCAACACAATGAAATCCACCTGCCGGCCGATAAACAGATCAGGCGTTCCGACCGTAATGCGCTCACGTACGCTGTCGGGAAAATTGCCGCGTTTCAGCACTTCCCGAACCTGCTCCGCCTGGCCGCTGATCGGCGTGGCGATGCCCACGGTACGGCGGGGAAGGCCGCGAAACAGACCGGCCTCGGACCAGGCGCGGATCAGTTTTTCCGTTTCCTTGACTTCCCCCTCGTTGACCGTGCCGCTGTTGACGACAGTCATCCGGCCCTTGACGTGATGCCATTGCACACCGAGCAGATTGTCCGGCGCATCGGCGCGCAGTTTGCGGAAGTTGGTCTGCACGGCCATGTTGTTGTCGTAAAATGTCGACGACAGAAATTCCGCGATGCGCGGGTGTGACCGGTAATGCTCCACCAGCGAATATTGCCGGTTCTGTCCGCCAAGCAGGGTGGAGAGGTTTCCAATCGCGGTTCGACTGGCGGGCGGCAGGGCGACCTTGGACGTTGGCAACGCATATGTGCGCTTCTCTTCCCATTCCGGCGGCAAGGGGGAAAGTCGTGTTTCATGGCGCGCCAGACCGAAAACCGCGCCCCGCTTGCCGCGGTACAAGACGGGCATGACCGCGCCCAGATCGCCCAGGTCCGCCTCATCGACGATGACCAGATCGAAATAGCCGGCTTCCAACGGCAAGGACTGACCGATTTCGTCGACGGTAGCGGTCCAGACCGGGAGCTGTGCCGCCAAAATGCCCACCGCCTGTGCCAGCCGTTGCGATCTGTGCGCGCGCGTCTCGTTGACGTCATCTTCATTGCGCTTGTCGATCAGGTCAAAGAAGGTGTCCACCTGATGTTCCAGCACCGCCGGATCATCTTCCAAGCGGTCGCGCCAATAGTCGCGGTAGAGTTCCCGCACGCCGGCGATTTTACGGGCCGATTGGTTCATCGCCTGCAATTCCAACGTCCGGCAATCCTTGAAGCGCACCAGATCTCGAATAGCCTCGTCGCGTTTGGCGGTTTTTTGCCGCCAGTCAAAATACAGGCCCAGAGCCTTCAATCCGGCGGTGATTCCGGCCAATTGGTCCTCGCCGGCCAGGGCCTCCGCCGCCGGTTCGGCCAAGATCGGCGGGATCTTGGCGACCGCGCCGCGAATCGCCGACAGCAGTTCGCCGCGGCCATCGTTTCTGGACAACATGCCCTTCATCATCTTGCCAAGGCCGCCGCTTTTCTCCCCGCGCAGAATGGCGGCTTCCTCGCGCCAGCCTTGCAGCGTTTGGCGGTTGGGACACGGTGTCAGACGGTGGGCGGGCGGTAGCTGGCCCAGGCCCAGTTCGAAGGCTTCCTGGCGAACGATGGCGCTTAACTCGGTAACACGGGCGTGTGCCGCGCGCAGGGGTTCGACGCCCTCGGAATCGGCGGCGGGCAGGCGGTCCAACTCCTCCATCTCCTTGAGGGTTGGTTTTTCCCGCGATGGCGCCGCTTTCTCTTCCTGGATGTTCTTGCCGTCCGGATCATCGGGGTCAAATTCGGCCACTTCGGGCCGTAGCAACTCGCGCAGGGTCTCGGTCAACGCCGCTCGGCAGGCCTGATTGACCTTGGCATCGCCGACGCGCACGACGGCCGACATATTCCGGCCGATCCAGGCGTTCAGATGCTTGGTCATGGCGTCCACGGTTTCCCGTCGCCGGCCGGTGTAGAGCACGCTTTCTCCATTCATCACCGCCGTCGCGATCAAATTGACTACCGTCGCCATCTGGCCGGTGCCCGGCGGCGCGGTGACCGATATCAACTGATGCTGCATCGCGGCCCGGACCGTCTGGGTCTGGCTATAGCCCAGGCGGTGCATATCGAAAACCATGGGCCCGTCCAGATGCTCCGTTGGTGCCTGATCTTCAACTCCACCGGCATCGGCGCTCTGTATGCCGCCAAGGGCGGTACCGGAAATATGCGTCTGGGCCTCGGAGCCGCCAACTTCGTTCAAATCGCGCAGCAGGGCCGAGACCGAAGGCGGCATTGTCGCGGATGCCAGGACCGGACGATTGCGCCATTGCATGCGGCCCAAGGCACCGGGCGGCACAACCTCGTCCAAATCCTGGGGATCAAAACGTCCTTCATTCAGATCGAGGCGGTTTACGACCGTCGCCAGTTTTTCCAGGAACGGCGTGGCGGGGGCGGCCAATTGATGCGCCAATCCCTGAATTTGCAGAGGTTCGACACCCAGATCCCGCAGCAGGGCACAATTCACTTTCAGATAACCATCGGGGTCCGGACGCAACGTGCCGTCTTCAATCCTGGCTCGCATTAGAAAAAGCGGCCTGATCGAGCCGTCGGCATATTGCAAGTACGGATAGCCGTAGCAAAGCAGCGACGAGCCGTAGGCCGATGTGAAGCGCTCAATCGCGTCATCATCGCCGGGCAAGTCGACGGCCGGATTGGCTTTGGCAAAAATAGTCTCCGCCGCGCCTGGAATTTCGACATAGGCCGGCACGGCATCGCCCAGCGGTACTCGCAGCTCATGCAGGCGCTCTTCCTCTATGGCCCAACGGCACGAACGCATCAGCGCGGACAGATCCGCCGACGCTGTGTTTTCCGACCCGGTGTCGGCCGCGGCAAGCGAGGGTTGCCCGGCTTCATCGGTCGTTGCTGCCTGGCGTGCAGGCTGTGCCATTGTTAGATCCCGGATAGTACTTTGTGCCCGATGGAGGCCAGGCCGAAAAAGCGTGGCTTCCAGCAAAAAACTAGGCGGAATCGGATAACTTTTGGTTAATCGGGCAGCAAAAAGCCGGCGCCTTTGGGGGCGCCGGCCTGTTTGGGGTCAAGAATGGCAATATTTTGCCATGAATCCCCTATTTCGTTGCTTCCTTCAGATAGGCGATCACGTTGTCCCGCTGGGACTTCTTCTTCAGGCCGGGAAAGGCCATTTTCGTCTTTGGCACCAGCTTCTTGGGCTTTTTCAGGTATTTGTCCAGATTGGCGTCGTCCCAGACAATCCCGGAAGCCTTCATGGCCTTGGAATATTTGAAGCCCTTGGTCGCCGCTGCCTTGCGCCCCATCACGCCATGCAGATTCGGTCCGACCTTGTTCTTGCCGCCTGCTTTTAGAGTGTGGCAAGCCTTACATTTCTTGAACACTTTCTTGCCCTTCTTGACATCGGCGGCATCGGCCGCGCTAAACGTCAAGGACATGGCGATGGCGGCTATGACCACCGGCAAACGAAACTTCCGCATTTGGATCTCCTTACGGCGAAACAGGCAATAAATTAATGGTGGCGTCAGCCACGCGGGGCCCTTCCTAGCACAGGTTCCTCAAACATGGTAGCGGCGGATCGTCGCGCTGGAAGAAGGATGAGACATTAGGATTCCCGGGCTATTTGCAGTTCTTGCAGGAACTGACGGGCAAATTCCGCCGCAACCAGCCGGCGCCGTTGCCGTTGCCCAGCATGCCCTCGCTGATGTCCAAAACCCCGCTATAGCCGCGGCTTCGGAGCAGCCGGCTGGCATGTTTGGAACGCACGCCGACGGCGCATATCAGGGCGATCGGCATGTTCTTGTCGCCATTGGTCAGTTGCGCGATCCGCCGGAGAAAACTATTGGCGCCCCGGCTGGGCCGGACGGTGGCCCTCTCCGCCCCAGCAGGAATACCGGTTTCGCGCCATTCATCGGGCCGGCGAATATCGATGATCATGACCTGGCCCTCGCGCGCCATCGTCAGGGCGGTATCGGGTGCGACTATGCGCTGCGCCCCGGCCCCGCCGGCACCATTCAGAACAATCGCCAGAATGATCAGCACCGCCGCCATGACTCCGGCCGGCATGCGCCGGGCAATTGTTTTGCCGCGCGATGGCATCGTAGTTCATCCTTCCCGCCAAACGATATTGTGCTTATATAGCGTCCATGCTTGGCTCTGGCTGTTCATCATTCGTTCAACAACCCGTGACCCAGCCAGATGGACGCGGCTGACCGGCGGAAGATTGTCACATATTGACGCAGGTCATGTTTCCATGCCGTTGTATCGCCATATTATTTGTGGGGCTTGCAGAGAGCCCTGGATTTGACAGCAATTCTTGATAGGCCAGTGCAGAGGATAGGATCATGCGTGCGAGAGATATCATGACGAGCAAAGTCGTTACCATCGGCCCCGACGCCGATATCGCAACGATCGCTCAATTGTTGATTGATAAGAATATCAGCGGTGTTCCGGTGGTGGACGCGGCGGGCAAACTGGCGGGTATGGTCAGCGAGGGGGATTTGTTGAAGCAGGCGGGTCTGGCGGGCGAAAGCCGGCGGTCCTGGTGGCTGCGTCTGGTCTCGACCCCGGAACAGGACGCCAAGGATTTCGTCAAGGCTCATGGCCACACCGCCGCCGACATCATGACGACGGATGTTGTCACGATTGCGGAAAACACGGTTACAACCACGATCGCCAGACTGTTGGAAGAGAACCGCATCAAGCGCGTGCCGGTGATGCGCGACGGTGAATTGGTCGGTATCGTTTCCCGTGGCAATCTGCTACAAGCCCTGGCCGGCCATCGTGATGACGGCCCCGCCGCACCCACCGCCGATGACCGAACCATCCGCGAGGCGGTCTACGAGGCGCTGCAGGGCAAGGGATGGGCCAGCCATGCCGCCACCAACGTGATCGTCACCGACGGTGTGGTGGAGTTGTGGGGCTGGGTCGAGACGGAAGCCGAGCGCCGGGCTATGATGGTGGCGGCGGAGGACGTTTCCGGCGTACAGAAGGTTATCGATCACCTTGGCACGGTGCCGCCGGGGACATGATGACAGTTTGATTATTGGCTTTATGGGGCGTGAATGAAGCGGCAACGTGGCGAAACAGGGCCGGGATCCGGGCAGGGTTCCGGGGCACGGCGAAAACGGGCCAAGCCCAGTGCCGAACCCATTGCGGCCTACAATTCCAAGATCAAGCTGGGAATTCTGGCCGCGCCGTGCGTGCTGGCGGCAATTACATCCCTTTATGCCGCATTGACGGGCGTCGATATTTTGGGCGGCGGCACGATGTTGCACTTCGCCGCCGCCTTCATCGGTGGTTTGACCGCCTTCACCTTGTTGCAGATGGCCTTCGACGGCAAGCCCGTACTGGTCATTGATGACGAGGGTATCCGTTGCCGCCGGCCCGATGTCGGCCTGATCCCCTGGCGTGCCGTGGTCGGCATGGGCACGTCCAAGGCAACCTTGCTGCGCCGGGTGCTGATGATCGCCGTCGACGACGCCGAATTGGACGACCAGGCTGCCCGCCATATGCGCAAGCGCGTCGGCCTGTTTGCCGCCTTTTCCCCGCAGGTGGCGAAGTTCGAGGGCCAGATGACGGGCTGGCCGTCAATCCATGTGCCGATCTCCTATTTCTCCATATCCCCGAAAGACCTGGAGAGGCTGTTGGCGGAAAAGATACAGTTTCACGGCAAGAAAAATTAGGCTGCGGCGTGGGCCGGGGGATCATTTGATCCAGGCGTGCCGGCCGGCGGAGCAACGACAAAAAAAGCCCCCGGACGCGCTGGCCGGGGGCTTTCTTGTAGGTTTGTTCGTCGTGCCGGGCTAACCCTTGCCGGCCTCGCCGATCTTTTTCATATCGGTTTCCTGCTCGTCCAGGACCATGCGCTTGTAACCTTCGACGCCGTCGCCCATGTCCTCGGGCCATTCCAGGGTCATCAGTTCGAAGCGCAGATCCTTCGAGCCGAACAGCACCAGGATGGTTTGAAACCAAACGGCAAAGCCCGAAGCCAACGCGACGATAAGGCCAATGCCCAGAACCGTCTTGATGACCCACCGGTGACTCATGCCCACGAGAGAGGCCGAAATCTCGTTGGTAACAAAGGCATCATAGGCAAAGATGTAGCAGAAATAGATCACCACGATGGTATACGGGATCATGAAAAACGTGGTGCCGATAAACTCGATAAATGCCTGTACCTTGGTCTGCAGATGCATGCGTACCAGATCAACCCGGACATGGCGGTTGCGGGTAAAGCCATAGCCTAGAACCATCGAGAACAGCACCGTGTGCGAATGCCATTCCAGTTCCTGCAACATGGTGGATTGAAACATCTTACTGACGTTTTCCACCAGCCAAAGCTGAAAATCGGCTGGCGTGTTGGTTAGCTTGCGGCCGAAAACATCCACCATGGTAATTATTATCAGGGGCAGGATGAAATAGGCGCCATTTTGACCGAAGAATTCGACGAATGTCCTCAGCTTGTACGATAGCAGCACCAGGGGATGAGAACTCATCTCGCGGCTTGCCATTGTTTGTTCCGTCATTACATCGCCTCCAATCTAAGCGTATACCAAGCCAGGCAGCCATAGCGAGATCTGCGGCCAGACCAGCACCAGGATCACCCCGAGCAATTGGATCAGCACGAACGGTATGATGCCCAAATAGATGTTCTTGATATCCACTTCCTTTGGCGCGATGCCCTTCATATAGAACAGCGCGAAGCCAAATGGCGGGGTCAGGAACGATGTTTGCAGGTTGATGGCGACCAGAACGGTGAACCAGTAAACCACCTCTTCGTCAGCCACATGGCCGGCGAAATCAAGCTCGGCGACCAGCGGCGCGAACACCGGTAGGACGATCAAGGTGATCTCGACCCAATCCAGGAAGAAGCCCAGGAAGAAGACGATCGCCATGATCAGGAACAACAGGCCCCAGGAACCAAGGCCGGCTTCCAGGATCAATTCCTCCACCACGTCGTCACCGCCCAGGGAGCGGAAGACGTAGGCAAAACAGGTCGCGGACATAACGATGAAAAAGATCATCGCAATGGTCAGCCCCGATGACTGGCAAACGCCCTTCACCACGTCCCATTTCAAGGTACCCTTGAAGATGGCGATAACCATGGCGCCAAACGCGCCGACGGCGCCCGCTTCCGACGGCGTCGCCCAGCCCAGCAGGATCGAGCCCTTGATGAAGGCGATCAGGAACACCGGCGGGAAAAAGCCCCGCACCAGCAGCGGCCCCAACTCGTTGGACGGCACATGCAGCAGCTCCGGCGGCAGGGGCGGCGCGATGCTGGGCTTAACCGTGGCCCAAGTGGTGACAAAAATCAGATACAAGGCTGCCAGCACCAGGCCGGGAATAATCGCCGACATGAACAGCGTACCAACCGAAATGGACAGCAGATCGGCCATGATGATCAGCATGATCGACGGCGGGATCAAAATACCCAAGGTGCCCGAGGCGGCGATCACGCCCGTTGAAAGAGTTTGGTGATAACCCTGGCGCAGCATCACCGGCAGGGCCAGCGCGGTCATCATGGTCACCGAGGCACCGATGATACCGGTCATCGCCGCCAGGATGGTGCCCATCACGGTCACGGCCAGGGCCAGCGCGCCCGGCACCCGGCGCAACAGCACCTGACAGCAATACAGCATCTCGTTAGCGATGCCGCTTCGTTCCATCATGGTACCCATGAAGACAAACGTCGGCACCGCGACCAAGACCAGGTTTTCCGCTGCCATGCCCCAGATGCGCGGCATGAAATTGAAATACTCAATCAGCTTAAACATATCCAGGCCGTGGCCAATCAAGCCAAAGCCGATCGCCAGGCCGCCAAGGATGAAGGCCACCGGATAACCGGTGAACAACAAGGCCGCCAGGCTCAAGAACATAAAGATAGGAAGATACTCAGCGAAAAATTCCATGGTCCGATTTCCGTTACGGCACACCCGGCCGGTTACTTAAGTGTCTTGTCAGGATTATTGCCTCTAAACACCCGGATCAGCGCAACCATTTGCTGGCTGAGATTACCCGCGAAAAATTCCCGCAGGCGGGCCGTTTACGGCGCGATTCTTATTATAGTCATCAATTTCGGTCGTTAATCTTAAGTCTGCAATATCACTGGGCCCCGGATAAACCGGGGCCCAGCTTTATTGCAGTCATGACCCAACATGGTCAAGTCCGGTTATCAATTCAGATAGCCGTGATCTTTCCAGATCTTGTACTTGGCACGGAAAGCCGAGTAGCTCTCGTTCACTTCCTTGAAGAGGGGATCCTTGGCGGATTCCTCGACAACCACTTCTTCCCAAGCCTTCTTCAGCATGTCCAAGTCGGCGTCGGACCAGCGTACGGACGTCACACCCTTGGCTTTCAGCTTGGCCATGGCTTCAAACTGCTTGGCTTCTGAACGGGTGTTCGACCAGGTGATGGAATCGCCACAAGCAACCGATACAATCGCCTGCTGCTGCTTCGAAAGACCATCCCAGCCCTTCTTGTTCATCAGCAATTCGCCGATGGAACTTTGCTGATGCCAGCCGGGGAAATAGTTGAACTTGGCGATTTGATAGAAGCCAAGGTCATAATCGATCGATGGCATGGAGAATTCCGTCGCATCAATCACGCCGCGTTCCAGAGCCGGATAAATGTCGGCACCAGCCAGTAGCTGCGTGGAAACGCCAAGCCTGGTCATGACAACGGCGCCCAGACCGAAGAAGCGCATCTTCAGGCCCTTCAGCTCGGAGATCGAGTTGTATCTCTTGCGGAACCAGCCCGAAGTTTCCGGGGCGATAAGAGCGCAATGCAAACCATGCACGCCATTCTCATGATACAGACGATCATAAATCTCGTCGCCGCCGCCATAGTTCAGCCAAGCCAGAAATTCGCCACCACGCGGGCCGAAAGGCACGGCGGTGAAGAACGAAAGGGCGGGGAATTTGCCAACATGATAGCCGGCGGTGCCCCACATGGCGTCAATCGAACCAGCCTTGACCGCGTCCCAACCCTGAAGGGTCGGCACCAGCGCGCCAGGCTCGAAGAACTTGATCTTCATGGCGCCGCCGGACATATCCTTGACGATGCCTTCATAACGCTTGGCCACTTCGCCGATGATCGACAATTTGGAGCCGAATGCGCTTTGCATTTTCCACTTTAGCTTATCAACAGCCAATGCGGAGGTCGATACGCCAGCCACAAGTGTCACGGACACTGCGGCAGCCGTAGTTAGTTTAAGTAATCCTTTGAATCCCACGATAGCCTCCCTGAACATTTCCGTAGGTTGAAGTCGACGCCATTACAATGTTGTTGGGGACGTTACGTCAACGTCTAAATTTCCGAATTTGTATGATTTTTTCCAATAACCGCCATATTGACCGCCCAAAGCAAGATTTCAGGCGCCGGTGATGGCTAGAAATATCAAAAGCTGGCCGCCGAAATAGGTAACCCAGGTCACTTCGCCACTGAATGGAAATTCACGGCGAAACCGCCGGACGGCGATACAGCTATCGGAAAACATAAACAGCAGTGCGCCCGGCACCAGCAGTTCGGCGGGAAAATCCGACAGTATGGCCGTGACGGCCATGGCGGCGATGACCACGGTATAGGCCAGCACCGGACCGCGCATCCGGCCCAGACCGGGATAGAGCCAAGCCGCCAGGACAATGCCCGCCACGGCAACAGCCGCCGCACCCCAAAGGCCCGCCGTGTCCGGCGACCAGGCGGCGGCGAAGATTGCGATATAGACCAGATGCGCCAGCAGAAATGCGATCAGGCCATGCAGAAAGTGTCGTTCGCCGCGCAAGGCCAGGAACCAATCGCCAAGGGCCGAAAGCGCCAACGCCAACGCCAGCAGCGGCTGGGCGGGCAATGACAGCACGGCCAAAAGGGCGCACCCCAATGCCTTGATCACCGCGCTGCCCGGATAAGGCGCCCGGTGCCGGGTCAGCAGAAACAGCAGCGCCGCGGTCAGGGGCGGCAGCAGCAACAGCCCCAGGTCAGTCACCGCTTAGCCGGCGCCGGCGGCCGGCATCACCTGCTCGGCGAACAGCCGCATGCTGGCCTGGGTCTTCTCGCGGCCCATGCAGCCAAAGTCCATCATCATGGCAACGTGGCCGATTCCCATTTCCCGCATCCGCCGCAGCCGTTGGACGCAGGTCTCGACGCCGCCCATCAGGCAATAGCCGCGCTCGGTGATTTCATCCCAGCCGGCCGATTTGCCGTAAAGCCGGGTGCGCACATAGTAATCGAACGGCGCTTCGGCATCTTCGCGGGCCTTGGCGTCGGTTTCGGCGCAATAGGTGTGAAAGGCAAAGCAGACCGGTGGCGCCGGTTCCGCCGAGCCGGACTCGGCCCAACCCCGCTCATAGTCGGCGACCATGCCGGCCAACTCGTCCAGTTCGTCGACGCTGGCATAGGGGATGCCCAGCATGGGATAGCCCTGGCGGCCGATAAAATAGGCGGACTCCCGCCGCAATGCCGCCATATAAATAGGCGGATGCGGCCGCTGCATTGGCGGGACGTTGACCGCCACGTCATCGATTTTGTTGAAGCTGCTTTGCACGGACACGGCCTCGCCCGCGAAGGCGCGGCGCAGGACATCGAGATTCTCGTCGAAATGTTCCCGCTTGGTGGCGCCCGCCACGCCAAAGCCCTCGAACTCGTGGGCGATATAGCCCGACCCCACGCCCAGGATCAGCCGGCCCTGAGAGAGGATATCGACCATGGCGTAATCCTCCGCCACCCTCAGGGGATGGTGAAATGGCAGCACGCTGACCGCCACGCCCAAGCCGATCCGATTGGTCCGCTGCGCCGCCGCAGCCAGAAAAACGGCCGGGTTCGGCACCGTGCCGTATTCATGGAAGTGATGCTCCGCCAGCCAGAAGCTCTCGTATCCCAACTCTTCCGCCAGAACCATGTGATCCAGGGTCTCGTTGTAGTGAGCAGCCACGCTACGGTCTTCTTCAGGGTAGTGGTCGTGAACCGAGAACATCGAATAACGCATAATCTCCTGCCCCATTATCCGGCCATCAGGCCATAGTCGGCGCCCCAGCCCAGGCCAGCCCGGGTGCCGGCGCGGGGATTATATTCACAGCCGATCCAGCCGTCATAGCCGGCGGCATCAATGGCATCGAAAAGGTAGGGAAAATTGATCTCACCCTCGTCGGGCTCCCGCCGGTCCGGGGGATTGGCAATCTGCACATGGCCGATGTCGGGCAGGCAGTCCTCGAAACGGCGGACCAGATCGCCCTCCATGATCTGTACATGGTAGACATCGAATTGCAGGCGCAGGTTCGGCCGGCCCAATTCAGCCATGATGCCCCGGGCCTGGCTGGTGGTCTGCAAAAACATCCCCGGCACATCGCGCTTGCCGTTGATGGGTTCCATCATCAGCTTCAGGCCAAGGGGCGCCATCAGGTCCGCCGCCCAAGCCAGGTTCTCGCGGTAGGTATCCTCGAACGCAACGCGCTCCGGACCCGCCCCCGGGGCCAGGCCGGCCACGGAATGGATCTTGTCGCAGCCCAGGGCCTGGGCGTATTCCACGGCCAAACCGATACCATCGCGGTATTCCTGCCGCCGGTCCGGCAGACAGGTCAGGCCACGCTCGCCGCCGGCCCAGTCGCCGGCGGGCATATTGATCAGCACCATTTCAAGATCACCGGCGGCCAGCCATTCCTTCAAGTCAGCGGCGCCATGGACATAAGGGAACAGACTCTCGACACCCTTGAAACCGGCCTCGGCGGCGGCGGCATAACGCTCGGGATCCGGCATCTCGGTAAAAAGGACGGTCAGATTGGCGGCGAATTTTGGCATCTCGGCTCCCGCGTTTCTCGGCATGGTCTGTTTGGCATTATTCGTCGCCGCCATCTTGCCTGATAACCCCGCCCCATGCCACGCTGGCGTATGGTGAGTTGGATATTTGGGAAACCATGGCGGACGGTTGGCTGAAAGCGGGGCTGGGAGAAAGCGGCGCGGTGCTGTTGCAGGCCGGCGGCCAATGGGATGCCCAAAACGTGACGCGGCTGGATCAACAGTTGCGCGGCCTCGCCCCCACGGACAACGCACCCATGGTTTTCGACCTGGGCCAGGTCGAACGCCTGGACACGGCCGGGGCTTGGTTGTTGTACCGCACCGTCAAGGCCTGTCGGGCGGAAGGCGGTCAGGCGGATTTCACGGGCCTGACGCCGGCCTACCAAACCATGTTGGAGCAGGTCGCCGCCAATGATCAGCCGGCCGAGATCGAGCCGCCGCGGCCACCCACCCTGTTGGCAATACTTGACCGGGTCGGCCGTGGCACCATCGAAGTCGCGGAAGAATCGAAACAACAAATCGCCTTCTTGGGCCTGTTGCTGGTCACCCTGGGCCGCACCCTGCGCCACCCCAGCCGGTTGCGCCTGGTGCCCCTGGTCTATCACATGGAAAAGGTCGGCTTTAACGCCTTGCCCATTGTCGGCCTTATTTCATTTCTTATCGGCGTGGTGCTGGCCTATCAGGGCGCGACGCAGTTGCAGCGCTTCGGTGCCGAGATTTTCGTGGTCAATCTGATCGCCGTGTCGGTGTTGCGCGAAATCGCCATTCTGTTGACCGCCATCGTCGTCGCCGGCCGCTCGGGCAGCGCCTTCACGGCCGAAATCGGCTCCATGGTGGTGAACGAGGAAGTGGACGCCATGCGCACCCTGGGTCTTGATCCCATGGAGGTGCTGGTCCTGCCACGGGTGCTGGCGCTGGTCATCACCCTGCCCCTACTGGCCTTTTTCGCCGACATGATGGGCCTTTTCGGCGGCATGTTGATGTGTTGGAGTGCCTTGGATATTTCGCCTGGCCTGTTTCTTGAGCGGCTGCAGGGCGCGGTCTCGCCCTGGTCGTTCTGGGTTGGCATGATCAAGGCGCCGTTCTTCGCCTTTCTGATCGCCATGGTCGGCTGTCTGGAAGGCCTGCGGGTAACCCGCAGCGCCGAAAGCGTTGGCCAGCAGACCACCCGCTCGGTGGTTACCGGAATTTTCCTGGTCATCGTGGTGGACGCCATGTTCTCGATCTTTTTCGCCGCGGTAGGGGTTTAGGCATGGCGGCCGATGCGGACCCCATTATTCGCGTCCAAGGACTGCGGACCCAGTTCGGCAGCCAGGTCATTCATGACAACCTGGACCTGGAAGTGCGCCGGGGTGAAATCCTTGGCATTGTCGGCGGCTCGGGCACGGGAAAATCGGTGCTGCTGCGCACCATCATCGGCCTCAACCGTCCCGCCGCCGGGCGAATAGAGGTGTTCGGCCAGGACGTGGCCGGGGCGACGCCCGAAGAGCGCCTGGCCCTGGAACAGCGCTGGGGCGTTTTGTTTCAGGACGGCGCCCTGTTCTCCTCGCTGACCGTGGCGCAGAATATCGAAGTGCCCATGAAGGAGCACCTGGGCATGCCGCCGCGCCTGCGTGACGAGATCGCGGCCCTGAAGATCGCCATGGTCGGACTGCCGCCCGAGGCGGGTTCGAAATATCCCTCCGAATTGTCGGGCGGTATGCGCAAGCGCGCCGGCCTGGCCCGCAGTCTGGCCCTGGACCCGGATCTAATTTTTCTCGACGAGCCGACCGCCGGCCTGGATCCCATCGGCGCCGCCAACTTCGATCAACTGATCCGGCGCCTGCAGGTCAACCTGGGCCTGACGGTGTTCATGGTAACCCATGATCTCGATAGCCTGCATGCGATCTGCGACCGGATCGCGGTGCTGGCGGAGAAGCGTGTTATGGTGATTGGACCCATGGCCGACATGCTGCGGCATGAACACCCCTGGCTGCGGGAGTATTTTCACGGCCCCAGGGCCCGCGCGGCACAGCCCCAAGCGCAAGAAGGGTCGGAGCAACAGTTGGAAGAGGCGAGTACATAGATGGAAACGCGGGCCAATCATGTGGTGATCGGAGCGTTCGTCCTGGTCGTCGTCCTCGGCCTGTTCGGCTTCGTGCTATGGCTGGCTAAGATCGAAATCGATCAGGAGTTCGCCTACTACCATGTGGCTTTCGATGAAGCGGTGTCGGGACTGTCGCTGGGCGGCGACGTCCGCTACAACGGCATTCCGGTAGGCGCGGTCACGGCCATTGAAATTGCCCGCGACGATCCATCCAAGGTTCAGGTCACCCTTGAAGTGGCGCGGGAAACACCGGTCCGCGCCGATACGGTCGCGAAACTGGAATTACAGGGTATTACCGGCGTCGCCTTCATCCAGTTGAGCGGCGGCACGGCGGCGGCCGGGCCGCCCACGCCGGGCCCCAATGGCGAATTGCCCCTGTTGCAATCGGAACGCTCAGCCATTCAGGCCTTTTTTGCCGGCGCCCCGGAACTGATCAACCGGGCCATCGTGTTGGTGGAGGCGGTGACCAAACTGGTGAATGACGAGAACCGCCAGGCCTTCGGCAATATCCTGTCGAACGTCGACGACCTGAGCAGCCGCCTCGCCAAACGCGGACCGGCGTTGGAACAGATGCTGGCGGACCTGCAACAGATCGCCGGTCAAACCAATCAATTGATGGGCCGGTTGAACAGCTTGATCGATGGTGCGGACGCCACGCTATCCGTGGCCCGGGGCACCTTGAGCACCGCCGACGGTTTGATGGAAGGCGAGTTGCGTCAGACCCTGGCGGATCTGAGTTCCGCTTCGCAACAGTTCGAGGCGGTGGGCAAGGAACTGCATGTCCTGGTAGCGGACAACCGCGAGGGCCTGACGGCATTTTCCAACGACGGATTGCTGGAGCTGACCCGATTCCTGGAAGAGGCGCGGGTGTTGATCTCCGCCGCCTCGCTGCTGATCGAGGATCTGCAAAGCGATCCGGCGCAATTCCTGTTTGGCGATCAAGGTAGTGGTTTCGAGGCGGAATGAAAACGATGATGAAACTGAAACATAATTGGCTGGCGTGGATTTGCGCCATGCCCCTGGCCCTGGGTCTGGTTGGCTGTGACAGCCTGTTGCCGTCGTTGGGCGGGCCGCCGCCGAACCTCTATACCCTGACGCCGAAAAGCACTTTCGCCAATGGCCTGCCACGGGCCGATTGGCAGTTGGTGGTGGAGGAACCGGTCGCATCCGGCGGCTTGAACATTGACCGTATCGCCATGCGCGCCTCACCGACCGAGCTGAAGTATTACGCCCGCGCCCGCTGGACCGAACGGGCGCCGCGCATGCTGCAGACCCTGCTGGTGGAAAGCTTCGAAAACAGCGGCGCCATCATCGCCGTGGGGCGCAAGGCCATCGGCCTGCGTTCCGACTATAATCTGAAGACCGAGATGCGGGAGTTTCAGGCGGAATATTTCGAAGCCGACGGCATCCCGACAGCCCGGGTACGCTTGAATGCCAAACTGGTGAAATTGCCCAAGCGCGCCATCATCGCCTCGAAAACCTTCGAGGCAACGATGAAATCCGAGGGCAAGGAGATGCGGCAGATTATCCAGGCTTTCGATACAGCCCTGGGCAAGGTCCTGCGGCATACCGTGGAATGGACCCTGAAGACGCCGCCAAGGGGATAAGCGCGGAGCCTTATGTGCGTAGCGCCTCGGCCACATCCTTGCCGGGCGAGACGGGAATGATCTCGAATTCCACCAGGTCGGACCATTCGACGGCCCAGCGCTGCAGCAGCGTAAGATCATCGCATTCCATGATTTGAAAACAGCGGCCCAGATCGGCCGATACCCAACTGCCATGAAACGCAATGCCGTCGGGCACCATGCGTCCCTTGTTGTTAAAGCGGTCATAGACGGCGCGTGCGTCCTGATTGCGGAAATGTTCGATCACCATGTACAGCATGCGATGGGCCTCCCTGTTGCTGCTTGCTTTAGGCCGCGCTGTGGGGCCGCCGGCCGTAACGCAGGCGGGTTAACGCCGGAAGCGGCGAGGGCAGACGGTGGAGCAGTCTCCCGGCCCGGCGCCTAACCTTGCCGATGCGCAGGGTGTCCGCGATGCGGCGCTCCAGGAATTCCCAGGTCTCGGCGCAATCTTCGGAATCATCGTCCAGCCAGCGCAACAATGTGCTGCCGTAGACCGCCGCCAACAGGGCCCGTTTGCTGTAGTAGTTGAAGTCCGTGCTGTCGTCGCCGGCGGCCCGCCAGATGGCATCGACCGTGCGGTACAGACCCCGCATGGCGCCGGGCGTCCGGCCCGGCAGCATCTGCAAGGCCAGGGCCCGGCGAATGCTTTCCTTGTGCGGTGCGAGGCTCTCCAGACGCAGACGAACAATATTGCCGATCCGTTCCCGCACCGGTCCCTCGGCCAGGCCTTGGGCGGCGGCCGCCGCCGCCATCTCCCGATCCGCCTCGGCCATGAAGAATTCAAGCAATTGTTTGGCCCCGCCCGGAAAGGCGCCGCGCGCCTGTACCGGATCAACACCAGTGCGGACCGCCGCCTCGACACCCGAAGCCAGGGCGTCGGCGGACCAGCCGTCGAACGGCACGGCGCGGAGGGCGCCATCCAGAATTTCCCGCCGGATCTCTTGCCGGCTGTTGTCTTGCGCTTCGCTCATTGTTCCTCAGCCTCCTGTTCGGCCTGTTCCCGTGCCCGGATCTCGGCGATAACATGGCGCATCTCGCTCTCGAAGATCAGGCCGGTCAGATCCTGCATGCGCTGTGGGTACAGGATGCCGTCCAGATGATCGCATTCATGCTGCACCACGCGGGCGTGAAAACCGTCGACCGTACGATCGATTACAGCGCCGTCCAAATCCACGCCGGTATAGCGCAAATGCGTGTAGCGGGGCACCAGGCCGCGCAATCCGGGCAGGGACAAACAGCCCTCCCAATTTTCCTCGGTCTCTTCGCCTTCGGGTTCGAGGGTCGGATTGATCAGGACGGTCAGCGGCGGCTCGCCATCGGCCAGGCCATCGGCCTCGGTCAAGGGCACGCGGAAGATGACCATGCGCAGCGGCACATGCACCTGAGGCGCGGCCAGGCCAACGCCCGGCGCATCGACCATGGTCTCCAACATATCACTGGCCAGGGCGCGGATTTCCGGCGCCGTCGGATCGGCGACGGCATCAGCGGACCGGCGCAGGACTGGGTGGCCCATGCGGGCAATTTTCAAGATAGCCATGAATTCAATATGGCCCCGCCGGGCCGTTGGCTCAATCCGAAATCTTCTTCCAATATGTGTCCTTGGAGGCAAGTTTGCCGTCCCTGAACGTATAGATATCCACCGCGCGCACATCGAAGGGACCGGTGGCATGGAACTCGCCCTGGGCCCGGTAGGTGGCGAAAATGCGGTCGCCGCAGTCATACTGTTCGACTTCGATGAACCGGATCGGCACCTTCAGTTGTTCCGACCGTTCGACCACGGCGGCACAGGCCGCCGCCGGGCCGCGCAGGATGCGGCCGTCCGGGCTGTCGGGGCCCTCGTAGAAGACCCAGACAAAATCATCCGTCACCATCTCCGCCGTTGCCGCCACGTCATTGCCGTTGAAGGCCTTGGAGAAGGCGGCCAGATACGCTGTTTTGTCCTGCTCCGTCATCCGCCGCTACCTCCCGTTATTGAGTGCCAGCGCCAGCTTTGGCGCGTCCAGATCGACGGCTTCATCGGCGGGAAAATTGAGCTCCACCGTGATGCCGTTCGGATCCTGCATGAAAAGTTGATAGAGATTTTGTCCCCCGGCCTGCTGTTCAATGAATTCCACATCCATGGATTTCAGGTGCGCCATGGTCTCGGCCAGGCCGCCGGCGCGGAAGGCGATATGGTGGATCGGGCGGCCGCCGCGGGCGATATCCTCCCGGCTTGGCGTATTGACCGGTTTCGCGCCGCCGTCCATGGGGGCCTGGGCAATGTGAATGACGTCGCCGCCGCCGAGATAGAGCCAATTGACCGGTACCCCGAAATCCGGGTGATCGCCCATACGGAAACCCAATACATCCACGTACCAGGCCGTGGTCGCATCGACGTCGTCGGCGACGATCAGAATATGTTCCAGATGCGAAATCGGCATGTCTGATATCCCTTCTCCAGCCGCGACAACGGTACGTCAGGCGGCGGGCCGAAGCAACGCGCCCTGAACCAGGACACGAGCCTTGACCTGAACCGGGCAGTGTGATTCTAAGGCCTCGTTCGGAATTCCTATTCAGCCCGTGAGGATAAAGATGCAACGCTTCACCACCGTCCTGTCGGCCCTCGCCCTTGTGCTCATTATTCTGCCGGCGCAGGCGGGCCAAAGTACAAGGGACAAGATCCGCCAATTGATCGAACTGGACGGCGCCGCCACCGTGGTCGACGCGGTGATCGACAAGCAGCGCCCCGTGGTGCGGGAAAGCTTTCTGAAAGGCCATCCCGGCGTTTCGAACAAGGTCGCCGATGCCTACGTGGATGCCTTCGCCGCTGAATTGTCGGCCCGGCGCGGCCAGTTTCTCGACCTGATTGTCGATGTCTACGCCAAAATCTTCACGCCGGCCGAGATCGATGACCTTCTGGCCTTCTACGCCTCCCCCGTTGGGCAGAAACTCCGCGGCGCGGCAACCGCGATCCTGACCGGCGGGCGTCAGGCCGGCGTGGTCTGGGGGCAGAAGAACGGCGCCGCCGTGGCCGCCGCCGCCATGGCCCGGCTCAAGGCGCAGGGGCTCAAGGTCAAATAGCTTCCAGGCAGTCCATGAAGCGGTCGATCTCCGCTTCCGTATTATAATAATGCACGCCCATGCGGTTCATCAGCTTGATGCCGCGATGATGCATGTCCTGCATGGTTGAATGCTCCGAAGAAACCGAAATGCTGATGCCCGCCGCCGACATCTTCGCCACAACCTGATCGGCGGGCGTGCCGGCGACCGAGAAACTGATGATGCCGGACTTTTCCACGCCGAGATCCTGCACCGTAATTCCAGGCAGTGCCGACATGCGGGCGCGCAAATCGTCGGCCAGGCCCCGCACCCGCCGGGCGATGGCATCCAGGCCGATATTCAGGGCGTAATCCACGGCGACGCCCAGACCGATCTTGCCGGCGACATAGTTTTCCCAGTTTTCGAAACGCCGTGCATTTGGCAGCATTTCGTATTGTTCAGGCGCCGTCCAGGTCGCTGCGTGCAGATCCAGGAAGGGTGGGTCGAGGCGATCTAGCATGCCACTCCGGACATACAGGAAACCGGTGCCGCGCGGGCCGCGCAGGAATTTGCGTCCCGTCGCCGATAGCATGTCGCAGCCGATGGCTTCCACATCCAGGGGGATCTGGCCAGCGGACTGACAGGCATCCAGCAAATAGGGCACGCCCGCGTCACGGGCCACGCGGCCAATGGCAGCGGCGGGGTTGATCAGGCCGCCGTTGGTGGGCACATGGGTGATGGAGATCAGCTTGACCCGGTCGTCGATCATATTGGCCAGGGCGGCGGCATCGGTTTGCCCGGCGTTGTCGTTGGGCACCACGCGGACCTCGATACCATCGCGCTCCGCCCGTTGCAGATAGGCGATATAGTTGGAGGCGTATTCCGACACCGCCGTCAGCACCACGTCACCCGGCGCCATGGTCAGGCCATAAAAGGCCATGTCCCAGGCCACGGTGGCATTCTCCACCACGGCGATCTCGTCCTTGCCGCAATTCAGCAAGCGGGAAATCGCACCATAGGTGTTGTCCAGGGCATCCGCCGCCGCCGCCTCGGCTTCGTAGCCGCCGATCTCGGCCTCCAGGCGCAGATGATCGATCAAAGCATCCAGCACCGGCTGTGGCATCAGCCCGGCGCCGCAGTTGTTCAGATGAATAACTTTTTCAGCGCCCGGCGTCTCGGCGCGGATCTTGTCCATGTCCATGTTTTTCCGTTCCTTGCAGCTTGGCATCGGCCAGGGCTCTCTTGTCGCTCATGTGCCGAGCCTGGGCAATAACATTCCTGCTTGTGACCTGCCCATGCCCTCGTTTTGGCTTGCTGCTTGCCCAATTACGGCACATGTTGCGAACCGAAGGGAGAGGCGCAATGACGACGACCCATTTCAAGAATGTCGATTGGATTGTTGCCTGGGACGAGAGCCAGGGCAGACATGCCTATCTGAAAGACGGTGATCTGGTCTTCGCGGACAATCAGATTACCTTTGTCGGCCGTGGTTATGACGGCGATAGCGACGAGGTCATTGAGGGCAAAGGCAAATGCCTGATCCCCGGCCTGGTCGATATCCACTCCCACCCCTGTACCGAGGTGCTGTATCGCGGCATCCGCGAGGACCATAGCGTCCGCGCGCACTATATGACCGGCCTGTACGAGCGTTCCTGCGCCTACCGCGCCGATCCCGACGACCTGAAATACGGTGCCGAGGTGTCCTATTCGGACCTGATGTTGAGCGGTGTCACCACGCTGGTCGATGTTACCTTTCCCTATCCGGGCTGGCTCGAGGTGATGGAGCGCAGCGGCCTGCGCATGTATGCCGCGCCCGGTTTCAATACAGCTAGCTGGCGCCTGCCCAATGGCCACGAGCTTGGCTTCGTCGAGGATATCGCCAAGGGCGAGCGCGATTTCCAGGCCGCCCTTGATATCATCGATAGCTTCAGGGCCCATCCCTCGGGGCGCTTCTCGGGCATGGTTTCGCCCAGCCAGATCGAAAACAATACGCCCGAAATTCTGGTGGAAAGCCACGCCGCGGCCATGGAGCGCGGCATCCCCTGGACCACACACGCGGCCCAGGCGGTGGTCGAGTTCAACATCATGGTGCAACGCCACGGCATGACACCGATCCAGTTCCTGGCGGAGCATGGCCTGCTGGGCAAGGGCACGATTATCGCCCACGCCATTTTCATCGACGACAATTCCTGGATCCGCTGGCATACCAAAAGCGACCTCAAATTGCTCGGTGACAGCCAGACGGCGATCGCCCATTGCCCGACGCCGTTCATGCGCTATGGCCCGGTGCTCGAAAATTTCCAGCGCTACCGCGAGGCCGGCGTCGTGCTCGGCATCGGCACCGATACCATCCCCCACAACATGCTCGAGGATATGCGCTCGGCCGCCATCCTGGCCCGCGTCGCCAGCCACGACGGCCATGCCGCCTCGACCTCGGATGTCTTCCATGCCGGAACGGTCGGCGGCGCCCAGGCCCTGATGCGCGACGATATCGGCAAGCTGGCGGTGGGCGCCAAGGCGGATCTGGCGGTCCTCGATCTGACCAACCCGGTGATGATGCCGGTGCGCGATCCATTGGTCGGCCTGGTCCACCACGCCGCCGAGCGGGCCGTTCGGGATGTTTACATTGATGGCCGGCAAGTGGTGCGGGACCACGAAGTCATCACCCTGGACCGCGCCGGCGCGGCGGACCGTCTGGCGGCGGCCCAGACCCGCATGGAAGCCGGCGTGGCGGAGCGGGACCATGCCGGGCGCAGCAGCCTCGACATCGCGCCCCTGAGCCTACCGATGATGCCGTAGCCCGGGGTGAACCTTCCCAGCCGACGAGACTTGAGCCCGGTCAAGGCAGGCTAATTAGCAATTGGTCATATTGAACCTCGCAACTTGCTAGAGGTTTGTCATGTCCATGCTTTGTACCGAAGTCCCTCGCCAACCCCGCCCCATATCGACGGCATTGAAGTCAATTGTCGCCGGCCTGACATTGGCGTCCATTTCCGCCGCCGCTCCCTTGGCGGACGATCTGAAAGCGCTGATCGATGGCGGCAAGCCGGTCCTGAACGCCCGTTACCGCCTGGAACAGGTGGATCAAAGCGGCCGCGCCAAGGATGCCGCCGCACAGACCCTGCGTGTCCGCGCCGGCTACGAAACCGGCCGCGTCATGGGTATCGGCGGCGCCTTCGATGTGGAATGGATCGAGCATATCGGTGGGCGCCGGTTTAACGACACGATCAACGGCAAGGCCGTCTATCCCGTGGTCGCCGACCCGGACGACTTCGCCGTCAATCAGCTCTACCTGGTCGCCGACGGCGTTATCCCCAACAGCAATGTCAAGCTTGGCCGCCAGCGGGTGATCTGGGACAACGCGCGCTTTGTCGGCAACGTGGGCTTCCGCCAGAACGAACAGACCTTCGATGCCGCGCGCCTGAGCACCACCGCCCTGCCGGACACGCAACTGGAATATCTGTTCATCGACGAGGTGCACCGGATCTTCGGCCGCGATTCCGCCGCCGGCCGGCTTGGCCTGAAAGGCCATGGACTGCGGGCCCGGTACAGTGGTTTCAAACCGGTGGTGGTGACGCCGTTCGCACTGTTCCTGGACTATGACCGGGCCGCCCTCGCCGCCAACTCCACCGCCAGCTACGGCGCCCTGTTAAATGCCAAGCGGAAACTGAACGACGATATCACCGCCTATTTCGCCGGCGCCGTTGTGCGCCAGGACGATCACGGCAACAATGCCGCCGACTTTGACCTGTGGTACTACAACGCTGAACCGGGCCTGGGCCACGGCCCCTGGCGTTTCAGCGTCGGGTACGAACAGCTGGATGGCAACGGCGCCCAGGCGTTCAGGACGCCGCTCGCGACCCTGCACAAATTCAACGGCGTCACCGATCAGTACCTGGCCACGCCGACGGGCGGGTTGCGGGATCTGTATGGCAAGGTGAAGACCACCCTGCCGAAGATCGGCGGGGTCGGCGGCATCAAGCTGTTCGGCGCCTATCACAAATTCAGCGATGACGACGGCAGCACCGATTACGGCAATGAATGGAACCTGGGCATCGCCAAGACCTTCGGCAAGAATTTGGGACCGGTCTCGGACATGGGCCCGGTCACGTTCAGTCTGCAATACGCCGACTATGACGCCGACAGCGTGGCCAGCGACATCAGCAAGCTGTGGCTGACGATCAATTTCAAGCTGAAGCCGAAATAAGCCGCCGGGATATTCGACGCCGCTATTGCAATCCTCTATGGTCGAACTTCAAGCGTCTCAAATGGGGTTCGATCACAAGATGAACAAACAAAGCGACAGCATTGCGGGCAGTATTGAACGAATTGCGGAATGGCAATCCGAGCTGACGGAAATCCGGCGCGACATTCATGCCCATCCGGAACTGGGTTTTGAAGAGACCCGAACCTCGGACCTGGTGGCGGAAAAGCTGGCCGGCTATGGCTGTGAAGTGCACCGCGGTCTGGGCAAAACCGGTGTCGTCGGTACCTTGCGGGTCGGCAATTCGACCCGTTCGGTCGGCCTGCGGGCTGATATGGATGCCCTGCCCATGCATGAAGCCAACGATTTCGCGCACCGCTCCACTTACGATGGCAAGATGCATGCCTGCGGCCATGATGGCCACACCACCATGCTGCTGGGCGCGGCGCGCTATCTGGCCGAGACCATGGATTTCGACGGCCAGGTGCACTTCATCTTTCAACCGGCCGAGGAAGGCATCGGCGGGGCCAGGGCGATGATTGAGGACGGCCTGTTCGAACAATTCCCCTGCGACGTGATTTTCGGCATGCATAACCGCAAGAACCTGGAAGTGGGCAAGTTCGCCGTGCGGCCCGGGCCGATGATGGCGGGGGGCGGCTTTTTCGACATCAATATCGAAGGCGTCGGCGCCCATGGCGCGCGGCCCGAAAGCGGCGTCGACCCGGTCGTTGTCGCGGCCCAGATCATCACCGCCCTGCAGACCATCGTCTCGCGGAATCTTTCATCGAACGAGACGGCGGTGCTTTCGATTACCCAAATGCATGCCGGCGATGCCTACAACGTAATCCCGCAAACGGCACATCTGGCGGGCACCGTGCGCAGCTTCTCGGAAAAGGCCATGGCCACGGTGGAGAACAACATGCGCCGCACCATCGAAGGCGTCGCGGCCAGCATGGGCGCCAAGGCGGAGTTTGACTTCCGCTATCTCTTCGCGCCCACGGTCAATACACCCAGCGAGGCCGCCTTTGTGTCCGACGTAATCTCGGAAATGGTCGGGGAAGAGAACATGGACCGCAATGGCCCCTTGATCATGGCGTCGGAGGATTTCTCCTGGATGCTGCAAAAGGTGCCCGGAGCCTATTTCAACATCGGCAATGGCTACGAAGGCGCCGTGCAGGTGCACAACCCCAGCTACGACTTCGACGACACTGCCTTGGCCTTGGGTTCCTCGGCCTTCGTCAAGATTATCGAAACGCGCCTGGCCAGGGAAGAATAGCCGGAGGTTTCGGACTCCGCGAAGAAGGACTGCCTATAAGTTCTTGTGCGCGCCGTTGCAGAAAGGCTTGCCATCGTTGCGCCGGCAGCCGCACAGGGCGTAGTTCTTGGTCTCCTCGACCTGGAACTTTAGCGGTGTGAAGGCGCCCTCTTCCTTATGGGCACCGTCACAGAACGGTTGCTTGGCGCTCTTGCCGCATGTGCACCAATAGTAATCCTTGTCCGCCTGTAACTCCTGCATATACGGGAACGGCTGGGCGATAACGGCTTCAGACATGAACTAAACTCCTACTTTGAATTGCGTTGTTGCACAAAATCTAGGTGGTTGACCTCACGGTGACAATACGACGTTAACGAACAATATTGTTTCCCAGTATCAACAGTGTGGCACAGGCGAATTTACAGCGCGGCGGCCAATACATTGATCAGCCGATCCATATCCGCCTCGTTGTTGTAGAGATGCGGCGTAACCCGCATGGACTGTCCGCGGACAGAAACATAGACGCCTTCCTGGCCCAGGCGTTCGGGCAGACCGGCGGGCACCTCGCCAGGAAAGCCAAGGCCCAGGAAATGCCCGGCCCGCATCGTCGGGTCGGAGGCGGACAGGCCCAGGGGCGCGGCGCGCGCGGCAATCGTCCCGGTCATCGCCGACAGGGTTTCCTGGATCTCTTCCACCCCCCAATCCAATAGCTGCTGCATCGCCGTGACCGCCATGGGCAGGGCCGTGAAGTTGGCCCCCTCGCCCATGTCAAAACGCCGCGCGCCAGGCTGGAAATCTGACTTATAATCCACCAGACCGGCGAAATCCTCGCTGCCCTGGCGGGCGATCCAATTATGTTCCAGGGGCCGCCCATCCCGGTGCTGCGGCGCGACGTAGACGAAGCCCAGGGTGTAGGGGCCCATCAACCATTTGTAGCCCGCAGCCACGGCGAAATCCGGTTGGATCTGCGTGACATCAAAGGGCAAAGCGGCGATGGACTGGGTCAGATCGACCACCAGGGCGGCACCAACCTCGCGGCAACGCCGGCCGACCGCTTCCAGATTAATCAGGCTGCCGTCGGTCCAGTGGCAGTGCGGCAGGGCGACAATGGCGGTATTGCCGCCGATGGCGTCCAGAATGCGCGGTGTCCAGCCGTCGTTGCCGCCACGGGGAATGGTGACGATCTCGGCCTCCCGGTCAGCCGCCAGTTCGCGCCAGGGATAGACGTTGGAAGGGAACTGATCCTGCAGCACCAGCATTTCCTGGCCCTTGCCAACGGGCAAATTCTGCGCCGCTATCGCGGTGCCGTAGCTGCAGGCGGGAATGATCGCGATATCATCCGCCTGGGCATTGATCAACCGGGCGAACAGCTCGCGCGCCCGCTCCGGCGTGGAGAAGAAATCCGGCGGGCTGATCCGCCACGGCTGCGCCTTCAATGCCACCGCTTCCTGCCCCGCCGCGACAACCTTTTTCATCAAGGGGGACATGTAGGCACAGTTGAAATAGGCAACTTCCTCGGGGATGTCGAACAAATGGCGCTGGCAGGGAATCATCATGAATTTCCGGGATTTATTGAGGACGCCCGCATCTGAAACAGACCAACTCGGTCAAGTCAAATACGAACTCCAATGCGACCTTATGTTGCAGTGCGGCAAAACACTGTTGACAGGGCCGGATGCGCACGTAAACTCCGCCTCCGCCCAAAATCAAGACCCAGCACCGCGACCAATTTTTGCGGCTATTCTAGTAAGGATCTGGCGCCATGCAGCCGAACCGCAAGCCTGCCATGCCCAACTTCTCCTCCGGCCCCTGCGCCAAGCGCCCGGGCTGGACGCCGGCCGCCCTGGCCAATGCCTCCCTGGGCCGGTCCCACCGCTCCGCCGAAGGCAAGGCGCGGCTGTCGGCGGCGATTGAGGGCACCCGCGAAATTCTGGGCGTACCGGACGATTACCGCATCGCCATCGTACCGGCGTCCGACACCGGCGCGGTGGAAATGGCCCTGTGGTCCCTGCTGGGCGCGCGCGGCGTCGATGTGATGGCATGGGAAAGTTTCGGCGCCGGCTGGGCGACGGATATCAACAAGCAATTGAAGCTGGATGATGCCCGCCTGTTGGAGGCGGATTATGGCCTGCTGCCGGATCTCGACCAAGTGGATTTCGAACGCGATGTGGTGTTCTGCTGGAATGGCACCACATCCGGTGTGCGCCTGCCCCATGGGGATTGGATTCCCGACGACCGCACCGGCCTGACGATCTGTGATGCCACCTCCGCCGCCTTCGCCATGGAACTGCCCTGGCAAAAGCTGGATGTGGTGACCTTCAGTTGGCAAAAGGTGCTGGGCGGCGAAGCGGCCCATGGCATGCTGATCCTCGGCCCCCGCGCCGTGGAACGTCTGGAAAGCCACACCCCGCCCTGGCCCCTGCCAAAGATTTTCCGCCTGACCAAGGGCGGCAAGCTGTCGGAAGGGCCATTCAGGGGTGAAACCATCAACACGCCGTCAATGCTGTGTGTCGAGGATTATCTCGACACTCTGGCCTGGGCCAAATCAGTCGGCGGTCTGCCGGCCTTGATCGACCGGGTCAACCGTAATGCCGGCGTGCTTACCGACTGGGTCGCCAGGACGCCGTGGATCGACTATGTCGCCAGAGACGAAGCCAACCGTTCCACGACCTCCGTCTGCCTATCAATTGTCGATGACTGGTTTACCGGACTTTCCGATAGCGACGGCAACGCGGTCGCGAAACAGCTTGTCGCGCTGCTGGAAGAAGAGGGCGCCGCCCTTGATATCGGCGGCCACCGCGATGCCCCGACGGGCCTGCGCATCTGGTGCGGCGCAACGGTCGAACAAGCCGATCTGGAAGACCTGACGCCTTGGCTGGACTGGGCCTTTGGCGAAGTAAAAGCAAATTTTTCCCCGGCCGCATGAGGGCCGGGACGAAACAGCGGTAAGGACGCGCTCGCATAATGGTGAAGGTACTTATTTCCGACAAGATGAGCCCGCGCGCGGCGGAGGTGTTTCGTGACCGTGGCGTGGAGGTCGATGAAAAGCCCGGGCTGACGCCGGAGGGTTTGGCCGAGATTATCGATCAGTACGACGGCCTGGCGATCCGCTCCGCCACCACGGTAACGGCGGATGTCCTGGCGGCCGCGAAGGGCCAGTTGAAGGTCATTGGCCGGGCCGGTATCGGCGTCGACAACATCGATCAGGAGGCCGCGACGGCCCAGGGCGTCTGCGTCATGAATACGCCGTTCGGCAATTCCATCACCACCGCCGAGCACGCCATTTCCATGATGATGGCCCTGGCCCGGCAGATCCCCGCCGCCGACCGTTCGACCCACGACGGCAAGTGGGAAAAGAACCGCTTCATGGGCGTGGAACTTTACGGCAAGGTTTTGGGCGTCATCGGTTGCGGCAACATCGGCGCCATTGTCTGCGACCGGGCCATCGGCCTGAAAATGCGCGTCGTGGCCTATGACCCCTATCTGACCGAGGAACGCGCCATCGATCTGGGCGTGGAACGGGTCGATCTGGACGGCCTGCTGGCCAGGGCCGATTTCATTACCCTGCATACGCCGCTGAACGATGCCACGCGCGGCATCATCAATGCCGAGAGCATCGCCAAGATGAAGCCCGGCGTACGCATTATCAACTGCGCCCGTGGCGGGCTGTTGGTCGAGGAGGATCTGCGCGCCGCCATCGACGCCGGCCAGGTCGCGGGCGCGGCGGTCGATGTGTTTTCGTCCGAACCGGCCAAGGAAAACGCCCTGTTCGGCAGCGAGGCCGTGGTTGCAACACCCCATCTGGGCGCCTCCACCACCGAGGCGCAGGTCAACGTGGCGGTCCAGGTCGCGGAGCAGATGTCCGACTATCTGTTGACCGGGGCGATCTCCAACGCGCTCAACATGGCCTCTGTCTCGGCCGAGGAAGCACCGCGTTTGCGCCCTTACTTCAACCTGGCGCGGGAGTTGGGCAGCTTCGCCGGCCAATTGACCCAGCACGCCCTGAAATCGGTGCATATTGAATTTCAGGGCCACGTTGCCAGCCTCAACACCCGGCCCTTGACGGCGATCGTGCTGGAAGGGCTGTTACGGCCCCTGATCGCCAACGTGAATATGATCAATGCCCCGGTGGTGGCCAAGGAGCGTGGCATTGAGGTTCGCGAAACCCGTGATGAAGGCACCGGCGATTATCAAACCTTGATCCGCATCTCGGTGACCACGGAAGCGCAAAGCCGCGACGTGGCCGGTACCCTGTTCGCCGATAACCGGCCCCGCATCGTCCAGGTCAAGGGCATCAAGCTGGAGGCGGAACTGGTCAAGCATATGCTTTACATCACCAACGAGGACAAGCCGGGCCTGATCGGCGCCCTGGGCACGGTGCTGGGCGATGGCGGCGTTAATGTGGCGACCTTCCATCTGGGCCGCTCGGAAGAGGGCGGCGATGCCATCGCCCTGATCGGCACCGACCAGCCCATTGACGATGCGGTCTTGACGGCGGTCCGTGCCTTGCCCCATGTAGGGCAGGCGCAAGCTCTAAACTTCTAGCTTCTCAATTTTCAGGCGACTTAATCCTCGTTGCGATCATGACTGATTACGCTGAACTGGCACTGCTGCCCGAAGGCCTGCACGACGATCTGCCCCCCTTTGCCGGGCATGAGGCGCTGTCTATCGAGCGTCTGGTGGCGCAGTTCGAGGCGCAGGGCTATGAACGGGTCAAGCCGCCCCTGATCGAGTTCGAAGAGAGCCTGCTGGCAGGCCCCGGCGCCGGTGTCGCGCGCCATATGTTCCGCCTGATGGATCCGATTTCGCAGCGGATGATGGGCCTGCGGGCCGATATGACGACACAGGTCGCCCGGATCGCCGCGACCCGGCTGCGCGAGGCGCCCCGGCCCCTGCGGCTGTGTTATGCGGGCCAGGTTTTGCGGGTACGCGGCAGCCAGTTGCGCCCGGAACGGCAATATGCCCAGGCCGGTGTCGAATTGATCGGCGCCGACGGCGTGCCCGGCGATGCCGAGGTGGTGTTGCTGGCGGCGGAAGCGTTGCAGACCCTGGGCGTGGAGGGCCTGTCCGTCGATCTGACCGTGCCCTCGTTGGTGCCGCTGTTGACCCAATCCCTTGGCCTGAAAGGCGCCGAGGGCGAGGCGGCCCGGCAGGCCCTGGACGCCCGCGATGGCGCCGCGATCGATACGCTGGCCCCGGAGGTTCGGCAGCAACTGGGCGATCTGATGCGCGCCGCCGGTCCGGCGGACAGTGCGATCGAACGTCTTGCCGGCCTTGATCTGCCGGCCCCGGCGCGTGCGTTGTGTGATCATCTGGCGGATCTGGTGGCCTGGCTGAACAAGGACAACGGCGGTTTGACCCTAACCATCGACCCCGGTGAGAGCCGCGGTTTCGAATACCAGACCGGGATCAGCTTCAGCCTGTTCGCCGAGGGGGTCCGGGGCGAGCTGGGCCGGGGCGGACGCTATCCCCTGGCCAGCGGCGAAACCGCCATCGGCTTTACCCTCTATCTGGATAGTCTGATGCGGGCCATTCCAGCGCAGGAGACACCGAAGCGGCTTTATCTGCCCTTTGGCACGCTGGCGGAGAAGGCCCGGCAACTGCGAGCAACGGGCTGGATCACCGTACAGGGCCTGGACAATGGGGCGGAACCGGAGGCCGAGGCCCGGCGGCTGGCCTGCGATCATATCTTGCGTGGCGGTGAACCCGCCGCGCTGTCCTGATTTTCTCCAACTTCTAGTTTGGATCGGTAAAAAAACATGGCGAATGTAGCGGTAGTGGGCGCCCAGTGGGGTGACGAGGGCAAGGGCAAGATCGTCGATTGGCTGTCGGAGCGGGCCTCGGTCGTGGTGCGTTTTCAGGGCGGCCATAACGCCGGCCATACCCTGGTCATCGACGGCGAAGTCTACAAGCTGAGCCTGCTGCCCTCGGGCATGGTGCGCAAGGGCAAGCTGTCGATCATCGGCAACGGCGTCGTCGTTGATCCCTGGGCCCTGCTTTCGGAAATGGAACGGCTGCAGGAACAGGGCGTGGAGATCACGCCGAGCTCCCTGCGTCTGGCGATGAACGCTTCGCTTATTCTGCCGCTGCACAGCGAACTGGACGCGATCCGCGAAGATGCCAATACCGGACGCCGCATAGGTACCACCCGCCGCGGCATCGGCCCGGCCTATGAAGACAAGATCGGCCGCCGGGCGATCCGCGTCTGTGACCTGACCGAGCCGGATACGCTGCCGGACAAGATTGAAAACTTGTTGCTGCATCATAATGCCCTGCGCCGGGGCCTGGGCCAGCGGGAGGTGGACGGCGCTGATCTGCTTGAGAAGCTGCTTGAGATCGCACCGAAAATCCTGCCTTTCGCCTCCAACGTCTGGCGTGATCTGGACGAGGCGCGGCGGGCCGGCAGCCGTATTCTGTTCGAGGGCGCCCAGGCCGCCATGCTGGATATCGATCACGGCACCTATCCTTACGTCACTTCGTCCAACACCCTGGCCGGCCAGGTCGGTGCCGGTGCCGGCATCGGCGTCGACGCCATCGACTATGTTCTGGGCATTACCAAGGCCTACACCACCCGCGTCGGCGAAGGGCCGTTTCCCACCGAACTGCTGGATGACGTGGGCCGGGGCCTGGGCGAGCGGGGCAAGGAATTCGGCACCGTGACCGGCCGTTCCCGCCGCTGCGGCTGGTTTGATGCGGTGATGGTGCGCCAGGCCATCAAGGTCGGCGGCATCACCGGCATCGCCCTGACCAAGTTGGATGTGTTGGACGGCATGCCGGAGATCAAGGTCTGCACCCGCTACCGGATCGACGGCATGGAAGTGGACTATCTGCCGGCGGAGATGAGCCGCCAGGCCCGCATTGAACCAGTCTACGAAGTTTTCGAGGGCTGGACGGAAAGCACCCAAGGCGCCCGCAGCTGGGCCGATCTGCCGGCCACGACGATCAAATACATCGTCCGCATCGAGGAGTTGATCGGCGCGCCCGTGGCCCTGCTCTCGACCTCGCCGGAGCGCGAGGACACGATCTTGGTGAAAGACCCCTTCGCGGATTAGCGCGCGGATTAGGAGGCGTCCATGTCCGACAATGAAAGGCCAGCCTATCGTCTGCTAACCGGCACCGACGACCATGCCTTCTGTGTCCGGGTCTCGGACGCCCTGGCGGAAGGCTACGTCCTGTACGGCTCCCCATCCTGCACCTACGACCCAAACCAGGACCGCATGCTGGTCGCCCAGGCGGTGATCCTGCCGGAAGCGCAGCCCCTGCGCCAATGATTGGGAAGGCGCGCTAAAGCCGGCTGTCGTTCGCCACAAGAGTCGGACGGTGCGGCTTTATTTCCAAAGTGGCGCCGCTTTCAGGCCATAGGGTGGCGTCGAGGATGATCCCGTTCCCTCGACGCTGGTACGGTGGTATGATTTCCGCCAGCCTTGAGGTTTTCCGGGGAGTATCGTGGAAACACCGATTGTAGTGCTGCTATGCGGTTCTGAATGCAGGACGAAATGGCCACGAAAGTCTCTGCAGCAACAGGCCGATGGGGAGGTCAAATGCATCTCAGAGATCCGGGTGTCTATGTAGAGGAATTAGAGTACGGCACGTATCCGGTCACGGCGGCGGGCACGTCGACTGCTTGCTTGATTGGCGAAGTCGATAGCTCCGGCGACAACGTGTTGCGGCTAATCAACAGCATAACGGACTATGTCGCCGCATACGGTGAGGACGCGCTCTACGACGCGTTCGGCATGGCGGTCCAGGCGTTCTTCTCCAATGGCGGCGTCAGCGCCTACACCAAGCGCATGCCGGCCGGCTCGCCGGTGCAATTTAGCAATGCCTTTGCCGAGCTGAGAACGAAAGGTGACATCAATATCCTATTGCTGCCAGGCATTGCCTTGCTGCCTCCCCCTAATAGCGAAGCCTCTGATAACGGCAGCGTTACGGCCAAAACCATCATCGACGCGGCGATCGAGCATTGCACCGAAATGCAGGACCGGATGGTGATCGTCGATATCGCCGAGAGCGTGGAAATCAAAGCGGACGCCGACTACGAAGCGCTCGGCCTGGCGCCGTCCAGTTACGCTGCCCTGTACTATCCTTGGATGACAGTCGCCAACCCGCTCTACGATGCAAACGACGGATCAAGTTCAGAGCCGGAGACCATCAACGTACCACCCTCCGCATTCGCCGCCGGCATTTGGGCCCGCACCGACATTTTGCACGGTGTGTGGAAGGCGCCGGCGGGAACCACGGCCGATATCACCGGCATCAGCGGCACAACCGTCATTGTCGGCGATATCGTCCAGGACATCTTAAATCCTCTCGGCATCAACGCCATTCGGACCCTGCCCAGGGTTGGCAAAGTGCTCTGGGGCGCGCGCACGTCGGCAACCAGGACGGAACCGCAGTGGCGCCATCTTCCGGTCCGGCGGACAGCGATCATGATCAAATCAAGCATACGCAACGGTATCCAGTCGGCCGCCTTCGAACCCAACACCATTGCCCTTTGGCTGGCCCTTCGTGCCAGCATCGGCAATTTCATGGATACGTTGTTCCGCGCAGGCGCGCTCCAGGGGACGACGGCATCGGACGCCTATTTTGTGCGCTGCGGTCTCGGTGAGACAATGACCCAGGACGACATCGACACCGGCAGGGTCATCGTGGAGGTCGGGTTTGCGGCCGCCAAGCCGGCCGAATTCGTCATCCTGCGCATTCAGCAAATGGTCAACCAATCGTAAATTCGGGGAGGGATAGAGATGGGGCCACCGCAAACTTCGGTGCAAGCCAATCGATACATCCCCTATCGGACATTCAAATTCCAAGTCTTTATCGACGATAGCCCTGTCGCGGGAATTTCCAAAATGACCGCTCTGAGAAAGACCACGGAGGCGGTGTCTTGGCATTTCTCCGATACCCCGTCGCACGAGCGGAAGCTCCCCAGGCAATTTCCATTGCGGGTTTGAACGATATATCACACGGAATGCTACATAAAACTATACGGGTCCACGTCGATGGCGACGCGGACCTGGTTGGGGATATCGACCTGATCGACCCAGGCTCGGGCCAGGGCGGAGGCGTTGAGGCCGCGTTGGCATTTCAGCAACAGTCGCTGGCGGAAGCGGCCGCGCAGCAGACTTAAGGGCGCCGGCGCGGGGCCGAGGACTTCGACCTCCGTCTGCCGGGGCGCGGCACGGCCCAGGCCGCGGGCGGTGTCGATCACCTGGGCCTCGTTGCGGCCGGAAACGATCAGGGCGACCAGACGGCCGAAGGGCGGCAGGCCCTGGAACTGGCGGGCTTGACGTTCCTGGGCCATGAAATTGTCGCGATCGCCTGAGATCAGCGCCTGCATCACCGGATGCTCCGGCATATAGGTCTGCAACAGGGCCCGGCCCGGCCGCTGCGCCCGCCCGGCCCGGCCCGCAACCTGGTGCAGCACCTGATAGGTCCGCTCCGCCGCCCGCAGATCGCCGCCCTGCAGGCCCAGGTCGGCATCGATCACGCCGACCAGGGTCAGCATGGGAAAATGATGCCCCTTGGCGACGATCTGGGTGCCGATGATCAGCGAAACCTCGCCCTCGGCGATCTGGCGGATCGCCTCCGCCGCCGCCTCCGGCCCGCGCACGGTGTCCGAGGCGATCAGCATGCGGGGGGTGTCGGGGAACAGTCTGTCCACCTCCTCGCCCAGGCGTTCCACGCCGGGGCCGCAGGCGACCAGGCTGCCTTCCGCCTCGCACTCCGGACAGGCTTCCGGCTGGCGCAGGGTAAAGCCGCAGTGATGGCATTGCAGGCGGCCATGGAAACGATGCTCCACCAGCCAGGCGGTACAATGGGGGCATTGCAGGCGATGGCCGCAGGTGCGGCACAGGGTCAGCGGCGCATAGCCGCGCCGGTTCAGGAACAACAACACCTGTTCGCCGGCTTCCAGGGTTTCCTTCATGGCCGTGACCAGCGTTTCCGAAAGCCATTGGCCGCCGGGCGGTGCCTCACCGCGCATATCCACGGCCTCGATTTGCGGCAGTTCCGCCGTGCCGATGCGGTTGGGCAGGTGCAGGCTGTCGTAGCGGCCGGCTTCCACGTTGACCCGGCTTTCCAGGCTGGGGGTCGCGGAAACCAGGACGATGGGAATTTCGCCCAAGGAAGCCCGCAGCACCGCCATGTCCCGGGCATGATAGATCACGCCGTCCTCCTGCTTGAAGGCGGCGTCATGTTCCTCGTCCACCACCACCAAACCCAGGTCCGTATAGGGCAGGAACAGGGCCGATCGCGCGCCAACGACAACGCGGGCCCGGCCTTGCGCCACCGCCCGCCAGGTCAGACGCCGCCGGGCCGTGCCCAGATCCGAATGCCAGGCCAGGGGCGCGGCACCGAATCGCCGCTCAAAACGCTCCAGCCATTGCGCCGTCAGGCCGATTTCCGGCACCAGAACCAAAACCTGCCGGCCCTGGGCCAGCGCCGCCGCGACGGCCTCGAGATAGACCTCCGTCTTGCCGGCACCGGTGACGCCGTCCAGCAGGGTGGTGGAATAGCCGCCCGCCGCGACCTTGTCCCGCAAGGTCGCCGCCGCCGCTGCCTGGTCGGCGCTCAAGGTCTCTCCCGTCTTCCGCCAATCGGGTTCCGGCACCGGCAGTTCGGCCGGCAACTGCACTTCCTGCAAGGTGCCGTGCTTGACCAGACCACGAACCACCGCTGTGCTGACGGCGGCCAGTTCGGCGATCGTCACGGCCGGCAAGGCCTGGCCGTCGGCCAGAACGGCCATCACGCGCTGCCTGGCCCCGGTCATGCGATCGGGGGGCGGGCCGGCCAAAACGTAGGCCAGACGCGGGCGTGGCGCCTCCAACGCCGCCGGCACCGACATCGTCATGCGCAGCACCGCGCCCGGCGCGGCACAGGTATAGTCGGCCAGCCATTCGACAAAGCGGCGGGTCACCTCCGCCATCGCCGGCACCGGCAAACGTTGCGCGATGGGACGCAGGCGGCTGTCGGCCACCGCGTTATCGGGATCGGCCGAGCCCTCGCCCCAGACCACACCAACCACCGCGCGCCGGCCCAGGGGCACGGTGACGAAGTCACCGGCGGCGATCAATTCGCCACCGTCTTCTTCCGGCGGGACGGCATAGTCGTAGCCGCTCGCCAGGGGCAGGGGCAGCAGGACATGGACCCGGCGGATCGGCACCGTTTCATCAAATTGCGGTTCGGCTTCACTGGTATGGGAGGCTGCCATCGGCTAGACTTTGCCTGTCTCCGCCGCCCGCGACAAGCGGCGATAGGGGGTAAGGAAAATTTTGACTAGGTGATGGGATTGAGCAGGCCATGAAATTTTTTGTTGATACCGCCGATGTGGCCGAAATTCGAGATTTGGCGGCGACGGGTCTGCTCGACGGCGTGACCACGAACCCATCCCTGGTGGCCAAAACCGGGCGCGATTTTTTCGAAGTGGTGGCGGAAATCTGCGAACTGGTCGATGGCCCGGTCAGCGCGGAAGTCACCGCGACCGAGGCCGAGGCCATGGTCGCCGAGGGCCGGACGTTGGCCAAGATCGCCGATAATGTCGCGGTCAAGGTGCCTTTGACATGGGATGGCCTGAAGGCCTGCAAGGCCCTTAGCGGCGATGGCACCCAGGTCAACGTGACCTTATGTTTTTCCGCCAATCAGGCTCTGCTGGCGGCCAAGGCGGGGGCGACATTCATCTCGCCTTTCGTCGGCCGGCTGGACGATATCGGCCATGATGGCATGCAGTTGATCGCCGAGATTTTGGAGATCTACGCCAATTACGATTCGATCCGCACCGAAGTGCTGGTCGCCTCGATCCGTTCGCCCATGCACGTCCTGCACGCCGCCCGCCTGGGCGCCGATGTCTGCACCATTCCACCGAATGTGATCCAGCAACTGGCGAAGCACAGCCTGACCGACAAGGGGCTGGAGGCATTCCTGGCGGATTGGCAGAAGACCGGGCAAACCATTCTGGATCGCAAGGGCTGATCATGGCCGGAAAGCGCACATCGCCAAATCTGCGCGGCCGGGTGCCCAGCAGCGCCCTGGATGCGGATGCGGTGCGTGACTACCTGCTGGAAAATCCGAATTTCCTAACCGAGAACCCGGACCTGTTGCCGCTGCTGCAGCCGGCGGCGAAACATGACGGCAAGAACGTGCTGGACATGGGACAGATCGTGGCCCGGCGCCTGGGCGATGAAGTGGCCCGCCTGCAGGAGACGCAGGATGAATTGCTGGCCAATGGCCGGGCCAACCTGGCGGCACAGAATCAGGTGCATGCCGCGGCCCTGGCCCTATTGGGCGCGCGCAACTTCGAGCATTTGATCCACATCGTCACCCGCGACCTGATCGAACTGTTGGGCGTCGATACCGTGACCCTTTGCGTCGAGGCGGCCGGTGACGGCCCGACCAAGGCGCCCATGCGCGATGTCTATGTCATTCCCCAGGGCCGCGTCGATGGGCTGTTGGGCCCCGGCGCGCCGGCGCGTCTGGAGGCGGTGCAGGGCGGCGATCATCTGGTCTTTGGCCCCAGCGCGGGGCTGGTGCGCAGTCAGGCATTGATCCGCCTGTGTCCATCACCCGGCGCGCCGCCGGGATTGCTGGCCCTGGGCAGCCGGGATGGGGATAAATTCCATGCCGGCCAGGGGACGGAGCTGCTGCAATTCCTCGCCCGTTTGCTGGAGCGGCTGTTTAGGACATGGCTGGATCTGCCGAGCTGAAGCCACAATGGGGCGCCGACGTTGCCGATGCCCATCGGCGCTGGCGGGAATGGCTGCGCTCGGAACGGCGATATTCCGAACATACCCTGACCGGCTACGACCGGGACTTGAGCGGTTTCCTGGACTTCATGGCGGAACATCTGGGCCAGGCGCCCGGCTTTGACGATCTGGCCGCCCTGCGGACACTTGATTTCCGATCCTACCTCGCCCTGCGCCGAAACGACGGCTTGGGGCCCGCCTCCCTGGCCAGGGCGCTATCCGCCGTCCGTGGCTTTTTCCGGTTTTGCGAGCGCCAGGGCATGTTCGCCAACGCCGCCATTCACGGCCTGCGCACGCCAAAACAGCCCCATGGGGTGCCCAAGCCCCTGGCCGTGAACGAGGCGGTGCGGTCGGTCGAGGATGTGGCGATCCTGTCCGACGAGGCTTGGGTCCAGGCGCGCGATGTGGCCGTGTTGACGCTGCTTTACGGCTGCGGCCTGCGGGTGGCGGAGGCCCTGGATCTAAACCGCGATCAGGCGCCCCTGGGCGAGGCTTTGATGGTCAAGGGCAAGGGCGGCAAGGAGCGCCTGGTGCCGGTACTGCCCGTCGTGGCCCAATCCGTGCGCGAATATCTTGCACTATGTCCCTACGAGCTGCCGGGCGGCGGCCCGCTGTTTCTCGGCGTCAGGGGAAAGCGGCTGAACCAGCGTATTGTCCGCGCGCAAATGCAGAAACTGCGCGCCGCGCTGGGCTTGCCCGCCACCGCAACACCCCATGCCCTGCGACATTCCTTCGCCACGCACCTGCTATCAGGGGGCGGCGATCTACGCACGATCCAGGAATTGCTGGGCCATGCCAGCCTGTCCACCACCCAGCGTTACACGGAAGTGGACGCGGATCATTTGCTGGAAGTCTATCGCAAGGCCCATCCCCAGGCGCGATCCTAATCAACAGGCAAAAAAGAAAGGCGGCCCGTAAGCCGCCTTTCCGTGAACTGGGCCGTATGAACGACCGATCACGTAACCGAGAAGTCAGGTCGAGACAGAGAGGCTATCCCTTTGTCCAACATGCATCCCCTGGCCGATCGTTACGGCTCGCAATTCTTTAGACATTGGATCACCTCCTTTCGATTGTTATTGCCAAGTGGTCAGTATGGCCGAAGTTGCCGCGAACGCAAGCCATCCCATGCCCTCCGCATGCGAAAGCTGACAACACCTCAAGGAAAACCGGGCCCTACCCACATGGCCGCCCCGGGCCGAAACCACCGCCTAGCCCCGCCATAGTCCTTCTAATGGACGAATCGCGGCCGCCATGCCGGCTTGGCCCGGCGAGGCGGCCAATGTGTATTCATCAAGGTTTGTTTTTGTTTTGTTCTTTTTTTGCTCGACGACAGCAAGCTGTTCTGCCATAGTTTCATGCAACCGATATTGGCATCGCGGCGGCCGAAACGGGCGTAAAACAGGAGTTTCTTGGCATGGTGGCCCACGTGGGTACAGTGGCGTTCCTGGGCATCGAGGCCCTGGCGGTGGATGTACAGGTACAACTCGCCTCGGGCCTACCCGCCTTCACCGTCGTCGGCTTGCCCGACAAGGCGGTGGCGGAAAGCCGCGAGCGGGTGCGCGGCGCCCTGGGCGCCATCGGTCTTGCCCTGCCGCCAAAACGCATCACCGTCAATCTGGCCCCGGCCGATCTGCCCAAGGAGGGCAGCCATTACGATCTGCCCATCGCTCTGGGACTATTACTGGCCATGGATGTGTTGCCCATGGACGAGCTGGCGGAATTCAATGCCGTTGGCGAGTTGTCCCTGGACGGCGCCCTGACCCCGGTGGCGGGTGTGCTGCCGGCGGCGGTCGATGCCCTGGGTCAGGGCCGGGGCCTGATCTGCCCCCGGGAACAAGGGGGCGAAGCGGCCTGGGCCGGCGATTTACGGGTGCTGGCGCCCGGCAACCTGCTCACCTTGATCAATCATTTCAAGGGCAGCCAGGTCTTGCCCCAACCGCAGCCCGAATTGGCGGATGAAACCGGCGCCCAGTTGGACCTGGCCGACATCAAGGGCCAGGAAAGCGCCAAGCGGGCCCTGGAGGTCGCCGCCGCCGGCGGTCATAACCTGCTGTTTATCGGGCCGCCCGGCGCCGGCAAATCCATGCTGGCGGAACGGCTGCCGGGCATTCTGCCGCCCCTTGACGCCCGCGAGGCCCTGGAAGTCTCGATGATCGCCTCCCTCTCGGGCAACCTTGGCGATGGCCGCATGCGCCGGCGGAGGCCGTTCCGCAATCCACATCATTCATCCTCCATGGCCGCGATGGTCGGCGGCGGCAACCGGGCCCGGCCGGGAGAGGTCAGCCTGGCCCATGGCGGCGTGCTGTTTCTCGATGAATTGCCCGAATGCGGCCGCCAGGTCCTGGAGAGCCTGCGCCAGCCTATCGAATCGGGCCGCGCCGTTGTCGCCCGCGCCAATGCCCATGTCACCTACCCGGCCCGCTTTCAGTTCATTTCCGCGATGAACCCGTGCCGCTGCGGCCATCTGGGCGATCCGGAACAGGCCTGCAGCCGGGCCCCGAGATGCGCCGAGGACTATCAACGCAAACTGTCCGGACCCCTGTTGGACCGTATCGACATGCATATCCAGGTGCCCAATGTCTCGGTCGCCGATCTGGATTTGCCACCCGCCACGGAAGGCTCCGAGGAGGTTGCCGGACGCGTTGCCCGGGCCCGGGCCGTGCAGCGCCGCCGTTATGATGATCTGTCCCCGGAAGACGGTGGGGAAATCACCGTCCGCATGAATGCCCACGCCGATGGCAAAATGCTGGAAGCCGTCGCCACGCCCGATGACGCGGGCCGGGCCCTGTTGCGCCAGGCCAGCGAACGCATGCATCTCTCCGCCCGTGGCTATCACCGGGTTCTGCGCGTCGCCCGCACCCTGGCGGATTTGGAACAGAGCAAAGGCGTGCACCGGGTCCATGTGGCGGAAGCCTTGAGCTATCGCCGTCTGCGCACCGCGGCCTAGAGCCTGATTTCAGACCTTGTCCCGCGTTGCTGTACGCGGCGCAAAATGCCATGATGGCGACGATTCAGGTTGCGCATCAAGCGGCGCCATCTGGCGGGGGCGACGATACGCAGGTGGCCGTAGCCGATGAAGTTGTTGCGAATTCTGGCCCAGAACAGATATTTCGGCCCGCTGTTGGTCTGTCTCGGCTTGGCCGTCGTCGTCCTGCTGTTCAACGCCGATACCTTACGCGGCCAGCCAAGCAACAATATCGGTCCGAAATCCCTGACCTTGATCGCCACCACCATATCGGTGGTGCTGGCGATCCTGTTCTACGACACCCGGCGCAAATTTAGCCGTCTGAACGCCCAAGCGGAGCGGGTTTCGGAAATGGCCGACCGCCTGACCCTGGCGATCGAAGCCTTGAATGATGCCAACGCCGATTTACGGCAATCGGAAGAACGCTACCGCGGCCTGGTGGAAACCCAGGACGCCCTGATCGTGCGGCGCACCAACGAAGGGCGCCTGACTTTCGTCAACGGTGCCTTTTGCGAACAGTTTGGCCTGGACCCGACGGAAGCCGAAGACAGCCATTTCACCCCGGACGTTCACCCAGAAGACCTTGGCGCCGCTGAAAGCCAGCAACCCGGCCTGAATGAGCCCCCCTATCGCATTCGCTACGACCAAAGAGTGCTGACCCGCGAGGGCTGGCGCTGGATCGCCTGGGTCGACTACGCCATCCGCGACGACCGTGGACAAATCCAGGAAATTCAATCCATCGGCCGGGACATCACAACGGGAAAACGGGCGGAAGAGCAGTTGAAAAGCGCCCGCGACGAGGCCGAGGCCGCCAATCACGCCAAATCCAGCTTTCTGGCCACGGTCAGCCATGAAATCCGCACCCCGATGAACGGCATCCTGGGCATGGCGCGGCTGCTGCTGGAAACCGATTTGACCGAACAGCAATACAGCTATGCCAGCGCCGTCCATGAATCCGGCGAGGCCCTGCTGGCCATCATCAACGACATCCTCGACTATTCCAAGATCGAGGCCGGCAAGCTGGCCTTGGAAGTGCGGCCCTTCAACCTGATCAACACGGTCGAGCAGGCCTGTGAATTGCTGGCCGCGCGCGCGGTCGAGCGGGACATTGCCATCGGCGCCACCTTCGCGCCGGAAGTCCCTGAATTCCTTTGCGGCGATGCGGGACGGTTGCGCCAGGTGATCCTTAATCTGGGCGGCAATGCCATAAAGTTCACGGACCAGGGCGGCGTCATCATCGCCGTCTCGGTCGCCCATGAAAGCGACACGGGCGTGGTTTTGCTGTTCGAGGTCAAGGATACCGGCATCGGCATCGAAGAGGCGGCGCAGGACAAACTGTTCGAGGAGTTCAGCCAGGTGGATTCCGGTTCCACCCGCCGCCATGGCGGTACCGGCCTGGGCTTGGCCATATCGCAGCGCATCGTCCAGCATATGAAAGGGCAAATCGGCGTCGAAAGTGTCGTGGGCGAGGGCAGCATGTTCTGGTTCATGATCGATCTGGCCATCGACAAAGAGGCAACCGAAGAGCCCATGGCCCGCGACGTCCTGGCCGGTCAACGCATTCTGCTGTGCGAGGGCAACGATATGTCGCGGCAGATTATCCATGATAGCCTAGACGCCCTTGGTGCAACCGTCAGCGCATGCGGCGCCTCCGAAAGCGGCTTGCGGGCGCTGGCCGATGCGGAGGCGAATGGAGAACGCTTTGACGCCGTCCTGATTGACGGTGCCTGGACACAGGATGCCATCAGCGAACTGGCGCAGGCCCTGCGGCGCGACCCCGCGGGAAAGGATTGCCGGCTGGTGCTGTTGTTACGGGTCGACCAGCACCAGCAATTGGAACCATACCGCCAGGACGGCTTCGAGTATTATCTGGTACGCCCGATTCGCCGACGTACATTGGTGCAGGTATTGACCGGGGCCCACGGCGAACAGGGCGAATGGCTGGATTCCCGCCTGTCGCGCGATGACGTCGAGACGAAAGCCGCCGAAAGCGGCAGCCGTCCCCGCGTTCTACTGGCCGAGGACAACCGCATCAATCAGATGCTGGCGGAGGCGTTGCTGGCCAAGCTGGATCTGGAGACCGAGTGCGTGGAAAACGGCCACCTGGCGGTCGAAGCCGTGCGTCAGGGCAATTTCGCGCTGGTCCTAATGGACGTCAACATGCCGGTGATGGACGGTTTGCAGGCAACCCGTGAAATCCGCGCCTTGCAGGGCACCAAGGCCGCCATTCCGATTATCGCCATGACCGCCTCGGCCATGGACGAGGACAGGCAGCGCTGTGCCCTTGCCGGCATGAACGACTATATTTCGAAGCCGGTCGAAGAGGCGGAATTGCAGCGCCTGATCGCGCAATGGACTGATATCCCAACCGCGGAAGCCAAGGCGTCTTGAGCGCAACGGCCAGCCAGGAGAGGCAAGGCTGGCTTGCCGCGGCCAGGGTCTATGGCGATCGCCGCGTCATCGCCATTCTGTTCCTCGGCTTCTCCTCCGGCATGCCGCTGTTGTTGACGTTTTCCACTTTGTCGATCTGGTTGACCGAAGAGGGCATTTCGAAAACCGCGATCGGTCTGTTCGCCATGGTCGGCATGCCCTATTCCCTGAAATTCATCTGGGCGCCGTTCATCGACCGGATGCATCTGCCGCTGTTGACCCGTTGGCTGGGCCGGCGGCGGGGCTGGGCCATTCTGACGCAGATCGCCCTGATTATCGGCATCGTCGGCCTGGGCAGCAATGATCCCGCCAACGGCGCCTGGGCGATGGCGGTCTGGGCCCTTGTCGTCACCTTCGCCTCCGCCTCCCAGGACGTGGTGATCGACGCCTACCGGGTGGAAATTCTGGAAGAGCGGCAGTACGGCGCCGGCGCGGCGATGATCGTCGCGGGATACCGCATCGGCATGCTGGCATCGGGCGCCGGCGCCCTGTACCTGGCCGAAAGCTTTAGCTGGTTCTGGGTCTACGCCGCCATGGCCGCGCTGATGGCCGTCGGCATCGTCACCATACTGTTGAACCCGGAACCGAACTTACCGGGGGGGCATCGGCTGGAGGGCCGGGTCAACCCGTGGCAATGGCTGCGTGATGCGGTGTTCGAGCCGTTCGCGGAATTCCTACGCCGCGGCGGCTGGCAGGCCGCCGCCTTGATCCTGCTGTTCGTGGTGTTCTACAAATTCGGCGACAGCCTGGCCGGCATCATGGCCGGGCCGTTCTATGTGGAGATCGGCTTTTCCAAGTCCGAGATCGCTTCCGTCTCGAAGATCTTCGGCCTTGGCGCGACCTTGGTGGGCGGTTTCCTGGGCGGTTTGCTGGTAGCCCGGCGCGGCATCATGCAAAGCCTGTTGTGGTGCGGCCTGTTGCAGATGTTTTCCAATCTGATGTTCGCCGTTCAGGCCATGGTGGGGCACGACATTTCCATGCTGGCGGTGACAATCGCGGTGGAAAATGTCGCCGGCGGCATGGGGACGGCGGCCTTCGTCGCCTATCTGGCTTCCCTGTGCAACGTCGCCTATACGGCAACGCAATATGCCCTATTGTCATCCCTGATGGCCCTGGCCCGCACCGCCCTTTCGGCGCCGGGCGGGGCGATGGCGGAATATACCAGTTGGGTCAGCTTCTTCCTGATCACCACGGTTGCCGCCCTGCCCGGCCTGATGCTGCTATGGTGGCTAGTGCGGCGGGGCATCGTGCCGCGCTCGGAAGTGGAGGCCCAGTGATGGTCACAATCGAAATCATCGAGGCCGATATCACCACCCTGGACGTGGACGCCATCGTCAATGCCGCCAACGAGCAACTGTTGCGCGGGGCTGGCGTTTGCGGCGCCATCCATGCCGCCGCCGGCCCGGAGCTGGTGCGGGAGTGCCGGACCCTTGGCGGCTGTCCCACCGGCGAGGCCCGCATTACCGGCGGTTATGACCTGACGGCACGGCACGTGATCCACGCCGTCGGGCCGGTCTGGCAAGGCGGCGCGGCCGGCGAGGCGGAATTGCTGGCGGGTTGCTACCGCCATTGCTATCGGCTGGCGGACGAGGCCGGGCTGTCATCCATCGCTTTCCCCGCCATCTCCACCGGCATCTTCGGCTATCCCCTTGAAGCCGCAACGAAAATTGCCCTGGATACGGCTAGGGACTATCAGGCGGCAGCGGGCAGCCTGAGGCGCATTGTTTTTTGCTGTTTCGGCGCGGAAGTGACCGAGGCCTATCGCCGAATCCACGTCTAACCGCTCTCGGAACCGTGACTTGCATTCGTTTCGGACCCTCTTTAGCGTTGATGCTGGATCCAAGCGGCAAAGGATATGATCATGCCCAAGGCACTTATTGTTGCGATTGTTGGCGTTTTCCTTTCCACCAGCGCCCTGGCGGGAAGTGGCTGTTTTGGCGTTTCCCACAGCGAGCAGACGGCCTCCACGGCGACGCAATCGACGCCGGCGACCACGGCCGAGACGCCCGCGCCGAAGACCGCCAAACCGGAAAGCAAAAGCTAGGACGACCAATCTCGGGGCGCCACCAGTAGCGCGGCGCGGCATAATCGGCGATAACTAACCTCCGTTGAACAAGTTTCGGAGGTGGCTTGGGTATGAACCAGGCTTCGTTGTTGCACAAAGCGGCACTGACGTTCGGTGACCGGCCGGCCGTCACCGCCGGTTTGACAATCCTATACAATTATCATGACCTCTCCGACCGGGCCGCGCGCCTGGGCGCTACCATGGCCGATGCGCTTGGCCTGCGCAAGGGCGATAGGGTCGCGATCATGATGAAGAACGCGCCGGCATTCTTCGAGGTACTGTACGGCGCTTGGCATGCCGGCCTGAATGCGGTGCCCATCAACGCCAAGCTGCACCCGAGAGAGGCGGCGTATATTTTGGAAAACTGCGGCGCCAGGGTCTGTTTCATAACCGATGACCTGACCGCTTCCATAGCGCCCCTGCAAGACGAAATCGAAGCCCTGGAAACCGTCATCACCACCGATGGCGCCGACTACGAAGCCCTGTTCGCGGGACCCGCAACGGCCATGGTGGATTGTGCGCCGGAAGATATCGCCTGGCTGTTTTATACCTCCGGTACCACGGGCCGGCCCAAGGGCGCGATGCTGAGCCAGCGCAGCCTGATGGCTATGGTGATGAACTATTTCGCCGACATGGACACCATCTCGCCGGAAGACTGCATGATCCACGGTGCGCCGTTGAGCCATGGTTCGGGTCTGTTCGCCCTGCCCCATGTGGCCAAGGCGGCGAATAATGTCATACCCGACTCGGGCGGTTTCGACCCGGCGGAGACCCTGGAACTATTGCCGCATTATCCCAATGCCAGCTTTTTCTTTGCCCCCACCATGTTGACCCGGCTGATCAACCTGCCGGGCATCGCGGCGGCGGATACCTCCAATATCAAGACAATCGTCTACGGCGGCGGGCCCATGTATGTGGAGGATACCCTGAAGGCCCTTGAGGTGCTGGGGCCGAAACTGGTGCAACTGTTCGGCCAGGGGGAAAGCCCCATGACCATCACCGGGTTGTCCCGCGCCATGCACATGGACACTCAGCATGCCGACTATCTGAAACGCTTGGGCTCGACGGGAATTGCGCGGACGGATGTGGATGTGCGGGTGGTGGATGGCGATGACAACGACCTCGCCGTGGGCGAGATGGGTGAGATCGTCTGCCGCGGCGATGTCATCATGTCGGGATATTGGGACAACCCCGAAGCCACGGCTGATGCCCTGCGTGGCGGCTGGCTGCACACCGGCGATGTGGGCGCCTTTGACGAACATGGCTTCCTGACCCTGATGGACCGGGCCAAGGACCTGATTATCTCTGGCGGCAGCAACATCTATCCCCGCGAGGTCGAGGAAGTCCTGTTGCGCCACGAGGGCGTCGCCGAATGTTCGGTTGTCGGCCGCCACCATGCGGATTGGGGCGAGGAAGTGATCGCCTTTATCGTCAAGTCGCCCGGCACCGCGCTTGCGGAAGCGGAACTGGATGCACTGTGCCTGGACCATATCGCCCGCTTTAAGCGGCCAAAGGAGTACCGCTATATTGATGCCCTGCCGAAGAACAATTACGGCAAGGTGCTGAAGACCGAGTTACGCGCGCAATTGGCGGCGGAAAAGGAGGCTGGATGATGGCGGGACGCCTGCAGTATAAAGTGGCGCTGGTCTGCGGCGCCGGTTCCATCGGCCCCGGCTGGGGCAATGGCAAGGCCACGGCTGCCGCCTTCGCCCGCGAGGGCGCCAAGGTTTTCGCGGTCGATCTGAACCAGGAAGCGGCGGAAGAAACCGTCGAGATCATCAAGGGCGAGGGCCTGGAGGCCCGGGCCCATGGCGCGGATGTTTCGGACGAGGGCGCGGTCGCGATCATGGTCGCGGCCTGTCAGGCAGCCTATGGCCGGGTCGATATCCTGCACAACAATGTCGGCATCTCGGGCCGGGGCGGGCCCATCGAGACCACTTTGGCGCAGTGGGAGCGCGTGATGCGCATCAACGTTACCTCGATGTTCCTGACCTGCCAGGCGGTGCTGCCCCTGTTCCTGGAACAGGGTGGCGGCGCCATCGTCAATGTTTCCTCCCTTTCGGCGGTCAAGGCGATCCGGCCCGAACTCGCCTATGCCACCTCGAAAGGCGCGGTCAATGCCCTGACCATCAACATCGCCATGGAGTTCGCCGACCGCAACATCCGCTGCAACGCCGTGGTACCGGGCCTGATGAATACGCCCATGGTGGCCAACGCGTTGAAGGACCTGGGCGATGGTGACGGCATGGCCGCAGTGATGGCGTCGCGGGATGCCATGTCGCCGACGCGGACAATGGGCGAATCTTGGGATGTGGCCAATGCCGCCGTCTTCCTGGCCTCGGACGAAGCAAAATACATCAACGGCATGCTGCTGCACGTGGATGCCGGCCTGCAACACAATCTAACCGCCGGTAACGGCTAAGCCATAATAATTGGAGAGAAGCCATCATGAGCGAAAATCCCATCAGCTATGAACTGTCCGACGGCATCGCCACCATCACCCTGGACCGGCCAGATGCCATGAACGCCATCAACACGGCGGTGCGTGAAGGCTTGTGGGAAGCGTTCCGCCGTTTCGTCGACGAGGACGAAGCCCTGGTGGCGATCCTGACGGCGACCGGTGAAAAGGTGTTCTGCGCCGGCGCCGACCTAAAGGAGATGTCGGACATGGCCCTGAAGATCCCGCCGGCGGATTTTCTGCCATATCTCAATAAGAACATCCATACCAACAAGCCGGTGATCGCCGCCGTCAATGGCCTGGCCTATGCGGGCGGCTTCTATCTGTCGCAGATGTGCGATCTGTGTATCGCCGCCGACAATGCCAAATTCGCCATTACCGAGCCGAAATGGAGCCGTGGCGCACCCTGGGCGGCCCCCCTGCCCTGGCTGATCCCGCCCCGCGTCGCCATGGAACTGCTGGTCACCGCCAAGCCGATCTCGGCCGAGCGGGCCTATCAGGTCGGTCTGGTCAACCAAGTGGTGCCGCTGGCCGACCTCGCCGAAACGGCCCGCGAAATGGCTCTGGTAATCGCCCAAAACGCGCCGCTGTCGGTACGGGCCGGTAAGCAGATGGTCTATGCCGTCGCCGAAGTAGGTTGGAGCGAGGCCCTGAAAGCCGGCGATGCGGCCTACGAAAACGTCTATCTGAGCGAGGATGCCCAGGAGGGCCCGTTGGCGTTCAAGGAAAAGCGGGCGCCGGTGTGGAAGGCGCGCTAGAGCAATTTTCAATCAATTGGATTCGCCTTGGCGATCCAAGTGATTGGTTCAATTGCTCTTTTCTTAAGAGTCCGAGCATGTTTAGAAGAGACATGCTCTAGCGCGACTGTTGAAGGGAGAGAGACATGCAACTGGGTGCCAACCTGCCACTGTGGGATATCGGCGGTGATCCGCACGTGGTGCGGGACTTCTCACAGGCGGCGGAAGACATGGGCTTCGACTTCCTGGGCGCCGCCGACCATGTGATCGGCGTCAACGCCGACAGCCGGCCCGATTGGGGGGAGAGGAACACCTCCGCCGATCTGTTTCATGATCCCTTTGTCTTGTTCGGCTATTTGAGCGCCTGCACCAGGGCCATCGGCTTTTCCACCCAGGTGCTGATCCTGGCCCAACGCCAGGCCGCCCTGGTGGCGAAACAGGCGGCCTGCCTGGACGTGTTGAGCGGCGGGCGTTTTCGCCTTGGCGTCGGCGTAGGCTGGAACCCGGAGGAGTTCGTGGCCCTGAACGAGAACTTCTCCGACCGGGGCCGGCGCTCGGAAGAGCAGGTCCAGTTCATGCAGGCCCTGTGGGCCGAGCCGCACGTAAGCTTCGAGGGCAAATGGCACAAGATCAACGATGCCGGCCTCAACCCGCTGCCGGGCGGCGGCAAAATCCCGCTCTGGTTCGGCGGCCATGTGGACGAAACCCTGCGGCGGACGGCGAAATGGGGCGACGGTTGGATCATGCTGGCACATCCGCCAGGCGACGGCGCCAAGGCCGAATTCGAGAAACTGCGGGCCTATACGAAGGCCGAAGGTCGCGATCCGGCCGAAATCGGGCTTGAAGTCTGGGTTTCCGTCGGGGCCGGGGGACCGGACGATTGGCGCCGGGAGTTCGAATTCTGGCGCGATGCCGGCGTTACGCATATTACCGTCAACAATACCTACAACCGGGGCGACCATCACACGCGCATTTCGGGCCGCTCCCTGGCCGAGCATATCGACGGCATCGAAACCTACCGCGCCGCGGTCGAGGATCTGTTGTAGCCCATGACGCAATATCTGCAAGCGGATGTCCTGATTATCGGCGCCGGCGGCGCCGGCATGTATGCCGCCATCGCCGCCGCCGATGCCGGTGCGAACGTACTGTTGCTGGACAAGAGCATTGTCGGACGCTCCGGCGCCACCGTCATGGCGCAGATGACCGTGGCCGCCGCCGTGGGCGAGGAGGAGCCCGATGATTGGCGCTTCCATTTGCGCGACACCATCACCGCCGGGCGTGATCTGGTCGATGAACCCCTGGCGAAAATCCTTTGCCAGACCGCGCCGGAACGGATCTGGGAGATGGAGGCATGGGGGGTCGGTTGGGCCCGATCGGGCAACCATCTGACCCAGGCCCATGCGCCGGGTCACGACCGCAAGCGCTGCGTCTATGTCGATTTTCTCAATACTGGGCCGGCGACCTCGCGCACCCTGCGCAACCAGGTGCGCAAATATGACAATATCCGCCGGGTCTCGGACCTGATCGTCACAGATTTGCTCAAACAGGATGACCGCGTCGCGGGCGCGGTGGCGCTGCATCTGGAATCCGGCCAGGCGGTGAACATCGCCGCCAAGGCAACAGTGATCGCCACCGGCGGCCTGACGGGGATGTACAACCGCAATTCCGCCTCGGCCAACATGGGCGGCGACGGTTTTGCCCTGGGCCTGCGCGTGGGCGCCGAGCTGATCGATATGGAGTTCGTGCAGTTCTTCCCCATCGGCCATCTGGCGCCGCGCCTGATCGGCATGGACCCGATCATGTGGGACCCGTTCCGTTACAAGCTGGGCGGCCGTCTGTTGAACGGCAATTTTGAAGAGTTCACGCAGAACTACGGCACGCCCGAGGACGGCAAATATACCGTCACCCGGGATACCGCCACCTACGCCATCTTCAAGGAGGTGGAGGCCGGGCGCGGCTCCCCCCATGGCGGGGCATGGCTGTCGTTCGAGCATATCGCGGAAGCTGATCTGCGCGCCGCCTTTGGCCCGGTGATCGACCGCCTGGCCAACAACGGCATCGATCTGACCAGAATGGCGATCGAGGTCGCGCCCATCGCCCATTACCACATGGGCGGCCTGCGCACCGATGACAGCCTGGCAACCAATGTCCCCGGCCTGTTCGCCACCGGCGAGGCGGTGGGCGGAGCCAATGGCGCCAACCGCTTGTCAGGCAACGCCATCACGGAAGCCTTCGTATTTGGCGAGTTGGCCGGCCGCTCCGCCGCGGCTCTCTCCACGGTCGCCATGCCCGAAACAGAGCAGGCGGCGAAGCCGTTTCTAGCCATGATCGAAGGCGCCATGAACCGGCCCGGCGATAGCATGACCCCGACCGCCGCGATCGCCGAACTGCAAACGATCATGCAGCGGGACGTGGGTCCGTTCCGTACCGGGGCAGGCCTGCAACGGGCGTTGGAGAACCTGGCGGAGCTTGAAGCGGCGTTGCCGGGCATGCCCACGGGCAGCGCGGCGGCGTTCAATCAGCAACTGGCGGACTGGTTTGGTCTGCGCAACATGCTGCTTGTCGCCAAATCCATCGCCACCGCCGCTCTGGCCCGGACCGAGAGCCGGGGCGCCCATCAGCGGGAGGATTTTCCCGGCCTGGATGACGCCTGGGCCTACAACCAGATCATCCGCCTGGAGGGCAATGGGCTGCAACTGTCCCGCGGCGAGGTCCGCCGTCTATCGCCGGAGGAACGATCGGCATGAGTGAACGCCTGACCGCTGAATTGAAAATCCGCCGGGGCGGGCCGGACGGGCCGGAAAGCCACGATATCGTCAGCTTCGAATACGAGGCCGGGCAATCGGTTCTGGATGCCCTGCGCTGGATCAGAAGCAACCGGGATGCCTCCCTCGCCGTGCGCTACTCCTGCATCAACGCCAACGCCTGCAAGGAATGCGTCATGCGCATCGACGGCCGCACCGGCTATGCCTGCACCACGCCCCTGCGGCCGGGCAAGATGCTGATCGAGCCGCTGCCGAACAAACGCCTGATCCGCGATCTGGTGACCGATACCCTGCCGCCCGACGAACGGCTGCCCGAGACATAGGGCGATTTTGCATAATTTGATGAATGCGTTAGACTTGGCTGATTACCGGACTGCATGGGGGTTAGTCCGTAATACCGGCTAACCGTCTAAACTGGTGAGACCATGCAGATCAAGAATACCCAGGTGTTGCGCACACCGAACGCCCCCACGCCAGGACGTCCCGTCCTCTTCAACCCGGACATTTGTACGGGCTGTAATATCTGTGTGCATTTCTGCATGGAGGATATTTTCATGCCCGCCGCACAAAAGGGCGATCTGCCGACAATCCTGTATCCGGAAGAATGCTGGTATTGCGGCAATTGCGTCGATGATTGTCCCGAACCCGGCGCCATCGCCCTGAACCATCCCTTGATGCAACGGGTTCGGTGGAAGCGCAAGGCCACCGGCGAACATTTTCGGGTCCGCTAGATCATGTCGGATGCATTAGATACGGCGGATGCCGCAAACGGCGCCGAAGTATGGCCCTATCCCATCCGATACGGCCAGGTGAAGGAATTTGAATGCGATGTGGTCGTGCTGGGCGGCGGCATCGCGGGTGTCTGGTCCGCCATAGGCGCGGCACGACAGGGCGCCAAGGTGATCTTGGTGGAGAAAACCGTCACCGCCCGCAGCGGCGCCGGCGGCGCCGGCTGCGATCACTGGCAATGGGCCGCCGACAACCCATGTTCATCAGTCAGTCCGGAAGAGCTGGCCCAGGCCCTGATCGACAATCAGGGCGGCTACCGCAACGGCATCTCCACTTACATCCAATGCGCCTCGGCCTATCAGACCCTGCTGGAGATGGAGCAGATGGGCGGCAAGGTCCGGGATGTGGATGATGAATTCAAGGGCGCGCCATTCCGGGACGAAGCCTCCAAGCTGTTGTTTGCCTATGACTACGACGCGCGTTTCGTCCTGCGCGTCTGGGGCAACGACTACAAGCCGCTGCTGCGCAAGGAATGCCGGCGCCTGGGCGTGAAGATCGTTGACCGGGTTTCGGTCACCGGACTGTTGACGAAGGACGGCAAGCTGGGCGCCCAGGTGATCGGTGCCACCGGGGTCAACACCCGGACCGGTGAATTCAATCTGTTCAAGGCCGGCGCGGTAATTTCCTGCATGAGCCGGCCGCAACGCAACTGGACGTTCTCCTCGGAAATGCGCGGCGTTTCGACCTTCCGCCCGCCAACCAACGTGGGCAACGGCCATGCCATGGCCTGGCGGGCCGGGGCCGAGTTCACGATGATGGAAAAGTCCATGCGCTCGCCCTTCGCCTCGCCCTACTCTTACCCCTCCTACGGCGTCGGCAATGCCATCAACACCTGGTTCGCCTGCAACGTCGTCGACGCCAACGGCAAGGAAATCCCCTGGGTCGACTGCAACGGCGAGGTCATTGCCGATTTCGACCAGCGCTACCGCCCGGCCAGGGGACAGAAATTCTTCATCATGGGCGGCGGTTCCTCGTCACATCCCCATCCGGGCTTGAAAGAATATGACGGCCCGAAACTGATCCCCGATCTGGGCGACCGCATGCAGAAAGGCGAGTTCGTTCCGCCGTTTTACGCTGATTTGACTTCGATGCCCGATCACGAGCGGCGCGTCATTTGGGGCCTGAACGTGGGCGAGGAAGGCAAGACCCGCATTCCGATCCTGCAAACATATTCCGAGGCCGGTTTCGACCCCGAACAGGACATGCTGCAAACCTACGATTTCCTGCGCGGCAGCGGCATGCGGGAGCCGGTCACGCCCCAGGAACGCACCTTTGGCGAACAGGGTATCTGCGGCGGCATGGTGGTGGATTGGGATCTGATGTCGACCCTGCCCGGTCTGTTCGGCGCCGGCGATCTGATTTTTGGCAGCCAGGATCATTCCCATGCCGCGGCCACGGGCCGTTACGCGGGCCGGCGGGCGGCCCTGTTCGCTGCCAACCAGCAGAACGAACACTGCAGCCAGGAACAGATCGAGGCCGAGATGGAGCGGGTTTACGCCCCCCTCGGCAACGGTTCCATCGACGGCAATCCCGGCATGGATTGGAAGGAATTGAATGCGGCCCTGTGCCGGGTGATGCAGAACTACTGCTCCGAGCCAAAAAACGCCGAATTGCTGGACCTGGCGGAAACCTGGCTGGACGACATTGCCGAAAACGAGGCGCCGAAGATGGTCGCGGACAACCCGCACAAGCTGATGCGGGCCCTGGACGTGCTCGATATCATGACCTGCGACAGGATGATCGTGCATGCCTGCAAGGCGCGCAAGGCCTCGAACACGCACTTGCATTTCAACCGCCTGGACTACCCCGAGATGGACCCGCCGGAATGGCACAAATGGGTCACTATCCGGCAAGATGGTGATGCCGGCGGCAACGGCGCGGTGGTCGGCGAAATGCCCATCGCACCCTGGGGTGATTTCGAGAGTAATTATCAGGACCGGATCTAGCGCCGCTGCCTATTCTTCCACGGCGCGGAAATCGGCCGGCCGCTTTTCCAGGAATGCGCGCACGGCCTCCTTGTGCTCCGGCGTCTCGTAGGCTTCGGCCAGCAACCCGAATTCCCGCTGGGTGACCAGAGCCAGGTCGGGCTCGGTGCCGTTCTGCGTCAAAAGTTGCTTGACCATTTGTAATTGCCGCGACGGGTTCTCGGCGATCGCGGCGGCCACCGCCAGGGCTTCGTCCAGCAATTCATCATGGGGCACCATGCGGTCGGCCAGGCCGAGCTGCACCGCTTCCGCCGCGTCGATCATGCGGGCCGAGAGGGCAAACTCGCTGGCCCGGCCCCAGCCCATGCGCTGCACCAGAAAGTGGGAGCTGGCCAGTTCCGTCACCACGCCCATTCTGACGAAGGCGCAGCAGAATTTAGCCCGGTCCGAGGCCATGATGTAGTCGAACGACAGTGTCATGGTCAGGCCGACACCGATGGAGGGGCCATTGATCGCGGCAATGATCGGTTTCGCTTCACGAATGATACCGACCCAATCCGGTGCCCCACCGGTGATGAAATCGTCTTCGATCTCACCATCGATTTGCTTGCGAAACGTATCGTCAATGTCGGCGCCGGCGCAGAAACCGCGTCCGGCGCCGGTTACCACGATGGCGCCAACACCTCGGTCCCCGTTTGCCTTGGCGACGGCGTCAAGGAACTCATCGCGCAACTGCACGGTCCAGGCATTCATCCTGGCCGGCCGGTTCAGGGTGATCAACGCCACCCTGCCACGACATTCATATAGGACTGTTTCATAACTCATGGCGAACTCCTCGTACTTAGGTCGCGCCAAACCAAAGGCGCGGACGCAAAAGCGTGATGGCGAGGCATAGCAGCAGGCCGACGCCGGCGTAGGTGAAGGTCGATTGAAAGGCGGAGAGGAAATCCGCGCCCTGGCTCAGGGATGCGAAAATCAGCGACAGGCCGGTGGCCCCCAGTACGACGCCGATGGTGCGGCTGACCTGGGCCAGGCTGCCGGCCACGCCCCGCTCCCGCACATCCAGCCGCCCGGTGACCACATCCAGGATGCAGACCTGGAACAGGCCCAAGCCGACACCTTGCAGGAACATGGGCAGCACCATGCGCCAAACGCCGAACTCCGGGCCCCAGGTGCCGATGGCGATGGTCGCCATGCCCACCAGAACCGCACCCAGCAGGGCCAAACGGGGCGCCCAGGGGCGCAAACTCAAGACCCAGCCGACGACGGGTCCGGCGACGGCCTGGCCCAGTGGGCTGGTCGCCAATATCAGGCCGCTGACGGCCAGGGAATAGTCCGTCAGCCGCACCAGATAATAGGGCACCAAAAGCAGCGGCGCGAAGCCGACAAACATAACCAGGGCGTTGAAAATATTCAGCACCGAAAAATCCAGCCGGCGGAACGGTGCAAATGGGATAATCGGGTCCTGCGCCCGCATCTCGCGCCAAACAAAGGCGGTGGCGGCGGCGAGGCCGAGCACGGCGATAATCAGGGCGCGGACGGCCTCCACCTGGAGCTGGTTCAAGGCCAACAGCAAGGCGCCAAGGCTAACAGCCAGCAATATTGCGCCGGGCAAATCGAAGCTGCCGCCGCGTTTCCCCGCCTGATCGGGTCGCAGCCAGGGCAGGGCTGCCAGCGCGGCCAGGGATATGGGTACACGGAACCAGAAAACCGCCTCCCAACCCCAGGCCTGCACCATCATGCCGCCCAGGGAAGGCCCGGCGGCGGCGGCAATGCCGAACATCATGGTATAGGCGCCCAGGGCCCGGGCCCGCTGCGCCTCCGGCAGCAACGCGGTGGCCAGGGCGGGGCCGCAACTCAGTACCAACGACGCGCCGATGCCCTGGAGAAACCGGGCCAGCAGTAGCCAGTGGTAGGCCGGCGCCAGGGCGCAAAACCCAAAGGCAAAGGTTGAGATCATCAGGCCGGTCATGAAAATACGCTTGTGGCCGAACAAATCCCCCAGCTTGCCGAAGGCCAGCAACAGCGATGTGTAGGTCAGAACATAGAAAATCACGACCCACTGAATATCGGCAATAGGAATGGCGAAATCAGTGGTGATGTCGGGAAAGGCGATATTGACGGAAGTATCCAGGGGCACGATCGTCGTACCCAGCCCAACGATCAACAGGCCCGCCAGGGCCCGCCCCCTGCCGGGAAGAACCGCTTCGGTCAATAGACCGCTTTCAGATCGGAACCGCCGTCCATCCCCTTGGCTTCATCAACAGAGGCCGCCAGATCCGCCAGATACTCCGCCCGCCCAGGCGCGTGGAACATGGAGAGCATGGCATGCATGCCCTTGGGATTTTGCGTCAGGCCCGGCAGCCAGCCGCGCCGGTCCATGCCCTCGGCGACGGTGAAGATATCGAGCTCGTTATTTCCGTCCTGGGCGCCGAAATTGATAATGGTCAGATCCGGCTCGGCCCACAGGTGCAGGCCGTCGATGGCCTTGATCCCGGCCACGTAGGCATCGGTCATATCGGCCATTTGCCGGGCGATATCCATATATCCCGCCTCGCCCAGATGATGCATTACGGCCCAGGCCGCCGCCACCGCACCGCCCGCCCGCGTGCCCGACAGGGTTGCGGTGCTGAACTGCCCGTTCGGCCATTCGTCGAAATGGAACAGGCCGCGCTCCCGATCCTCCTCCCGCGCATAGAACAGCGTGGAGGCCGGCTTGGGGCAAAAGCCGAACTTGTGCAGATCGGCGGAAAAACTCCGCACCCCCGGCAGGGCCATGTCGAAGTCGGGGATCTCGCGGCCAATACGCTGAAAGAACGGCGCCACGTAGCCACCGACGCAGGCATCCACATGCAGCCAGATATCCTGCTCCAAAGCCAAGTCACTTAGCGCGGTTATGGGATCGATGACGCCATGGGGAAAACAAGGGGCCGAGCCGACCAGCATGATCGTGCCGTCATCCGCCGCCGCCGCCATGGCCGCGACATCGGCCCGGCGGTCCCCCCCAGCGGGAAGACGCCGCACCTCGATGTCCATCACGTCCCCCGACTTATTGAACGCGGCGTGGGCGGTATAGGGCGCGACGATATTGTAGGGCGCTTTCAGGTGTGGCTGGGTTCTGGCCCAATCGCGGCAGGCCTTGACGGCAATGAAGATGCTTTCACTGCCGCCCGTGGTCATATTGCCGACGGCGCCTTCCGGGGCCCGGAACAGATCCAGGCCCATCTCCACCACCTCGTCCTCCATGCGCTTCAAGCCGAAGAACGCCCTGCGGCCGCCCAGGGCGTTTTCGGAAAAATATTTCATGAAGGCCTGAAAACCGACTTCGTAGGCGGCATCGCTGCCATGGAAGACGTACAGCGGCGCCTTGCCCTGGCGCCAGTCTATGTCGGCACCGGACATCGCCGTCATCTCGGCGTCCAGGGCCTGCCATTCGGTTCCCGTCTTGGGGAAGGCTTTACGCATGGATCACCCCTATTTCAAGACTTCCGTGTTGATGACATTGGCGGGGTCAAGCTTGCCGTCAAAGCAATCAATGACGTTTTGCGCCGCGATCTGCCCCATGCGGAAGATGGATTCCTTGGTCACGCCGGCGGAGTGCGGGCTGACGATGATGTTGTCCAATTCAAACAGTGGATTGCCCGGCGTCGCCGGTTCAACGACAAAGGGGTCGATCCCGGCGCCGGCGATGCTGTTCGATTTCAGGGCGTCATAAAGCGCGGCTTCATCCACGATGCCGCCACGGGCGGTGTTGACCACGTACGCCGTCTCCTTCATCGCCGCCAGCTCCGCCTTATGGACCATGCCCGTGGTCTCTTCGTTCTTCATGCAATTGATCGAGAGAAAGTCAATCTCGCCAAGCATCGCCCGCCAATCGGTAATGGGCGTGGCGCCGGCGGTTCGGATACCGTCCTGGACCACATAGGGATCATGCACCAGCACGTTCATCTCCATCGCCACGCAGCGGTTGACCAACCGCCGCCCGATCCTGCCGAAGCCGAGGATCAGGACCGACCGCCCCGCCAGATCAAAGGCCGGGTTTTCAAAACGGATGGCCCAATTACCCTGGCGCGTCTCGCGGTCATAGGCCAGGGCCTGCTTGGCCAGGGCCAGCATGAAAAACAAGGCGTGCTCCGCCACGGTCACGGAATTGGCAATGCCGGCAATGGACAACGGAATGCCCGCCTTGGTCAGGGCCGGGACATTGACCGCGTCATAACCGACGCCGAAGCGGGAGGCGATCTTCAGCTTGTCCGCCGCTTCGATCAGGCGCGGGGTCAGCGGCGCGATACCCAGAATAACTGCATCATAGTTGCCGATATGCTGATGGATGTTGTCCTCGCCCAGCTCGGTGAAGTGATCGACTTCAACATCGTCACGGTCCTCGAACACCGATTTCAGGCCATCGCTATAGGGTAGTTGCAACATGATGCGTTTTTTCATTTGTCTGCTCTTTCGCATTTGGGAATTCGGGCGTTACATCTTATCTACCCGAACTGAGGCGATTGCCCAAGGATTGGATTGGCCCTAGGCTTGCTCCGGGCGCGGCGTGAGGCGCCGGAGCCAGTGCAAAGGTATGATGGAACGACAAGGCGAAATGCAGTTAAAGATCGAAAATAGAATGGCCGAGATTGCCTCGGTCATGACTGTTTTCGATGGTTTCGCCAGGGATCATAAGGTGCCGCCCGTGGTCACCAACCGTTTCAAGCTTTTCTTTGACGAACTGCTATCGAACATCATCCAACATGGTTACACCGACCGGGAGCGCCACGAGATTGATATCACCATGCATCGCGACGACGAGCGCCTGACGGTCACGATCACCGACGATGGCATCCCCTTCGATCCTCTCAGCGCGCCGGTACCCGAGACCGGGGTGCCGTTGGAAGAACGCGAACTGCGCGGCCTCGGCATTCATCTGGTACGCAACATGGTGCAGGACGCCCATTACCGCCGTGCGGAGGGCCGCAATATCATTACTCTGATGCAGAATTTGGAACAGCCATGACGCTCAATCACATCAATGCCGGCGTCCTGGACGTTGCCTACGAAGAGGCCGGCCCATCGGATGGGCGAGCAGTAATCCTGCTGCATGGCTTTCCCTATGACATCCATGCCTACGACGACGTGACGCCGCGTCTGACGGCGGCGGGCTGCCGGGTGATCACGCCGTATTTGCGCGGCTATGGCCCGACGCGGTTTCTGTCGCCGGATACCTTGCGCTCGGGAGAACAGGCGGTTTTGGGCAAAGATCTGCTCGACCTGATGGATGCGCTGAATATCCCTTCGGCGGTGCTGGGTGGTTATGACTGGGGCGGCCGGGCCGCCTGTATCGTGGCCGCCCTTTGGCCGGAGCGGGCGCATGGGCTGGTCAGTTGCAACGGCTACAACATTCAGAACATCGCCAAATCCGGACGGCCCGCATCGCCGGAGATGGAGCACAAATTCTGGTACCAGTACTATTTCCACGGTGAACGCGGCCGGGCCGGCCTGGACGCGAACCGTCATCCCTATTGCAAGCTGCTGTGGCACCTCTGGTCGCCGAACTGGGAGTTCGATGACGCCACCTACGACCAGACCGCCGTCTCGTTCGACAACCCGGATTTCGTCGACGTGGTGATCCATTCCTACCGGCACCGCTACGCCCTGGTGCCCGGCGATCCGAACGTTGAAGAGATCGAGGCGCGGCTGGCCGAACGGCCGCTGATCTCGGTCCCGACGGTAGCCATGGACGGCACCGGCGACGGGGTCATGGATTTGAACGGCTGCGCCGGCCACGAGCGGTTTTTCACCGGACCCTACAGACGTGAAGTCATCCCCTCGGTCGGCCACAATCTGCCGCAGGAAGCGCCGAAGGAATTCGCTCAAGCTGTACTGTCACTGGTCTAAGAGGTTCCAGCGTCTTCCAAGATCATCTCCGCGCCTTTTTCCGCGATCATCACCGTGGGGGCGTGGGTATTGCCGGAGACAAGCGTCGGCATGATGGAGGCATCGATGACGCGCAGGCCTTCCAGGCCATGGACCCGCAGGCGGTCGTCGACCACGGCGGATGGGCCCTGGCCCATGCGGCAGGTACCGATGGGATGATAGACCGTGGCGCCCGTGGCCCTGGCGTAGTGCAGCAATTCATCGTCGCTTTGCAGATCGGGGCCGGGGTTCATCTCGTATTCAATATAGGGCTCCAGCGCCGGCTGCGCCGCCAAATCGCGAGCAACGCGTATGCCGCCGATCAAGGCGGCCCGGTCGATCTCGTCGGCCAGAAAATTCGGCCGGATCGCCGGTTCGCTGCCCGGTCTGGCGTCGCGGATATGGATCGACCCCGTACTTTCGGGACGCAATTGGCAAACCGCAACGGTCATGCCCGGTTCCGTGTCCAGCACCCGGTCCTTGTGGGTGGCATAACTGGCGTGCGCGCCATGGAACTGCACATCCGGTGTTTCCAGCTCCGGCCGGGTGCGGACAAAGCCGTGCACGATACCGGCGGTATAGGTCAACATGCCCCGCCGGGCGATGCCATATTTCAAAACCTCCAGGCCCAGACGCCAGCCCCGGCTCTGTTCGTTCAAGGTGGAGACGTTGCGTGCCCGCCAATTGACCCGCGTGACATAGTGATCGCGCAGGTTCTCGCCGACGCCGGGCAACTCGTGATTGACCTCGATGCCCAGACCCTTGAGCAATTCCGGCTGGCCGATGCCCGAAAGCTCCAGCAATTGCGGCGATTGCACGGCGCCGGCACAGAGGATCACCTCGCGGCGGGCGCGGGCCTGGCGCACCTCGCCATTGACGGCGTACTCCACGCCGACCACACGCTTGCCCTCCAGCAGCAGGCGGCCGGCGATGGCTTCTGTCTCGATTATTAAATTCGCCCGGTGCGCGGCCGGGCCCAGAAAAGCGCGGGCGGCGCTGTGGCGGCGGCCCTTGCGCTGGGTCACCTGATAATAGCCGAAACCGTCCTGTTTGACGCCGTTGTAGTCCGGATTGACGCCATGGCCGGCCTGGCCGCCAGCCTCGATCAGGGCGTCCAGAAGTATATGATTTTCGCGCATGTCGGCAACATTCATCGGCCCGTCGCCGCCGCGCAAATCACTGCTGCCGCGTTCAAACCGTTCGGATTTCTTGAAATGGGGCAGAACCTCGTCATAGGACCAGCCACGATTGCCCATTTGCGCCCAGGTATCATAATCCTGGGCCTGACCACGGACATAGAGCATGCCATTGATGGAGGAGGAGCCGCCGAGCACCTTGCCACGGGGGATCGGTATCTTGCGGTTGTCGGTCCCTGCCTCGGGCTCGGTCTCGAAGCACCAGTTCATGGCCGGATTATTCAGCATCTTGGCGAAGCCGACGGGCACATGGATCCAGATGCTGCTGTCCTTGCCCCCGGCTTCCAACAACAGTGTGCGGGCCATTGGCGGTTCGCTCAACCGGTTGGCCAGCACACAGCCGGCTGAGCCCGCGCCGACGACGATATAGTCAAATTCCTTCATAACATTCACCTGATGCCCATGGTTTTGCTATCATCTTAAACTGTTCGCGGGTGCAAGAGGAAGCTGGTGGAGGGGCGATGACGGAACAATCAAATACATTCGAGAATCCGGCGCTGTTGATCGTTGATATGCAGAACGATTTCGTACGCCAGGACGCCCCCCTCCAGGTGCCCGATGCCCTGGCGACAATTGCCGCGCATCAGGCCCTGATCGCCGCCTTTCGGGCCCAGGGTTTGCCGGTGATCTATACCAAATTCCTGGCCACCCAGACGCCGAGCCTGCTATGGAATTGGTCGCCCGAGTGCGAACCGCCGACAAAGTGCTGCTGGCGCGGCCATTTCCGCCACTATCCGGACCGGGACGCGGACCTGGAATGCACGGACATCATTGACGAACTGCGCCCGGAAGCCGACGACCTGATCATCGAAAAATACGGCTATGGCGCTTTTCACGGCACCAACCTGAACGACAGCCTGCGCAACCTTGGTGTCGGTTCCCTGGTCATTACCGGCACGGTAACCCAGATCTGCGTCGAGGAAACGGCGCGCGAGGCGTTTCACCATAGCTTTCCCACCATCGTGGTGGCGGACGCGGTTTCCTCGTTCGATGCGGAACTGCACGCGGCAAGCCTGCGCAACTTCGCCATGAAGTTCGGCTGGGTCCAGTCCAGCGCCGAGGTTCTCGCGGCCTTTGGCTAACGCGGTGTCGAAAATAGGCGCTTACGCAGCGGCCGCCCCCGGCTGCCGATCACCACGGTTGATGACCCAGGTCAGGGCCACCGCCGGAATCCCGATGATGACGGCAGTGGTGTTGAGTTGCAGGTGGGTAAAGCCGATAATCTCGGTGCCGGGCAGGGCCAGCAGCATGCCCGACGCGAACAGCGCCAAACGCAAAATCCAGTGCACCGGATTCATGGCGCCGCCCAATTGCCCGGCGCCGATCAAATAGCCTTGCAAACCGGCCGAGACAAGGATGATCCCGACCAGGGCGGAGAAGAAAACAATAATCACCTCCAACGGTTCGCCGATGCCGATCAGAGCCGGATTGAGGACGAAGAAGAACGGCACAAAATAGATGATGGTGCCCAGGCGCATGGCCTCCAACCCAGTCTTCAGTGGGTTCGATTTCGCGATGCCTGCGGCGGCATAGGCGCCAATAGCCACCGGCGGGGTGATAAATGAAATCATCGCCCAATAGAGAATGAACATGTGAATGGCCAGATCGTTCAGGCCTGATTTCGCCAAACCCGGCGCCAAGGTGATGGCGAGGAACAAATAGGCCGCCGTAATGGTCATGCCGATGCCCAGAATAAAACAGGTCACCGCGCCCATGATCAGCAGCAGCAACGTATTGCCGCCGGCGAAATTGACCAGCTCATAGGCAATCGTGCCGACTTTGCCGGTCAGGGACAAAGAGCCGATGATCAGGCCGATGCCGGCCAGGATCGCCGCCAATTCCGTAAACAGCTTGCCGACGCCAATGACGAAATCAAACAGCTGCCGCCAGCCCCAACGGTGTTGCCTGGCGAACTGATTGATCACCAGCAACAAGGCGGTGGCGTAATAGGGCGCCTGCGCTTCCTGCTGCATATAGAGCAGCATGACGATCAACAACAGGAACACGGCGATGAAATACCAGCCATCGCGCATCACTTCGCCGATGGAGGGCAGCTCCGACGGCGGCAAGCCTGATAGGTCATAGCGCGCGGAATAGGCATCGATCTGCATGAACAGGGCGAAAAAATACAACAGCGACGGGATGATCGCGGCGATGGCGATATCAGAGTATGGAATTTCCAGAAACACCGCCATGACGAAGGCGGTCGCCCCCATGATCGGCGGCATCAACACGCCGCCCGTCGAGGCACAGGCCTCGACACCACCGGCATAGGCGGGGCGGAAGCCGACCCGTTTCATCGCCGGGATCGACATAACGCCCGTGGTCAGCACATTGGTGATCACGCTGCCGGACATCGAGCCCATCAGGCCGGAGGAGAAAATCGCCACTTTTGCCGGACCACCCCGGCGCTTGCCCAACAAAGCAAAGGCAAGGTTGAGGAAGAACGTCCCGCCGCCGGTAAACTGCAGGGCAACGCCGAAAATCAAAAAGCCAACCACCAGATTGGCGAAGGCCTGCATGGGCACGCCGATCAGGCTTTCGGTGCCGAAGATGTGGTAGGTCGCGGTATCGGCCCAGGTATTCGCCTCGCCCTCGAGAAAACCAGGAGCGTAGGGCGCCAGAATGGGATAAAGCGAAAACAGCAAACAAATCAGGAAAATGACCAGCCCACCGGCCCGCCGCGCCGCTTCCAGGCCGATCAGCCAGATCGCGTAGGTCATATAGATCGCATGGTCCGGCGCGTCATATTCCCAGCCTTCATCGATAATCTTTTCGCCGGAGACCATGAAATAGATGGCGATACCGAAGGCCACCGCCGCGATAATAGCGTCGTACCATGGCACCTGGTTTCGCGGTCCCACACCCGGCCAGATCGGATAAATAAAGAAAACCAGGGGCAGCAACGAGGCCAGCAGGGCATAGAAGTATTGGGTATCGAGGGGAACATAACCAAAGGTGATGCCAAGATTGAAAATCACATAAATCGACATCAATACCGAACTCATCGCCGAGATGGTGAAAATGCTGATCCAGAACGGCGACAGTTTGCGGTGCCTATCTTCGGCCTCTGCCGCCATCTCCTGCGCCTCTTCGGCAGTGATATTATCGCCTTGCGTATCCGTCATGGCCCCCGACTCTCTACAAAAAACACAAAAACGCTAGGTAATACGGCGACCGGATATCTCCGGTCGCCGCACTGTTACCGTTGCTACACTGGTGTGAAATTCCTAGCGGAACGGCACATCCATACCCGCCGCCTCCAGCGCGGCGGCACGAATTTCAGCCCACTTCTTCTTGTGCGCATCGCCGTCCAGGTTCAAGGCCAGCGCCTTTTTCCAGGCCGCCGCCAAGACATCCTGCCGTTTCAACAACGCCGCATTGTTGGCGTCATGCGCCGAAGTCCAGGCACCAATTTCCTTGTAGTATTTGATGGCGCCCGGATGATAGGGCATCACCCAGTTCAGGATTTGCCGGTCAATGCCATAGCCGTCGGCATTTTTCAAAGCAGCGGTAATCTCCGCATGCCTCGAGACCACGGCCTTGGTCAGGGCATAGATAAAGTCCACCGAACGATCCGAATAGGTCACATAAATCGGATAGGGAAAGCCGGTGCCTTCATAAGGCGTCGTGCCCTGCATGTTATCCTTCAGGCTGATACCCACGGAAACCATGCGCTTGTTCCAAATCGGCATTTGCGCCCGCGCTCGTTTCCAGGCCGCTGCGTCACCATGCGGATAGGCTGGATGCATCTGCCCGCGAGGGGAAGCCGCCAGACGTTGAATATGGGGCGAAACGGTCGAGGCGATGACCGCATCCGCCTGGCCATTGATAACGCCGTCAACAGCCTGTTTCCAACCGGGGAAATCGACCCGCTTGACATCGGCCCAAGTCAGCCCGCCAAAAGCCAGACCGGCTGCCATATTTGCGTTCAGAGCCGGCGCGCCGCGAACGAAAGCTATACGCTTGCCCTTCAGGTCGGACATTTTCTTGACGCCGACATCACCGGCCAAGGCCATGGTGATACCATTCCGGCCCTTGCCATTATTGAAGACATTCAGGACCCGTTGCGGACCCCATTTCTTGCCAGCGAAATCGAACACGCCTTCCTGGACCAAGATCGCCGCCGCGCCGCAGGCGCACAGATCGGCCTTGCCCTTGACCACCGGGATCATCCGGGAGACGTCATTCTTGCCTGGGATCAGGCGGACCTCGGTGCCATAGTTCTTTTTCAAAACGTTGCCGATGGCAACGCCATTGGCATAGCCCGAAGACGTCGTGCCATAGGCCGTCCAAGATACGCGCTTCGGCAGGTCAGCCGAAGAGGCCGAGAAACTAATAACGGATGCCGCCAAGGCGGCAACCATCGATGTCAATAAGATCTTCTTCATCGCACTCCCCTTTTCACATCGCGGCTATGATGCCGCTTCAAACGAAACGTTCAGCATTTGCCGGGCTAGTGTGAAAGAAAACACCCGCGAGGACAACAGTTATGCAAAAAAAGGTGCTGACGCGCCCGCTATCAAGCGACCTCGCCGGCAATGCGGCAGAGATAAAGCGCGGGAAGGAAAAGCGCCACCGCGATAGCCAGCAAGACCCATCCGGACAGACCCAGCATGCCGCCGGGCGCCACCAGGGACAGCCCGGCGGCGACCAGCAACAGCCGACCGGCGATGGCCAATATTCCGCTGCCCAGCGAGCCGAACAACACCAAATGGCCCTGCAACGCACCGGCCACCACGACCACGCCCAGCAGCGCCGTGAGGGTCACCGAAATTACCTCGCCCGCACCACCCATGCCCAGCAGGGCGGAATTGAAAACGAAGAAGAATGGAATGAAATATATCACCGTGCCCAGACGCATGGCCTCCGCCGCCGTGCGCATGGGCGGGGCGTTGGCCAGTCCGGCGGCGGCGAAGGCACCGATGGCCACGGGTGGGGTGATGTAGGACAGCATGCCCCAATAAAGGATGAACATATGCGCCGCCATGGGTTCTATTCCGATGGCGATCAAGGTGGGTGCCAAGGTGATGGCCAGGAACAGATAGGCCGCCGCCACGGTCATGCCGATGCCCAGGATGAACGATGTCACCGCGCCCAATATCAGCAGCAACAGAACGCTGTCACCGGCTACGGACAACATATCGTAGGTGAAATTTCCGACCATGCCGGTCATCATCAGCGCACCGATGATCAATCCCACCGGTGCCAGCAATCCCGCCAAGGTCACCAGTTGCTCCCCGGTGCCAAGAATGAAGACCCGTAGATCGCGCCATCCGTATCTGGTTTTTTGCGCCCAAACCTGACTGACGATGAGTACCAGCGTGGCCCAATAGGGTGCCGCCTGCTGCCAACCCGCCAGCAACAGCAACAACACCAGAACAATGAACGAGAACAGATAATGCCAGCCCTGGCGCATGGTATCACGCATATCGGGCAACAGCTCCGGCGCCAATCCGGCCATGCCATGGCGCGCGGCGTAGCTGTCGATTTGCATGAACAGGCCGAAAAAATACAGCAGTGAGGGAATGGCGGCGGCGACGGCGATATCGCCATAGGGCACGCCCATGATCGAGGCCATGACGAAGGCGGCCGCCCCCATGACCGGGGGCATCAACACGCCCCCGGTTGAGGCCGCGGCCTCCACGCCGCCGGCGTAGGTGGCACGGAAACCGGTCCGCCGCATGACGGGAATGGTCACCGACCCGGTGGTCAACACGTTGGAGACCACGCTGCCGCTCATGGAGCCCATCAGGCCGCTGGCCACAACGGCCACCTTGGCCGGGCCGCCCCGCACCTTGCCCAGCAGGGCGTAGGCGAGATCGAGAAAGAACCGCCCGCCACCCGAATGCTGCAAAGCGGCGCCGAATATCAGATAGCCAAAGGCCAGTTCCGCATAGGCCTGCATGGTCGGGCCGAGGAAACTTTCCACGGAGAAGATGTGAAAACTGATGGCACCGGCAAAATCATAGGAATGACCATCGAACAGCGCCGGCATTTCGTCGGCGACCAGGGGATAAAGCGAAATCACGCCGGTCATGAGAAAAACCGGCATGCCGCCGCAGCGCCGGCCGATTTCCAACAGCAACAGCCAACCGCCAACCGCCGCCGCCAGGGCAAGGCCCGGCGGATCAAATTCCCAACCTTCCACATGGATGGGATCGGCGTTCCAGAGGTAGTAGAGCATGCAGATAAAAGTTGCCGCGAAGAGGCCCAGGTCGTACCAGGGCACCCGGTCGCGGGGGCCGCTTTTTCGGGCCGGCAGGAACAAAAACACCGGCGGCAGCATCAACATCGCCAGCAGATAGAAGAAATGCGTCGCTTCCAGCAGCCCACCCAGCTTGACGTAGGGATGAAACAAACGCAGCACCGAGAAGGTGATCGCTGAAATCGTTACGGCAGCTATGATGGCCGTCAGGACGCCCGGCGTGATACGGCTTTGCGCGCGGTGCGCACCTTCATTCACGTCCCATTCCCTTGCCTGATGATGCCATCTCGATCATCTGCTGCTGGATACCCTTGCGGTCGATCTTGGCGGCGCCGGTCAGCGGCAACGCATCGACCAGCACAACGCGGCGGGGGTGAGAATAGGCCGGGCCTTCGTCGAGGCAGAACTGCTTCAGGGTTTCGGCGTCCACCGCCGCACCCCCGGGCACCGCGACCATGGCCACGGGCACCTCGCCCTTGATGTCGTGCGGTATGGCGACGACACAGACATCAATCACCTCGGAATGGCGCAGCAGCAGACTCTCAACCTCGATGGGATAGACGCTTTCGCCGCCGCACTGGAACATATCGTCGGTCCGGCCCTTGAAATAGAACAACCCCGCCTCATCCCGCTCGAACAGATCGCCGGTGCGCAGCCAGCCGTCAACCAGACGCTCGGCGTTGACCTCGGCCAGATTGTGGTAGCCCGGCGTGACACCGGGGCTGCGCATCCACAACTCACCCAGAATCTCGTTTTCGACGCCGTTTTCATCCACCAGCCGTGTCTCGCAACCCTCCACGGGCGTGCCGCAACTGCCATGGGGCGGCTGCGGCCCGGACATGTCGGCGCCGTGCGAGATCGGCCCGCCTTCGGTTAGGCCATAGCCCTGGTAAATCGGCACGCCGAACGCCTGCTGCACATTCGCCAACAGTTGCGTCGGACAAGGCGCCGAGCCGACGAACAGGCCGCGCAAGGCGGACAGATCGCTGTCCGCGATCAACTCCCGGTGTTCCAGCAGCAGGGCAAAAATGCTGGGCACCGAAATGGTATAGGTGCATCGGTACTCAGCCAGGGTTTTGATAAACGCCCGCGGCTCGAACTGGCGCATGATCACCTGGGAGCCGCCCAGACGCAGCATCGGCTTAACGACACCGGAGAAGGCGTTCTTGTGATACAGCGGATTGGCGGTCAGGGCGCGGGCATCGGGCTCGAATACGCGGCAGAACTGTTTCTCGGTCGCCGCCAAATTCCAGGCCTGGCCGGCATGATCCAACGGCACCCCCTTGGGCCGCCCGGTCGAGCCGGAGGTATAGGGCATCATTAGAATATCATCGCCGGCCACCTCCGGCGGCGCGAAGGCCGGTGGCTGGGCCGCCATCAAATCCTCATAATCCAGCCAGCCCGGCCGCGCCTGCATGATTGCAACCCGACGTTCGATCCCGGCCCGTTCCACGGCCCGCACCGCCGGCAGGCTGGAATCCGGCTCAACCAGCGCCGCCAGGGCGCCGGAATCCGTGATGATATATTCAATGGTATCGCTGGCCAGGCGGTTATTGATGGGCACCGGCACGATGCCGGCCCGCATGGCGCCGATAACAATCTCGATATACTCGATCCGATTGCCGGCACAGACCACGAAGCGCTCGCCGGGACGCAGACCAAGGCTCCACAGCATCGAAGCGACCTGGTCCAGGCGCTCTTCCAGGGCGCCATAGGTCAGTTCGCGCACCTGATCACCCTCAATCTCGATGATCGCCGACTTCTCGGGCTGCCGCTGCGCATGTGGCTGGCTTAAGTAGCCGATGTTGGCCCTATCGCCCTGTTTCGCCATTCCCTCATCCTCGCAACTTTTCTTATGGTTTCTTGCTGTTCGGCAAAAGACTGGCATGGACGACGGCATATGACAATCTGCGGGCCTGTCTTGCGATTAAGGGGCGGACGCGCCAAGATGTTGAAAACAAGTTATGAAAAGTTGGAGGAAGCAATGGAAGATATCGCGATTACCGGCTTGGGCGTAATCTCCTCAATCGGCCATAATGTCGACGAATTCTGCCAAAATCTCTCGGCCGCGCATGTCGCCGCCGGGCCGACGCCATGGAATAACGAAGCCAGCCTGGAAAATGTCTGGATGTCCAAGGTTGAAAATTTTAGGCCCGAGGACTGGATGGATGACCGGGTGGTCGACGGCACCGACCGCTTTGCCCAATACGCCATTGCCGCCGCCGTGCAGGCGGTGGACGCCTGCGGCATGGAGGAACTGGACGGCGAACGCACGGCCGTGGTCATCGGCACCTCGTGCGGCGGCACGGAAACCATCGCGGATTCGCAACGCGGCCTGGATTTGGAAGGCCCATCCGGCGTTGACCGCAAGCTGCAGATCAAGGCCTGGGCCAACATGGCGGCGGGGCAGATCGCCCTGCGCTGGAAACTGCACGGGCCGCTGTTGACCGTAACCACCGCCTGCGCCTCCTCCATCGATGCCATCGGCACCGCCGCCCGAATGATCGAGCGCGGCGATTGCGATGTCGCCATCGCGGGAGGCTGCGAGGCCTCGCGCACCCAGGTCACCATGATCGCGGCGGGAATCTACGGCATGCTGAGCCCGCAGCCGGATCCCTACAAGGCCTGCCGGCCCTTCAACACCGAACGCTTCGGCATCATGGGCGGCGAGGGCGCCGGCGTGGTGATCCTGGAACGGGCCGATCTGGCCAAGGCGCGGGGGGCGAAAATTCACGGCTACCTGAAGGGTTACGCCACCCTGTCCGATGGCTATCACCCCTCCTCCTCGCACCCCGACGGCAGTTGGGAAAGCCGAACCATGGAAAAGGCCATCGAGGATGCTCATTTGCCCGGCGGCGCGGGCGACGTGGATGCCATCATCGCCCACGGCACCGGCACGCCTTTAGGTGATATCGCCGAGATCAAGGCCATCAATCAGTTGTTCGAGGGCCGGGGGAAAGACCTAAAGGTCTCATCCATCAAGGGCCATGTGGGCCATACCGCCGGCGCCGCCGGTGTCATGGGCCTGATGGCGGCGTTGCACAGCATGGAGGAAGGTGCCCTGGTGCCAACCGCCGGCACCACGGATGTGGACCCGGCGGCGGAATTCGAAGTGGTGATCCAGAAACCCGCCAAGGGCGAGTTTAACACCATGCAGGTCAATGGCTTCGGCTTCGGCGGCCAGAACGCCTCGTTGGTGGTGACGCGGAGCTGAAACAACCCCATCGCGCTGGCGGCTGCAGCAGGTTTTCGGATAATGTGAGGACGCGGCGCCCACGGCGCCCGACGCATATGCTTGACCTGAGGAGATAGCCGCCATGATCCCCTTGAAGCCGCTGGCAAATCTGCCCACCCACGAAGTCACCAACATGCCGCCCCTGTTAGGCGACCAGGATCTATGGCTGGGCGATACCGCATTGCGGGAGGGCGTGGCGCGGGAGGGCGGTGCCTGGGCCGAGGACAGGCTGGCCACATTTGGCGGCATTGCCGGCGCGGCGGGGATTTTCGAGAAGGCGGATACCGCCAACCGCCATGGGCCCGAGCTCAAGGCCTTTGACCGCCATGGCATGCGCATCAACCAGGTCGAATTCCACCCCGCCTACCACGACCTGATGGCCATCGCGATCGAGAACGAGGTGCCCAGCTTCGCCTGGAACCATCCTCAGCCCGGCGCCCAGGTCGCCCATGCCGCCCTGACCTATATGTACAGCCAGCCCGAGGGCGGCGTGCTCTGCCCCATGGCCATGACCTATTCGGTGATCCCGGCCCTGCGCGGCACGCCCAGCCTCGGCGATGAATGGATCCCACGGCTGCTCGTTCCTTCCTACGACCCGCGCGATATCCCGGTGGAAGACAAAACCGGCGCCACGATGGGCATGTTCATGACCGAGAAGCAGGGCGGCTCCGATGTGCGCAGCAATACGACGCGGGCCACGGCGGTCGGCGCGGCGAATGGTCCGGGAAGCGAATATCTGCTGACCGGGCACAAGTTCTTTTGCTCGGCGCCGATGTCGGATGCCTTCCTGACCCTGGCCTATAGCGAAGCCGGCCTATCCTGTTTCCTGGTGCCGCGCTGGCGCCCCGATGGCGAGCGCAACAGCCTCTACATACAGCGCCTGAAGGACAAACTGGGCAACCGCTCCAACGCCTCGTCGGAGATGGAGCTGCACGACACCTGGGGTGTCATGCTCGGCGATGAAGGGCGCGGTGTCGCAACGATCCTGGAGATGGTTCAGGGCAACCGTTTCTACTGCTGCGCCTCCTCCTCCGCCCTGATGCGCCAGGGGCTGGTTCAGGCGCTGCATCACACGACGCACCGCGCGGCCTTTCAGAAGAAGCTTATCCAACAACCCCTGATGCGCAACGTCCTGGCCGATCTGGCCCTGGAGGTGGAGGCCGCCCTGGCGCTGACCCTGCGCATCGGCCGCGCCATGGACGGGGCGGAAGCGGATGAGAACGCCGCCGCCCTGGCCCGCATCGGTACGGCAATCGGCAAATACTGGATTTGCAAGCGGGCGCCGGCGCATATCTATGAAGCCATGGAATGCCATGGCGGGCCTGGCTATATCGAAGAATCCATTATGCCCCGCCTCTACCGCGAAGCGCCGGTCAACAGCATCTGGGAAGGTTCGGGCAATATCATGTGCCTGGATGTCCTGCGCGCCATGTACCGGGAAAAGGCGGCAATTCCCGCGATCCTGGCGGAGTTGGAGGCGGCACGCGGCGGCAATGCCAATCTGGACGCCGCCGCCGAAATGTTGAAGGACGAGCTTGGTGATCGCGACAATTTGGAGCTGCGCGCCAGGGGCATCACGGAATTGATGGCCGTTACGTTGCAAGGCGCGCTGATGGTCCGGCACGCGCCGGGCGCGGTGGCGGATGCCTTTTGCGCCTCGCGCCTGGGCACCCGTTGGACCGGCGCCTACGGCGCCCTGCCCCAGGACGTGGATTTCGATGCCATCATCGCGCGGGCTTCGCCGGCCGGGTAGCACAAGACTGCGGCATTTTGCTGGCTGGCGTAGCCCGATCGGCAGGGCTATATTGCCGCAGCATTTCAGGTCACGCATTCTCAGAAAGTCAGGAGACCCCCATGAAAGAAGCCGTCATCGTTTCCACCGCCCGTACGCCGATCGGCAAGGCCTACCGGGGTGCTTTCAACAATACCGAAGGCCCGGCCATGGCCGGCCATGCCATCAAGCATGCGGTCGCCAGGGCCGGCATTGATCCGGCCGAAGTCGATGACGTGGTCATCGGCTGCGCCATGCAGATGGGCACCACGGGCAACAATACGGCACGGCAAAGCCTGCTGGCCGCCGGCCTGCCGGTGGAAGTCTCCGGCATGACATTGGACCGTCAATGCTCGTCGGGCATGTTGGCGATCGCCACGGCCGCGAAACAGGTCATTGATGACGGCATGCCGATCTGTGTCGGCGGCGGCGTCGAGTCGATCTCCCTGGTGCAGGTCGAGCAGGCATTCCGCCACGCCAATAAATCCGTCACCAGCCAGGCCAAGGATATCTACATGGCCATGCTGAACACGGCGGAAGTGGTGGCCGATCGTTATGGCGTCAAGCGCGAGGACATGGACGCCTATGGCCTGCAGAGCCAGATGCGCACGGCGGCGGCCCAGCAAGCCGGCAAGTTTGATGATGAAATCGTGCCCATGACCTCCATCATGAAGGTCGCCAACAAGGAAACCGGCGAAGTCAGCGACGCCGAAGTTACCCTGGACAAGGACGAGGGCAACCGCCCCTCGACCAATCTGGAAGGTCTGGTCGGACTGAAAGCGGTCATCGAGGGCGGCACCATCACCGCCGGCAACGCCTCGCAGCTGTCCGACGGCGCCTCCGCCGCCGTGGTCATGGACGCCAAGCTGGCCGAGCAGCGCAACATCGAGCCCCTTGGCATCTATCGCGGCCTGGCCGTGGCCGGTTGCGAGCCCGATGAAATGGGTATCGGCCCGGTTTTCGCGGTGCCGAAGCTGTTGGAACGCAACGGTCTGACCGTCGATGACATTGACTTGTGGGAATTGAACGAGGCCTTCGCGGTGCAGGTGCTGTATTGCCGTGACCGTCTGGGCATTCCCGATGAAAAGCTGAACGTCAACGGCGGCGCCGTCTCCATCGGCCATCCCTACGGTATGAGCGGTGCCCGCATGGTCGGCCACTCTCTGATCGAGGGCAAGCGCCGAGGCGCCAAATACGTGGTCAGCACCATGTGCATTGGCGGCGGCATGGGCGCGGCGGGCCTGTTCGAAGTCGCCTGATTAGCCTAATTAGGCGACCAAAACCAAAAGGGGCGCCCGGTTATCCGGGCGCCCCTGCTGTTTCACGAGCAATTTTCCATCAATTGGATTCGCCTTGGCGATCTAAGCGATTGGTTCAATTGCGCTTTTCTTAAGAGTCCGAGCATGTTTAGAAGAGATATGCTCTAGGCCGTTTATCGGGCAAATCGTGCCGCTCGCCGTCAGCCGCGCCGTTCCACGACCGAGCGCCGATCACCCAGCCGGCGCTCGTTCTGACGCCGATCCGTCCCGCCGGGCACGCCATTGTCTTGCCGCCGTCGGTCCGCATCCCGGCGCTCTGATTTGCGCCGCTGTCCACCTCTTTCGATGACCATATTACGCTCCCCTTTACTGGCTCAGGCTTCCCACGCCGGCAATTGGACGGGGGAAGACTGTTGGAAATCGCCCTCGCCACAAGATTAGCACAAATTCGCCAAAATACCGATAGTCCGCCCGCGGGAACGTCGACTGCTTCAATATCAACCGATGACGCCTACGGCTTGGGCACGCGGACCAGAAGGATCAACGGCAGAACGGCCAGGCTGGCAAAGGCATATGCCTTGAAAGCATTGATGTAACCGATCATCGCCGCCTGGCGTCCGATTTCACCGCTCAGGGCGGCCAGGCCCTGGGCGCTTTCAGCGCTCCATGCGCCCAACAGCCAGGGCAGCGCGAGAGCCTTGTTATAGTCGGAAATCAATTCGGTCATGCCGGCATAATTTGTTGCCGTGGAAATGATCACAAGGGTCACGGACAGCGAGATGAAAATGGAACTGCCCAGGTTGCGCAACAGATGATAGATCGCCGAACCTTCGGCCAGATAGCGCGGATCAAGGGTGGCGAAGGTGGCCACGGTCAAGGGCACCCAGATAATCCCCACCGCCATTCCCTGCAGGACGCTGTTGACGCCGACGTCATAGATCGTCGTGTTGACGTCGAAACTGGCCATATACAGGCCGGAAACGACCTGGATCAGGTACCCGACGCTCATGCCGAACCGCGGATCCAGACGGGAGACAAATATGGCGATAAAAAAGCCGGCGATCGCGCCCGCGCCGCGCAGTCCCAGCAACAGGCCGATGATCGAGTCAGGATATCCCAGAATACCCTGCAACATGGGCGGCAGCAAAACCATGGGCGTAAAGTTCAGCATGCCATAGATGCCGACAATAATCAGACCGAGGACAAAATTGCGGTCCAACAGCAGGCGCGGGTCTAGAAAAGGTCGTTGCGCGGTCAGGCTATGCACCACGAACAGGTGCAACGCGACCAACGCCAGAACGGCCTCGATTATGATTTCGGGGCTTTCAAACCAATCCTGCCGCTGCCCCCTGGATAACAGCAACTGCAAGCCGATGACCGCCACCGACAGGGTCAGAAAACCAGTCCAGTCCAGGCCCGTGCGCTGCCGTGCGCCCTTGTCCGTCAAGAACAGCGCCATCCCGATCAAGGCAACAATACCGAAGGGAACGAACATGTAGAATGCCCAGGGCCAGCCATACTGCTCCGCCAGTGCGCCACCCAGCATCGGACCGATAACCGGACCCACAACCACCGCCATGCCGAAAACGCCAGTCGCCAATCCATGTTGACGCTTTGGAAAGGTGTCGAGAACAATCGCCTGTCCCAACGGGATCAAGGGGGCCCCAAAAGTACCCTGGGCAATACGGAACAGCACCAGCAACGGCAGATTCGTGGCCATGCCACAAGCCACGGTGGACAACGAGAAGCCCGCCATGCTGATAAGCATGACGCTGCGCCGGCCAAATCGGCCTTCCAGCCAGCCGGTCATGGGCGTGATGACCGCGGTCGCCAGAATGTTGAAAATCATGACCCAGGCGATTTCATCCTGGGTAGCTGACAACGATCCCTGCATCTGCGGCAACAGGACCGAGACGACCAGAATGGCCATGGCATATTGCGTGGTGGCCAAGGTGACGCAAAACAGGATGGCCCAGCGGCGAAAGGCCGGTATGGCCTCGGCCCCGTTCGCGGCATTGTCGGCGACGGCGGTCATCCGGCCGCCCATTGGAAGCGGGTATCGCCGCGCGGCGCAGGCGCCAAGCCAGCCCATGTGCTCTGGCACGCGCCGGGGACTGCTGGCTTGCTAGCTACTGCCTTCACGATGCCGGACCATCATCAAAAATACGCGATGGCCAAAGGGTAAATCGATCGGGCACAGAAGCAAACAATTTCAGGGTCAATTCAACAACCGTCCGTGAACACGGGCGGACACCGGCGCAAGGCTTGGCATCGGCCGCACGGCGGCGCGCCGTCGGATGTTCCTAGGCAGGTAGGCGGGCAGCTGGCCGCGCCAGCGCATGGCGCGCGTCGGCCGGCAGGTCGTCAGGTCGCGTTAAAGCAGACCCTCTTTTTGCGCCCGCTTGCGCGCCAACTTGCGCGCGCGGCGCACGGCCTCGGCCTTTTCGCGGGCCCGGCGTTCCGACGGCTTTTCAAAATACTTCCGCATTTTCATTTCGCGGAACACGCCTTCGCGCTGCAATTTCTTCTTCAGGGCGCGAAGCGCCTGATCGACATTATTGTCGCGAACACTGACCTGTACCAGTGGTCTTCTCCTTCAAAATTCGCCGTTTTCCAATGAAAACCGGCAAATATTTCATGCATCAATGACAAAATCTCCGGCATGGAAAGCAAGGCGCAGACAACCTTTCGCCAAGCATCGCCAGCCGATTAAGCCGGGTTATAGCCCAAAGGCGCGCCGATGTGAAGGGCAGATCATACATTGAAAACGGCAAATGTTTGCGCATTGGCGCGGCCAACCTATACTTGATCGCGGCTTGAGGGAGGGAATGGAATGACTTCGACGGAGAAGAATGGACTGGATGGCGGAACGGCGGGCCGCCGCATGGCGACCTATCAGGCGCTGGCCCAGGACATCAAGAGCCTGGGCGTTGAGACGGTATTTGGCCTAATGAGCGATGATACGGCCTTGCTCGCCGTCGAAATCGATACCATCGGCATTTCCTTTCATGGCGGCCGCCACGAGAACAATGCCATCGCCATGGCGGAAGGCTATGCCTCCACCACCGGCAAGCTGGGCATTGCCATCATTGGCCGCGGCCCCGCCGCCGCCAATGGACTGCATGCCGCCGTCTCGGCCTCGCGCACCGGCTCCAAGGTTTTGATTATCTATGGCGAAATGCCCGTGGGCGGCGGTGCGGTGAATACCATCGGCCCCGACTATAAGGCCTTCAACGCCCGTGGCGTCATGGGGGCGGCCGGACTGCAGACCTTTTCCCCCACCTCGCCCCAGGCGGCGCGCGCGGCCCTGGCCGACGCCGTCGCCGCCGCATCGCAGGGCACGGCGGTGACCTTGCACCTGCCGACCAATGTACAAACCGCGGAGATTGTCGTGCCGGACGATGATCCCGGCATCGCCATGCCTAGCCCCCTGCCCGCCGCCGCCGCCCGCCCCCAGGGCATCGCCACGGCGCTGGGCGTCCTGGCCAACAGCAAGCGCCCCCTCATCGTCGCCGGCCTGGGCGCACACCGGGCCGACGCGGGACCGACCTTGGAAAAACTGGCCGAAAAGATCGGCGCGCTGTTGATCACCTCGGCCCGGGGCAAGGACATGTTCCGGGACAATCCCAATAATCTGGACGTTATCGGATCGTTCTCCCATTCCATGGCCCGGCGTCATGTGGAGCAGGCCGATTGTGTCCTGGTTTTCGGCGCCGGCCTGAATTTCCTCACCATGAGCTTCGGCAATGCCCTGCCCAGCGTGCCGTTGATCCAGATCGACGCGGTACGCGGCAATATCGGACGCTGGACCGATGTGGATGTGGCCCTGGTTGGCGACGCCAGGCTTGTCGCGGAACAGCTCTTGGATGCCGCGCCCGAACGAGCCGAGGCTGATAAACCATTCCATGCCCCTGAGATCCGAAAGGACATCGCGGAATTCGATATCGCCGGCGATTTTCAGGTCGCCCATACGGCCCACACGGTCGACCCGCGGGCCCTGGCCATGGAACTGGACAAGCTCTTGCCCAGCCAACGCAACCTGGTCTACGACGCGGGCAATTTCATGGGCGCGGTGCCCTATATCGCCGCCACCAGCCCGGGCCATTTCAAATTCACCTCCGAATTCGCTTCCCTTGGCCTGGGCTTCGGCACCGCCCTGGGCGTTGCCAAGGCCCGGCCCGAACTGCCCACGGTGCTGATTGTCGGCGACGGCGGTTTCGTGATGAGCATGAACGAGCTTGATACCGTGGCGCGGGAGGATTTGCCGCTGATCATCGTGCTGATGAACGATTGCGCCTATGGCGCCGAATTGCATTTACTGCGCGCCCATCAACAACCGGTGGCCAAGTCGCTGTTTCCGGATGTGGATTTTGCCCCCATCGCCACGGCCTTCGGTTTCGAGGCGGCGACCATACGATCCCTGGATGATCTGGCGGCCGTGGCCGGCCTGTTGCGAGATCCCCCGGGTCCGGTTTTTCTGGATTGCAAGATCAACGCGGACATCGCCGCGCCGTTCATGGGTGAGTTCGCCGCCTTTGAAGAGCGTAACCGGTAAACGGCTACTTGGATGTCATGGCATCAAGGGCGGCGGCGTCTGCGCCAGCCTGATCGGTGACGGCAGGCCGCAGGCATTGGGCTCTTCACAGGCCGCCTGCAGGTTCGGATTATTCTCGCCATCGGCCTCAAGCCGCACGACAACGCATTTTTGACCCTCGCGGGCAAAGGCATTGCAAGCGCTCTTGGCGGCGGTCCGGCCAGGATAAACGCCATATTGCACATGGAAACGCGCATTGGCGGCCGGATCCAGTTTCCTGATGACCTGATAGCGCCGGCCCGTGCCCTGCTGGTTGGAGGCGCGATGCAGGCCCTGCAGCTTGACCAGTAGATCCTGGGCGCGCCAGAATTCGCTAAAGACGCCAAACTGAACCCCGTAGTCGACCGGGTCGGCTTTTCCGGCCGCCTGACGGCTGGCGCTTGGCTTCCGGGCCGTCGTGGGCAGATTGACCGCGGCCGCCTGGTGGCGGACGACGACGCATTTTGGCCCCTGCCGCGCGAAGTCGTTGCAGGCATTCAGGGCGGCGGTCCAGCCGAGATAGGTGCCAAACTGCACATGGAACATTGCCTGCCGTTTTGCATCCAGTTTTCGGATCAAATGATAGCCCCGGTCATCACCGGCCTTAACTGGCGCACGGTATCGGGCCCGCAGGCTGGCCAGCAATTCGTGCGCGCGCTGAGCTTCACTGAAAGCCCCGAATTGCACATCGTAGTTCGGCAGATAACGCTTCTGACGGGGTAGCGGTGGAACCGATTGACCGACGGCATCGCCGTCCCGCTGCAAGACTGAAGGTGCGGGATCAATGGCCGCCATCATTGCGCCCGAATGCTGCAGCGCCCACAGCTCCACCGGCGACACTGGCGGGGTTGCGCTGCTGCCGGAACCACCATCTGGCGCGCCTTCCGCAAGCGCCTCGACAATCGCGTCGGGCATCTCCGGATTATCCACGGCCACGGATGAGGCGTCGCCGGCCGGCACCGCTGCGAATGCACGTACGGGGATGGTATTTTCCGCCATCTCCGGCGTCTCCACAGCCGTCACAGCGGCCACCGAAGCCTCCGATAATGCGGCTTCCCCATCATTCGGTCCGGCAACCAGAACACTACTCTCGGCAATCTCTATTTCGGGCGTGGGTTGGCTTTCAGCCGCCGCGACAGACAGCCCTTCAGCCATCGCCGCCCCATTCTCGGCCACGGTGCTTACGGTGGGATTGTCGGTGGGATTGTCGGGCGCGGGCATTTCCATTTGCAATGCCAACGTCAAATCCGGCTCCGCTTGCGCGATATTGGCGGCATTCATCGGCCCGTCCATGCCACGGTCCAAATCCGCCAACACCCGTCCGACCAGATCTTCGATCGAGCCGTCATTCTCCGGGCCGCTATCAACCGCCAGGGTTTCCCATTTTTCCATGGTCTGGCGGATCGAAATGCGCAGGCCGTCGACGTCGTCCAAGGGGATATCCGTGGGAACCGCATCCAGACCCAGGGAATGCAGGACATCGCCATGGCTACGGCGCAGCTCCACATAGGCCCGGTGCTGCTCAACCTCCGAACGCAACTGCCGCGCCGCCACGTCGACCACATCCAGCATGTTGCCGGCCGTAATGTTGCGTTCGGCGATTGCCAGTTTGCTCAGTTCCTGGTCCGAGCGGGAGATTTGCCGGGCCAGGCGGAATTGATAGTTGGCTTCGCGATACTCCTGCGTGGCGATATGGACCTGGGCCAATACCGCGACCGACATGGCAAGCCGTTGCCGGCGCGCCAATTCGCCACGCTGTTCGGCGGCATCCATCTGCAACGCACCTGAAAACAGGCGGAACAAATTCATGCCCAGGGTCGCGCCGACGCTGCCCCAGGATGTATTAACCAGACCCTTGTCGGTGCTAAAACTGCGCGTGAAGTTAAGATCCAGACCAGGGAACATGCCATACAGGGCCTCGCGGGATTCCCAATCCGTGATCCGTTCGTTGTAGTCCTCGACCCTGAGCTCAGGCCGGTTTTCCAGGGCAAAGGCTTCCATTTCCTCCAGCGCCACCGGCAATGCGGGAATACCCTGCTCGGTTGCCGGTGGCCGCAGTGTGAAACGAACGCCTGGCCGGACATTTATCAACTGCGCGAACTCCAGCTTCGCCCGGCCATACTCCTTACGCGCGGCGATCAACTGGCGTACCGTATCGATCAAGCCCCGGCGAAAACCAACCGTGCGGCGCCGGGTTTCAACGTTGGTCACTTCCAGCCGCCGGGACTCCGCCAGCGCTTCGCTGAAATCCCGCTCGATCGCCACCATCCGGGTCATCAACTGTTGTGCCCCGACCGCTTTCCAATAGGCCAGGCGTACGCTGCGAATAATATCCTGCAACGCCTTTCGCCTGCGCTCCTCGGCGACCATGACGCGGTCGGCGCTCTGCTTCGCCCTGGCATAGCTAACGCCGAGATCAAGCAGGCTCCAGGTCGCGCCGATACTGCCAGAGCGGATATTGGTGTCGGTATCCGAGGAGGTTTTGGCGCTGTCCCGCGTCGGGCCGCCGCTGGCCTCGATGTCGAGAAAACCCTCCTCATTCGCCTGCTTCAATTCCATCTCGGCAATATCCCGTTCGATCTGCCGCACGCTATGCTGCAGGTTGAACGCAACGGCGCGCGCCATCGCGTCATATAGCGATATCGCCTGCACGGGCTCGAACCTCTTGGCATGTATTACCTTCAGGTCCGACGCCGCCCGAATTTCCCGCGCGTTTTCACTCATCGGCTCGGGCGTGACCGAGCAGGCGCCCAGGAACGCCAGCAACAGCATCCAGCATACGCCCATGCCGAATTTTCTCGGTGTCCCGCCATGAACAGACATGTCAGTGTGCCGCCGCTTCACCTCAACGCTCCGTCATCGCGGTATCGAGGGATTGATAAATCGGCCGCAGCAGGTAACGCAGCACGGTACGCTCGCCCGCGAGAATATCCACTTCCGAGACCATGCCCGGTAGGATCAGATTCTGTCCCGGCGTATCACCAACATGATTCTTGCCCAGCCGGATGGACGCCTTGTAGTAGACCGTCCCATCCTGTTCCTTGAAGGTCGTCGGCGAGATTTTCTCGACTTCGCCATCAATGGCCCCGAAGCGGGCAAAGTCATAGGTGGTAATCTTCACCTTGGCCTCATCGCCGATTTTTACATGACCAACATCGACAGGCGAGATTCGCGCCTCGACGATCAGTTCATCCTCGACCGGAACAACCTTGGCCAGCGGCGCGCCCGGCGCGATCACGCTGCCGACGGTATTGACGGCCAGTTCCTGTACGATTCCACGTGCCGGCGCCAAAATTTTCAGCCGCCGCACCCGGTCTTCCGCCTGTACGATTGATTGCGCCACCTCCGCCAACTCCGAGCGCACGGCGCCCATCTCGTCCAAGGCGTCATCGCGCAATCCAGCGACCACTTCCTCGATCTTCGCCTTGGCCTCGGCGATGGCCTGGCGCGCCCGATCGGCCTTTTCGACAACCTCCTGCAACTCGCCGTCGATCGTGTTGAATTCCCGCAAGGTGTTCAGATAAACCAAATTCGAAACCAGTTTTTCGGCCAGAAGTTTTTCCTGGGTATCACGTTGCGTGGCCAGAATGGCGACTTCGCGCCGCAGTTTCTTGGCCTCGCTGTGCATTACCTTCAGCTCGACCTCACGCTGCTTCAGTTTCAGCCATAGAACCCGTTTCTGTTTCTGCCGCGCCCGGACCTGCTGCGCTAAAATCTGCCGCTGGTCCTCGACCAAATGTGCCAAGCGGGCCGGCACGGCCGGAAACGCACCCGCCTCGCCGGCGGCAAAGGCCCGCAGCCTTTCCGCCTTGAGCTTCAGGCCGGTGTAGCGGATGCGGGTGGCTTCCAAATCGGCCAGCACCGCCGTTGGGTCCAGTTCAACCAGGATTTGATTCCGCGCCACCAAGTCACCTTCGGCGATCATGATCTTGGCAATGATGCCGCCTTCGAGATGCTGGATCGCATGCACCGAACCGATCGGTACGACTTCGCCCATGGCCTTGGTGGTTTCCTTGATTTTGGCGACCGCGGCCCAGGCTCCGGAACCGAAAACAGCCATGGTAACGAGGATCAGAAAGACTCTGAGGAATCGGGGCGGGCCGATTTCCTCCAGCAACTCCGGCTTGGATAGATAGCGCAACTGCTCACCACGGCCGAGCCGGGGACGCTCGACCTGTGCGGCGGGTATGAAGTTGCTGCCCTTGCTCATTTTTCTTTACCAGCCAGCCGGTCCATCGCTTCCTGCGGCGGACCGTTGTATTGCAGCCGGCCCCCATCCAGAACCATCAGGCGGTCGGCGATCTGCATATGGCTTGGCCGATGGGTGACGATGATAATCGTTGCGTTGCCGCGCAAATTCTGCACCGCGGCCAGCAAGGCCTGATCGCCTTCTTCGTCCAGCGACTGGCCGGGCTCGTCAAGGATCATGATCGGCGCATTTTTCAGGTAGGCGCGGGTCAGCGACAACTTCTGTTTGAAGCCTTCCGGCAACTCGGTCAGAAGAGTTTCGTTCAGGCGGGTATCAAACTGCTCCGGCAATTTCATTATGGCGTCATAGGCGCGGGCCAGCTTGGCCGCCGCCACGAGATCCTCATCGCTGGCGGTGGGCTCGGCGAGGCGCAGGTTTTGCGCCACGGTGCCGTATGTCAATTCAGTGGCCTGCGGCACCAGGGCAATATTCTGGCGCAAATCAATGGGGTCGATCTGGCGGACATCGATGCCGTCGATCATGATCGCGCCCATGGTCGCCTGGTATAATCCGGATGCCAAATTGACAACCGTCGACTTGCCCGAACCATTGGGCCCGGTGATCGCCACGACCTCGCCTGGTTCGACGGCAAAGGTGACACCCATGAGCGCGGGTTCGGCATCGGCGGCAAAACGGTGCACCACGCCATTGAAGGTCACGCGGCCCCTGATCCCGCGGGAGAACGGTACCTGGCCCGGAATTCTCTCGGTCGGAAGCCGCATCAACTGATTGATCTGCTGCAGGCTGGATTTAATCTGCCCCAGGCGGTTCAGGGTCATGAAACCCGACTGCAGCGGCGCCAGCGCGCGCCAGACCAGGGCCATCGAGGCAATCAGCGCACCGATGGTAATGGCGCCACTCATGACGCCCATCGCGCCGAAACCGATCAGGGCAATGCCGGAGGCAAGGGTGATGACCCGTGAAATCGTCTGTACCACGTTGTTTTGCGAGGAAAGGCTGAATTCCCGTAGCGAGCTGGCGGCGGAGAGGTCGCGGTAGCGGCGCATCCAGACATCTTCGGAGCCGGCAAATTTGATCGCCCGCATGCCGGAAACCGCCTGGATCAGGAATTTCTGCTGCTCGGACTTGTGTTCATTGCCGGCCGAACTGAAATGCTTGCCAAAGCCAGCGACGGCCCAGCCGGCCAGGACATAGGCAAGGCCGGCACAAATGGGCACCAGCACCAGCCACCCGCCCAAGGCCGCGATCGCGGCGAGGTAGATCACCACGAAGGGGAGGTCCAGCAAGGCTTCGCCAAGCGGTCCGGCGAAGAATTCGCGCAACGATTCGAATTCCTGCAAATGGGACAACTGCGCGCCCAGGGGTTCGTGTTCCAGCATCGCGAGGGGCAGGAACATGATCCGCTCGAACGCGGAACGGCCGACCAGATAGTCGATGCGGCCCGCCAAATAGGCCATGGCCCGTACCCTAAGCCTGCGCAGCGCGGTTTCCATTGCAATGGCAAACATCACACCGGAGAGCAGGAACAGAAGCTGGTTGACCGAGGCGGAGGGAATGACCCGGTCATAGATCGACATCATGAACAGGGGCATCGCCAGGCTGAGCAAATTGAACAGCAGGGTCAATACCAGTACCTGCGCGACAAGGGAGCGGAAGCGTCCGACAAGCAGAGAGGTCCATGACTGGGAACGGGACTTGCGCTCCTGCACGGTACGGTCGATCTGCTTGACCACATAGGCGGTGCCGCGAACGCCCTTGCCCGAAGCCCGGCGAAAGAACCTGTAGGCGCCATCATAAATTCTATACCCGTCCGCGTCGGCGGAAATGATAATTCGCACCGGCACGATCTCGTTGTCGGGTATGAACAGACAGGGGATCAGGTTGGCGTCTATGCGGTCGTGCCGCACCCGAACCGGCCTCGTACCCATGTTCAAATTGGCCAGGGTTTCGCGAAATCCTTCCAGATCGAGATTGGGGATAAAGTGGGGCATGGCCTCGGCCAAGTGCCGTTCCTTGCCATTCCAGTCCAGAACCTCCAACAGCCGCAGCAGGCAGACGGCGAGATCCGACAACGCGCCGGTGCCGCCACGGCGGAACACCTCCAGCACGTTCATCGCACCGAGCAATCTTGGAGCGCCTTCCAGGAAAGTATCGCCGGCAGCCGCCATCAGGCATATTCCTTCTGCAGCACTTCCATGGAACCGCGGGCGCCGCTGCTGGTGGGCACCAGTTCACCGTCACGGACGACAAAGACACGATCGGCCAGGTTCAAATACGATGGCCGATGACTGACGATAAGCATGGTGCATTTACCGACAAATTCCCGCATCAGATTATGCAGGCGCTCGTCACTATCACGATCCAACTGGGCATAGGCCTCGTCAAACAGGAGCAGCCGCGGCTCTTCGGTCATGGTCAGGGCTCTAACAAGCGCGATGCGCTGGCGGACACCGCCAGGAATACGGGCCGTCTCGCGAAATTCAACCGGCGTATCGTAGCCCTTGGCCATCTTGCCGATCGCTTCATGCAGACCCAGACGTTCGGCGAAATACATCGCCCGCTCGACGTAATGCCGGCCGGAGAACATGGTCAGGTTGTCCATGATCGTGCCCTGGAAAAGAACCCCGTTCTGCGGCAGGTAGCAAACCTGACGATGCAGTATCGTCGGATCGACCTGCCAGACATCAGTGTCGTCGATCAACACCCGGCCCTTGCTGGGCGCCAGGGCACCCATGGCCAGCCCAAGCATGGTCGACTTGCCGCAGCCGTTGGCACCGGCAATACCGATGATCTCGCCATTCTCGACCCGCAGATTGACGTCCCGGTACAACAAATCCGAATTCTCGGAATATTTGAAATCCAGATCGGCGAAAGTAATTCCACCCTCCAGGCCGGCTTCGCTTGACGTCGCCGACCGGGTCTCCTGGGGCATGTCGAATAGTTCGTCCATCTGACGGCGCGCCACTTGCGTGCCCTGAAATTGCGTCCAGATGCCCAGGGAGCGCAACAACGGCTGCGCCGCGCGGCTTGCCAGCATGGTACTGGCGGCCAAGCCGCCAATGGTCAACATACCGTCCATCACCAAAGTGCTGCCATAGGCACCGACGGCAACGGCCGTTACCTGGCTCAAGGTCATGCCCAGGTTGCGGGCCGTCGCACCGGCCATATTGACCAGATAACTCGCCTCGGCCGAACCGCTTTGCAGGCGTTCGTGGCGGCGCACCATCAGGGCTTCCATGCCCATGGCCTTGACGGTGTGTATGTTCGTCAGCACTTCGATCATGAAATTATTGCGGCGTTCGTCCGAGGCCGCGCGGTATTTCAAGGATTGCGACAAGGTTCGGCCGCTTAGGCCGGCGAATAGGGCAAGCATGGCCAGAATGGCGGCCGGTACGAACATCAGCTCGCCGGCGATCAGGCCGATCAGAATCAGGAACAGACCGGCGAAGGGCAGATCCACCAGCAGCAACAACGCCTGGCCCGAATAGAAATTCTTGATCCCGTCCACCGCCCGAAGCCGCTGCATATGAAGGCCGGGAGCGATCGATTCAAAACTGCGCAGATCAGAATGGAACAACCGTTTCAATGCCGAACTCGCAAGATCATGCTGCGTGCGGGCGCCAACCCAGCCGGTAATATAGCTACGGCCCAGACTCAGGATGGCATCGATAATCAATACTCCGCCCAAGGCGAAGACAAAGACCGCCAGGGTTGGATTCGCCATGTTCGGGATAACACGGTCATAGACCTGCAATATGACAATGGGCAAAGCCAGGGAAAGCAGGTTCAAGGCCGAGGAAACGGCAACCATCTCCATGCGCAGGCCGCGCATCGGTGTTAGACGAGGCGCCCCAGCGCCGTTACTGTGCATCGTCAACAGTCTCCCGGTCTTACATCCCATACCCGAAGCCGCCCCCGTGATGGATTCATTGTTTCCATCCAGGCAACTGGTCGAGCGGGTCACTGTCGGCAAGGACCGTCGAACCCTCCTATTTAGGCCCCTGCCTAGGCGACTCGCAGTCTCGTGGGATAGAGTTAAGATACCGTTACAGTAAATCTCATCACTGGTTGCATGCGCCGCTGTACCTCCGTGCCCTGGTTGGGACCGGCACCGGGATGGTTAATCACGCCGTGGCATGTGGGCACACATGGGAGTAGAACTTCCGTTCATTCGATATTCGTCCGCTGCGTCAATACCTTGAAACGCCGCGAATATGCGCATGCGTGATCGCGGATGCACGTTTATGCCTTGGGTCATAGTGCAGCTCGCCGATTGGCAAATGTTGGCATGACATGGTCAATGCGGCGTTCAGGATATTGTTCGCCGGCATTGAAAAATTCGCCGCCCCGTTGGCACGGCGGCTTCCAGCCGATTGCTCTATTTTCTTAACCAGCGGCAAACGCCGATTCTTTTTCGCCGCGGGCAAAAAAATTTGCCGGCCATTCACGCCGTCCGGCATCAGCCGCGCGGCCGCTTTCCCGCACGCCCTATAGCATAACTGCCAAGAACCGGGCGTTGGCGTGCATCACGGCCAGATCCATCTGAAAGTTTGGTGGGTATAAAAAAAATCCATTAACCACAAATATTAAGCACGTCTCCTAACAGGTTGTTTACGCAATACGGGTATTAAGACCGTAACAAAAAAATATCAGAGAAGAGGCAATTGCCGCAAATAGCGATTTAATCAGGAGTTAAGACCATGGCCAGAATGCCAAAAATACTCAGGCAATTACTTCAGAACGAACAGAACGACGAACAGGCAGTCGTAAGGGAAGAGACAGATCGGACCAGATCGGCGCAGGATGACCGCGCCTCCGAAGCGGACCGGCTTCGCGAAGACGAGTCCGGCCGGTCGTTCTGGGAAACCATGGTAGGCGCCGGCGAGACCTCGGAAAGCGCCCAATCCGCCGCGCGCGTGGAAACCGAAGCGCAAATTGACGGCGATGCCGGCGCGCGGCAAGACGCCGAGCAACAGGACGGCCTGGCGACCGAAGAACAGGTCGTGGCGGCCGCGGAACAAGGCCAAACGGCCGGCGACACCGCGCAAGCGGATGGCGCCGCCGCGCGGCAAGGCGTCCGCGGCAACAACACACAAGCAGCCGAGGCCGCGGCGGAAGACAGTGGCGACGACGGTCAAGATGGCCGCGGCGCCGGCGATGCCGAAAACGGCACCCAAGCTGCGGCGGATAGCGCCGCAAACACCGCATCATCGGAGAACAATTCGGTCGAGACCGAGGAAACCAGCACGACGGAGCCCGAAGCGTCCGATGCGGTTGCTGATCTTGCGTCAACCGAAGACGATACCAGCGCACAGTTTGATCGGGGTCCATCACAGGATGGAACGCCGCAGTCTTTTGCAGTGCCGGGCGCCGAAAACGGCAACGACAACGGCAATGACAACGGTAACGAAAATATTCAGGTCCCGGAGTCCGAGTCCACATTGGAACAGGCCACCCCCGCGACCGAACCGGAAGCCCCGCAGGTCGAGACCGAGCCCGCCGGCAATGGCAATGCCAATGGTCTGAACGGCACCCAGGGCAACGGCAACGGTCTGGGACTTGGCAACGGCCAGGGTAATGGCAATGCCAACGGACTAAATGGCACCCAAGGCAACGGTAACGCCAACGCCCAAGGTAACGGCAATAACGGCAACGGTAATGCCAACGGCCAGAACGGCAACCAG
>CAZVYX010000018.1:0-102537 GCA_964631725.1 uncultured Rhodospirillaceae bacterium | reverse complement strand
GCCGTCCTCGGGCTCGAACTTCATGGTCAGCTTGCCCTTGCCGGGCACCACGAAATCGGTGGCGCGGTATTGATCGCCGAAAGCATGGCGGCCGATGACGATGGGGTGGGTCCAGCCCGGCACCAGGCGGGGGACGTTCTGGCAGATGATCGGCTCGCGAAAAACCGTGCCGCCCAGAATGTTCCGGATCGTGCCGTTGGGGGAGCGCCACATGGACTTCAGGCCGAACTCCTCCACCCGCTCTTCGTCCGGGGTGATGGTGGCGCATTTCACGCCGACGCCGTATTCCTTGATCGCGTTGGCGCAGTCGATGGTGATCTGATCGTCGGTTTCGTCGCGTTTTTCGATACCGAGATCGTAATATTTCAGATCGATGTCCAAATAAGGCAGGATCAGTTTTTCCTTGATAAAGGCCCAAATGATCCGGGTCATCTCGTCGCCGTCGAGTTCCACGACAGGCGTTTTCACTTTAATCTTGCTCATATACCTAACCTCTATGGCGGCTTGATCCACCTCTATTGTTCGGGCGGAACATATCCACCTAGAGGCCGCAGGTCAAAGATTCTCACAGTCTTTCGGGATGGCTTGGCCCGCGCGGGCTGGGCGCGGCCTCCAGGGCGGCGAACACACCGTCCACATCATCCGCCATGGCGTAGAATTCAGCGATGCCCGGATCGGCAAAACCGCCCGCCACGACGGCGTGCAGCAAATCGGCCATGGGCCGCCAATAGCCGCCGTCATCCAGGATTACCAATGGCTTGTCGTGCAGACGCAATTGCCGCCAGGAAATGATTTCAAAGGTTTCGTCCAGGGTGCCGATACCACCCGGCAGGGCAACGAAGCCGTCGGAAAGTTCGAACATCAGCTGTTTGCGGGCATGCATGGTGTCGACCACATGCAACTCCGTCAGGCCATGATGGCCCACTTCCCAATCCTGCAAATGCTTTGGAATGATGCCGATGACCTCGCCGCCCGCCGCCAGGGAGGCATCGGCCACGGCGCCCATCAGGCCGACATGGCCGCCGCCATAGACCAGGCGGATGCCGCGCCTCGCGATTTCTTGACCCAACATGACAGCGGTATCGCGGTAGCCTTGCTGCTGGCCAAAGCGAGAGCCACAATAGACACAAATGGAGGAGAACTCTGCCATGCTCTGTCCTGTTCTTCGTTCGTTGCCCGTATTGCTGTTGCCGTTGTTGATCGGCTATCCGGCATCGGCGGGCCCAGCCGACGTGGTGGCCGTAAAAGTGACGAAAAGCAGCCCCGGCGTCTACGGTTTTGCCGTTACCGTGCGCCATGGCGATACGGGCTGGGAGCACTACGCCGATGCCTGGGAGGTCGTGGCTCCTGACGGCAAGGTGCTGGCGACGCGGGTTTTGGCCCATCCCCACGAGCATGAACAGCCTTTTACCCGGTCGCTCTCGGGTGTGGCGGTTCCAGCCGGCACCATGAAAGTGCGGCTGCGGGCGCATGACAAGGTGCATGGTTTTGGCGGCCGGGAAGTGACGGTGGCATTGCCATGATGAAGCGATTCGGCCCGTTGATGGCATTCCTGTTGTGCGCGGCCGTGGTTGGAACGGCCGCGGCATCGGAAATTTCCCGTGGCGCTTATCTCATTCGTGCGGCGGGATGCATCGGCTGTCATACTGATGCCAAGGGCGGCGGCGCGCCGCTGGCCGGCGGCCTGGGCCTGAAGACGCCGTTTGGAACATTCTACAGCCCCAACATTACGCCCGATCCGAAAACCGGTATCGGCACATGGAGCGAGCGGGATTTTCTCGGCGCCCTGCGCCACGGTGTCCGCCCGGACGGCAGCAACTACTTCCCGGTTTTCCCCTATCCCAGCTACACCGCCATGCGGGAGGAGGATGCCCTGGCCATCAGGGCATATCTGTTTGCCCAAGCCCCGGTGAAGCGGCGGAACAAGGCCCATGACGTGGCGCCGCCATTTTCGTGGCGTTGGACGGTGCGCCTCTGGAAATGGCTGTTTTTCAAGCCGGAACCGTGGCGGGACCGTGCCGACCGCGATGCGCAATGGAACCGTGGCGCCTATCTGGTTCAGGCCCTGGCCCACTGCGGCGAATGCCACACGGCGCGCAACTTCATGGGCGCCATGGAGCCGTCCGGCTTTCTGGCCGGTACCGTTGACGGGCCCGATGGCGAGTTGGTGCCGAACATCACGCCTGATCCGGATACCGGCATCGGTGAATGGATCGAGGCGGATATCGTCCAGTTGCTGCGCGATGGGATGAAACCGGACTATGACGATGTCCAGGGCAGCATGGCGGAAGCCATCAACGAAGGCTTGGCCCATCTGACCGACGACGATCTGAACGCCATCGCGCGCTATCTGCGTACCATCCCGCCTATCGTCCACCGGGTCGAGCGTCCGCCGAAGCAATAGGATCTGTGGCATGGGGCCGTCCGGAGGTTGTACTGGGGATTGCCCCTGGCGGAGCGAAAGTCTACTTTCTACCCAGCCCTGACTCGGCCAGCCCTGACTCGGAGAGACGGCGTGCGCAATATTGTCATCATAGCGGCAGTGGTAATCATGTTGGGAGGTGTCTTGGCACTGGTTTCCTGGCAGGAAGAGCCTGAGCCGATGCAGACGGCACAGCAAACACCGCCAAAAAGCCCGGAAATGAAACCTGCCGAAAAGCTGGCTGAAAAACCGGCTGTGGAAAAATCGGCTGTGGAAAAACCGCACCCTACGCCGTCGACCTCCCGCGCGGGCAACAATCTGGCGGCGCCGTCCCGGACTGCATCGCCATCCCTGCCAAAGGCCCGGACCGCCGAGAAAGCCGACCAGGCGAAAAGCCCGGCGCAGGCAAAAAAGGCCACGGTTAAACCGCCCTCGTTCGATATTGTCCGGATCGCCAAGGACCGTACCGCCGTCATTGCCGGCCGGGCGCCCGCCGGCTCCACCGTGCGGCTGTCGTTGGGCGGCAAGGTCCTGGCCGAGGCGCCAACCTCGCAGCGCGGCGAATGGGTGGCGGTGATCGATCAACCACTGCCCAGCGGCCAGGCCGAATTGGACCTGGTGGCGATCATGCCGGATGGCCGCATCTACGCCTCTGAAGCCGTCGTCGCCCTGATGGTACCCGGCCCGAAAAAGCCGAAGCCGCCCGCATCCAAGACTGCATCGGCAGACGGCGGCGCGGCAAGGGCGAACAAGCCTGAAAAAGCCGAAGAAACCAGGGAAAAGCAGCAGACTGCGCTGGCGGTGCTGCTGCCCAAGAAGGGCGATGCACCGGCGCAATTGCTGCAAAAGCCCGAACCCAAGAAGGGCTCGTCGGGCAACAAGTTGAGCGTCGATACGGTTGAGTACGACGATAAGGGCAATGTCGTGGTCTCGGGTAGCGCGCCAAAGGGCGCCAAGGTACGGACCTATGTGGATAACAAGCCGGTGGGCGTTGCCAAGGCTGATCAGGAAAAGGCCTGGCGCTTGAAGCCAAAGGTCGAGGTTGCACCGGGCAGCCACACCTTGCGGGTCGACCAGGTAGACGAGGGCGGACGGGTTGTCAGGCGGATAGAGCTGCCGTTCGTGCGCGTGGCGGCGGCCGAGGTACTGGCCACCACCACGGCCCGCTACCGGGTCATCGTACAGCCCGGCAACAGCCTGTGGCGCATCGCGCGGCGGGTCTACGGCAGCGGTAACCGCTACACCGTGATCTATCAGGCCAATGACGGCCAGATCCGCAATCCGGACATGATCTTCCCCGGGCAGGTTTTCAATCTGCCTGCCGTAAATTAGCCAGCAATATTGAAACGGCCCTGACCGGTGGGACGCCGGTAGCGCCGTGATCAGATAGTTTTTCGATACGTGAACGATTGGAGTGAATGATGACAAGAATGCCCGCCCTTAGCCTGGCCGCCGTGCCCGGCCGCCGCAAGGCGACCCTGGAGCTTGCCGGAGAGATCGAACGACGTGGCTTCGCGGGCATCTATTGCCCCTCCACCGTGGCCAATGTGACGCTCTGCGCCGCCCTGGCCCAGGCCACCAACGAGATCCCCTTCGGCACCTCGATCGCACCGATCTACGCCCGCACGGTGCTGGACTATGCCCAGACGGTATCCTTCATTCATGAAATTTCCGGCGGCCGTTTCCGCTTTGGCATTGGCGTCAGCCATGGGCCATCCCTGAAACGCATGAAGGTCACCGCCGGCAAGCCGTTGTCGGATACCCGCGAATTCGTGTCGGAACTGAGGGCGATGGAACGGGTCGGTGAATTGCCGCCGATCATTTTGGCCACCATGCGGCGGAAGATGATTGCTCTGGCCGGTGAAATCGGTGACGGCATGGTCTTCGCCAATGCCTGCCGCAGTTTCATGGCGACTTCGCTGGCAGCGCTGCCGGAGGACAAGCGCAACAACGAGAATTTCTATATCGGCAATATGATCCCGACCTGCATCTCTGACGATGTCGAAGCCGCCAAGGCGGTGAACCGCCGCACCTTGACTTCGTATGCGCAACTCCCGAACTACCGCAATTACTGGAAGGAGTCCGGCTATGAAGAGGAAATGGCCGGCGTCGAAGCGGCCATGGCCGCCGGCGAGCCCGAAAGAGTGCCCGACCATCTGAGCGACAAATGGCTGGCCGACAACACCTTGTTCGGCAGTGTCTCCCAGGTCCGTGAGGGCCTGGAAGCCTGGTTCGACGCGGGCATCCATACGCCGATCCTGGTGCCCTCTTCGGCCAACGGCAATCAGATCGTGGCGTTTGAGGAGGTCTTCGCGGCTTTCAGCTAGGCGATTGCCTTGGTGTATTGATCAAGCAGGGGCAATACCTCGTCCCTGCCAGCGGAAGGCAGGAGGAAGACCGAGCGTTTGACGCCGGCATCCCGGTTGGCCTTTAGCTCGTCGCCGTTGTCCCCGGCGCCGAAAATGGTGATGCCCAGGCTGTCGGGATCCCGATCAGCCTCCGCCGCCATTTGCCTGAACCTGGGCAGGGTTTCCAGCGGGTCCCAGCCTCTGTCGCCCAACGGCATCCAGCCGTCGCCATATTCGATGGCGCGCTTGGCACCGTGGGGGAAACCGCCGCCTACCAGGACGGGAGGATGCGGTTTCTGAATCGGTTTCGGCCAGGCCATCATGGGCGGAAAGTTGACGAATTCGCCACTGAACTCGGGCTTGCTTTCGGTCCAGATCACCTTCATGGCGGCGATGCGTTCGGCCATCAGGCGGAAACGGCTTTTGAATGCCGTGCCGTGATCGGCCATTTCCTCTTCGTTCCAACCGCCGCCAACGCCCAGCACGACGCGGCCGTTGGAAAGTTGGTCCAGGGTCGCGACTTCCTTGGCCAACTGAATGGGGTCGCGCTGGATCACCAGGCAGATGCCGGTGCACAGGCGGATGGAATTGGTGACCGAGGCCGCCGTGGCCAGGGCGACCAGGGGATCCATGCAGTCGTAGTACTGCTTCGGCAGATCGCCGCCGCCCGGCCAGGGGGACTGCCGGGAGAGCGGGATATGGGAATGCTCCGGGAACCATAGGGACTCAAAGCCCCGTTCCTCCGCCGCAACGGCCAGTTCCGCCGGCGTGATGGAATAATCGGTTGGGAAAATCGCGACACCGTAGTCCATGTCTCACCTGTATCCTTGGTCGAAATCCTCTCTCAGTATAACATCGCCGCAACATATCCAGACAATGATGGGAAGACAGAAAATGCCAAGGGTGCGCGAAGTTGAAATCGACGAGGTGCCGGATGATGCCAGGCCGGTCTATCGACGTTTTGCGGAGGATTATGGGCCGTTTCTTAATCAGGTGAAGATTTTCGCTCACCGTCCGCCGGCCCTGCGGCACATCATGGGGCTGTTATTGGAACTGGCGGACGAGGCGGTCCTACCCAAGCGCTATCTGGAGATCGTCCTGGTCGTCGTATCCAAACTGAACGAGTGCGAATATTGCGTCGCCCACCATGCCCCCCGTTTGATGGATCAGGGGCTGTCGGCGCAAGCAACGGAAAATATCCTGGCGGAAGACGTGCCCGGTTTTGACGAGGTCGACCTGCTGGTGCGTGACTACGCCGTGCAGGTGACCGAAACTCCGGGCCGCATCCGTGATGCCATGCACGAGAGGTTGCACCAACACTTCAGTGAAGAACAGATTGTGGAATTGACCCTGCGCACCGCCCTGTGCGGGTTTTTCAACCGCTTCAACGATGCCATGGGCATCGAAATGGAAGATGGCGTCGAGGCCGAAATGATCGCCCGCAGCGCCGCGGCAGGAGACTAATTGTGAGTTATCAGGACATTTTGTACGACGTCGAAGACGGCATTCTGACCATTACCTTGAACCGGCCCGACAAGCTGAACGCCTTCACCAACGTCATGCTGGACGAGATTATCGACGCCATGGACCGGGCCGACGCCGACGATGATGTACGGGCCGTGATTTTCACCGGCGCGGGCCGGGGCTTTTGCGCCGGGGCCGATCTGTCGCGGGGCGCCGCCACCTTCGATATGAAGGAGCGGGATGACGAAATCGAGATCGATCAATGGCGCGACGGCGGCGGCCGCGTCAGCCTGCGCTTGTTCGAATCCAAGAAACCGCTGATCGCCGCCGTCAACGGCCCCGCCGCTGGTGTCGGCGTGACCATGCAATTGCCCATGGATGTCCGCATCGCCTCGACCGAGGCCCGCTTCGGCCTGGTGTTCACCCGCCGTGGCGTGGTGATGGAGGCCTGCAGTTCCTGGTTCCTGCCCCGCATCGTTGGCATCAGCCAGGCCATGGAATGGGTTATGTCCGGTCGGGTCTTTCCCGCCGACGAGGCCCTTAAGGGCCGATTGGTCAGCCAGGTCGTGGCGCCGGATCAACTGATCCCCACGGCGCGCTCGATCGCGCGGGAGGTCGCGGAAAACACCTCCGCCGTGTCCGTTGCCCTGTGCCGGCACATGATGTGGAAGATGCTGGGTGCCGACCATCCCATGGAGGCGCACAAGATCGACAGCCGGGGCATCCGTGAGATGGGGCAACTGCCCGATGCTTACGAGGGCGTGCAGTCGTTCCTGGAAAAGCGGCCCGGAAACTACACCATGAAGCCCAGCACAGAAATGCCGGATTTCTTCCCCTGGTGGCGGGAGCGGGAGTTCGAATAGGTGCGTATCCGGCGGTTCCAGGTGCTGTTTGCCTGGCCGGTAATTTGTTGATCACGGATGAGGCTGAGGCGCTAGGTAGCGGCCGATGCGGCCTGGTCCACGGGCAGGCCGGATAAACGCCATTCAGGCAATCCGCCGTCGAGGCGCCGCGCCGTCATGCCCTTGGCCCTCAGCAGCGCGACGGCGTCATAGGCCAGCACGCAGTAGGGCCCGCGGCAATAGGCGATGACCTCCTGGCCGGCCGGTAGTTCGTCGATCCGGCGCTGCAGGTCGGCGAGGGGTATGTTGACCGCGCCGGCGACGTGACCGGCGGCGTATTCCTCCGGCGGGCGCACGTCAAGCACGGTGACGAGGCCCTGGCGGCCGCGGGCGAGAAGTTCTTCCGGTGATACCGGTTCAAGTGTGTCCTTGGCCTTCAGGTAGGTATCGACCAGACGGTCGATCGCGGCCAGGTTGGCCTCCGCGACGCCGCGCAAGGCGCCCAGCAACGCCACGACCGAGCCATCGGCGAGGGCATAGTGGACGTAAAGGCCATCCTTGCGCGAACGTACCAGCCCGGCCCGCGCCAGATGGCGAAGATGTTGCGAGGCATTGGCCACCGAAAGTCCGGTAAGGCCGGCCAGGACCTCCACGCTGCGCTCGCCCTGGGCCAGAAACTCCAATAGTTCTAGGCGGTTGGCATGGGCCAGCGCCTTCGCTACCTGGGCGAACTGCTCGAACAACGCCTTCTTGACGGAAAAAGCCTCGGTCATTTCTCAATATCACTCGTCAGTGCCATTCTTGGCCGTCACTATTTGCGTCTTCTTGGTTGACTATTCAATTAATCAATTGAATAATAGAAAATATGACAAGACCGGTCAACATCTATGTTGCCGCAGCGGTGTCGCGGGCCCGGTGGCGGAAAAGCTCAATGCCAAGGCCGTTGGCACGGGAGACTGGCGATGACGGTTAGGGCGGTGGACAGGCTGGCGGGCGTCTACAAGCCCAAGCGCCTGGCCGCTTCAACACAGCGCTCTCTTGGCGGCAGGTATGCCTTGTGGCTGCAGTTGCTGTGCCTGGCGGCCTTCGCCTGGGCCTTCCTGGGCTGGCTCAACGAAACCTACCTGTTCTGGTGGGGCAGCCCGATATGGCTCAACCGCTATACCGAATACGCCATCATCCTGGGCTTTGGAAGCTGGCGGATCATGGCCGAGAGGAACCCCTATACCAAGCGGCGCCTGTTGGTGCTGGTCACCGTCGTCTGCGTGCTCTGGTGGCTGATCCCGTGGTTGCTGCCATTCTTCGAACCCTATATCGGCTACCTGGGCAGCCAGACGGTGTTCCCCTCGCTGCATACGCCGGGAACGGTGACCTTCTTCGCCGTGTTGGCGGCGGTATTGTTGTTCGGGCGGCGGGTCATTTGCGGTTGGGGCTGCGCCTGCGTGGCCATCCGCGAGACCGTCGGTTTCCCGTTTCGCCACGTCACGCCAAGGGGCGTATGGGCCTGGCGACTGCGCCATACAAAATGGCTGTTCTTCAGCCTCTACATGGTTGCCATCGTGGTGCTGCTGTTTCCGCCGAACAGTTGGTCGGTCACCTTCATCGGCATATTCGGGCTGCTTACGGTGCTGCCGTATTTTGCCACCATGCTGCTCGCCCCGGTGCTCGGCAACCGGGGCTACTGCCGCTATCTCTGCCCCTTCGGTTCGACCTTCGGGCTGCTCAACCGGATCGGCTTCTACCGCATCGAATTCGACGGCAACAGCTGCAACGACTGCGGTGTCTGCAACCAGGTCTGTGATATGGGCATTCCGGTGCTCGCCCTGGGCCGTGCCAAGGGCAGAATTGATGTTGCCGACTGCATGGGTTGTGGCCGCTGCGTTACCGAATGCGCCAGAAAAAGCCTGGTCTTTAATGATGCCCGCAGTCTCCTCACCTCCGCCAGGCGGGACCGGACCTGGCTGCGCGACTGGGCCGCCGGCAAATTAGCGCGAAGCCGCTGGCACGCCGGTGTCCTGGTTGGACTGCTGGCTCTCGTCGCCGCCGGGTCGTGGTGGGCGCACCAGAGCGTCGGCACGCCGTTCGAACTTGGCACCGCGTTATGGGCCTCCCTATGCCTCACCGGCTGAAGCTGCTGCTACTGGCGTGTCTATTCCTATCCGTGTTTTCATCGGCCAGCGCCGGCATGGACGAAAACGCCAAGGGCACGGGGCTGTATGGCGATATGTGGCGGCCCGGTCCGGAGCATGAATATTGGGATCCCGGCACCTATCACCAGCCCGAGCGGGAAATGGTCGAAGGACGTTTCACCGGTGCCGAATGCCTCGAATGCCACGAAGCCATAACTCCCGGTATCGTCAAGGACTGGCGGCAAAGCCGCCATGCCGCGCCCGGCAACGGCGCGGCGGTAACCTGTGACGCCTGCCACGGCGGCGATCATCAGGATCTTCGCTTCCCAACGCCGGCCGATTGCGGCGGCTGTCACCAACGCCAGCACAGCGCTTTTCTCGACGAGCGGCGCTATGGCTTTCCCAGCCACGCCCTGGCCATGGAACGGGCCGTCGATGCCAAGCACTTCGTCGACAAACCCAAGGCCGAGGTGGCGGCCTGCCTGCAATGTCATTCGGTGGCGACCAAGTGCGATTCCTGCCACACCCGCCATCGTTTCGACGCCGCCGAGGCACGCCGGCCGGAGGCTTGCCTGACCTGCCATTCCGGCCCGCCGCATCCCGACGACGAGACCTACTTTGCCTCCGCCCATGGGCAGAAATACCTGGCCGAGGGCGCGCAATGGGATTGGACCAAACCGCTCGCTAAGGGCAACTATCCCGCTCCTACCTGCGCTTATTGCCACATGCACGCCGGCAAACATCAGGTGGCCGACAAGGCGATATTTAAGTTCGGCATCCGCGAGGTGAATCCGAAGACGGCGGAGAACAAGGTCAAGCGCCGGCGCTGGGTCGCTGTCTGCGCCGATTGTCACGACGAACAGCAGGCGCGCCGCTGGCTCGACGGCCTTGACCAGGAAAGATCGCGCGCCTGGAGCCTGTTGTATCAGGCCGAGGACGAGTTGCGGGCACTGCGCGGCGACGGGCTGTTGTATCCCAAGGCCGGCGAACGGCCGCCCTATCCGGTGGACTGGTCGGAAGATTACCTGCCCATCGCGCGCATCGGCTTTTACGAGGGCCAGGCTTCGGCGTTTTACAATGTCTCGGGCATTGAGCGCGGCTATTTCGAGATGTGGTACTTCGACAACCTGGCGGCCTATAAGGGCGCGGCCCATGGCGCCAGGCAGTTTTCCGACGCGGCCCATCAGCGTCTGCAACGCGATCTCGAACGCATCCGCCGGGAGGCCGGTGTGCTGCGGGGGCTCGGCCGGGCGGAGCGGGCAAGTGGCGACCGTATCGACCCCAGGCCGCTGTGGTTGCACGGCCCCTATACTGATCATAACCGGGAGCATAATTGATGACCGGGAGCGGCCTGAAAGTGCTCCCGGCACTGCTCGTGCTGCTGGTCTGGAGCCTGCCGGCGGCTTCGAAGGAGCTGCCAGGCGATGAGCTGCTGACGGATAGCGCATGTACCGGCTGCCACGCCGAGGCGGCGGCCGCCTGGCGGAGCGGTCCCCATGGCGCGGCGGTGGAATCCGGCTGCCGCACCTGCCACGGCCAACGCCACGCCTCGGTGGGCGCGCGGGCGCGCCGGTCCGGAAGCTGCATCGATTGCCACGGCGGCAAACAGGGCGCGGTGGCGCGCAGCTATATCACCTCCAAACACGGGGTCATTGCCGGCCTCGAGGCTCCGCGCTGGGATTGGTCGCAGGGCCTTAGGGAGGGTAACTATCGGGCGCCGACCTGCGCCTACTGCCACATGCATGACGGCACGCACGGCCGGCTGCTCTCCACCGAAGTGTTGCAGACGGCGTGTGCTGATTGCCATTCGTCACGCTACATCGAGACAATGTTCGACGCCGGCCGCCGCATGCTTGGGATCGCCCATATGAAACTGGCGGAGGCCGTCACCGCCGCCGGCCCCAAGCCGCCACCGGAGATCGGGCGGTTGCTGGAGACCATGCGCGCACGGTCCATGAGAAACCTGCGCCTCGGCGTCGGGCACCAATCGCCCGACTATCAGTGGTGGCACGGCCATGCGGCACTTGATGGTGATCTCGTGGCGATCAAGGCCGCGCTTTCACGGAAGGCGCGGCGGCGGGGCAGCCGAAAAACTCCGTAGCGCTCCGAAAAAATATTATTGCTTCGGCGGCCAGGCGATCATCAGGGTTTCGGCTTGGGCCCGGATATCGTCGGGGATGGTCATGGCGCGCCGGGCTTTCAGATCGAACATGCAGGCGACAATGTCGAAGGTCGCGGCCAGTTCGCCGCTGCTGTCGTTGATGAACTGATGCCCGACGCGGAAGGTCTTGTCGCCCAGGTTCATAAGGCCCGTGCGCAGGCTGTAGATATCGCCGGCGCTGATCGGGGCATGAAAGCGGACGTCGTATTCCAGGGCCGCCCCGCCCCATTGATTGAGCTTGGCGACATCGCGGGTGATGCCCATGCGGTGGCGGACGGTGCCGATGCCGTCGGAGGCGATGGCATAATATTGCTGGAATGACATCCGGCCCTGACCATCGCAATTCCAGCTATCCACCGTGCCCCGGGAGGAGACGAACGGCCCCGTCAGGGAACCGGAATATTCAGGCACCGGGCCACCGACCGTGGCTGGCCGGGGATTGTCGAGGCGTTCTGTGATCATCGCCGTCATATGCTGGCGCGTCTCGTCGGGCCAGGGCATGGCTTCTTGGGCTTCGGGGTCAAAATTGTCGAACCGCAGCTCGAACGATGACGATACCTTGCCGCTTTCGGCATTTACGATTTCGGCCAGTATATCGATCGTGTCGGATTGCACCGCCAGTACGCCGGCCCGAATATCCAGCACGGCGCCGGCATGCAGTTCGCCCAGATAGCGGCTGAAGGCATGCCGGAGGCGCAAGTACGCACCCTGATCCGGGGCCAGGCCCAGGGTGAGGGACAGATGGCCCAGACCCTCGGACAGCTTGGCGGCATAGAACTGCAGGTTAAGATGCCCCATGACGTCGCATTCCCAGGCATTCACGCCGCCCCGGTAAATCGGTACAAACTCACTCATTACGCCACACCCTGTTTGTCTGTTGCTCCGCCTGTCTCCGCCCTCGTTTCCGGGGCGGTGATGGGCTACAATAATGCTCCCTTCAAAACCTCACCACCTCATTTTGCGAGACCCTGCCAAGATGCCTAACAGCTCCAACATGCGTACCGGTGGCCAGATACTGGTCGATCAATTGAAAATTCACGGCGTTGATACGGCTTTTTGTGTGCCGGGAGAAAGCTATCTGGCGGCCTTGGACGCCCTGCATGACGCGCCGGAGATCCGATTGCTGACCTGCCGGCACGAAGCCAACGCCGCCAATATGGCCGAGGCCTACGGCAAGTTGACGGGCCGTCCCGGAATTTGTTTCGTGACCCGGGGACCGGGCGCCTGCCATGCCGTGGTTGGTTTGCATACGGCGTTTCAGGATAGCTCGCCCCTGGTTCTGTTCGTCGGCCAGGTCGGACGCTCCATGATGGAGCGGGAGGCTTTCCAGGAAATGGACTTTCGCCGTTTCTTTGGCCAGGTCAGCAAATGGTCGGCGGAAATACAGGATCCCGCGAGAATTCCGGAACTGGTCAGCCAGGCTTTTCACGTCGCAACCTCCGGCCGGCCGGGTCCGGTCGTGCTCTCCCTGCCCGAGGATATGCTGTGCGAATTGGCCGGTGTGGGCGATGCCAGGGCCTACCGCGGGGTCCAGGCCCATCCCGGTCCCGACGACTTGGCGCAACTGCGCGGCATGCTGGCGGCGGCGAAACAGCCGGTTCTGATGCTGGGCGGCGGCACCTGGACGCCCGGCGCGGTGGCCGATATCACCGCTTTCGCGGAGGCCAATGGCCTGCCGGTCTGCTGTGCCTTCCGCAATCAGGACCGCTTCGACAATCATCACGATAACTATGTCGGCGAAGTCGGCATTGGTTCCAATCCGGCGCTGCTCGCCCGTTTGCGGGACACCGATCTGTTGATCGCGGCCGGTCCGCGTCTGGGCGAGACGACGACCCAGGGCTATAGCCTGCTGGATATCCCGGTGCCGCAGCAGCCCCTGGTCCATATCCATCCCGATGCCGGCGAGCTGGGCCGGGTTTATCAGGCCGTGCTGCCGATCAATGCGGGCATGGCGGCCTTTGCCGCCGCCGCCGCCGCGCTCGAGCCGGTGGACGGCTCCGCCTGGGCCGGGGATTTGCGCGCGGCGCGCCAAGATTATCTTGAATATGTGGAGATCGAGCCGACCTTGGGCGACCTGGATTTGGCCGATGTCCTCCGCGTGCTGCGCGAACGCCTGCCCAAGGACACATTGGTGGCTAACGACGCCGGCAATTTCGCCGGCTGGGCCCATCGTTATCTGCCGTTTTCGACTTATCCCAGCCAGGTTGGGCCGACCAACGGCGCCATGGGCTATGGCGTGCCGGCCGCACTTGCCGCCGCATTGGTATTTCCCAGCCGCACCACGGTGTGTTTCGTCGGCGACGGCGGCTTCCTGATGGCCGGCAATGAACTGGCGACGGCCCTGCAGTATGATCTGAAGCCGATCTATCTGGTCATCAACAACAGCATGTTCGGCACCATCCGCATGCATCAGGAGCGGGAGTATCCGGGCCGGGAGGTGGCGACGGAGCTGCGCAATCCCAATTTCGCCGCTTACGCCCAGTCGTTTGGCGCCCATGGCGAGATTGTCGAACGCAGCGAGGATTTCGCCGCCGCCCTGGACCGGGCCCTGGCCGCCGACAAGGTCGCGGTGCTGGAGCTGCGGACGGACCCGGAGGCCATCACCTCCAAGACGACATTGACGGCGATCCGCGAGGCCGCACTGGCCAGGCAGGGAGAAAGTTGAGATGAGTGTATTGCAGGGCAAGGTCGCCATAGTTACCGGATCGGGCAGGGGCATCGGCCGGGCCATCGCCTTGAAGCTGGCCGGTGCGGGCGCGGCGGTGGTTGTCAACGATCTCGATGACGAGCCGGCGGCGGATACCCTGGCGCAGATCGCGGCGGCCGGCGGCCGCGCCATCGCCTGCAACGGCGACGTGGCGGCGGTCGATTTCGGCGAGCGCATTGTCGATGCCGCCCTTGATGGCTTGGGCGGCCTGGACATCATCGTCAACAACGCCGGCTATATCTGGAACACGACGATCCAGCGCAATACGGACGAGCAATGGCAGGCCATGCTGGATGTGCATGCCACGGCGCCGTTCCGCATTCTGCGCGCGGCGGCTGAGCATTTCCGCAGCAGTGCCAAACGCGAAGCCGCCGAAGGCAAGGTGGTGCAGCGCAAAGTCGTCAATATCTCGTCTGTTTCCGGCGTACTCGGCTCCGCCACCCAGGTCGCCTATTCCGCCGGCAAGATGGCCGTGGTGGGCATGACCAATACTCTGTCCAAGGAATGGGGCCGCTACGGCGTCAACGTCAACGCGGTGGCCTTCGGCTTTATCGAAACCCGCCTGACCCAGGAATTCGAGGGACAGCCGGCGGAAATCGAAGTGCATGGCCGGCAGTACAAGGTCGGCTTTCCCGCCGACATGGCCAGGGAAAAGTACCAGGGCATCTCCCTCGGCCGGCCCGGCCATGTGGAAGAGGCTGCCGGCGCGGTCTATCTTTTGTGCCTGCCGGAGTCGGACTATATCACCGGCCAGGTGCTGATCTGTGACGGCGGCAAGCTTTAGGGGTAATCGCATTGACCATGGGGGAACAGGACGCACGCCTTTATGCGCCCGCCGTCGACAACAATCGGGAACCGATCCTGGAGGTGCTGCGCAAGGTGATGCCGGGTCCTGGTACGATCCTGGAAATAGCCTCGGGCAGCGGCCAGCACGGATCCTGGTTCGCGCCGGAATTTCCCGAACACCGCTGGGCCCCATCTGATGTCGATCACGGCAACCTGGCCAGCATCGATGCCTGGGCGTCTACATCGGCGCGGGATAGCAGCGCCGACAATATCCTGCCGGCGCGGGTGATTGATGCCAGCCAGGCCGATTGGCCGGTCTCCGATATCGCGGCCGATCTGGTGCTGATGTACTCCGCCAATATGATCCATATCGCGCCTTGGTCCGCCGGTCTTGGTCTGCTGGCGGGCGCCGGTCGTCTGCTGCCGGGCAATGGCAGGTTGTTGCTTTACGGCCCGTTCCTGCGGAACGGCCGGCCAGCGACGGAAAGCGATGCCGAATTCGACCGATCCCTAAAGGCACGGGATCCATCCTGGGGTTTGCGCGATCTGGACCGGGTTGTCGCCTCCGCCGGCGAACATGGCCTGGAATTGGCGCAACAGGTGGATATGCCGGTGGGCAATCTATCCCTGATTTTCCGACCCTCGGGGGCCGGGCCGGCCGCCTCGACCTAGCTTTTGTTGGAAAGATTATCCAACTGCTGTTGCATCTGCGCCAATTGTTGCCGCAACAGGTCCAATTCCTCGCCGCCGCCGGCATCGCCGTGATTGGCATGTTTGGGCGTCTCCGGCGCGGACGGCGTCCCGGGCAGTTGTGTGCTGTCGCCATCGGCCGCCTTGTTGGCGAATGGCGTGAACATACCCATGGCCTGTTGAAACATTGCCATGTTCTGGCGGCCCAATTCCTCCATTTGGCGGAACGGATTACCATCGCCCATGCTCTGTTGCAGATGCTGGCGGATTTGTTCCTGGTTGTGGGCGAAAGCGGACATGGTGCTTTCCAAATAGCCCGGCACCATGGTTTGCAGGCTGTCGCCATAAAAGCCGATCAGTTGGCGCAGGAAGGATATGGGCAGCAGGTTTTGCCCCTTGCTCTCTTCCTCGAAGATGATCTGGGTCAGGACGGAGCGGGTTATGTCATCGCCTGATTTGGCATCCTGGACGACGAAGTTCTGACCGTCCTTGACCATGGTGCACAAGGTATCCAATGTCACATAGCTGGACGTGGCGGTATTGTAGAGCCGCCGGTTGGCGTACTTCTTGATGACAATCGTATCATCGGCACTGTTCGACTTATCAACCATACCTGCCCCACCAGACCCGTAATCGACCCTATTGTTACTGGCCGAGGGTGAATGAAAGCCTAATATGGCGCGCATATATTGCAGTGCGCAAGATTTTTGTTGCATTGCGTCATGACCGCGCCGTGGCGCCGCTCTGGCCGCTGTGGCGGCGCGGCGTTATATTGCTGAAATGGAACAGCCTGAGTTGGCCGCGTTGGCCCGGCGATATCTGGATTTGTGGCAGCAACAGCTCGCCGCCGGTGGCACCGGCACGGCAGGCGCGGCCGCGGCAGAGGCGGCGAGTATCTTGGCACAGGTGTTGTCGGGGGACTTGCCGGGCAAGAACAGGAAGGGCGTGCGCAATGGTGACGCAGACGAAGCCGCAAGCGGAATTGCCCCGGATAGGGCCGCGGCCCTTGAGCCTGCATCTGTCGACGGCGATGGCGGGGATGATGAGTTCGCTCGCCGCCTTGCCGAGTGCGCGGAACGGTTCGCTGCCCTGGCGGCCGGAGTTGGCGGCGGCGGCGGCGGAACTGACGGCGGAACTGAGCCGAAGTGATCCGACGGCATTATTTCAGGCCGTCGCGGCGGAGTGTCAATCCCGCCTGAGCACCATGTTGGCCGGCGTGCAAGCCTATCAGAAAGCGGCACGGCCGGATCGGAGCTGGAGCGTGGGCCAGGCCATCTGGCGTCAAGGCACGACGACGCTGTTGGACTATGGCGGTGCGGGCCGGCCCTGCCTGTTTGTACCCTCACTGGTGAACCGGGCGCATGTGCTGGATTTGACCCGGGACCGTAGTCTGCTGGACTGGCTGCGCCAACAGGGACATCGGCCTTTCCTGGTTGACTGGGGTGCGCCTGGCGAGGCGGAGTTGAAATTTTCCCTGAGCGATTACATCGCGCGCCTGCGGGTCATCCTGGAGGTGGTGGACGACGCCGCGCCGGGTCCGCCGGCCCTTGTGGGATATTGCATGGGCGGCGATCTGGCCCTGGCCCTGGCGCAACAGCGCCAGGATGCGTTGTCCGGTCTGGCCCTGTTGGCCACGCCATGGGATTTTCACGCCGCTGACCAGCAATGGCCCGGGATCGACGTCATGGTGCCCGGATTGGACAGCATGCTGGAGGGTTTTGGCGCCTTGCCCGTGGACGTCTTGCAGGCGCTGTTCGCCGCCCTGGACCCTGGCCTGGCGCAGCGAAAATTTTGCCATTTCGCGAGCCTTGATCCCGACGGGGCGGAGGCGGCCCATTTCGTGGCCCTGGAAGATTGGGTCAATGACGGTGTACCCCTGGCGGCCCAGGTGGCGCGGGATTGCCTGCAGGGCTGGTATGGCGGCAACACGACGGCGCGGGGGGCATGGCTGATCGATGGCCATGCGGTGGATCCCGGTCTGTTGAACCTGCCCGTACTGGCGGCGATCCCCGAAAACGACCGCATCGTGCCGGCGGCATCGGCGCAAGCCCTGGCGGATGCCATTCCCCGGGCGGACATTATCAGACCGGCGGCGGGGCATATCGGTATGGTGGTGGGCCGTCGCGGCAGGAGCGGCCTGTGGCAGCCGCTATCGGAATGGCTCGGGAAGCTCAATTAATAACGCTGGCACGAAAAATCTGTTACCGCAGGGCCATGACGTGACAAGATGAAGAAGGGAAGTATCCACAACAAGGATATCCCGAACAGAAACAGGTGGAGGGTGAATTGATGGGCAGAGTAGCATTGATTACCGGTGGAACCCGGGGCATTGGCCGGGGCATCTGCGAGGCCTTGAAGGAGGCGGGCTATTCGGTTGCCGCCAACTATGCCGGCAATGATGAAGCGGCCGCGCGTTTCACGGAAGAGACCGGCATCCCAGCCTACAAATTCAGCGTCGCGGACTACCAGGCCTGCCAGGATGGTGTCGCGGCCGTGGCGGCTGATCTGGGCGATGTCGAGGTGTTGGTCAACAATGCCGGCATCACCCGGGACGGCACCTTGATGAATATGAGCCACGAAGACTGGACCATGGTCGTCCGCACCAACCTTGGCGGTTGTTTCAACATGTGCAAGGGGGTGTTCCCGGCCATGCGCGACAACCGCTTTGGCCGCATCGTCAATATCGGCTCGATCAATGGCCAGGCCGGGCAATACGGCCAGGTCAACTATGCCGCCGCGAAGTCGGGCATCCACGGCTTCACCAAGGCCCTGGCCCAGGAAGGCGCGCGTTACAACATCACGGTCAACGCCATCGCACCGGGCTATGTGGATACCGATATGGTGGCGGCGGTGCCCGACAATGTGCTGGAGAAAATCGTCGCGAAAATTCCGGTGGGCCGTTTGGGCCACGCCGACGAGATCGCCCGGGCGGTGATGTTCCTAATCGCCGACAGCGCGACCTTCGTCACCGGCTCGACCATGTCCATCAACGGCGGGCAGCATATGTATTGATGTCGGCCGATGCACTGGCCCGCCGCCGCCGGGCAACTTCAATCGGCTTCGTCGCGGTTTTGATGTGGGCCTTGCTGGCCCTGTTCACCGCCGCCACGGGCCGGGTGCCGCCATTGCAATTGGCGGCCATGACCTTTGGTCTGGCGTTCTTTTTGGCCCTGGTGAAATGGTTGCTGCGCGGTGAGAATATCATCGGGCACCTGCGCCACCGGCCCACCGTCTGGGCCGTGGGCGTGGGCGGACTGTTTGGCTACCATTTCTTCTATTTTGTCGCCTTGCGCAACGCGCCGGCGGTGGAAGCCAGCTTAATCGCCTACCTTTGGCCGCTGTTGATCGTCTTGTTTTCCGCCCTTTTGCCGGGTGAACGTTTGCGTTGGTGGCATCTGGTGGGCGCGCTGACGGGACTGGCGGGCGCGGCCCTGTTGATCGTCGGCGATCAGGATTTCAGCGCTGGTATCCAACTTGCGCCGGGACATATCGCGGCCCTGGCCTGCGCTTTCCTGTGGTCGGGTTATTCAATTCTTTCCCGCCGTCTTGGCCATGTGCCGACCGATACGGTCGGTGGTTTTTGCGGCGTCACGGCGCTGTTGGCGTTTCTGGCCCATCTGATGTTCGAAACCACCGTCTGGCCGGCGGATGGCACGCAATGGCTGGCGGTAGCCGGTCTGGGGCTTGGTCCGGTGGGGTTGGCGTTCTTTTGTTGGGATCACGGGGTCAAGCACGGCCACATTCAGGCCCTTGGCGCGTCATCCTATGCCGCCCCCTTGCTCTCCACCCTGGTGCTGATCCTGTTTGGCTTTGCCGCCGCCACCTGGACGGTTGCGCTGGCCTGCCTGTTGATCACCGGCGGCGCGGTCCTGGCGTCCATCGATCTGCTCCGCCCAGGTATTTCCCGCTAATCCGGGCGCCAGCCATCGGGTGCCATTTCGAAACCGGCAAATTCGAACGCCGGGCCGACGGTGCAGCCGACCAGGGTCCAGGCGCCGAGGCTGCGGGCGGATTGCCATATGCCCTGGGGAATGACGGCCTGGGGCCTTTCGCCCGATGCCAGATCGGAGCCGAGAACCAGACGTTCCTTGCCGCACATCAACGCCAGCGGCGCACCGGCGTAGTAATGCCAGATTTCGTCGGCATCGTTGACCCGGTGCCAGGCGGAGACTTCGCCTTCCCGCAGCAGATAATAGATCGCGGTCATGGCGCCACGTCCGCCATTCGCGGGCGCGTGCCGATAGGTCTCGGCATAGTGCCCGCCCTCGGGATGAGGCCGCAGGGCCAGGGCTGCGATGACCTGTTCGGCCGATATTTCGTTCCCCTGTGCCATTTCAGAGCAGGAACAACGCCGCCAGGCCCAGGAAGACGAAAAAACCAACCACATCGGTGATCGTCGTCAGAAACACCGTGGCGGCGATTGCCGGGTCGATGCCGGCGCGGGCCAGACCAAGCGGGATCAAGGTGCCGGCCAGGCCGGCCACGATCATGTTGATCACCATGGCAATGGCGATGACTGCGCCCAGGGCCGGTACGGAAAACCACAGGGCGGCGACGGCGCCGACCAGAATGGCGAACAGCACGCCGTTCAAGGTGCCGACCACAAGTTCCTTGCCCACGATCCGCATGGCGTTGGCGGCGGTCAGCTCCCGCGTTGCCAGGGCGCGCACGGCCACGGTCAGGGTTTGGGTGCCGGCATTGCCGCCCATGGAGGCCACTATGGGCATCAGGATCGCCAGCGCGACAATCTGTTCGATGGTGGCATCGAACAGCGCGATGACCAGCGACGCCAGGATCGCGGTGCCCAGGTTGAGCAACAGCCAGCTGGCCCGGCTGCGCGTGGTCCGCATGGCGGTATCGAGCAAATCGGTCTCGGATGAAACGCCGGACAGACGCATCAGATCTTCTTCCGCCTCCTCCTCCAGCACGGCGGCGGCATCGTCAAAGGTGATAACGCCGACCAGACGTCCGGCGGCATCGACCACGGGGGCGGAGGCGAGGCGGTATTGCTGGAATAGGAAGGCGACCTCCTCCTGGTCCATGTCGACGGGAATGGTCGTCGCTTCCTCGGCCATGATCTCCCGCATCAAAACGGGCCGCCTGGTGCGCATCAGGCGGTTCAGGGCGACTTGGCCAATGGGCCGGTGCCGGGGGTCGATGACGAAGATTTCGTAGAACTCGTCGGGCAGTTCTACCGTATCGCGGCAATAATCGATAACCTGGCCGACGCTCCAATAGGCCGGCACGGCGATCAGGTCGCGCTGCATCAGGCGCCCGGCGCTGTCTTCGGGGAACGACAGACCTTCCAGCACGGCGGCGCGGTCCGGCGCCGGTACCTGGGCCAGCACCTGTTCCCGCCGCGCATCGTCCATCTCCACCAAAAGATGGACGGCTTCGTCGGTATCCAGCTCCGGTATGGCGCGGGCCACGGCATGGGGGCTCATCACCGCCAAGAGATCCGCCAGCACCGAACCTTCGAGGTCGATCAGGGTGTCGAGATCCAGATCGTCGCCCAGCACCACGGCCAGGCGGTGGCGGTCGTCCCGGCCCAGCACGACGAACAAATCGGCGATATCGGCGGGCCGCAGGGGGCCGAGCAGATCGCGCACCGCGCCGCCGGCATCTTCTTCCGCCAGGGCCGTTTCAACGGCACGGACCAGTTCCGTACTGACCGCATAGACATCCTCGAACGAGGCCGGCGCCTCTATTTCGGTCTGTTCCTGATGCGGGCCCCGTTCGGTCATGGTTCCTGGTATAGCAACAACGGCAACAAAAAACCCCTCGAAAACACATTCGTTTTCAAGGGGTTGATTTATGCCGAATTGATTTGGTGCGGTCGAGAAGACTCGAACTTCCACGGGGTTTCCCCCACAGCGACCTCAACGCTGCGCGTCTACCAATTCCGCCACGACCGCGCACCATCAATCAGCTTCGGGGGAATAGCAAATACCGGGCTCCCCCGCAAGCGTGGAGCCCCTTTCGATTGGGATCAATCGGCTACGACCGGACTATTCGCCTTCCAAATCGATGGTTTCGGTGACCTGAACGGCGACATTTTCGCCGTTGACCATGATCTCGCCCCGGGCGATCAGCCGGTTATTGGCCAATATCCAGACGTAATCCTCGGTCGTGGCGTCCAGTTCAATCACCGCGCCACGGCCCATGCGGAGCAATTGGTGGATCGGCATTTCGGTGCTGCCGATAACCACGGTAATCTCCAGGTTGACGTCAGATAAGCGATGGTCATTCATGGGCGATTAGAATCCGGTAAGCCTGTTATTCCATAGCTTTGCCAGATCATGGTTATCATAGTGTTAAGATGGCGCCTGAAATCCTAACGAAAGTCGGATGAAAACGGGAAAGATCCGTGATGGAATGGCGAATTAGCGACGGCCTGACGGAGTACGAACAGGCCGTGCGCGTAATGGAAGAGAGGGTTGCCGCCATTCGCGCCGGCGATGCGGAGGAGCTTGTTTGGCTGTTGCAGCATCCGCCCCTGTACACCGCCGGTACGTCGGCCAAGGCGGCGGATCTGTTGGATCCGGACCGCCTGCCGGTCTTTCAGACCGGGCGGGGCGGGCAATATACCTATCATGGACCCGGCCAGCGGATTGCCTATGTTATGTTGGATCTGCAGCGCCGGGGGATGGATGTGCGCACCTATGTTGCCCGCCTGGAGACCTGGCTGATCACCACCCTGGCGCGCTTCAACCTGCGGGGCGAGCGGCGCGACGGCCGGGTCGGCATCTGGATCGACCGGGGCCAGGGCGCGGATGGCCATCGCCGCGAAGACAAGATCGGCGCCATCGGCGTGCGCGTGCGCCGGTGGGTGACCTATCACGGCATTTCCCTGAATGTGGAACCGGAACTATCCCACTACGCCGGCATCGTGCCCTGCGGCATTGACGAGCATGGCGTGACTTCTCTGGTCGATCTGGGTCTGCCCATTGATATGGCCGAGGTCGACCTGCAATTGGCCCGGACCTGGGATGAGGTATTCGGCGACAAGGCGGCCTCGACGTAGGCGGCCTCGCGTCAATTGCCCCCGGCGCCGATCATCCTGGTGAAAAGCTGCGGCTCCACCTGGCCGGGGAATTTGACGTGCAGCCGTATCCGGAACGGCTTGCTGATCGCCTGGCCCAGCGGCGCCCGCAGCGAGGCGGCGTCGTCGGCCGGGGTCAAGATGCGCACCACCTCGGCCTCGCTTTCGTCATCCGGCACCGCCATTAGGAAGGCGCGGAAGCGGTCGGCACGGATGGCTTCGGTATGGGCGTTATAGAAGACCACCGCGAAACCGCAGGCCTCGGAATAGATGATCTCCAGATGATGCATCATGTTACCTGCCATGTAGAAGGCGCCGCCGTGCTGGGGCTGATGCCGCATATGGGCGCCCTTCATCTGCTCCATCGCGCCATTCTTATGTCCATGGTGGGCCGTGGGAGGCTTTTCAAACAACGCGCCGCCGGCCTTGCGTTCCGCCGCCTCGCTCAACGTGATGCCGAGGGCGCAGGCGCCTTTTCCGGCGTGCTGCGAATGTTTACTTTCCGCTTCGGCCATCCCGCTTGGAGAGAGCACAAGAAACAGCGCCGCGAACATGATCAAACAAACTGACTTCATTACCGGGAATCCCTGGACAAGGTTTTTTTCGACCGGCAATGTAGCCGGACCACGGCTTCAGTGAAACCTTTGCCCGTCGTTAGCCGAATTTTCAGGGTTTCAGGCCGCCGCAATAGTATCGTGAGGAAATAGTCACATGCCCGTTCTGTCCCTGAATGCCCAGGAAGGGCTGTACTACGAACTGGACCAACCCAGCCGCGCCGGCGCCCCGACGTTTGTATTTGTCAACGCCATCACGGGCGATGCCTCCATGTGGCAGGCGGAGGTCGGCCCGGCCCTGCGCGGGCAGGGTTTCGGCACGCTTTGTTATAACTTTCGCGGCCAGGCCAACAGCCCCTATGCCGAAGGCCTGGATTTGACCGAGCAGATCATTACCGGCGACCTGAAGCACCTGGTCGAGGAACTGGCGATCGAGCGTCCCGTCCTGGTCGGCCTGTCGATCGGTGGTCTGTACGCGGCCAAGGCCTATCTGGCGGGACTGAATGCCACTGCACTGGTGCTGATTAACACCCTGCGCAAGATCGGCCCGCGCCTGGACTGGATGAATGCGGCGACCCTGCGATTGATGCAAGTGGCGGGCCCCAACCTGATGCGGGATGTGATGACGCCGCTGTTATTCGGCCCACAATACCTGGCGGCGCATCGTCACGAATTTCTGGAAGAGAACACGGAATATGAGCCGTTGCCCCCCGACGGCGGCGCCATCAATCTGATCACCTGGATGGGCAAGACCGATTGGGAGATCGACTACAGCCAATTGGACTGCCCGGTACTTGTGATGATGGGCCCCAACGATCGGATTTTCTATGATGCCGATATCGTCGATGAACTCCATGCCACCCTGCCCAACGCCCGCCGCCACGACGTCCCCGAGGCCGGCCACATGCTGCCCGTCGAATGCCCGGACACCTTCGTCGCGGCGGTGATTTCGTTCGCGGAGGAGTGTCTTTAGACAATCAATCCCGTTTCAAACCTTGATGCCTTCCCAGCCCTTGCCGCGCCAATGGATGGCCAGCCAGATCATCTGCAATAGACCGACCGAGAAATTGGCGGTCCAGACCGCTGTCAGGCTGAGGCCCAGGTAGGGACCCAGCCACCAGGTCAGGGGCAGGCTGATCAACCACCGTGGTGCGACGGAGATCACCATCACCAGGCGCGCCGCGCCGGCGCCCAGCAGGGCGTTGGACAGGGTCAACGAGACACCCGTGGCGCCGACGAACAGGCCCATGACGATGAACGGGCCATGGGCCAGGGCCAGGGTTTCGGGATCGTGCAGAAAACCCGACATGATCAGGTTGGGGAAGAACACCGCCACCGCGCCCAGGGCGCCAAGCGTAACGACGGTAATGATCGAGGCCTCCCAGCCCCAGCGCCGGGCATCGGCCAGGTCCTTGCGGCCCACGGCTTCGCTGACCAGTGTCAACGTCGCCAGGCCCAGACCTAGGGCCGGCAGATAGGCGACCAGGAACAGATTGATCACGACGGCGGAGACGGCGACCTCCGCCGTGCCCATGAGGCCGAAAATCCACATCTGCACGGTCAGGCTGCCGGCGAAGAGGAACTCCCGTAGGGCCGATGGCACACCGAGGCGCAGCATCGTGGCCAGGGTCTCCCGCCTGGGAATGCGGCTTAGGAAACCGCGCTGCCGCGCCATGCGGAAGGCCAGGATGCTGAAGATGAGAACGCCAAGATATTCCGCGGCGGTGGAGGCGATGCCGGCGCCCAGGGCGCCCAGGGCGGGGAAGCCGAAATGGCCGAAGATCAGGACATAGTTAAGGGCGATGTTGCACAGATGCATGACCAGCAGGGTGTAGAGGTAGACCTTCGTAAGCCGCATGCCGTTGAAATAGCCCCGGTAGGCGAAATTCAGGCCCACTGCCAATATGCCGAACAGGCGGGCATCGAGATAGTCGACGCCCTGTTCGATTACGTCGGGATCATTGTTCATGAGAGCGAAGACATCGGCGGAAAAAGTCACCGCCACGGCGATCAAGGGCAGGGAGATCAATAGGCCCAGAAACAGCCCGCCGTTAAGCGGCACCGCCGCTTCGTTGGCCCGGCCCTCGCCAATGCGCCGCGCCACCATGGTTTGTACGCCCGATGACAGCCCAATGACGACCGAGGTGGCGAGAAACGTCGCATAGGTGCCGACGGCCACGGCCGCCAGAGCGGTGGTGCCCAAGGTGCCCACCATGGCGGTATCGACCAGGTTCACCACGTTCTGTGATACCATGCCGCCAATGATCGGCAGGGCAATCCCGCCGATCGTGCGCAGGCGTGAACGGGTGATCATGTACCGTCGGCTTTCAGGAAAGAAGAGGGCTTGGCAATTGCGCCACTGCATAGCCCATTTGGGAATTTGGCGAAAGAGCCGGAGAGAGCGCCGTGTGGGCCGTTATACCTTTTGCGTCAGCCAATCACGCAGTGCCAGGAGATTGGGGAAGACGGCCGTGCAGTTGTCCGTCACCGCCGCCTCGATGACGGCGATATCGGGGACGTGAACAACGCGGAATCCCGCCGCCTGGGCGGACAACAGTCCAGGCTTGGAATCCTCCACCGCCAGGCAGCGGTCGGGCGCCACCTGCAGACGCTCCGCCGCCGCGAGATAGATATCGGGATGAGGTTTGCCATGCGCCACATCGTCCCGTGTCACGACGGCCTGGAAATAGCCATCGATGGCGTTGCGCTGCAATTTCTCCGGCACCGACGTGGTGGACGAGGTGGCCAGCGCGCAGGGCATGCCCCGTGCCTCCAGGAATTCCAGGATTTCCATGGCGCCGGCTTTCAGGGGATAGCCGTCGGCCAGAATTGGCTCCAATGCCACCTGGCCGGCGCTGAGAAATGTCTGCAAGGGGATCTCGGGCGGTAGATTGTCCCGGATCAGAGCTTCAACTTTCTCATAGGGCAGGCCGATCAGTTGCGGGTAGATCGATACGATCTCCGGACAGCCGAGCTCTTTGGCGACCACGTACCAGGCTGACAGGTAAAGCCGTTCGCTGTCGACCAGAACACCGTCCAGATCAAAGACGACGCCATCAATCGCCGGCGGCTCGGGCGGGATGGTCATCGGGGCGTTCGGTTCAGATATCGGAGATGTTGCACGTCAGATGCCAGCTAACTTGTCCCTTTTCCGACAGTTTGTCGTAGTTCAGGCGCTTCTTCTTGGCATGGCGGCGCAGCAGGCTGTCGATCTGTTCCCGGGTGTCCTGATCCAGATCATCGGCATCCAGGACGATGGTGGCCGGCAAGAGCTTTTTCCGCTTCGCCGCCGGCTTGGCCCGCTTGCGCACCGGTTTCTTTTCGCCGCCGCCGAATACGCCGTCCCAGCCGGAACGGTAATCGTCTGTCGAGACGGAGGAAAAATAGCTGATCGGACGGCTCGATGCGGCGGCTTTCTTGGCCCCGCTCTTGCCCTCGCCACCCGCGTCCGCTGACGCGGCCGGGGTATCTGACTTTGAGGCCTCCGGCGTCGTCGTGTCGGATTTCGTCGCCGTGGTCTCGGATTTCTTTGTTTCTGTCTTGCTTTTGGATTTCGCTGTCATCGCTGCTTACATGCCGGTTGTTGAAAATCGAAGGCGGAACATACAGGCCCTACAAACTCCGGCCAATAATTTCCTTCATGATTTCGTTGGTGCCGGCATAGATGCGTTGGATACGGGCATCGGCCCAGGCCCGCGCAATAGGGAATTCCCACATATAGCCATAGCCGCCGTGCAGTTGCAGGCATTCATCGATCACCTTGCACTGGGTGTCGGAGGTCCACCACTTTGCCATCGCCGCGGTTTCCGCATCCAGCTTGTCCTCCAGCATCAGGGCGATCAGCTTGTCCACGAAGGCCCGCGCCACGGTGGCCTGGGTCTTCACCTCGGCCAATTTGAAGCGGGTGTTCTGGAAATCCATGATCGGCTGGCCGAAGGCTTCCCGTTGCTTGGTGTAGTCGATGGTCCACTCCACCGCCGCTTCGGTATTGGCAACGGCGGAGATGGAAAGCTGCAAGCGCTCCCAGGCCAGTTCCTGCATCAAATAGATGAAGCCCTTGCCTTCCTCGCCCAGCAGATTGGTCATGGGCACGCGGACATCGTCGAAGAATAATTCAGATGTGTCCTGGGCCTTCAGGCCGATTTTTTCCAGGTTACGGCCCTTGCGGAAACCTTCCCTATCCGCCTCGACCAGAACAAGGGAAATACCCTTGGCGCCCGCGTCGGGATCGGTCTTGACGACCACGATCACCACATCGGACATCTCGCCATTGGTGATGAAGGTCTTGGCGCCATTGATGACCAGTTCGTTGCCATCCTTGATGGCGGTGGTGCGCACGCCCTGCAGATCGCTGCCCGTGCCGGGCTCGGTCATGGCGATGGCGCCGATCATCTCGCCCTTGGCCATTTTCGGCAGGAACTTCCGTTTCTGCTCTTCCGAGCCATAGCTGTTGATGTACGGCGCGACGATTTCCGAATGCAGGCCGAAACCGGGACCGGTGGCGCCGGCGCGGGCCAGTTCCTCCAGCAGGATAACGCTATAGGTCCGTTCCACGCCGCCGCCGCCATATTCCTCGGGCATGGAGGCGCAGAGCAGGCCCAATTCTCCGGCTTTCAGCCAGGCTTCGCGGCTGATCTTGCCATCTTTTTCCCATTGCGCATGAAAGGGCGCGATTTCGTCCTCGACAAAGCGGCGCACGGTGTCGCGGAAGATCTCGTGGTCGGAATCAAATAGGGTTCGCTCGATCGCAGTCATTATCGCTTCCTAACTCGGTAAATTACGCCGCGGCCAGGCGGGTGCCCTGGTCGATGGCGCGCAGGGCGTCCAATTCGCCGGCCTTGTCGGCACCGCCGATCAGATGCACGGTCATGCCGGCGGCGACCAGATCGTCGTACAGCTCCCGCTGCTCCTCCTGCCCGGCGCAGATGACGATGTTGTCCACCGCGATGATCCGCTCTTCCTCATCGACGGTGATATGCAGGCCTTCGTCATCGATCCTGCGGTAGGTCACGCCGCCGATCATCTCGACGCCCTTATTTTGCAGACCGGCCCGGATGGCCCAGCCGGTGGTCATGCCCAGGCCACGGCCCAGGGCTTTTGCCTTGCGTTGCAACAGGGTGATCTTGCGGGGCGAATGCATCGAAGGGCCGTCGGGGGACAGGCCGCCGTCGTGGCTGGGATCGCGGTCCACGCCCCATTCCTTGAGCCAGCGGTCGATGTCCGGGTTGGCGGGGTCGCCGGAACCGCCTTCGTGGCTGAGGAATTCGGCAACGTCGAAGCCGATGCCCCCGGCGCCGACGATGGCGACACTGTCGCCCACCGCCGCGCCATTTTGCAGCACGTCCACATATGACAACACCTTGGCATGATCGACGCCGGGCAGGTCCAGTTTGCGAGGCGTGACGCCGGTGGCCAGGATGACTTCGTCATAGCCCGCCGCCTGTAATTCCGTGGCGGTGGCGCGGTGGTTCAAGTTCAAGGTTATGCCAAGGCGCTCGATCTGGCTGCCCCAATAGCGGATGGTCTCGCCATAGTCTTCCTTGCCCGGAATGGCCTTGGCCATGTTGAATTGGCCGCCGATGCGGTCCGATGCCTCGTGGACGGTAACGTCATGGCCGCGCTCGGCGGCGGTGATGGCGTAGGACAGACCGCCCGGCCCGGCGCCGACCACGGCGACCTTCTGTTTTTTCGAGGCCGGCTCAATTTCCAGTTCGGTCTCCTGACAGGCCCGTGGGTTGACCAGGCAGGTGCATACCTTGCCCTTGAAAATGTAGTCCAGGCAGCCCTGGTTGCAGCCGATGCAGCTATTGATCTGATCCGCTTGGCCGGCAATGGTTTTTGCTACCAGGTCCGCATCCGCCAGGAATGGCCGCGCCATGGAGACCATGTCGGCGTCGCCCGCCGCGATTAGCGTTTCGGCCTGGGCTGGATTATTGATCCGGTTCGAGGCGATGATCGGTACGCCGACCCGGCCCATCAGCCGCGCCGTGGCCCAGGTAAAGGCGCCGCGCGGCACGGAATGCATGATTGTCGGGACCAATGCCTCGTGCCAGCCGATGCCGGAATTGAACATGTTCGCACCGGCCTCTTCCAAAGCTTGGGCCAGGGTCACGGTTTCCTCCCAGGACAGACCGCCTTCGACCAGGTCAAGTACGGAAAGGCGGTAGAGCAGAATGAAATCGTCGCCGCAGACCTCGCGCGTCCGGCGCATGATCTCAATGGGGAAACGGATACGGTTTTCAAAACTGCCGCCCCAGTCGTCTTCCCGCTGATTGGTGCGGGTGGAGATGAACTGCGTGATCAAATAACCTTCCGAGCCCATGATCTCGACCCCATCGTAGCCCGCGTCCCGGGCGTGCCGGGCGCAATTGGCATAGTCCTCGATGGTTTGCAGGATCTCGTCATGTTCCAGGGCGCGCGGAACCTGGGGATTGATACGCGAGGCGATGGGCGAGGGCGCCACCGCGCCCGGCTGCCGGGAATAGCGGCCCGCATGCAGCACCTGCATCAGGATCTTGCCGTCGGCCTGGTGCACCGCATCCGTGATCAGGCCATGGCCGGCGCTGTTGTCTTCCAGGGTGGCTCCACCCAGGCCCAGTCCGCCGGCCGCGTTCGGCGCGATACCGCCCGTGACGATGAGGCCAACCTGCCCCGCCGCACGGTCGCCAAAGAACCGCGCCATGCGGCCAAAGCCATCGGGATGTTCCTCCAGGCCGGTGTGCATCGAGCCCATCATCACCCGGTTTCGCAAGGTGGTGAAGCCAAGGTCCAACGGTGCCAAGAGATGGGGGTAGGGGGCTGTCATGATCGTATGCTCCGTTCCTGGATGATTTTTTTGTTGCGCGCCTGAATTGAGGCACGCCTGATAGGTGTGAACTATGTTTCCAACTTGCCGGCGCCCTGGTGGGCCGCCGATTTCTCTTCCCTATGCGCCGTCGCGGGCCTTAAGTAAGGCGCTGATTTGATTGCAGTTATCCCGCAATTCATCGATCACCTCGTCAATGTCCCGGCGCTGTTGTTGCAATACTTTAAGGCGTTCGCTGCTTTTTGCCAGCGTCAGTTCCAGCTGCTCCCGGCCCTCGCCGTTGGGGTCGTAGAGGTCCAGCATTTCGCTGATATCGGACAGGGAAAAGCCGACCCGCTTGCCGCGCAAGATCAACTGCAGGCGGCCACGGTCACGGCGATCGAATATCCGGTTTAGGCCGTTGCGCTCCGGCTGCAACAATTTCTTGTCTTCATAAAAACGGATAGCCCGCGCCGTGATGCCAAATTCGGCGGCGAGTTCGCTTATTGTGTAGGTCGCTTCGGCGGTGGGTTCCGCGGTATTTGAACCCGGCATTTTTGCGCGCCTTTTGCGGTGGTTGTCAGGATGGCGCACACAGTACTTTACGTTGACGTAAACGTCAATTTCGACCACCCATGCTCGTCTCAACCGGCTATTCGTGCAATTTGGACAAGATGAATATTTCTTGACCCAGGATTGGACGATCCAGCGTCAGCGCATAAGGAATACCTACCAAATCATTAATAATTATGCATAAAATTTTCTTGCACCGCCTTTCGAATTCACTAGGATTTCGGCATTGGTGGAGTTTGTCCTAGCCTGGGGAGTGGTATGTTCAAGATTGGCGCCGTGCGATGTACGGCCATGGTGTTGGGATTGGCGGTGATTTTGTTGTCGCCAACGGCTGGCGTGCGCGCGCAAGCGACAGGCGATTTGCAACAGCAGTTTGAGCAAGCCTTCGAGCATATGCTTCAGGATCCCGCCAACCTGGACAAATCATTCAAATATGCCGAACTGGGCATTCAGGTTGGCGACTATGAAGCCGCGATTACGGCGCTTGAGCGGATGTTGCTGTACAATCCGGATTTGCCCCGGGTCCGACTGGAGTTGGGCGTCTTGTATTTTCGGCTGGGTTCCTTCGCTATTGCGCGCAGCTACCTGACCCGCGCCGTTGAAGGTGAGAACGTGCCTGACGATGTGCGCGCCCGGGTCGCCGTGTTCCTTGATGAAATCGACAACCGGTTGTCCAACCATCGGTTTTCCGGTTCGGTTTATGGCGGCATGCGCTATCAGACCAACGCCAATTCCGGGCCCGAAAGGGCGGCGATCCGTCTGCTTGATGCCGAAGCGGTCCTGGATGGCGAATTTACCGCCAAGGTCGATTGGAACGCCTTCGTTTCAACTAATTTCCGCCATGTTTACGATCCCCAGTCCCATAGCGGCGACGTGATGGAAACCGACTTGCTGGTGTATATTTCAAGGCAGACGAACCAACATCAACTGGACCTAGTCTTTAGCGAAATCACAGTGGGTCCGCGTGGCCAGTTCATGCGCGAGTATATCGAGAACGCCTCGTGGCGGCCGCATATTGTCGGGTCGATGGTCAATCTTGATGAATCGCCCTATTACTATACCTACGGCGCCGGTGTGGATATGGATAAGCAACTCACGGCGATAGCCAACGGCTCCATTTCCGCCTCGTATGTGCAAAAATCGTACCGTGCCGACGCCGGGCGTACGACAGCGCGTCTACAAAACGGTGCCGAGATGGAGGTCGAGGCCAATCTGCGCTTTCAAATCAACGATTCCCTGATGTTGACGGGGACAGCCGGGTTCACCAATTTGGATACGGACGACAGTCTGCATGCCAACACGGAGTACTCCCTTGGCCTGGGCGCCAACCTACGGCATGCCCCGCCGAAATATGTCGACAGGTTCATTGATACCGGCCCCTGGACCACGTCATTGTCCGGAACGGCAGTGTCCAGCCGGTATCACGCGCCCGATTCATCCATCGATACCTTCAAGAAGCGCCGGGACCGGGAATATCGCGCGTCATTGTTGACGTCCATACCGATCAAGAAGTCCTGGTCGGTGATCTCAACGGTGTCACGCACCTCGGTCGGATCGAATTTCCTGAACTATAGCTATAACAATTGGGCTGCTTCGGTCGGCGCCTCCGTGCGTTTCTAGTGGCATGAATCAGGCGCTTGGGACCCTTGTGCCCGGCCGATTTCGGCGGTCTGCATAGGTCCGCTCAGCGGACAAAGCGACTGGTCATGATGGGGATGCGCTGGCAGATAGGTTTGTGCACGCCTGAACGGATTGGTTGTCATGAAGATCGCCCCAATCATCGAGACCGATCGTCTTCTCCTGCGGGAGCCCGTACTCGCAGACTGGCCCAGTTTCGCTGAGGTGATGACATCAGATCGCGCTGAGCACATGGGCGGACCGTTTTCAATCGCGTACGCGTGGGGCGCCTTTTGCCATGGGATCGCGCTATGGCAGCTTTTTGGCGTCGGCAATCTGTCAATCGAGCTTCGAGAGGCCAAACAATGCATTGGGCAAATTGAGATCAATCAAGGGCCACGTTTCCCGGAGCCGGAACTCGGATGGCAGCTAGTCATTGAGGCCGAAGGCAAGGGGTACGCATTCGAAGCCGCTAACGCGATGCGCGACTGGGCTTTTCAGTTGCGCAAACTGGAGACACTGGTGAGTTACATCGGTCCAGACAACGCGCGCTCGATCCGTCTCGCAGAACGCCTCGGCGCCACGCTTGACGAGCATGCGCGCCCGCAGGACCCAGGTGATCTGGTCTATCGGCATGTTCCGGGACATCTGTAACGGGCTCAGAGCCGTCATCTGAGGATTTCAGTCAGACTTTGATCGACCTAACGGTCCGACGCCAACGTCTGGAACCTACGGTTTCGGGCAGCGATGATCTGGTCTGGGTCGGCGGTCCAGTGGAAAGGCTTGGCCTTGGTCGCGTTGTGTTCCGTGATGAAGCGATTGATGGCGGCCCGCAGGTCGACGAGGGAATGGAATACGACGCGCTACAGGCGGCGCCGGGTCAGCTTCGCGAAGAACCCCGCGACGCCTTCCTCGATGAACCGCTCCTGCCATCGCCAGACGCAGGTCTTGGACTTGACCGTCTCGGCCATAATCGCGGATGTGCCAAGCCCGTCGCCCCTCAGAATAATGATCTGCGCCCGCCAGACATGTTTCTGGGGGCTGTTGCGATCCGCGACGACCGCTTCCAATCGTTGGCGGTCGCTGGACGAGACGCTGAAGCTGACACCTGTTCGCATGTCCGTAGACTCGCACAGAGCCGAGCGCGCGGGCATCCATAATCGGACTCTTTCGTCTCGCTCGACCCACTAGGAAATATCGGCCTCTTCATTGCTGTTGGACTAGTTTCAAGCCACTGCCTTCGGCGGGTCGACATCGTATTTCTCCAGGCAGGGCCGCATGCGCTGCATGATTTCGGGGTGCAGGGCCACGCCGGATGCCTGCTGCCTCGACAGTGCCTGATGGGCGCGATCACCTGGGATGCGCACCTCGGGGCCGTCGGCAAGCGGTGCCGCGCCACGGCATAATTCGGCCAGAAAACCGGTCTCGTGGCGAAAGGCATCAATGCCGCCAAAGGCCGCCGGGTCGATCAATTGCAGGAATACGTTACTGCCCGCCGGAGCCTTGCCCTCGCCGTCATCCGCCGTGTCGGCACGGCCATTGCCGGCAAGGCCGGACGTCAAAGCCTCGACGAACAGCGCCAGAGCAAAGCCCTTGTGTCCCATGTCCAGGCCGCCGGCGGGCAGAATGGCGCCGGGCGGGTCGTTGTAAATCACCTCCGGGTCATCGCTGACATGGCCGCTGTTGTCCACCAGCCAGGGGCCGGGCAATCGTTCTCCGCCGCGGCGGGCCCGTTCAATGCGCCGGTTGGTGGTGGCGGAGGCACTGGTATCGATCAGGATCGGCGCACCGTCGGTGGGAATGCCGATGGCAATCGGATTGGTGGACAGGCGCGGTGAACGCCCGCCATGGGGTGCGACGACGGCGTTGGTCGGTGACGATGTTGTCAGCAATGCCAACAGGCCATCGTCGGCGGCACGCTTTACGTAGGTCGCCAGGCAGGAAATGTTCTGGCTGCGGCGAATGGCGATGGAAACCATTGCCTGCTCGGCGATCCTCTGTTGGCCCAGGGCCAGCGCACGCAGGACCACCCATTGTCCCGGCAACATCCGGCCATCCAGCAGCAGCGCGCCGCCGCTGTCTTTCAGAATGCCCGGCTCACCGCCCCTCGTGGTGCGTCCGGCTTCAACATCCGCCAAATAGGCCGGGACGAATTGCAGGCCGTGGGTGTCATAGCCAAGCAAGTCCGCCATCACCAATATCTCCGCCACGGCCACCGCGATGGGGCCGTCCAGGCCGGCCCGCCCGAACAGTTCCGCCGTGCAGTGGCGCAGATCGTCGGCCCAATAGCGTGTTGTCGGTGTCGGAGTATCCATTGTGTCCAACCCATCAATATTGTTGCAATACGAATGCCAGACTATCGCACAATTATCGTCACGCCTTATGCTATGGCAGGGATGACGGTCGAAATTGGGGAGAGAAAAATTGGCGTTGGAAATGCGTGGCGAATGCGAGCGCTGCCAGGCGGCATTGCCGGTGGACAGCGGGGAGGCCCTAATCTGTTCCTATGAATGCACGTTCTGCCAACCATGCGGCACTGAAATGCGGGGGATCTGCCCGAACTGCGGCGGCCAGTTGCTGCCCCGGCCGACCAGGACGGACTGAAACCTGGCTAGCTGCCGGTCTTGATGGCGTGCCAATAGCGGTTGTTCAGGGTGCCGACCATGCTGTCGTGCTTGCTCTCCAGACACCGGCGCAGACTGGACAGGCGACCCATGGCGACGGCCTCCTGGCATTGGTCATGCACGGTGCGCAACCGCTCCTTCGTGCCCGCCGGCGCGCCGGCCAGATCGTCGGCGCCGATAACCCTGTCCCATAGATTTTGCCGCTGTTGATCCGAGGCGCGGCCGCCGGGGGGCAGGGCATTGATCATCTGGTTGGCAAGGCGTGCGACGGGCATCCAGTGCTGTTCCCGATCCACGTGCTTGGCGCCGAACTCCCGCATCGGTCCGGCGCCGGCGGCAATCTCGTCCGGTTGTAGCGGCGAGGCGTCGTCCTGCATGGTGATGGGCACCAGAGTGGCATTGCGGGCCACTCTGATATGCACCTGGCGCAGGCCAAGACGCGCCATATCCCGTGCCGACATACCGATGCGCACCGCGACATGGCTGCGCTCCGCCTTGATCTGCAAATGGCGTTCGACGTTCAGCTTGATTTGGCGGCCATCCTTGGTCGTTGCCATGGCCGTCAATCGGTTCTCGTCGTGCATGCGATAAGCCGTGCCCTGCACCGGCGAGGCGCGCTCGGGCTGCAGACAAAATGCGGTGAATTCGGCAAAGCAATCGCCCCGCTGGCATTGTATCGGCTGCGCCGCGTTGGAGGCGACCAGGCCCATCATCTGTGGCGCCCCATATGCCGGCGCAAGCGCCGCCATGATTGGCAATGTCACAACAGCGAAAAGCAGTTTTCGCATTGGTTATCTCCCTGGCGCCATTGGTTTGTGCGCCAAAAATCTAGTCTTCGTCCAAATTTGCACGATGCCTGTCCATGGTCAAGACAACCGAGCCGGCGGCACCGGCGGCGCCCGCTGGTGGCGCCGGCAAGGCCACGGCAATGGGCCGGCGCCGGCGGCGCGGTTTGGCGGAAACCGCATAGATTTGTTTGTCCGCCTCCATCAGCAGGACACCGGCGAAGGCGTGGCCCCAACGCTGCCCAAGCTTCTCCCAGGCGCCCGCGGTACGCAACAGCATGCCGGAGCTCACGGGCGGCATGTATAGGGCCGAGGCGCGCTCGCTGGGCTGAAACAGATTATCGCGCAGCAGACGTGAAAGCTGGCCGGGACTGTAGGGATGACCCTGGCCAAAGGGTGTGCGCTCCAGGCGGGCCCAGATGCCGCGCCGGTTTGGCACCACCACCATCAGGCGCCCGCCCGAGGCCAGGACGCGCCAGACCTCCCGCATCAATGGGGTCACCTGTTCGGCATTTTCCAGGGCATGCACCAAGAGCACCCGATCGACGCTGGCATCGGGCAGGGGCAGTTCCATTTCATCGACCAGGGCGACCTGGTTGCGCTCCTGGATCGGCCAGCGGTGCACACCCTGCTGGGCCGGCATGAACGTCAGGACGCGTCCGGCTTCCGCCTGAAACTGCCGCAGGTAAGGGGAAGGGTAACCCAGGGCCAGCATGTCCATGCCGGTCACGTCGGGCCATAGCTGGCGAATGCGCCGGCGCAGCAGCTTGCGGGCTACCTGGCCCAGGCGGCTGCGGTAAAATTCCCGTAAATCAATGACGTCAGGTCGCATGACACCTCATTTCTGCAGGTGAGCAAATAACCCTTCCGGCCAACCTTGGCCGGTACTAGCGCATGTCGGGTTTAACCGAACCCATACCCATGCGCTAAACCCTTCAGTAAAGAGCAATTTATCCGCATTCAATTGAATGCGGGTTGCTCTAGCCACGAACGTTCAACTCGTCAAACAGCGAGTCTATAATACCGTTGTTAATTTCAACATCGTATTTTTTTTGCAATGCGGCGCGGTACTGGGCCAGGACATCCTCGGACATGGATTGCCGGATCGCCTCGTCCAGTTGCTTCAACCGCTCCGGTTCATCCCTTGCCTCGGCCTTGGTGATCTTGACCAGGCGCACGACGGAATGACTGCTGCCGCTCAGGGCCGGGCCGTTGGCGATCTCGCCGGCGCGGAGGCTGTACAGCTTCTTCACCAGATCGGCGCTCAATTGCGCATCGCCCGCTGCCTGCTGCCGGGTCATTGGCGCCAGGGTGGCGACGGTGCTGAGACCGGTCTGGGCCAGCGAAGCCAGGGCCTTGCCGCTACGGGCGGCGGCGGCCAGCTTGACCGCCTGTTCGGCGCCCGTCTTGGCCCGGCGTTCCGCCATCACCGCCTTGCGCACGTCATCGCGGACATCGGCGATGGGTTTCAGGGCTGTTTCGAATATCTTGTCGACCTGAACCAGATAGTAGCTGCCATCGCCGGATTCCTTCAATTGCCCCTCGTCGCCGGGCTGCACGTTGAAGGCTTCCTGGATGAACTCCGGCGCCTTTGGCAGGCCGGCGGCGGGTTGACCATCACGGCCCCGGCCCCGGGAATCAACGGCGGCGATAACGCCATGGTTCAAGTTCAGCGCCTCCGCGACTTCCCTGATCGTCGCGCCGCCCGCCAACTGGTCTTCCACCTTGTTGGCCAGCTCAAACACCGCTTCGCCGGCTTTCTCCAGCTTGACATCGCGGGTCAACTGTTCACGCACGTCTTCCAGGGTCTTGCTGCCGCCCTCGGTGATTTTCAGGACGCGGAAGATGTGCCAGCCCAGGCCGGTTTCCATGGGCTCACTGATCTGGCCGGAGGCCAGGGCAAAAACCCCATCGGCGGCCTCTTCCGGCAGGTCGGCCTTTATCATCATGCCCAGCTTGACCGAATCCTTGTCCATATCGGCCAGTTCCTTGGCGACGATGTAGAAATCGCCGCCGTCCTTCAGCCGCCCGGCAATCTTGTTTGCCGCGGCCTCGTCCGCCGCGACGATTTGTTCCACATCGCGGCTTGGCGGCGTGGTGAATTCGTTCAAGCGGGCCTCGTAAGCTTCCGCCACTTCGTCTTCGCTGGCCAGGGTTTCTTCCAGCAGATCCTCGGGCCGCAGCGTCAGGTATGACAGCGCACGGTACTCCGGCGCCATGAATTGATCCTTATGGGCCTCGTGATAGGCGGTCAGGTCGGCTTCCGCCGGTGTGGCGATACCGGTTACCTTGTCGTATGGCAGGCTCAGGACCTCGAAAACGCGGTTTTCCTGTTGATATTGGAAAAATGTTTTGACCACGGGGTCGGGCGCGTGGGTGCCGGACATCAGGGACGTGAACAGTTGCTCCCGCGAAAGATCCCGGCGCGAGGCGATGATATAGCTTTGTTCATTGAAGCCGTTATCTCTGAGGACCTGTTCGAAGCGCAGTTTGTCGAAGCGCCCGAAGCTGTCCTTGAAGGCGGACGAACGTTTGATCCAGGCGGCGATATCGGCATCCGAAATAGTCAATTCCAGATCCGCCACTTCCTGGTCGTACAGGGCGCGGGTGATGGACTGTTGCAGTACCTGTTCCACCATGCCCAACTGACGCGCCTGCTGGGTATCAAAGGTCGGGCCCAGGCTGCGCTGCATGCGCCGGACCTGCCGGTTGAAATCGTCGAGAAACTGATAGCCGGTGATCTTGGTATCGCCGACCGTGACCACGGCGGCATCGGGCTGCAGACGGAAAATATCGCCAATACCCCAGGCCGCGAAACTGAGCACCAAAAGGCCCAGAAATATCTTTACGACCCAGGTCCCGGCACTCTGTCGTAAGGCGTTCAGCATATTATTTTCCGGTCCACGTCAGTTGTTCAAATTCGCCTGCGAAAGGGCGCGGCATCATAGAAACCACGGCGCGTTCGGGCAAGTGCCGATAACGTGATGCCGGCACCGCCGTGCTTTAGGGTTTCCGCACCTCGTCGGAAGCCTGCCAGACCATTTTGCCGGTGCGTGTCCGGCCCAGCAGTTCGATGGGGTCCTGATTGTCGATATGGCCGTAGATGCCGCGGTAGACGGAAAAGCCGCATAGCTCCTGCAGGCGCCTGGGGAAGCTGCGCAGACGCGCCATATCGACGCCCAGTTGCTGGTTTTCCTGCTGCCGGATCCAGCCGGCGCAGTAATAGCAGGCGATGCCGTCACGCCGCATATCGCTTTTGTTGTGGCCGCCGCCGTGCCACAGGGTGGAATACCAGACCAGGACGCTGCCCGCCGGCATTTCAGCGCAGACGGTCTCGTAGGTGGTGTCATAGTCCGGGTCATGGTCGAAGTTGTGGCTGCCCGGAACGATCCGCGTGGCGCCGTTTTCTTCCGTAAAATCGCTCAACGCCCACATGGAATTGACCGCGACGGGCACGTGCGGCCGGGGCAGGGGGATCATTTGGCTATCCGAATGCAGCGGTTGCGGCACTTGCCCCGGTCCGGGACAGATGGCGGACAGGGAAGACAGTTGTAGGCCGGGGTCCAGCATCCGCTCGATCAGGGGCAGGGTGCCATCGAAGATGGGTATCTTGGCGAAGGCCGGGTGATAGTGCAGCAGATTGTAGATCCGCGTCGTCCGGGTGCCTTCGAAGGCGGTATCGCGGTAGCCGAAATCATGCTCCCGATCGATCTCGGCCAGGGCGGCTTTCAGTTCCGCCAGCAGATCGTCGGGAATGATGTTCTCCAGCACCGTGAAGCCGTCTTTTTCAAGACTGCTTAGATGCCCGGTGATGGCGTCTTCGGAAATTTTCGTCGTTTTCATATTCGCTAAACTTTACAATCGCCCAATCTCTGATATCTGCTTATCCCACTGATGCCCCAACAAAGGAAACAACAATATGGCCGCCAAGGTACGCCCGCTGATCGCCGGTAACTGGAAGATGAATGGCTTGAAATCAGCCGCCCTGCGGGAGGCCAAGAAACTGGCGACGCGCATGCGCAAGGAAAAGCGGCCGGGCTGTGATGTTCTGCTCTGCCCGCCGGCGCCCTTGTTGGCGCCGCTGCGTGAGGCGGTGAAGGGCAGCCGGATTGCCCTGGGCGGTCAGGATTGCCACGCCGCCGCCAATGGCGCCCATACGGGAGATATTTCGGCCGAGATGCTGGGCGATGCCGGCTGCGGCTATGTCATTGTCGGGCACTCCGAACGCCGGGCCGATCATGGTGAAAGCAGCAAGGAAGTCCGCGCCAAGGCCGAAGCCGCGCATCGTGCCGGCCTGCGCGCCATCATCTGCATTGGCGAGACCGGGGCGGAGCGCAAGAAGGGCCAGACCCTGGCGGTGATCGGCAAGCAATTGACCGACAGCCTGCCCAAGGGCTGCACCGCCAGGAACACGGTCGTGGCTTACGAGCCGGTCTGGGCCATCGGTACCGGCCTGACCCCGACGGCGGCCGATGTGGCGGAGGTTCATGCCTCGATCCGGGCCCGTTTGAAGCGCCGCTTCAAGGACGACGGTGTGAAGATGCGGCTGCTGTACGGCGGCTCGGTCAAGGGATCGAACGCCGAGGAACTGATGGCGGTGGAGAATGTCAACGGCGCCCTGGTCGGCGGCGCTTCCTTGACCGCAGCCGACTTCTGGCCCATCGTCAAGTCCTGCCTCTGATTTGCGGCATATTGGGAATGGGGGATTCCTGCAATGAGCGACGGTCAAGATTCCGGACACGATCACAGCGACCCGAACCATAGTCATCTGAGCGACACGGACCTGCGCGTGCGCAGCCTGGAATCCCTGCTGCTGGAAAAGGGCATGGTCGACGCCGATGCCCTGGAGGCGCTGATCCAGACTTACGAGCACAAGGTGGGGCCGCGGAACGGCGCCCGCGTCGTGGCCCGCGCCTGGAGCGAGCCGGACTACAAGGCCTGGCTGCTGCGCGATGCCACCGCCGCGATCGCCGACATGGGCTATCACGGCCGCCAGGGCGAGCATATGAACGTGGTTGAGAACACGTCCGAGGTTCATAACCTGGTGGTCTGCACCTTGTGCTCCTGCTATCCCTGGCCGGTGCTGGGCTTGCCGCCGACGTGGTACAAATCCGCGCCTTATCGGTCCCGCGCCGTTATCGATCCGCGCGGCGTGTTGCGTGAATTCGGTACCGAGGTCGGCGACGACGTAGCGGTTCGCGTTTGGGACAGCACGGCGGAGCTGCGCTATCTGGTTCTGCCCGAACGGCCGGAGGGCACCGAGGGAATGGACCAGGAGCAACTGGCCGGCCTGGTGGGCCGCAACACCATGATCGGCGTCGAAAAGGTTGCGGCACCCAATGGCGGAGCCGCATCATGAATGGCGCGCACGACATGGGCGGCATGCACGGCCTCGGCCCCATCGATGCCGAAATCGACGAGCCGGTTTTCCATCACGATTGGGAGCGCCGCGTTCTGGCCCTGACCCTGGCCGCCGGCGCCATGGGTAAATGGAACATCGATATTTCCCGCCATGTCCGCGAAAGCCAGCCGCCGGCTGAATATCTCGCCAACAGCTACTATCAGACCTGGCTGGTGGGCCTGGAAAAGCTGTTGCTGCAGGCCGGTCTGGTTACAGCAGATGAGATCGCCAACGGTAAATCGGCCGCCCCGCTGCCCGATGATCTGGCGCAACGGGTGTTGCAAGCCGATGCGGTTCAGGCGGTGTTGAGCCGGGGTGATAACTTTACCGTGGAGGATGATATCCCGGCTGAATTCGCCGTCGGTGACCAGGTGCGGGTCATGAACCATAATCCCACCCATCACACCCGCGCGCCGCGCTATGTGCGGGGCAAATGCGGCGTCGTGGAGCGTGATCACGGCGTCTTTGTCTTCGCCGACGAGAACGCCAAGGGCCCCGGCCATCGCGTGGGCCAGCATGTCTACAGCGTCTGTTTCCCGGCCCGGGAGTTGTGGGGCCCGGATGCCGCCGCCGCCGACCGCGTCAATGTTGACCTGTGGGACGGCCACCTGGAAGCCGCGCCAGCCTAACTTGTTCCCAGCCTAACTTGTTCATTGATGCCGGCGGCGGGGCGCAATAAGTTTAGGGTGTCCTTAACCGGTCCCGCCGGTCCTGCCTGAACAACGAGCGTAGTATAGCCATCATGATTACTGGAAAACTCCTTGTCGCCAATCGCGGCGAGATCGCCACGCGCATCTGCCGCGCCGCCGCCGAACTGGATCTGCCGACCGTTGCTGTATATCCCGAAGATGACGCCGCCAGCCTGCATACCCGCAAGGCCAATCAGGCCTGCCTTCTGCCGGGGCGCGGGGTCGCGGCGTATCTCGACGGTGATGCCATTATCGCTGCCGCCAGGGAGAGCGGCGCGACGGCGGTGCATCCAGGTTATGGATTTCTATCGGAAAATCCCGATTTTGCCCGCGCCTGTGCTGCTGCCGGGTTGATCTTTGTCGGCCCGGCGCCGGAAACCCTGGCGCTATTTGGCGACAAGGATGTGGCGCGGCAATTGGCCGTCGAACAAGGCGTGCCGGTGCTGCCGGGCACGGCGGCGCCGAGCAGTTTGGAAGATGCGCGCGCCTTTCTGGCCGATCTTGGACCGGGCGGCGCGGTGATGGTAAAGGCGGTGGCGGGCGGCGGCGGCCGGGGCATGCGTCCGGTGCTCAGTGATGGCGAACTTGAAGAAGCCTTCACCCGCGCCAGTTCGGAAGCCGCGGCCGGTTTTGGCAACGGCGATCTTTTTGTCGAACGCCTGGTCCGCCGGGCCCGCCATATCGAAATTCAGATCATGGGCGATGGCACGGAGGTCTCGCATTTGTGGGAGCGCGACTGTTCCCTGCAGCGCCGCCGCCAGAAGGTCGTCGAAATCGCACCGGCGCCCGGACTGGAGCCCGCATTGCGTGATCAATTGATCGACGCCGCCCTGCGCCTGGGCGGGGCGGCGGATTACCTCAATCTGGGCACGGTGGAATTTCTCGTCGACGGCGACAGCGGCGAGTTCTTCTTCATCGAGGCCAATCCCCGCCTGCAGGTCGAACATACGGTAACGGAGGAAATCACCGGCTTGAACCTGGTGGAACTGCAGTTGCAATTGGCCGGCGGCCAGAGCCTGGATGAACTGGGCCTTGGCCGCGACAACGTACCGGCGCCGCGCGGCATTGCCATGCAATTGCGCATCAACACCGAAACCATGGGCGCGGATGGCGAAGCCAAGCCCGGCGGCGGCATCATCACCGCCTTTGAGGCACCGTCCGGTCGCGGCATTCGGGTCGACAGCTACGGCTATGTGGGTTACCGGACATCCCCGGCCTATGACCCATTGCTGGCCAAGTTGATCGTGCATACCGGCTCGGGCCGCCTGGGCGACATCATGAACAAGGGCTACCGCGCATTGTGCGAATTCCACATCGCCGGCCTGCCAACCAACTTGTCCTTTCTGCAGGCGTTGGTGCGTGACGACGCGGTACGCGGCGGCGCGGTCGATACCGGTTTCGTCGAGGCCCAGGCGGCGGTGCTGCTTTCAGCAGCCGGCGCGGCGCACCCGCATCTCTATTTCGCGCCAACGACGGAGGCCGATGCGCTTCCCGCCCATGCCGGCCGCGCCGGGGCCAAGGTCGATGCCGGCGATCCCCTGGCGGTATTGGCCTATGGCCAGGCCGATCGTCAGGGGCCGAGCGGCCAGCGGGAGGCGGAAGCAGCCCTGGCCGAGGGCATGTTGGCGGTGCGCGTGCCAATGCAAGGGACGGTGGTCTCGCTCGAGGTGGCGGAAGGCAGCGCGGTGGCCCGTGGTGGACAACTGGCGGTGATCGAAGCCATGAAGATGGAACATGTCATTGCCGCCGAGGCCGGGGGCACTGTACGGGCCCTGCATGTGGAGCCGGGCGATACCCTGTGGGAAGATCAGTTGCTGATGACCCTGGAGCCCGACGAAGGCCTCGGCGAAGCGGAAAGCACGGTCGAGGAGGTCGATTTGGACGCCATTCGCGGCGATCTTCGCGAAGTATTGGACCGCCGCGCCCTGACCACTGATGACAAACGTCCCGATGCGGTGGCGCGGCGGCGCAAAACCAATCAGCGAACGGTGCGCGAGAATGTCGAGGATCTGGTCGATACGGACAGTTTCGTCGAATACGGCCCCCTGGTGGTTGCCGCCCAGCGCCAGCGCCGTGGCTTGGAGGATCTGCTGACCCGCAGTCCGGCCGATGGCCTGATCACCGGCGTTGGCAGCGTCAATGGCGATCTATTCGATGATCCGGCAAGCCAGGCCGCCGTCATGGCCTATGACTACACGGTGTTCGCCGGCACCCAAGGGGTGCATAACCATTGGAAGACCGATCGGATTATCGATATTTCACAGCAGGGGCGCCTGCCATTCATTTTGTTTGCCGAAGGCGGTGGCGGCCGTCCCGGCGATACCGACTATGGTGGTTTTGTCGGCCAGAACACCTTCCATCATTTCGGCCAGCTTTCGGGCCTGGTGCCCATGGTCTCCATCGTTTCCGGCCGCTGCTTTGCCGGCAATGCGGCCTTGCTGGGCTGTTGCGATGTCATCATTGCCACCGAAGACGCCAATATCGGCATGGGCGGGCCGGCGATGATCGAAGGCGGCGGCCTGGGCGTTTTCGCGCCGGAGGAAATCGGGCCGCTGTCGGTACAGACGGCCAGCGGCGTGGTTGATATCGCGGTTGCCGACGAGGCTGAAGCCGTCGCGGCGGCAAAGAAATATCTGTCTTATTTCCAGGGCCGTGTGACGAAATGGAAAGAACCGGATCAGCGGCAAATGCGCGCCATCGTGCCGGAGAACCGGTTGCGGGTGTACGAGGTACGCCAGGTGATCGAAACCCTGGCCGACGTTGATTCCGTGTTGGAACTGCGCCAGGCCTTCGGACAGACCATGATCACCACTCTGGTACGGGTCGAGGGCCGGCCCGTCGGCATCATCGCCAACGATCCCCAGCATCTGGGCGGTGCCATCGACAGCGATGGCTCCGACAAGGCGGCGCGTTTCATGCAGCTTTGCGACGCCTTCGATATTCCCCTGCTATATCTCTGCGACACGCCGGGCATCATGGTCGGACCGGAGGTGGAGAAGACCGCCCTCGTGCGCCATTCTTCGCGCATGTTCCTGGTCGGCTGCAATATGTCCGTGCCCTATTTCACGGTGGTGCTGCGCAAGGCCTATGGCCTGGGCGGCATCGGCATGGCGGGGGGCAATTTCCGGGCGCCCTATTTTTCGGTGTCCTGGCCGACCGGTGAATTCGGACCGATGGGTCTGGAAGGTCAGGTCAAGCTGGGCTATCGCGCCGAACTTGAAGCCCTTGAGGACCCGGAGGCGCGGCGTGAGTATTACGAGAGAATGGTCGCGGAAGCCTATGAAGACGGCAAGGCCCTGCAGCGTTCCACCTCGTTTGGTATCGACGATACCATTGACCCGGCGGACACCCGCCGCTGGCTCGCCACCTTGCTCGCCTCGGTCCGCCCGCCGGCAGGTCGCGACGGCAAGAAGCGCGCCATGGTGGATGCCTGGTAAGGCTGCCAAATAGTTCGTCTTTGGCGCTAGCGCGGCGTTAGATGCCGTGCTTCCGCCGCCGGTCGGTGGTCCATCACCCGCAGGATAGACGCGTTCATCATATAGACGCTCATCACGGCCGTTAGCTCCATCAGGCCGTTCTCGCCGTATCTCGCCCGCACGGCATCGAAGGTTTGATCGCTGACCCGTGGCGCCTCGAGCAGTTCCCGCCCGAAACCGATGATCAAGGCTTCGTCCGCGGTCAGGCCGTCCAGCGGCCCGTGCGTATCGATGGCGTTGATCGCTTCCTCGCGGGTGCCGGCTTTCAGGCCCAGTCTGACGTGGGCGTTCCAGATGTAATCGGCATTGGCGGCCCGTGCGGCGGTACAGATCGCCAGTTCCGTCTCCGCATCGCTCAACGAGGTGCGGTAGCGCAAATGCTCGACCAGATCAGAAAGCAAGGCCCCAGCCTGACCGGCATATGTGAGATAGCTGCTCGGTGGCGGTGAACTGTTGCGCGTTTGCAAAACGTGGCGGATAGCGGCCCTGGTCGCGTCCGAAAACGCCTCCGTGTCGGTGGGAATTGGCAGTCGCGGCATGGTCTTGTTCCTTTATCCGCCCGCCAGGGCTTCCGTCATCAACCGCCGCTCCGTTCCCATGGGGTCGTCGACGCTGGCGAGGTCGTCGCCCAACAGCATGGTCGGACGTTTTTCCCCATCATAGGGCCGCCAGGCGGAGAGTTTCTCCGTCACCGGGCTGCCGTTGTGGACAAAGGCAATGTAGGCGTCCTGGATGACCTCCGCCAATTCGTCGGCGCCCGGCGCGCTGCCGGCCAGGCGTTCCAACTCGGGCGTGGCGTGCAGGCTGCCGAACATAAACGGCAGATCGATCACGTGCGTCGCACCCAGGGCCTTGTCGCCGGGCACGGGCGGCACCCAGTCGCATTCCCGGGTGATCATGCAGGCCCAGGCGCTATTGCCGCGCTTGGCGTGACCCGCCAGGAAGTCGATGGACGGCACCCGGATCAGCCGGTCCGTATACATGGCAATCCACAAGGCCCAGGTATCATCGGCCTCGCCCCTGGCCCGGCGGGCGGCGCGGTAGGCGGGGATCAAGGCATCGCCGTCCAGGCCGGCCTTGGCCAGAATGCCGCGTAGATGTTCGTCGTCTTTGGGAATGGCGTCGGGCGCCATGTTCGTGGCGAACACCGTCGCCTCGTCCCGGGTATGGCTGACCCACAGGTCCAGGCCATCCATAAGGCCCGCCGCCATGGCCTCGTCGGGCCAATAGGGCAGCAGCTCGCCATCGACCATGGGCCGGGGCGCGGTGCGGCCGTTCTGCAGCTTCACCATCCAGGCCGGCTGTGCCGCCTGGATCGCCTCACCGTCGACCGCCTGTAGCGCCGCCAGGTCAGCCTCGATGCCAAGTTCGTCGAGCAGGGTGGCCGCCGCCGCGTCATGGTCCGAACGGGGCGTCGGCAGGGGCGATGAGCTTTGCACCACGGCGCGGCGAAATAGCGGCCGGGCTTCAGGACAGATGCACAAGGCGCCGACGCTGCCGCCGCCCGCCGACAGGCCGACGATGGTGACATTGTCCGGATCGCCGCCGAATTCCGAAATATTACGGTTGATCCATTTCAGGGCGGCGATCTGGTCGAGAAAACCCCAGTTGCCGTCATATCCCGTGTCGGGGTCATGCAGACAGGGGTGCGAGAGCAGGCCCAGAACGCCCAGGCGGTAATTGATGCTGACCACCACCATATCGCCGCGCCGCGCCAATACGCCGCCGTCATGGGCGATGTGGTTGGCGCTGCCGTAGGAAAACCCGCCGCCATGGATATAGACCATCACCGGCATGTTGGTGCTGCTGTTACTGGGCCGCCAGACATTCAGGTTCAGGCAATCCTCCGACATGGGCGTCTCAACGCCGCCTTTCAGATGATCGACGCGGTTCGGGTCCTGCGGTGCCCGCGGACCAAAATCCAAACAGGCTCGAACGCCCTGCCACGGCGCTACTGGCCGCGGCGGGCGAAAGCGGTTGGCCCCGCCTGTATCCGCGCCAAAGGGAATATTCTTGAAGGCATGGACGCCGTTCTCGCTCAAACCTTCGATCTGACCGCCTTCCACGGCGGCAATTGGTCCGGCTTCCTGAATTTCGCTGGCATTGCTCATGACGCACCCTTCAATGTGGATTGCTTTCGCCAATCCTATCACATATGGCAAATCGGATGGAATTCAGGCCGGTTTGGACAGTTTTGTCTTTGGCCCGGCCGCAAGGGAAGCTTTACCGTGGACGACATTGGCACGGGTTTCGAAGGCGCCGACCATGCGGCGCACCGCCTCGTTGAACACCGTGCTGGCCACCGCCTGCAACATGCGGGAGCGGAATTCGAAGTCGATGAAGAAATCGATTTCGGTGCTTTGGCCGTCATCCATGGGATTGAACTGCCAATGGTTGTTCAGATAGCGGAACGGGCCGTCGATATATTCCACATCGATGCGGCCGGGCGCATGCAGGGTGACTTTCGAGGTGAATCTCTCGCGAAAGACCTTGAAGCCGACCATCAGATCGCCCCAGATGATCGTTCCCTCGGTCTTGGTGATGCGGCAGGCAACGCACCAGGGCAGAAACTCGGGATAGCGTTCGATATCGGCCACCAGATCGAACATCTGCCCCGGCGTATAGGGCAGGACTTTCTTTTCCGCATGGGTTGGCATTAGCCGGCGGCCTGGTGATTTTCGGCCCGGCGGCGGGCCAGCTCGGCGAAATCACTATCCGCATGGTAGGAGGACCGGGTCAGGGGCGTTGCCGCGACCAACAGAAAACCCTTGCCCCGGGCCGCGGTTTCGTACGCCGCGAACTGTTCCGGCGTGACGAAATCGGCGACCGGATGATGTTTCGGCGTCGGTTGCAGGTACTGCCCGATGGTCAGGAAATCAACCTCCGCCGCGCGCAGGTCGTCCATCACCTGATGCACCGCCTGCCGCTCCTCGCCCAGCCCCACCATGATGCCGGACTTGGTGAAAACGTTCGGGTCCTGCTCCTTGGCCCTGGCCAGCAGTTGCAATGAGCTGAAATAGCGCGCGCCGGGGCGCACCTGGGGGTAGAGGCCGGGCACCGTCTCCAGATTATGATTGAAGACATCCGGGCGGGCCGCCACGACAACCTCCAGCGCGCCTTCCTTGCCGAGAAAATCCGGGGTCAGAACCTCGATCGTGGTGTCGGGCGCCAGGGCCCGCACCCGACCGATCACCTGGGCGAAATGTTCGGCCCCGCCGTCCGCCAGATCGTCCCGATCAACGGAAGTGATGACGACATGGCGCAAACCGAGGGTTTTCACCGCCTTGGCGACGTTTTCCGGCTCGTCTGGGTCCAGTTGCCCCGGCCGGCCCGTCTTGACGTTACAAAACGCGCAGGCCCGGGTGCAGGTATCGCCCATGATCATCATCGTGGCGTGGCGCTTGCCCCAGCATTCGCCGATATTGGGGCAGGCGGCCTCCTCGCAGACCGTATGCAGGTTGTTCTCCCGCATCAGATTGCGGGTTTCGAAATAGGTGCTTCCGCTGGGCGCCTTGACGCGGATCCACGGCGGCTTGCGGCGCGGCGGACTATCCGGGCGATTGCGCTTTTCCGGATGGCGCAGCCGCATTGATTTTGGGGATGCTGAAAGGTCGCTGTCGGCCATGATGTCAGGCCCTAGCCTCATCGTCGTTAATTCTGCCCTAGAAATGGATGGCCCGGCCCATGGCGTCAAGTACGGATTCGTGCATCGCCTCTGACAACGTGGGGTGCGGGAACACCGTATGCAGCAATTCAGCCTCCGTGCTCTCCATGCTGCGGGCCACGGCATAGCCCTGGATCAGCTCCGTCACCTCCGGTCCGATCATATGCGCGCCCAGCAATTCACCCGTCGCCGCATCGAAAACTGTCTTGATCATGCCCTCGGGCTCGCCCAAGGCGATGGCCTTGCCGTTGCCGATAAAGGGGAAGCGTCCCACGCGCACCTCGCGGCCCGCCGCCACGGCGGCGGCCTCGGTCAGGCCGATGGAGGCGACCTGCGGCTGGCAATAGGTGCAGCCGGGAATGTTCATGGGCTCAAGGGGATGGACATCTTCCACGCCGGCGATTTTTTCGACGCAGATAACGCCCTCATGAGAAGCTTTATGCGCCAGCCAGGGCGGGCCGGCCAGATCGCCGATGGCGTACAGTCCGGGCTCTCCCGTGCCAAGCCAGGGGTCCACCACCACATGGCCGCGGTCCACCTTGGCCTTGGTGTTTTCCAGACCGATATCTTCCACATTGCCGACGATGCCAACGGCCATGATGACCCGGTCGGCGGTGATCTCTTCCGCTGTGCCGTCGGGCAGTTCGATGCTGGCTGTTACGCTGTCGGGGGATTTTTTCAATCCCTTGACCTGTACGCCGGTCAACAGGCGCATGCCCTGTTTTTCAAAGGCTTTGTGCGCCATGGCCGAGATTTCCTCGTCCTCCACCGGCAGTACCCGGTCCAGCACCTCGACGACCGTAACCTCCGACCCCAGGGTATTGAAAAAACTGGCGAACTCGATGCCGATGGCGCCTGATCCCACGACCAGCAGCCGCTTCGGAATGCTGTCGGCGACCAGGGCGTGGCGATAACTCCAGATTTGCTTGCCGTCCGCCTCCATGCCCGGCAGATCCCGCGCCCGCGCGCCGGTGGCCAGGATGATATTCCTGGCGCCGATCTCCATCACCGCCGCGCCATCCACTTCCACCGCCAGGCGGCCCTTGCCCAGGAGACGGCCATGGCCGGTCAGCACTTCGACCTTGTTCTTTTTTAGAAGATGACCGACGCCACCGTTCAGTTGCTTGGCGATCTTGCGACTGCGTTGAACTATTGCCTTAAGATCGATCTCTATATCTTTGATTTTAAATCCATATTGGCTTGACGTTTTGGCCAGATGATAGACCTCGGCCGAGCGCAACAGAGCCTTCGTCGGGATACAGCCCCAGTTCAGGCAAATGCCGCCCAGATGTTCGCGCTCTACCAGGGCCACGCTCATGCCCAATTGTGCGGCCCGGATCGCCGCCACATATCCGCCCGGGCCGCCACCGACGACGACCAGATCGAAATCCTGCGCTGCCATCGCACTATCTCCCTAGAGCAACATTGTCATGGGATCCTCGACCAATCCCTTGAAGGCGGCCAGGAACTGGGCCCCGATGGCGCCGTCGACGGCCCGGTGATCGACGGAAAGCGTAACCGACATTACGGTCGCGACCGCCAGGGCGCCGTTCTTGACCACGGGGCGCTGTTCCCCGGCACCAACGGCCAGAATGCAGGCTTGCGGTGTGTTGATCACCGCATCAAACTGCTTCACTCCGTACATGCCCAGGTTGGAGATCGAGAAGCTGCCGCCCTGGTAGTCCTCGGGCATCAATTTGCCGTCGTTGGCCTTTTGCGCCAATGCGCGCATTTCGTTCGAGATCGCTTCCAGGCCCTTGCCGTTGGCGTTGCGGATCACCGGCGTGATCAGACCACGCTCCGAGGCCACGGCGACGGCGATATCGGCGGATTTGTACAGCTTTATTCCGCCATCGGAATAACCTGCGTTGGCGGCGGGAACTTTGATCAGGGCGACGGCGGCGGCCTTGATGACCAGGTCGTTGACCGACAGTTTGTAGGCGCCGTCGGCGCGATCGTTCAGATCCTTGCGTAGGGCCAGCAGGGCATCCAATTCGCAATCGACGGTCAGATAGAAATGCGGCGCCTCGCGCTTGGACGCGCTCATGCGCCGGGCGACGGTCTTTCGCATGGTGCTTAGCGGTTGCAACTCAAATTCGCCCTCGAACGGTGCGGCGGAGGCTGCCGCTGCCGGGGCAGGCGCCGGAGCCGCCGCAACTGGGGCCGCGCTTGGTGCTGCAGGTGCACCACCGGCGGCGATGGCGGCCTCGATATCGGCCTTGACGATGCGGCCCCGTGGCCCGCTGCCGCCGATCGCGGCCAGATCCAGGCCGGTCTGGGAGGCCATGCGTCGGGCCAGGGGCGAGGCCAGAATACGGCCACCGCCGGAAGATGTTGCCGCCGGTGCGGGTGCCGGGGCTGGGGTTGGGGCCGGCGCCGCCACGGAAATCGCTTCGGGCGCCGCCGCTGCGGGCGCGGGCGTAGGTTCGGGCGTCGGGGCAGGCTCTGACGTCGCGTCTTCCAGAACGGCGGCGTCCTCGCCCTCTTCTAGCAGAATGGCAATGGGCGCGTTGACCGGCACGCCTTCGGTGCCTTCCGGGATCAGAATGCGGGCCAGGACGCCGTCATCAATGGCCTCGACCTCCATGGTCGCCTTATCGGTCTCGATTTCCGCCAGCATGTCGCCGGATTGCACCGTATCGCCCTCTTTCAGGAGCCATTTGGCCAGGGTTCCCTCGGTCATGGTCGGCGACAGGGCGGGCATGGTGATGGTGATGGGCATGGCTTGATTTCCCGTTATATTCTCGTTGACGGCTCGTGCTCTATGCGCTTGCCTCAAATCCTAGCGGTAGCAGACGCTCTTGGCGGCTTCGGCGATGGCGGCGGCATCGGGTACGGACAGTTTTTCCAAATTCGCCGCATAGGGCATGGGGACATCGGCGCCCCCGACCCGCGTAACCGGCGCATCCAGGTCGTCAAAGGCCTGTTCCATGATGCGGGCGGACAGCTCGGACCCGATACCGCAGCCGAGCCAGCCTTCTTCCACCGTGACACAGCGGTTGGTTTTGCCGATGGATCGCAGGATCGTGGCCATGTCCAGGGGCCGGACCGTGCGCAGATCGATCACTTCCGCCGATATGCCATCAGATGCCAGCGTTTCCGCCGCTTCCAGGGCCCAGCCGACGGCAATGGAAAAGGCCACGATGGTAATGTCGCTGCCCGGCCGGGCGATGCGCGCCTTGCCGATGGGCACAGTATGGTCGTCCAGCACCGGCACCTCGAAGGCGTGGCCGTACATCAACTCGCTCTCCAGGAACACCACCGGATTGGGATCGCGGATGGCGCTTTTCAACAGGCCCTTGGCATCCGCCGCGCTATAGGGCGAAACCACCTTCAGGCCCGGACAATGGGCATACCACGAGGCATAGCACTGGGAATGCTGGGCGGCGACGCGGGAGGCGATGCCGTTGGCACCGCGAAAGACGATGGGGCAGCCCATTTGACCGCCCGACATATAGCGGGTTTTGGCGGCGGAATTGATGATCTGATCAATCGCCTGCATGGCGAAATTGAAAGTCATGAATTCGACAATGGGCCTTAACCCGCCGAACGCGGCGCCGACCGCCATGCCGGTGAAGCCATGCTCGGTAATCGGCGTGTCGATTACCCGGCGGCCGCCAAATTCCTCCAGCAGGCCCTGGCTGATCTTGTAGGCACCCTGATATTCCGCCACTTCCTCGCCCATCAGGAAGACATCGTCATCATGGCGCATTTCCTCGGCCATGGCATCGCGCAAGGCATCGCGTACGGTCATCGTAACCATTTCGGTACCGGGCGGCAGATCGTCTTCAACAACGGTTTCGGCCACAGGCGCCGGCGCGGCGACCGCCGCTATTGGTGCCGATGCCGGCTCTGGCTCTGGCGCGGGTTCAGGCTGCGGCGCAGCGGCGCCAGCGAGTGCGCCGTCGATGTCGGCGGCGTCCTCGCCCTCCAACAGCAGGACAATGATCGGCGTATTGACGGCGATATTCTCGGTCCCGGCGGGCACTAGTATCTTGCCCACGACGCCCTCGTCCACCGCCTCGACCTCCATGGTCGCCTTGTCGGTCTCGATCTCCGCGATCATGTCGCCGGGGTTCACGCTTTCGCCTTCAGCAACGAGCCAATTGGCCAGTGTACCCTCGGTCATGGTGGGGGAGAGGGCCGGCATGGTGATGGTGACGGGCATGGCCTAGACCTCCACCAGAATGTCGGTATACAGCTCCGATGGGTCTGGTTCGGGGCTGTTTTGCGCGAATTCCGCCGCCTCCGTCACGATATCCTTGACCTCCCGGTCCAGGGCCTTCAAATCCGCCTCTGCGGCGACACCTGACGCCAATATCATCTCGCGCAGATGATCGATGGGGTCACGCTCGGACCGGACCCGCTGGACCTCTTCCTTGGTGCGGTATTTCGCCGGGTCGGACATGGAATGGCCACGGTAGCGGTAGGTCTTCATCTCCATCAGGATCGGACCCTTGCCGCTGCGTGCGTGCTTGACCGCCGCGTCACCCGCCGCCTTGACGGCCAGGACATCCATGCCGTCGACCTGGACGCCGGGGATGCCGATGCTTTCGCCGCGGCGGTACAGTTCCGTCTGGGCCGAGGCGCGGCCCACCGCCGTGCCCATGGCGTATTGGTTGTTCTCGACGATAAAGATGACCGGCAGTTGCCACAGGGCGGCCATGTTGAAGGCCTCGTATACCTGGCCCTGATTGGCCGAGCCGTCGCCGAAATAGGTCAGGGAGATGCGGCCGTTGCCGCGGTATTTATGGGCGAAACCAAGCCCGGCGCCTATGGGCACCTGGGCTCCGACGATGCCGTGGCCGCCATAGAAGTTCTTTTCCCGGCTGAACATGTGCATGGAGCCGCCCTTGCCCTTGGAATAGCCGCCGATGCGTCCGGTCAATTCGGCCATCACGCCCTTGGCATCCATGCCGCAGGCCAGCATATGGCCGTGGTCGCGGTAGCTGGTCAGTTGCGTGTCGCCCTCGTCGATCGCCGCCTGCATGCCGGTGACCACCGCTTCCTGACCGATGTAAAGGTGGCAGAAGCCACCGATCAGGCCCATGCCGTACATCTGGCCCGCCTTTTCCTCGAAACGGCGGATCAACAGCATTTGCCGGTAATAGCCCAGCGCCTCGTCGGCATTGGCCTTGGTGATGGCGGGAGGTGGCGGCGCCTTGCGCCGGCGCGTAACGGTTCTGGCCGCCTTGGAACCGCCGGACCTTGCACCATCAGCCTTGGATTTCGCCGCTTTCGCCATGACAGCCTCGCTCGCAATTGATCTTTACCGACGCTTTCAGACATAAATGAAGCGTCAAAACTCTTTGTAATACAAGGAGAATTTCAATATTAACTGGATAATGATTAATTGAATATTAAGGCAAGATGCAGGGACCTAACGGACAAGCCGTTGGCGTGCAATCCAAATCCGGGCTGAACGGTTCTTGCCGCCGCTTACGGTGTGTAAATCACGATGTCGTCAGGATGCGCCATGCCAAGGGCATGACGGGCCTTTTCATCCAGCATGTCCCGGTCGAGATTTTCCGGGCGCAGCAGACTGGCCCGGCGGGCCAGGATGTCGTGTGCCGCATTGCTTTCCTGCAATGCCATCTGGGTCCGCTCCAACTGCGCGTTCAGGCGCAGATAGGCGATGATGCCCCGGTCCCCCTGGACCGTGTGATAGCAGAAATAGAGCAGGGCGCAGATGCCCAGACAGGGCGCAACCGCCCTGCGTAGACTTCGCCGCATATCGTACCAAAGACCCATGACCGGTGGAGCGAATCACATGGCGCGAATCGGATCAAGTGAAAAAAGTACGCTGATTCAATAAGTTATAAATGATTCTGCAATGATCATGTTATGTTCATGTTTTGATTCCCCGCCTACAAAGGAATGCCGCCATGAAAGCCGCCGTATTGACCGACAAGGGCCTGACGATTCAGTAAATTCCCACGCCACCGGCACAAGCCCATATGCGCGGCAACAAGCATTTTGGTAAGATCGTGCTGACAGTTGCGTGAAACAGGGAGACGGCGGATGGCCAGCAATCACATCGACATGACGGACAAGGTGGTCTTGATCACCGGCGGCAGCCGGGGTTTGGGCCGGGCCATGGCCCTGGGCTTCGCCGGGGCCGGGGCGGACATAATCATCACCTCGCGCAAGATCGAAAGTTGCGAGGCCACGGCGCGGGAGGTCGAGGCCCTGGGCCGCCAGGCCATGCCTTATGCCTGCCATGTGGGCTATTGGGAACAGGTGGATGCGTTGGTGGATGCGGCGTACGAACGTTTTGGCCGCATCGATGTGCTGATCAACAATGCCGGCATGTCGCCCCATTATGGCCGGCCCGACGAAATAACCGAGGCGCTGTACGACAAGGTCCTGGACGTCAACCTAAAGGGTTCCTTCCGCCTGTGCGCCAATGTGGGCCAGCGCATGGTGGACGGGAAGGGCGGCGCCATCATCAATGTCTCCTCCACCGCCGCCATCCGCCCCACCAAGGATGTCATCACCTATGCCGCCGCCAAGGCCGGCGTGAATGCCATCACAGAGGCTTTCGCCGATGCCTACGGCCCCAAGGTGCGGGTCAACTGCATCATGCCCGGGCCCTTCCTGACGGATATTTCCAAGGCCTGGGACATGGATGCCTTCAACGCCCGCGCCGAGGAGCGCATCGCCATGCAGCGCGGCGGCGAGGCCGAGGAAGTCGCGGCGGCGGCGCTGTATCTCGCCTCCAGCGGCGCCAGCTACACCACCGGCGCCATCCTCAGGATCGACGGCGGTTCGAAATAAGGGCCGGAACGCCTACCACGGTTCCTTAAACGGCCGCAGTTCGGTGTAGAAGGACCAGGCGGAGCGGGGCTGTTGGCTGATCTGATAGATGCTCTCGGCCAGATCGTCGGGCTTGGCGAAATCCTCGTCCTTGAAGTCGGGGCGGCTGCGCCGGGTCCAGCGCAGATCAATCACCGCGTCGATCACGATATAGGCGACGTGAATGCCTTTCGGGCCGAGATCCCGGGCGATGGCTTCGGCCAGAATACGTTGCGCCGCCTTGGTGGGGGCGAAGCCTGAGAAATTCGCCTTGCCGCGCAAGGCGGAGGTATTGCCCGTCACCATGATGGCGCCCGAGCCCCGCTCGATCATCGCCGGCGCCACGGCGCGGGCCAGGTACAGAAGGCTCATGGTGTTGACGCGGAAATTTGCCTCCATGTCGGCGGGGTCAATTTCCAGGAAGGTGCCGTGGGTGCCACGGGCGGCGTTGTGTACCACCACATCCGGATCGCCCAGCTCCCGCCGGCAGGTTTCGACGGCGGCGTTCACCGCCGCTTCGTCCGTAACATCGCAGGGGATCGCCAGGCTGCCGTCGAGCTCCGCCTCGAATTCCGCCATGCGGCTTTCGGAACGGGCCAGCAGGGCAACCCGGTAACCGGCGGCGGCATAACGCCGGGCGACGGCGCCGCCGGTGCCCCGGCCCACGCCGGCCACCAATGCGACCTTGCCGCTCATGATTTCAACACGGAAGCTCCGGCATAGCGGGCTTGGGGTCCAAGCTCCTCCTCGATCCGGAGCAACTGGTTGTACTTCGCCAGGCGGTCGGAGCGGGCCAGGGAGCCGGTCTTGATCTGGCCGCAATTGGTGGCCACGGCCAGATCGGCGATGGTCGCATCCTCGGTCTCGCCGGAGCGGTGCGACATCACGGCGCGATAGCCGGCCTTGTGCGCCATTTCGACGGCGTCCAGGGTTTCCGACAGGGTGCCGATCTGATTGACCTTGACCAGAATGGCATTGGCCACGCCCTTTTCGATGCCCTCGGCCAGACGTACCGGATTGGTGACGAACAGATCGTCGCCGACCAACTGGACGCGGTCGCCAATGGCCTGGGTTAGGGCGTCCCAGCCGGCCCAGTCGTCCTCGGCCATGCCGTCTTCGATGGAGATAATCGGGTAGCGATCGGCCAGGTCCTGGTAGTAGGCGGCCATTTCCGGGCCGTCGAGCACCTTGCCCTCGCCGTCCAGATGGTACTTGCCGTCCTTGTAGAATTCCGTCGAGGCCGGGTCCAGGGCCAGATAGATGTCTTCGCCGGGGCGGTAGCCGGCGCCCTCGATGGCCTTCATAACGAAGCCCATGGCCTCGTCGGCGCTGTTCAGCATGGGCGCGAAGCCGCCTTCGTCACCGACGTTGGTATTATGGCCCGCATCCTTGAGGGCACCGCGCAGGGTGTGGAAAACCTCAGCCCCCATGCGCAGCCCTTCGCGGAAGGTCTCCGCCCGCACGGGCATGATCATGAATTCCTGAATATCGATGGGATTGTCCGCATGCGCCCCGCCGTTGACGATATTCATCATCGGTACAGGCAGCAGGCGCGCGCCCACGCCGCCCACATAGCGGTACAGCGGCAGGCCCGCATCCACCGCCGCCGCCTTGGCCACCGCCAGGCTGATGCCGAGAATGGCATTGGCACCCAGGTTGGCCTTGTTCGCCGTGCCGTCCAGATCGCACATGATGGTATCAATGCCGGCCTGATCATCGGCGTCCAGGCCGGACAGGGCATCGAACAGCTCGCCATTTACCGCATCGACGGCGCCCTCGACACCCTTGCCCAGATAACGCTCGCCGCCGTCGCGCCGTTCCGCCGCCTCGTAGGCGCCGGTGGAGGCGCCCGAGGGCACGGCGGCCCGGCCGAAAGCGCCACTGTCCAGGGTTACCTCGACCTCCACGGTCGGGTTACCCCGGCTGTCCAGGATTTCCCGCCCGACGATATCGATGATGCCACTCATGTTTTTGTTCCCACGATGTTGGCCGGGCCCCGGGTGCGGGCGGCACGGCGATGCAAAGAAAGTTGCCAGTGATCTAACGCCTTGGCCGAACGGAGTCAAAGTCCGGAAAACAAAGCCCATATCAGCGCGATCGCGACCACATAAAGCGCCACCCGGTGACCGCCGCCAAAGCGTTGCAGGAAGAGGGATATGAAGTTGACCCTGGGCCGCAGTCTTTCATCAAGGCGGCCCCGGCCCAGGGAGGTCATGGCGGCGGCCAGGCGTTCATCGAGATAGCGGCTGACCTCCGCCAGCGATTCCCGGCTTGGCCGCATACCGTACTCATGGGCCGGGGGCTGGTTGATATCTTCGTCCAGATAATCCTTGATGGCCTGGAAATGCTGGCCCAGGCAGCCGCGCGCCGCCTCGACCAGCAGCATCGGCTCCATGCCCCGCTCGCCGGCGTATTCCAGCAGCACAATGGAGGCATCGCGCAGGCAGTCATCCGCCGCCTCGCGCACATAGTTGTATGTGTAATGGTCGAAACTGCGCATGCCACCCATCAGGGAAGGTCCGGCATCGGCCCGGGCCCGGTTGTGGGCGGCGCGGACGCGCAAGTCGTGGCGTTCCAGCAGTTCGTCAAGAAGGCTGTCGATCTCCGCCCGCGCCTGTTCGGGCTGCACCGCTATTGCGCCTTGGCCAGGCGGTCGAAGGCCAGCAGGGTTTCCATCAACGGTCCCAACTGGTCAACAGGTACCATGTTGGGGCCGTCCGATGGCGCGCGGTCGGGTTCCTCGTGGGTTTCCATGAAAACGGCGGCGACACCGATGGCGACGGCGGCGCGGGCCAGCACCGGCACCATTTCCCGCTGCCCGCCGGAGGTGCCGCCCTGGCCGCCCGGCTGTTGCACCGAATGGGTGGCGTCAAAGACTACCGGCTGGCCAATATCCTTCAACACCGGCAGCGCGCGCATGTCACTGACCAGGGTGTTGTAGCCGAATGATGCACCCCGTTCGGTAACCAGCACGTTATCATTGCCGCTGTCCGTCAGCTTGGCCACCACATTGGCCATGTCCCAGGGTGCGAGGAATTGCCCCTTCTTGACGTTGACGGCCCGGCCCGTGGCCGCCGCCGCCAGCAGCAGATCCGTCTGCCGGCACAGAAAGGCGGGTATTTGCAGCACGTCGATCACAGTTGCCGCCTGGGCGCACTGGGCCTCCGTATGCACATCCGTCAGCACCGGACAGCCAAAGCGGTCCTTGATTTCGGCAAAAATATCCAGGGCGGCCTCGATGCCGATGCCCCGTGGGCTGTCCAGCGAGGTGCGGTTGGCCTTGTCGAAGGATGACTTGTAGATCAGTGAAAAGCCCAAGCGATCGGCCAGGCTGGTCAGGCGGTCCGCCATTTCCAGGGCATGCTCCCGCCCCTCCATGGCGCAAGGCCCGGCGATCAGGGTCAAGGGCTGGTCGTTGCCGATCGTGATCTTGCCAATGGTGACGTCAGCCATCCGCCTACACCAGGCGCATTTGATCGACGGCGGCGGCGATGAACGAAGCGAACAAGGGGTGGGGCTCGAACGGCTTCGATTTCAGTTCGGGATGGAATTGCACACCGATGAACCAGGGATGACCGGTCAATTCGACTATTTCCGGCAGCTCGCCGTCCGGCGACAGACCGGAGAACCGCAGGCCCACCTCTTCCAGCTTTTCGCGGTAGTTGATGTTGACTTCATAGCGGTGGCGGTGGCGTTCCGAGATCATCAGGCCATGGTCCAGTTCCTGCGCCGCGCCATTGGTATAGACCTCGTTGACCTTGGAGTCCTTTTGCAGTTGGCATTCGTATTGGCCCAGACGCATGGTGCCGCCCTTGTCATCGTCAATGCCGCGCGTCTGCAATACGTTGCCATCGCTCCATTCGGTCATCAGGCCGACCACGGGGTCATCGCAGGTGCCGAATTCCGTTGATGAGGCGCCGGGCATGTCGGCCAGGTTGCGCGCCGCCTCGATCACCGCCATTTGCATGCCGAAACAAATACCGAAATAGGGCACGTTCTTGGTCCGGGCAAAAGTGGCGGCGGCAATCTTGCCTTCCGATCCGCGCTCGCCAAAACCACCCGGGACCAAAATACCATCCACGCCTTCGAGGCGCTGCACCGCATCGGGCTGCTCGAAAGTCTCGCTCTCGATCCACTGCAGCTCCACATTCACATGGTTGGCCATGCCGCCATGTACCAGGGCCTCGCCCAGGGACTTATAGGCATCCTGCAAATCCGTATATTTGCCTACGATGGCAATCTTCACGGTGCCTTCGGGGGATTCAATACGGTCATGGATTTCCCGCCAACGGCTCAGATCGGCCTCGGGTGGGTTGTCGATGCCGAAGATGCTCAAGACCTCCCGGTCCAAGCCTTCCTCGTGATAGGCCAGGGGCACTTCGTAGATCGAGCGGCAATCCAGGCCTTGGATCACCGCGCTTTCCCGAACATTGCAGAACAGGGCGATCTTGCGCTGTTCGTGGACCGGAATTTCGCGTTCGCTGCGGCACAGCAGGATATCGGGCTGAATGCCGATGGAGCGCAGTTCCTTCACCGAATGCTGGGTCGGCTTGGTCTTCAATTCGCCGGCCGCCTTGATGAAGGGCACCAGGGTAGCGTGAACATAGGCGGTTTGGCCCCGTGGCAGGTCGTTGCCCAGTTGCCGGATTGCCTCCAGAAACGGCAGGCTTTCGATATCGCCAACGGTGCCGCCGATCTCGCAAAGAATAAAATCCGTACCCTCGGTCTCGTTCAGAACGAATTCCTTGATGGCGTTGGTGACGTGGGGGATGACCTGCACCGTACCGCCCAGGTAATCGCCCCGGCGTTCCTTGGCCAGGATGTCCTGATAGATCCGCCCGGTTGTCACATTGTCGCTCTGCCGCGAGGAAACGCCGGTGAAGCGTTCGTAATGGCCCAGATCCAGATCGGTCTCGGCACCGTCATCGGTGACATAGACCTCGCCGTGCTGGGTGGGGCTCATGGTTCCCGGATCAACGTTCAGATAGGGATCAAGCTTGCGCAAACGAACCGAATAGCCGCGCGCCTGCAACAAGGCGCCCAGGGCCGCCGATGCCAATCCTTTACCTAACGAGGAAACCACGCCGCCAGTTATAAAAATGTACCGCGTCATGGAGCTACATTGTAAGCCAGCCCGCGCCAGCGCCAAAGCTCTGTTTCGTTAACGCGCCGCGAATGGCCCGTTTTTGCTGCTTTTCCTAGGCTTGCGACTGAAACTATTTGTCGGTGGGAACCGTCGGTCCGGCGGGCGCCGCGGGTTGATTCGTGGAACTCTCCGTTCCCGATTGCTCCAGGATCGATTTTCGCTCGCTTGAACTGCTGGCCATGATGGTCAGGGTCAACGATGTGGCGAAAAAGCAAGCGGCCAAAACGGCGGTGGATCGGGTCAGCAAATTTGCCGCCTCGCGCCCGGTCATCAAACCGCCGCCGCCGCCGCCGCCACCTCCACCGCCGCCACCCATGCCCAGCGCGCCGCCTTCGCTACGCTGCAACAACACGGTGATGACAATGGCAATCGCCAGCATCAAATGAACAACCAAAAGCACTTCTTGCATAATTCGCACCTGCTGGAGCCCGTTGCGTGGCGGTTGGTGAATAAGCCGCCTAACAGGGCCCGCATCGTCAACTCCCCAAATACTGCATTGGGACAAAGGGCTATATAGGGATGTCGACACAAATAGAGAAGGGGGCTTTTACACCATCGCCACGGAACTGCCAACAGTTCGGTACCGCCTGGAAGGATTTTTCCGAAGCGCCGAAATGAGCATTTTCAGGGTAGTTGCAGGACCACGAAGTTGTGGACACTGTGGATGATGGTCGGCACCCACAGGCTTTGGGAGTATTCATAGATCCAGGCCAGGAATAGGAAAAACAGGAACAGGCCGGGCAGGGCACCCTGGTCGAAGTGCAGGATGGCATGGCCCAGGGCGGCCAGAGCGGCGGCATGCCATAGCCCGTAGCGCCGGCGCAGCCAGCCGAACAACAGGCCGCGGAAGATCATTTCCTCCATCAGCGGCGCCAGCAGCACAACGCCCAGCAGCAATGCCGCCATGTAGGACGGCTCGCCCCAGGCATCGGCTCCCGTCAGGGGCAGCGCGGGGTTCTTGGCGGGGCCGAACACCGGTTTCGTTATGGCCGTGATCAGCATCAGCACCGGTACCGATATCGCACCCAGGGCGACGGCGCGCAGCAACCAGCGCCGGTCGATCCAGGCAAAGCCCAGGCGGGACCAGCCGTCCTGTTCGCGCCAGACGGTGGCGAACCAGACCCAGATGATCGCGGCCAGGCTTGGCAGCACCAGGTATACCAGCATCGTCGCCGCCGGCGCCTGTTCCTCACCTGGGCCCAGCAGGCGCCGGCCCAGCAATGCCATGGCCAGCTGCACGATGATGGCGCCCAGCACCGCCGGCCACATATCGCGCGTTTTGATGCTGGGGGGCATGGCCGCTCAGGCGCCGTTAAGCTGCCGCGACAACATATCCAGCGCCGATCGAACGGTCGCCTCGCGGATGCCGGCCCGGCCCAGATCGCCGTAGCGCTGTTCCATGTGCAGGGTCGCCCCGTCCCGCTTGGCGCAGGCCAAGTGCACCAGGCCCACCGGTTTGTCCGCCGTGCCGCCACCCGGTCCCGCCACGCCGGTGACGGCGACGGCGAGATTGGCTTCCGATTTGGCGATTGCCCCCTCAGCCATAGCCCGGGCCACCGGTTCCGAAACCGCGCCATGGCCCTCGATCAGCGCCATGGGAACGTCCAGCATGGCGTTCTTGGCCGCGTTCGAATAGGTCACGAAGCCCCGATCCACCACGTCGGAAGAGCCGGCGATTTCGGTCAGGCAGCCGGCGATCAGGCCGCCGGTGCAGGATTCCGCCGTGGCGACCATTGCACCGGCATCCCGGCAGGCCTGCAACAGTGCCGTGGCCTGGGCCGTCAGCTCATCGGAAAACATCGTTGCCAACCCCTAGTATTTCGCCATGACCTGTTCGGCGAAGTCCTTGAAATTTTGCCGCGCCACGGCGATCGGCGGCAGCAGGGCAATCTCGCGCAGGCCGCCGGCCTCCAATTCCCGCAGGCGCTCGATGATTTCATCGGGCTGGCCCACGAAGCCGCCGGAAATCCTGATCATCTCCGGCGTGATAAAGCGCCGCTCGGCGGCGGGCAGGAAGGCGCAATGGCCGGTGTGCAGGATTTGGTGGCGGCGGTCTTCGGGCATCTCCGATTCCACGTAGGCCTTGTAGTCCTCCCAAACATCCCGCACCTCGCCCAAAATGAAGTCGTCATCGCCCCGCTGACGGTAGATTTCGTACCAGAAATGCAGGGATGAAACGACTTCGGCGCCGGTCTCGTCGATCACCCGGTCCGATGTCAGGTCCTCGCCGGGTTTTAGAACACAGGCAAAGGTCAGCACCGAGGTATGGAAGCTGTCATCAAGCTGCCGCCCCACATCTTCCGCGCCGCGCCGCATGCGATCAAGATTTTTCGACAGTAGGCCATAGGGTTCGTTGCCGGCGCCGATGCGCCCATCGCCATAGGCGCCCGCCGCGGCCAGTGCCTTGGGCCCGTTGGCGGCGACGTAGATCGGCACCTTGTGCTCCGTATTGATGCATTCCAGTTCCCGGTCCAGGAACTTGATGGGTTTGCCCTGGTATTCCACCTCCTCGCCGGCCAGCAGGCCGCGCACCACGCGCAGGTAATTGAGGAACGCCGTCGGCTGCATGGGGTTCTGCCCCATCACCCGCATCGCCGTGTGGCCGGTGCCGATGCCCAGGAAGACCCGCCCCGGCGCGAGCTTGTTAATTGAGGCAATGGAATGCGCCGTGACCGGCGCCAAACGCGTGCCGGCGATGGCGACGCCGGTGCCCAGGCGCAGCTTGGAGGTGTTTTGCGCCGCCAATGCCATGGTGGCGTAGCAATCGGACCAGATCATCTGCGAATCCGGCACCCAGCCGCAGTCGTATCCCAGGTCCTCCAAATAGGGGAACATCTGCCAATCGTCGATCTTGGTCGCCACCATGCCGCCAAATTTCATCGTCCGTCTCCTCTCATCAATACCAAACTCGAAACGCCCAGATGGCCGCGGCCGCGTACAGGGCCGCCAGAATATCATCCATCATGATGCCCACGCCGCCCGATATTTTACGGTCCGCCCAATTGGCCGGCCAGGGTTTGAGGATGTCGCAAATGCGAAACAACACGAAAGCCGCCAAATAGTACCAGGGATCGAGCGGTGCCGCGATCAGCACCAGCCATTGCCCGGCGACCTCGTCGATCACTACAACGCCAGGATCCTTGTCCCCACCGGCCCGTTCGTAGACCCCGCCAGCCCAGCAGCCCAGGGCGAAGACCGCTACGGTCGCCGCGGCCAGGGCGATGGGCCCGGCGTAATAGGTGATGATCCAGGCAAACGGCAGGGCCGCCAATGAACCCCAGGTGCCGGGAGCGGGCCGCAGCAGGCCGCTGCCGAACCAGGTCGCCAGCAGGCAGGCGGGGTGCGAAAGCGGCAGAGCCGCTTTGGTAAGAATCCTGCCCATTCAGATCGGCAGCCGCACGGTGGCGGTGGCCTGGGCCGCGATGCCTTCGTTGCGGCCGGTGAAGCCCAGGCGCTCCGTCGTCGTCGCCTTGATGCTGAGCCGGTTGGTCTCCAGGCCGGCGATGTCACTTAGACGCGCCGCCATGGCCTCGTGATGCGGCGTGATACGCGGCGCTTCGCAAATGATTGTCAGGTCCAGATGAGCCAGGCGGCCGCCAAGGGCATGCACCCGGTCCACCGCGAATGCAACGAAGCGGGCCGAATCCGCATCCCGCCATTGCGCCTCGCTTGGCGGGAAGTGTCTGCCGATGTCGCCATCGCCAATGGCGCCCAATATGGCATCGGTGATCGCGTGCAGGGCGACGTCGGCGTCGCTATGGCCGGCCAGGGCGGCGCCATGGGGAATATCAACGCCGCACAGGCGGACATGGCCGCCCGGCTCAAACCGATGCACATCGAAGCCCTGGCCGACGCGGACGTCGAACAGCCGCGCGGCATGGGCGCCGTCGGCCCGGGCCAGATCCTCGGCCGTGGTGATCTTGCCGTTTTCCGGCGCGCCCGCGACCAGGGCGACGTTCATACCGGCGGCACGGGCCAGGGAGGCATCATCGGTGTGCCCCGCACCCGCGGCCTCATGCGCCGCCAAAATGGCCGAAAAGGCAAAGCCCTGCGGCGTCTGCGCCTGCCACAAACCCTCGCGCGGGACGTCATCCATGATCAGGCCGTCACTGCCCCGCTTCAGGCTGTCGACCACGGGTATGGCCGCGATGGCGCCGTCGTTGTCGTCCAGTCCGGCCAGGACATTGTTGATCACCGTGGCCGAGATAAAGGGCCGGGCGCCATCGTGGATCAAGACTTGATCGGGGTTCAGGGCCGCCAGGCCCCGCAAGCCATTCAGGACGGATTGCTGCCGGCTTTCGCCGCCCGTAATTGGCGGCAGCATCTCCAGGCCCGCGGCGGCTTGGTCGTAAAGCTCCCGGTCGTCGGCGCCAATAACGGCGGCGACCGCGTCAATAGCCGGATGATGGCAAAAGGCCAACAGGGCATGGCGCAGCACGGGAATGCCGGCCAGGCTTTGATACTGCTTTGCCACCGGACCGCCCATGCGGCTGCCGCGTCCGCCGGCGACGACAAGCGCCATTGTTGAATTTCTGTCATCGACTGCCATGGCCGCAATCTAGCATGCCTTTGCCGAAGGCGTGAGCCAATCAAGTGTTGGTGCTTCCCCCGCCTGTGATATCAAGGGCGGTCAGCGAGTAACTGCGAGGTGGAGTAGATGGCGGACGCAAGGCCGACAGTGCGGGTGGAAATCGAGGAAAGGGCGCCTGGGCGCGTTGCCTGGGTGCGCATGGACAATCAGCGGCGGCTGAACGCCGGTTCGATGCCGCTGGTGGCGGATCTAAAAGCGGCTTTTGAAAGTCTGGCCCAGGATGACGGTTTGCGGGCGGCGGTGCTGACCGGAGCCGGCGACAGGGCCTTCATGGCGGGCGCTGATCTGAACGAACTGGCGGAGTTGGAGCCGGACAGTGCGCGGCGTTTCATCACGCAGCTACACCTGGCGGCCGCCGCGATCCGCGATTTGCCGGTGCCGGTGATCGGCCGCCTGCGCGGATTTTGCCTCGGCGCGGGGTTGGAGTTGGCGGCGGCCTGCGATTTCCGTGTCGCCGATGACAGCTTCGTCATGGGCATGCCGGAGGTTAAGGTCGGCCTGCCGTCGGTGATTGAGGCCGCCTTGCTGCCGCAATTGATCGGTTGGGGAAAAACACGGGAGCTGCTGTTGACCGGCGCCAACTATGACGCCGACGAGGCCCTGGCCATGCATTTCGTTGAGAAATTGGTGCCGGCGGACGAACTGGACAATTGGGTGGAAACCTGGCTCGGCCGCATACTGGAAGCCGGCCCCCTTGTCGTCCGATCGCAAAAGGCGCTGATCGGCCGCTGGGAGGAACTGGGCCTGGCGGCGGCGATTGAGGCCGGCATCGACCCCTTTGGTGATGCCTACGAGACCGACGAGCCCCGCCGCCTGGTGGCCGCGCACCTAAAGCCCAAGTCATAGCGATGCGGGTGTAGACCGGATGGCGGCGCAGCATTGGGTTTTCGGTTATGGCTCGCTCATGTGGCAGCCGGATTTTCCTTATATTGAGCGGCGCCCGGCGTTGCTGCCCGGCTGGCACCGGGCCCATGCCTTGCAAAGCACCCTGGCCTGGGGTTCGGTTGAGCGGCCCGGCCTGATCCTCACCCTGGTACCGGGTGGCGAGAGCCTGGGCTGCGCCTTTCGCATAGCACCTGGGCATTGGTGGCGGACGCGGGGCTATTTGCGGCAACGGGAAGTGGCCTATCGCCATATTGATGTCCCGCTGCAAACCCGGCAGGGGCCGATCCGGGCCCTGACCTTCACGGCCGACCCCGGCCATCCCCGCTATATCGGCAAGCAGCCCCTGGATCGAAGCGCCATGCTGGTTGCCCAGGGGGAGGGGCGCAAGGGTACCTCAAGGGGTTATCTGGCGGGCACGCTCGCCGCGCTTTCGGCCATGGGTGGCCGGCCGGAGCCGGGTCTGCAGCGGCTGCAGGCGGCTGTCACCACCATCATGCGGCAATCGGGCGGGCAAACGCCGGTCTGATCAGGGTCCACGCTCGCGCTGGGCGCGGATATGAATCTCGTCGATCCAACGCTGATCCCGTTCAATACATTTGTTGAAATCGGCACTGCCACGATTCAGGCCAAGATTCAGACAGCGGTCTTCATACCAGGTAGGCCCTTCCGCCAGACAGCCCGCAAGGATGAAAAGCGCGGTAACAATCAGAATGGGTCTTGTCATGGCGGTTTGCCTCTGGGCTTGGCCGTGTGGTTAAGAACATCTTAAGTATCATGTAGGGTTTTAATTAACGAATGATAGCCAATATGCAGCCCTGGGAGGGATCCACCGCACCGCATCCGGGCAAATTTGCGACGGAGCGGCGGGTCGAATCTAGAAGGATTAAGTCATGTGGGCCAAGACCGCGGCTGCTGTGAATAGTGTTCTGAAATGTACCGGGCTGGCGGATCCATCGGGCGCAACCGCCATGGAATATGCGTTGATCGGTACCGGCATTGGGGTCGCCATCGTTGCCGCCATCTTTTCAATTGGCGAGGAAATCATAGATCTGTTCGAAATCATTCAGACGACCCTGGCCGGCAGCGGCACCTGATCGCCCGAACCGGGCGTCCGGAGATCTAGCGGGAAAAATCCTCTTGCAGGGCATCGTCCAGGGCACCAGCCAATTTTTCCAGCCGTTCACGGTCGCGCAGATAGAGTATGCGGCCCTTGCGTTCCACGATATTACCGGCGGCCAGTTGCGAGATCGAACGGGCAACGGTTTCCCGCGTGGTTGATGCCATTGCCGCGATGGCCTTGTGCGTGGGCAGACTGCGGATCAGCCAACTGCCCGGATCGACCGGGCTTTCCTCGGCCAGGCGCAACAATTGCCGGTACACCCGATCGACCGCGCCCAGTGTCGACAAATCCATGATCCGTTCATCGCAACTGCGCACGATGCCGGCCAGGCGGCCCAGCACGCGCACCGCCAATTCCGGATGGCCGACAATCTGATCGATGAAGAGCTGCGGCGACAGCGAACCCAGTAGGCAATCCTCCAGGGCCACGACGCTGGCCGAACGGGGCTCGCCATCAATTGCGGACAGTTCGCCGAAAAAGCTGCCTGATTGCAGGCGCGCCAAGGCGATCTCCCGTCCCGTCATGGAGAAGTTGACGACCTGCACGGCGCCCTCGGAGACAAAATAGACATCGCGGTCGCCGCTGTCCTTGTCCAGAATTTGCTCGCCGGATTTATAGCGGCGCCAGCGGCAGCGCTTTTCAAGATTGCGCTTTTCCTCGTCGCCAACGCCGTCCAGCAAGCCGATCTTGGCCAGACGGCCATCCTGTGTGCTCGACACGATTGTTTGCCCCCTCAGACCTGCTCTCTTCAGCGAATTTACCTTACTATTGTTGTTGCAACGGGGCTAGTCTCATCATTGCCGGGCGGGCAACGGCTGGTTACCCGCCAAAAATCATGCGATCACGATTGTACAGATAGGCCGCGCCATACAGCAGAACCGCCGTGACCAGGCTGGTTGCCGTCACCGATACCGCAATATTCATCCAGATCGGGGGTTCCTGACGCATCAACCGGCCGATCAACAGGATCTGCCCGAAGGTGGGGATCATCATCATCCAGATCTGCGCCTTTATGGGCACGAAGACCAGGATCATGCCGGGCAGGGAGGGCAGCAGAGGCAGCAGGCCAAGATAGGTCTGGGTCTCCTTGTAGCTGCGTGATGCCGTGGCGACAATGATCTGCAGAGCGACGGCGAAGCCGATCAGGGGCAGGCAGATCAAGGCGACGGAAATAAAGGCGGAAATATCGGGGTTCAGTTTGATGCCGTATTCGCCGGACGCGATGATCTCGAACATGATCTTGAAGGCCAGCAATTGCACGACCACCGCTGTCAAGGTGAAGACAAAGGTCGCCAGGGCCTTGCCCAGCATGAACTGCCACCTGGCAACCGGATTGGCCAGTAACGGCTCCAACGAACCGCGCTCCCGTTCTCCCGAGGTGGTGTCGATAGCCAAATACACGCCGCCGACAAAGATCGTGAAAATAATGAAGGGGGGCAGCATATTGAGAAAAAATCCGGCCAGGTTGCGCGAGCGCCCCACATTGATGGAACGGATATCCAGTGGCGCCGCCACGTCCGGGTCGATGCCGTGGTCGCGCAGACGCTTCTGGCCCACCTCGCGGCCAAAATTACGCAGAATTTCAACGACGCGGCTGACCTTGATCACGGTGGAGAGGCGCGTGGCGTTGACGACCATGTTTAGTTGGGCGGGCTGCTGGTTGGCGAATTTGTCCGCGTGACCGTCGGGGACAACCAACACCGCATCGGCAATACCGCTGCGCACTGCTTTCTGGGGATCGGGGGGCGCGGGCTGAATATTGACGCCCTCGCCGACCAGATGCGCCATCAATTGAGGTGCCTGGTCGGCCCCCGCCACGTGCAGGTACAGGGTGCTGTCGCTTTGGCCGCGAAACATGCCGCCGACGAAGCTGACCAGCAGGCCCAGCAGCAAGGCGCCGATGACCGGATAGATCAGGGCCAGAAAAAGACTGCGCCGGTCACGCAGGTTATCGATGCTTTCCTTGACGAAAACAACCCAGATATTACGCACGGCTGACACCGAGATTGGCCAGCTCGGCCTGGGTGATGGTTGCCAGAAAGACCTCTTCCAGATCGCCTTTTCCCGTCGCCCGGCGCAGCTCCTCCGGCGCGCCGTCGGCGACGATCAGACCGTCGGAGATGACGATGATGCGATCGCACAGAGCCTCGACCTCACCCATGATATGGCTTGAGAACAGCACACAGCGTCCCTGGTCGCGGATTTCCCGGATCAGATCACGCACCGCCCGGCTGGAAGCGATATCCAGGCCGTTGGTCGGCTCGTCCAGTATCACGTTGGGCGGTTCGTGAACCAGGGCGCGGGCCAGGGCGACTTTCAGGGTTTGACCCTTGGAAAATCCCTTGGATCGCCGGTCCGCGATTTCCTCCATCCCCAGGCGTTCGACCAGACGTTCGATGCGCGCCTCCAACTCCGCCCCGCCCAGGCCGTGCAGACGGCCGAAATAGCGGATGTGCTCGCGCGCCGTCAGGCGGGGGTAAAGGCCCCGGTTATCGGGCAGTACGCCAATTTTGCGTTGCACTTCCAGGCGGTCGATGCTGGCGTCATGACCATCGACCAGGGCCCGGCCGCTGTCGGGACGCAACACCGTGTAGAGCATGCGCAATGTGGTCGTCTTGCCGGCGCCGTTGGGGCCGATCAGGCCGGTGATCTTGCCGTCACGGGCGGAGAAATCAACGCCACGCAAAACCTCGACATTATTGAAACTTTTACGCAGGCCTTGAACTTCAATCATACCGCCGCCCTTTGTTGCTCGCTGGCGGGCCCAAATCTGCCGCATTCCAGCCGGGAAGGGAAGCATCGATAAATATTGTGGTTCGTTGGCACGCCCCGCTTCTCCACCGGCGCAACAGTTGAGTCGACAGGGGTGCACCGGCGTGGAAGGATTCGGGTGATTCTCGAGGCAACAGTATCCCGAAAACGCCAGACAACAGAGAAGCAGCCATGCCGCACGCTGATTTCGTCCATCTTCGCGTCCATTCCGCATTTTCCCTGTCGGAGGGCGCCATTCACATCAAGGATATGGCGGAACTTTGCCGTCATGGCGAAATGCCGGCGGTGGCGATCACGGACACCGGCAATCTTTTTGGTGCTCTGGAATTCTCCGAAGCGATGATCAATGCCGGCGTCCAACCCATTATCGGTGCCGCCATGGCGCTGTGTTCGGGCGACGGGGATGACCCCGCAAAACACGGGGGTGTCGACAATGAGCCTGACCGTCTGGTTTTGCTTGTGCAGTCAGAGGCCGGTTATGAGAATTTGTCCCGTCTATCCTCGAAGGCCTATCTGGAGAGCGAGGGCGGCGCGACACCTCAGATAGAGTTGGACGACCTGCGGCAGTGGAACGACGGCCTGATCTGCCTCACGGGCGGCGCGGACGGGCCGCTGGGCCGGCTGCTCCAGGCCGGCCAGCTGGACCATGGTCGGAAATTGCTGGGGGAACTGACCGGTATTTTTCCGGGTCGGCTGTATATCGAGATGCAACGGCACGGGCTGCCGGAGGAAGCCGCCTGCGAAGCGGCGATGATCGATCTGGCCTACGAATTCGATCTGCCCTTGGTCGCGACCAATGATGTTCATTTCGCGGACCCTGGGATGTACGAGGCCCATGACGCCCTGATTTGCATTGCCCAGAAGAACACCGTTAGCCAGAGTGACCGCCGCCGCCTGACGACGCAGCACTATTTCCGCTCCTCGCGGGAGATGCGGGCCCTGTTCGCCGATTTGCCCGAGGCTCTGGACAATACCCTGGTGATCGCCCGGCGCTGCGCCTACCGGGTGCCCATGCGCGACCCGATCCTGCCCAATTTTGGCGACGGCGGCGATGAACAGGCCGTCATGCGGGCCATGGCCGAGGAGGGCCTGGCGGAACGTATGGCCGACGTCGGCATCGACCTCTCTTCCGAGCAGGCGGAACCCTACAAGGAACGCCTGGCGTTCGAGTTGGACGTGATCGTCAACATGGGCTTCGCCGGCTATTTTCTGATCGTTGCCGATTTCATCCAATGGGCCAAGGCGCAGGCGATACCGGTGGGGCCGGGGCGTGGTTCGGGCGCCGGCTCCGTCGTCGCCTGGTCCTTGAAAATCACCGATCTGGATCCGCTGCGATTTGGCCTGCTGTTCGAACGGTTCCTGAACCCTGAGCGGGTGTCCATGCCTGACTTCGACATCGACTTCTGCCAGGACAAGCGGGACCAGGTGATCCGCTATGTGCAGGAAAAATACGGCCACGACCAGGTCGCCCAGATCATCACCTTCGGTAAGCTTCAGGCCCGCGCCGCCCTGCGCGATGTTGGCCGGGTGTTGGAAATGCCGTTTGGACTGGTCGATCGGCTGTGCAAGATGGTGCCAAATAACCCGGCCAACCCAACAACCTTGCCCGAGGCCCTGAAGGCGGAACCGCGCATCAAACAGGTGATGCGCGAGGAGCCGGGCGTCGACAAGCTGTTTGATATCGCCATGAAGCTGGAGGGGTTGTACCGCCATGCCTCGACCCATGCCGCCGGCGTGGTGATCGGCGACAGGCCGTTGGAGCAACTGGTCCCGCTGTACCGTGATCCCCATTCCGACATGCCCGTCACCCAGTTCAACATGAAATGGGTGGAACCGGCCGGCCTGGTGAAGTTCGATTTTCTTGGCCTCAAGACCCTGACGGTACTGGACCGGGCGGTGGAGATGATCCACCGCCGCGAACCGGATTTTGATCTTCCCCATATTCCCCTCGACGACAAGGCATCCTATGACCTGATCGCCCGGGGCGAGACCGCCGGCGTGTTCCAGTTGGAAGGCGCCGGCATGCGCGACACCTTACGCCAGATGCAGCCCGATTGCTTCGAGGATATCATCGCCGTGGTGGCCCTGTACCGGCCTGGGCCGATGGATAACATCCCGCGCTTTTGCAACGTGAAGTCCGGCGCCGAACAGGCGGACTATCTGCATCCCTGCCTGGAAGGCATTCTGACCGAGACCTATGGCGTCATCGTCTATCAGGAACAGGTCATGCAGATCGCCCAGGTCATGGCGGGCTATTCCCTGGGCGATGCCGATCTTCTGCGCCGCGCCATGGGCAAGAAAATCAAGGCGGAGATGGATGCCCAGCGTTCCCGCTTCGTCGACGGTGCGGTGGCCAACGGCATTGATGGCGACAGGGCGGAGTATGTCTTTGATCTGGTCGCCAAGTTCGCCGGTTATGGCTTCAATAAGAGCCACGCCGCCGCCTATGCCCTGATCGCCTATCAGACGGCCTACCTGAAGGCCAACCACCCGGTGGAATTCATGGCCGCAACCATGTCCCTGGACCTGACCAATACGGACAAGCTGAACCTGTTCAAGCAGGAAGTGAAGCGCATGGGCATTGCCCTGCTGCCGCCCGACCTGAATAAATCTGGCGTCGTCTTCACGGTGGCGGCGGAGGCAACGGCGGAGAACGCGGGCGGCATCCATTATGCCCTGGCGGCGGTGAAGAACGTCGGCCGCGAGGCCATGGCCGCTGTGGTGGCCGAGCGCGACGCGAACGGACCCTACAAGGACGTCTGGGATTTCGCCGGACGCCTCGACCCACGGCAGATCAACAAACGCCAGGTGGAGAACCTGGCCCGCGCCGGCGCCTTCGACGGCCTGAACCCGAACCGGGCGCAGATCCTGGCCGCGGCGGAGACCTTGCTGCGTTTTGCCGGGGCCGCGGCGGCGGAGCGGGATTCCGATCAGGTCAGCCTGTTCGGCGGTGATGACGGCGCGGCGGCGGTGCCGCCGCCGCCGCTGCCCGTGGTCACGGAATGGCTGCAACTGGACAAGCTGGCGAACGAGGCCCAGGCGATCGGCTTTTACCTTTCCGCCCATCCGCTGGAATCCTACCCGGCTCTTCTGGCGCGGAAGTCCATGGTCGATTTCGCCGAGTTGGAAATTCGCGCCGATCGCGGCGGCCAGCAATTCCGTATCGCCGCCACGATCGAGGAGATGAGCGAGCGGAAAAGCGCCAAGGGCAATCCATACGCCTTCCTGCGCGTCTCCGACCAGACCGGCATATTCGAGGTCACCTTGTTCGGTGATGCCCTGTCCGCCAGCCGGGACATCCTGATCAAGGGCAACTCCATCGTCATGACCCTCGATGTGCGCGACGACGAGAAGGGCCGGCGCATGATCGCCAGCCAGATCACCGATATCGATGCCGCCAGCCAGACCGTGGCCGGCGGCATCAAGGTCTTCTTGAAGAACCCCGATCCCCTGGCCTCCCTGCGTCATCTGCTGGAGGATCACAAGGGCCGCGGCCAGGTGACCCTGTTGCTGGAACTGGCCGACAAGGGACGCGAGGTCGAGATGGCGCTGCCCGGCGGTTTCGCGATCACGCCGCAGGTGCGCGGTGCCCTGAAGGCCATTCCCGGTGTGATGGACGTGCACGACGTCTGATTTCGTCTATTCACGCGCCCACGGCGAAGCTACTATTCCGGCCAAATTTGTTGAGTTTGGGGGAACGCCGTCTAAATGGACCTGACCTATTCCAAGAAACATCAGGATTTGCAGGCCGAAATCCGCGCTTTCATCAGGGAAGAAGGCCACCGTTCGCCCAGCTTTGGCGGCGGGCGCAAGCGGCCGGATCAGCAACGGCTGGATTGGCAGGCCCTGCTGCTGGAACGGGGTTATATCGCCCGCACCGTGCCCCGGGAATACGGCGGCCATGGCGCTGAACCGGACGTGCTGGAAAACGCCATTATCGCCGACGAATTCTCCAGGGCCGGAATCTCGCCCGGCTATCTCGATGTCGGTGCCTTGATCGTTGTGCCGTCTCTGCTGGAGCTCGGCACCAGGGAACAGTGCCAGCGTTGGATCAAAAGCACTCTGACGTGCGAGACCATCTGGTGTATCGGCAATTCGGAACCAGGCTCGGGCAGTGACATGGCCAATGCCAAGACCAGGGCGGTGGTCGAGGGCGATGAGTTCGTCATCAACGGCCAGAAGATCTGGACCTCATCGGCCCATTTCGCCGACATGATGTTCCTGCTGAGCCGGACCGAGCCGGATGCGCCCAAGCACAAAGGCCTGTCCTACCTGCTGGTGCCCATGGACAGCCCGGGCATCGAGGTCCGGCCCCTGGTCACCATGACCGAGCGGCCGGAATTCAACGAGACCTTTTTGACCGATGTGCGGGTGCCCACCGACCAGATCGTCATGGGCCGGGGGGACGGCTGGAAGGTCGCCATTGCCTCCCTGAAACATGAGCGCGTCATGCTGGGCGATCCCAACAAGCAGCTACAGCGCTTTCAATCCATTCGCGAACTGATGCAGCAGACGGTGATCGACGGCGTCGCGCTGATCGAGATGCCGGAATACCGCGACCGCCTGCTGCGCCTGCAGGGGGAGGTGCTGGCCGCGAAGTATCACAACATGCGCCTGTTGACCCTGCACGACCAAGGGGTGGAACCGGGCGTGCCGGGTTTGATCCAGAAATATTTCGCTACCACGCTGAACCACAGACTCTCGGCCCTGGCCGTCGATGTGTTGGGCGAGGCCGGATTGCCCTACGACCCCCACGAGGTGTCCGAGGACGACCCGGCCACCACCTGGCAGATCGACTACATGTACGACATCGGCCTGATCATCGGCGGCGGCACGTCGCAAATTCAAAAGAACATTATCTCCGAACGCGGCCTGGGCATGCCCAGAGAACCTAAAGTTGAACCCAAGGTTCAGATGTCAGCGCGGAGGAATTGAGCCATGGAGTTCGGGCTAAGCGAAGATCAAAGGCTGATTGAGCAATCCCTGCGCGGCTATCTGGCCGATGCCAACCCCCTGGGCAATATCCGCGCCATGGCGGTGGACCGCGGCGGCTTCGATGGCAAGCTATGGGCCGGCCTGTGCGAGTTGGGCCTGCCGGGTTTGCTAGTGGGGGAGGCATTCGGCGGCGCCGGTCTCGGCATGCTGGAGGCGGCGGTGGTGGTGGAGGCTCTGGGCCACGGCGCCGCGCCCGTACCTTATGTCGGCGCCTGTGTCATGGCGCCCCTGGCCCTGTCATTGGCCGGCAACAAGGCGCAACAACAGGCCTGGCTGCCGGGCGTCGCCACGGGCGAGAGCCGTTTCGCGATCGCCTGCGGTGCCTTGGCCGGGGCCACAGGCACGGCGGATCTGACGCTGTCCGGCGAGACCTTGTCGGGCCAGGTCACCGGCGTGATCGATAGCGGCGGCGCCACGCATGTTCTGATTTTTCTGAACGGTGGCCGGGCGGTAATCGTGGCGCTGGACGGCGCCGGCGTGACCCTGACCCGGCGGCCCAGCCTGGACCGCACCCGGCCCCTGGCCGATCTGTCCCTGAACGAGGCGGCGGTGGAGCGGCTCGAAGGCGCCGATGATGCGGTGGCGCAGCGGGTGCTTGATGCCGGCCGCCTGATGCTGGCGGCGGATACCCTGGGCGCAGGCCAGTGCATGATTGAAAAAGCAGTGGAATACGCCGGCCAGCGGGTGCAGTTTGACCGGGTCATCGCCTCCTATCAGGCGGTCAAGCATATGTGCGCCGAAATGGTCGCCGCGTTGGAGCCCTGCCGGTCTCTCGTTTGGTATGCGGCCCATATCCAAGGCGGGAACGATGTGGTGGAGCGCCGGGTCCTGGCCTGCCTGGCCAAGGCGCAATTGGCCGAAGTGGGCCGCGATGTGGCCCGCACCGCAACGGAAGTGCACGGCGGCATGGGCTTTACCGACCTGATGGGCCTGCATTTCTGGTTTAAACGCATCAGTTTCGACCGCCAGGTATTGGGCGGCCCGGAACGCTGCCGCCAGGACGCCGCCCGGGCACAGGGCTGGCTGGCGGCCTGAACGTAGAGGAGACCTTAGCCATGAGCGTGGAAGTTAACGGCATTGCCCATATTCAACTGAACGTCATCGATATCGAAAAATGCCTGCCGTTTTGGGAGGGGTTTTGTCATTTCCTGGAAATGAAGACCCTGATGAAGTCGGACACAATGGTCTATTGCATCGGCAGCCGCACCGGCGTGCTGGTGCGCCAGGCGCCGGAGGACAAGCGCGATCAACCGTTCGATCAGGACCGCCCCGGCCTGCACCATATCTGCTTCCGCGCCCGCGCCAACGAAGATGTCGATGCGATCCATGCCTTTGTGCGCGATGACCTTGGCGGCAAGATCATCCGCGCGCCCGAGGAAGGCCCCTGGGCGCCCGGCTACTATTCGATCCTGTTCGAGGATCCCGACGGCCTGCGCGTGGAAGTCAATTTCGTGCCCGGCAAGGGGCACCTTAAAACATAGCAAACAAGTACTAGCATCCAGAAGGGGAGTTAAGCGTAATGACAGCGAAGCCACAGCCCAGAGGCATGTACTACGAGGATTTCGAGATCGGCATGGAACTGGTGACGCCCCGGCGCACCGTGACCCTGACCGATATCGTCAACTTCGCCTCCATCTCCGGCGATTTCAATGCGCCCCACTGCGACCATGAATTCTGCAAGGAACAGCCCTACGGCGAGCCCATCGCGCATGGTCCCCTGGTCTGGTCCATGGCCGGCGGCCTGGGCTATGCCTCCGGCATCACCGACGGCACCGTGGTCGCCATGCTGGGCGTCGACGATTGGCGGGTGCATCTGCCGGTTAAGCACGGCGATACCATTCATGTGGTGCAAAAGGTCACCTTCAAGCGGGAAACCTCGAAACCGGACATGGGCATCGTCTCGTTCGACCGGGAGATCCGAAACCAGCGCGATGAAGTCGTCCAATCCGCTAAGGCGACGAATATGTTTCTGCGCAGGACGGCATAAATAACGGCGGCACCCTCGCGTCCGACCTAAACTTTGGAGCTGAAATCATGGAATTTGGCATCGCCATGGCGACCGCCGCCGACGCCTGGAAATTGGTGCAGCGGGCGGAGGACCTGGGCTTCGCGAACGCGTGGTTTTACGACACGCAGATGTTGAGCGCCGATTGCTTCGTCGCGATGGGCGGGGCGGCGGTGAAAACCGAACGCATTCGTCTCGGCACGGGCGTCTTGATCCCGTCCAACCGGATCGCGCCGGTGACGGCGAATGCGCTGGCGTCATTGAATCAGTTGGCCCCAGGGCGGATCGATTTTGGCGTCGGAACCGGCTTTACCGGTCGCCGTGCCATGGGCCTGGGGGCCATGAAGCTGGCCGACATGGAAGACTATATCCGTGTTGTCCGTGGCCTGCTTGAGGGCGAGATACTGGAGGCGGAGTTCGAGGGCCGGCGGCGGAAGATCAAGTTCCTAAATCCCGAACTGGGCCTGATCAATACGGAAGATCCAATCCCACTGCACGTCTCGGCCTACGGGCCGAAGTCGCGGGCGCTGGTGGCGAAATTGGGCGCGGGCTGGCTCAACTTTGTCGGTGACGTCGAATCCGCCGTCGCTGGATTGGAGGAGATGCGCAAGAGCTGGACAGGGGCCGGCCGTGATATTGCCGAACTGACCGCCACGGAATTTGCCCTTGGCTGCGTGCTGGCGGAAGGCGAGCCCTTTGATTGTCCCCGTGCCGTGGCGCAAGCCGGACCCCGGGCGGCGGTGGTGCTGCACCGCGCGGCGGACGAGGCGATTGCGGGTTGGACGAATTCCTCCGGCATCCCGAATGCAGCGGCGGAAGCAGTTGCGGGTTATGTGGAGCACGTCATGAGCTATGAACCGGCGGACGCCAAATATTTGGAAAATCACCGCGGCCATCTGATGTTCGTCAAGCCGGAGGAACGCAAATACGTCACCGCCGAATTGATCCGCGATACCTCGTTCACGGCGACCGAGGCCGAGTTGAGGAACCGCATCGGCGATCTGCGCGATGCCGGCTATACCCAGTTCACCATCCAGATCGTGCCGGGCCAGGAAGACGCCATCGAGGATTGGGGCCGCATACGCAAGTCCTTTGGTTAGGGTTCACTGATATCTGGTTGGATATTTACGACAAGATTTAGCGGGAATTGTAATTCATGACTAAGCAAGACCAAGCCCCGAATTCGAACCAACTGCGCATCGATCAGCAGGAATTGGTTGACGGCGTGATCGAGTGGATCAGCCATGAAACACCAACCTATGAAGCCGAAGCGGTCAATCGCCTGGCTGACCTGATCCAGGTTCAGTTTGAAACAATCGATGCCGAAATCGAACGTATTCCCGGCGAACAGGGCTTTGGCGATACCCTATGTGCCCATGTCGCCGGTCGGGAGGCGGGGCCGGGAATTCTGGTCCTCAGCCATATCGACACCGTTCATCCCGTCGGCACCGCCATGGGCGACAACAAGATCCGGATCGAAGACGATATGCTCTATGGCCCCGGCGTCTACGATATGAAAGCGGGCGCCTTCATTGCGCACTACGCCGCCCGCCACCTGCATCGAAGCGGGACGACGCCAAGACTGCCCATTACCTTCATGTATGTGCCGGAAGAGGAAATCGGCAGCCCCTACAGCCGGCGCCTGATCGAGGCGGCGGCGGCGAAAGCCAAGTATGTCCTGGTGACGGAACCGGCCCGTGACGGCGGCAAACTGGTGGTCAGCCGCAAGGGCGTCGGCCGCTTCGATCTGAGAACCGTTGGCCGCCCGTCCCATTCCGGTTCGAAACATGAAGATGGCCGTTCCTCGATCAAGGAAATGGCCCGCCTGATCATGGAGATCGAGGCCATGACCGACTATGACAAGGGCGTCACCTTCAATGTCGGTCAGATCAAGGGCGGCACCGCCGTCAATGTGGTGCCGCGCGAATGCCGCATCGAACTGGACATGCGAGTACTGACGCCGGAACAGGGCGAGGACTATCTCGCTCGCATTTTTGCCCTGCAATCTTCCGACCCGGATGTGGAACTGATCGTCGAAGGGGAAATAAACCGCCCGCCCTATGAGGCGAGCCCGGCTGCCATGGATCTTTTTCAGGTGGCGCGGGAATGCGCCGGCGAAGTAGGTCTGGATTTGCAGACCACGGTGACCACGGGCGGCGGCAGCGATGGCAACTTCACCGCCGCCATGGGTATTCCCACCTTGGACGGCATGGGCGCGGATGGCGCCGGCGCGCATACACTCGATGAATATGTGCTGATTTCATCGCTCGTCCCGCGCGCCGAAATGTGGTGGCGGCTGCTGGCGCGGCTGACGTAGGTTTCAGGCGTCGAGCGCGTCGTCTCACTAAGTACCGATGTCGTCGGCCCCCTCGGCGCGCCATGCTGGGATTCGGGCAAAAAATGCCTCAATTCGCCTTGCAAAGGCTGTTGTTTCCGTCTATTTAGCGCCGACTTAACTTGAAATCGCACGCGGGCTTGCGTCGATGGGACAGACAGACCCCATCGGTGCTCCGGTGTCCGGCAACGGATGGGCGCCCGCGGAGGCATAACCGGAGAAGACAATGACACTTTCGGACGTCCCGACATTCACCATGCGTCAGCTTTTGGAAGCTGGCGTTCATTTTGGTCATCAGACCCATCGCTGGAACCCCAAGATGGCGCAGTTCATCTATGGCGCGCGCAACAACATCCACATCATGGATCTGCGCGAAACCGCGCCGATGCTGCAACGCGCCCTGGTCCGTGTGCGTGATGAGGTTTCCCGTGGCGGCCGGGTGCTGTTTGTCGGGACCAAGCGCCAGGCTTCCGGTCCCCTGACCGACGCGGCCAAGGCCTGCGGTCAGTATTACGTCAACCACCGTTGGCTGGGCGGCATGCTGACCAACTGGCGGACGATCTCCAACTCGATCAAGCGTCTGCGGGTGCTGGAAGATCAACTGGCGGAGGAAGGCAGCGGCCTGACCAAGAAGGAGCTGTTGCAACTGACCCGGGAGCGGGACAAGCTGGAGCGGGCCCTGGGCGGCATCAAGGAAATGGGCGGCCTGCCGGCGGTGATGTTCGTGATCGACACCAACAAGGAAGAGATCGCGATCCAGGAAGCCAAGAAGCTCAACATCCCCGTCATCGCCGTGGTCGATTCCAATTGCGACCCCGACCTGATCGATTTCCCGATTCCGGGTAACGATGATGCGGCGCGGGCCATTTCGCTGTACCTGGATCTGATCTCGCGCTCGGTTATCGCCGGCCTGCAGCAGGAACGGCAGTCGGACGGCGAGGACCTGGGCGCGGCGGAAGAGTTGCCGATTGAAGAGGTCGCGGCGGTGGAGGAAGCGGTTGCCGAGGCCGCGGCCCCAGAGGCTGTAACTGAAGCTGAAGCGGCGCCGGCGGCTGAGGCCGAGGCGGCTCCGGAAGCTGAGGCGACACCTGAGGCTGAAGCGGCTCCGGAAGCTGAGGCGGCGCCCGAGGCTGAAGCTGAGGCGTCCCCTGAAACGCCCGAATCATAATACAACTTATCGTATCTGTAACAGCGGTTTACGCTGTATATTTCATCTAGGAGATCAACTGTGACACAAGTCTCAGCAGCGATGATCAAAGACCTGCGCGGCAAGACCGGCGCCGGCATGATGGATTGCAAAAAGGCCTTGGAGGAATCCGAGGGTGATATCGAAGCGGCCGTCGATTGGCTGCGTACCAAGGGCTTGGCGGCAGCCGCCAAGAAGGCCGGCCGGGTCGCGGCGGAAGGTCTGGTCGCGGTGCAGGCGGACGGCAACAAGGGCGCCGTCGTCGAAGTCAACAGCGAGACCGACTTCGTTGCCCGCAACGATCAGTTTCAGGATTTCGCCCGCACCGTGGTCGGTTTGGTCCAGTCCAGCGGCAGTGGCGATCTCGACACCCTGCAGTCGGTCGCCTATCCCGGCAGCGAACGTAACGTGGGCGAGGAATTGACCCACATGATCGCGACCATTGGCGAGAACATGTCATTGCGCCGGGCCGATACCCTGTCCGTGGCCGAGGGCGTGGTGGCCAACTATGTTCATTCCGCCGCGGCGCCCGGGTTGGGCCGGATCGGTGTTTTGGTCGGCCTCGAATCATCAGGCGATCAGGCGCAATTGGCGGCCCTGGCCAAGCAGGTCGCCATGCATGTCGCCGCCGCCTCGCCGCAATCGGTCAGCACCGATGATCTGGACCCGGAAGCGGTGGAGCGGGAGCGCGCGGTCTTGAGCGAGCAGGCCCGTGACAGCGGCAAGCCCGAGGAAATTATCGCCAAGATGGTCGAGGGACGCCTGCGCAAATTCTATCAGGAAGTTGTTTTGACCGAGCAAACCTGGGTGATTGACGGCGAAAGCAAGGTCGCCGCGGTGCTGGAACAGGCGGGCAAGGACCTTGGCGCGCCGGTCAAGGTTGCCGGCTTCATAAAGTATGTGCTGGGTGAAGGCATTGACCGGGAAGAGAGCGATTTCGCGGCCGAGGTTGCCGCCCAGGTTTCGGCCTAGTTCAATCCGCGCTTCCGCTACCGGCGGGGCTTTGGCATAATCGGCGTCTGGAATAAACGGGGGGGCCGCTTGTGACAGCGTCCGCGACAGGCAAATCATCCGCATCGACCGCGTCGGGTGCGGCTGCGGGTCGTGCGAAATTGCGCTATCGCCGGGCCCTGTTGAAAATATCCGGCGAGGCCCTGATGGGCGCCGGCGAATACGGCGTCGATTTCGAGACCGTGCGCCGCATTGCCGAGGACGTCAAACAAGTTCACCAACTGGGCGCCGAGGTTTGCTTGGTGATCGGCGGCGGCAACATCTTTCGCGGCATATCCGGCGCCACCGTCGGCATGGAGCGGGCCAGCGCCGACTACATGGGCATGCTGGCCACGGTCATGAACGCCCTTGCCATGCAAAGCGCGCTGGAGGGCATTGGCCTGCCCACGCGGGTGCTGTCGGCGATACCTATGGCGACGGTCTGCGAGCCCTATATCCGGCGCCGCGCGGTTCGGCACATGGAAAAAGGCCGCGTCGTGATCTTCGCCGCCGGTACGGGTAATCCATTTTTCACCACGGATACGACAGCGGCCCTGCGGGCGGCTGAAATGGATTGCGATTGCCTGTTGAAGGGCACGCAGGTCGATGGCGTCTATTCCGCCGACCCGAACAGCAATCCCGATGCCGAACGTTTCGAGCGTTTAAGCTATCATCAAGTGCTGTCCCGTGACTTGAAGGTCATGGACGCGGCCGCCATTTCCCTTGCACGAGAGAACGCGATCCCTATCCTGGTGTTCTCGATACATAACGATGGTGCATTTGCCGAGGTCTTGCAGGGGAAAGGCACATGTACCGTAATTGATGAAGGTGATTGACAAGGGAGAGTGGAAGGTGGCGGATCCTGACCTGGACGATCTTGAAAGACGCATGAAGGGCGCCGAGGAGGCGCTGCGGCACGAATTCGCGGGCCTGCGCACGGGACGCGCCTCGATCGGGCTGTTGGAACCGGTAACAGTCGATGTCTACGGCGCGCAGATGCCCCTGAACCAGGTCGGCACCATCGGGGTGCCGGAGCCGCGCATGTTGACAGTGCAGGTCTGGGACAAATCGGCCGTGTCGTCGGTGGAGAAGGCGATCCGTTCCGCCGGCCTTGGCCTGAACCCAGCGGCGGATGGTCAGCTGGTGCGGGTTCCGATCCCGGAGTTAACGGAGGAACGGCGCATTGAAATGGGCAAGATCGCCCACAAATATGCGGAACAGGCCCGTGTCGCGGTGCGCAATGTCCGCCGCGACGGCATGGAAACCCTGAAGAAGATGGAAAAAGACGGTGAACTCAACGAAGACGACCACCATCTTTGGAGTGACGAAGTGCAGCAACTAACGGATCAGACAATTGCCAGGATTGATGAGGCCCTGGCAACGAAAGATGAAGAGATCAAGCAGGTCTAGCAGGAATTTGATGTCCACCAAACCCTCGCTCAAGGCGGAAACGCCGCCACCGCCGCAACATATTGCCATCATAATGGATGGCAATGGCCGGTGGGCCAAGGCACGCGGTCTGCCCCGCGTGGCCGGGCACCAGCGCGGCGTGGATGCGTTGCGCGGCGTGGTCGAGGCGGGCCAGGAAATGGGCATCGATTATCTGACCCTCTATGCCTTTTCCTCGGAGAATTGGAAGCGGCCGCCGACCGAGGTCGATGACCTGATGGGTCTTTTACGCCTGTATCTGCGGCGCGAGTTGCGGGATTTGCACCGTAACGGCGTGCGTATCCGCTTCATCGGCGAATGGCGCCAACTGGCGACCGATATCGTCAAATTGATCGAGGACGCGGAACGGACCACCGTAGACAACACCGGCCTGACCCTGGTGATCGCGGTCAACTACGGCAGCCATAGCGAAATTGTCGAGGCCAGCCGCCGGATCGCCGTGGCGGTGTCGGATGGCCGGATGAGCGCCGACGATATTGACGAGGCAACCTTCGCCACACATCTTCACACCGACGGTATCCCCGACCCCGATCTGGTCATCCGGACCAGCGGCGAGCAGCGCTTGAGCAATTTCTTGCTTTGGCAGGCTTGCTATGCGGAATTGGTCTTCATGGATGTGCTTTGGCCCGATTTCAATAAGCGCAGCCTGGAGCAGGCCGTTGACGAGTACCATCGCCGCGAACGCCGTTATGGCGCAACCAGCGGCTGATCCGATTTCTTCTTCACTGCGGACGCGGGTTCTGTCGGCACTGGTGTTGTTGCCGGTGGTCCTCGCCCTGCTCTATTTCGGCGGCCTGGGGTTTGCCTTGTTGCTAGCGCTGGCGGCGGTGCTGATGGCGGCGGAATGGGATCGGCTTACCGGCGGCGCTACGGATGGCGGTATTATCTCGTTGTCAGGTTTCGCCTTGGCATTGTCGCTGCTGGTGGTGTTGTTCCTGGGTTTTCGCGGCCATGGCGGCTGGGCCCTGGCGGCGCTGCCGCCGCTGGCGTTGATCCTCGCTTTGCTGAGCCGTTTGGGCCGGCGGGATCTGGTATGGCCGGTGCTTGGCCTGTTCTGGTTGGGCCTGCCGTGTTTGGCGCTGTTGTGGCTGCGCCTGGGGGATTCGGGATTGTTGGCGGTTTCATGGCTGTTTCTGGCGGTCTGGTGTTGTGACACCGGGGCCTATTTTGCCGGCCGCGGCATCGGTGGGCCGAAACTGGCGCCAAGGATCAGCCCGAAGAAAACCTGGTCTGGCCTGTTGGGCGGTATGCTGCTGGCCGCCGTCGCGTCGGCTTTGCTGGCCATGGCGTCGGGACAGACGGGTATGGCGCTCTTCGCCCTGTTGGGCGCGCTTCTGGCATTGATTTCACAGGCTGGTGATTTAGCGGAATCGGCGGTAAAACGGCACTTCGACGTCAAGGACAGCGGCGCCCTGATACCGGGTCACGGCGGCATACTGGATCGGGTGGACGGCATTCTGTTCGCTGCGCCGGTTTTGGGATTGGTTACTCTGGCATCCATGCTGATGCCGAACTTGAAAGTACTGCCATGGCTATAGCAGGGAAGAAAGCCGGCGCTGGAACGGCCAGCGCGCCCCGCCGGGTTTCGATCCTCGGCGCGACCGGTTCAGTCGGCCGCAATACCTTGGACCTGATCAGCCGCCAGGCTGGTGCCTACAAGGTCGTGGCGCTGACCGCCCAGCGCAATGTGGAATTGTTGGCGGCCCAGGCGCGTCAATTCAACGCGGAACTGGCGGTGATCGGCGATGAGACCCACCTTGGCGCCCTTAAGGAGGCTCTTGCCGGCAGTGGCGTGGAGGCGGCCGCTGGAAAGCAGGCATTGTGCGAGGCCGCGCAAAGGCCAAGCGACTGGATCATGGCCGGAATTGTCGGGGCGGCGGGATTGGGGCCAACCCTGGCGGCAATCCGGCAGGGCGCTATTGTCGCCCTGGCCAACAAGGAATGCCTGGTTTGCGCCGGGGAACTGGTGCTTGAGGAAGTCAAGCGCAGCGGTGCCAAGTTGTTGCCGGTGGATTCCGAACATAACGCGATCTATCAGGTTTTTGATTTCGAACGGTCCCGGACCGTCGACCGCATCATTCTGACCGCTTCGGGCGGACCGTTCCTGAATATGGACGTCACCGCCATGGCCCAGGTCACGCCGGCGCAGGCGCTGGCGCATCCGAATTGGGACATGGGCGACAAGATCTCGATCGATTCCGCCACGATGATGAACAAGGGCCTTGAATCGATCGAGGCGTATCACCTCTTTCCCGTCGCGGCGGATCAAATTGATATCCTGATCCATCCGCAATCGGTGGTTCACAGCCTCGTCGCCTATGTGGACGGCTCTGTTCTGGCGCAATTGGGCGCACCGGATATGCGAACGCCCATCGCCTACACCCTGGCCTGGCCGGACCGCATGGCGACACCGACGGAACGGCTGGATTTGAGCCGTATCGGCAGCCTGGATTTCGAGGCGCCTGATCCCATGCGCTTCCCCGCCCTACGTCTGACGCGGGAGGCGCTGCAGGCCGGGGGCACGGCGCCGACGATCCTGAACGCCGCCAACGAAATCGCCGTCGCCGCCTTCCTGTCCGAACGATTGGGCTTCCTGGAAATTGCCCGGATCGTTGAGGAAACCTTGGACAAACTGGCGGTAAATTCGGTGACTGATTTGGCCGATGTTGCCGCCGCCGATGACGAGGCGCGGGCGGTGGCGCGCGAATTGGCAGGCCTGCCGCCCCGGCTCGACGGCCGATTGAGCCTGGTGCAAGGTTAGTTCCGCGATGGGCATGGTGCTGGATTTTCTCACGGGTGCTGGCGGCTATGTGCTGCCGTTTCTGATCGTCCTGACGGTCCTGGTCTTTGTTCATGAAATGGGTCACTACCTGGTGGCGCGCTGGAACAATGTCCGGGTTGAGGTCTTTGCCGTTGGCTTCGGGCCCGAGATCAAGGGTTGGAATGATCGCAACGGCACACGGTGGAAACTTTGCTGGATACCTTTTGGCGGCTACGTGAAGTTCTTCGGCGACAGTGACGGGGCCAGCCGGCCGGACGGCGATACACTGGGGGAATTGAACGAGGCGGAACGCGCCGTTTCATTTCATCACAAGCGCCTTGGACAGAGGGCCGCCGTCGTAGCGGCCGGCCCGTTGGCCAATTTCATTTATGCGATCGTCGTGTTGGCCGCCATGTACATGGTCTTTGGCCAGCGGGTCACGCCGGCTGAAATCGGTCGGGTCGTCGAGCAGGGTGCGGGGCAAAGCGCCGGTTTCCAGGAAGGCGACGTGGTTCTGGCCATTGATGGCGATGCCATTCACCGCTTCGAACAATTTCAACAGGCGGTCTTTCTTAATCCCGACACGCCGCTGACGTTCCAAATCCGCCGTGGCGGCCGGGAACAGAGCATAACCGCCGCGCCGCGTCTGGTTGAAAGGGCCGATGCCCAGGGGATCAACCACAAATTTGGCGATCTGGGTTTATGGCCGGCCAACCCGGCCATTGTCGGTAAGGTTTATGAAGACAGTCCGGCGGCGGTGGCGGGTTTTCAGGTCGGTGACCGGATCACGGCCATCGATGGCAAGGTCATCGACAATTTCGAGCGTCTGCAGGATCTGGTCGCCACCAGCGGTGGGCGCCGTCTGGCCGTATCCGTGCTGCGCGATGGGCGGGAAATTCGTCTACACGTCGCCGCCAGGCGGGATGTGACGCAACGTCCGGCTAAAAAGAGCGCCGAGGGGGCCGGGAAGAATGGACAGGCCGCCGGCACCACCGTCGTCACGGAGCGCTGGTTGATCGGCATCTTGCGGGCCCAGCGGCCGCCGGTGCAGCTTGGCCCCGGCGATGCGGTGACGCAGGCGGTGGTGACCTGTTACGACATGCTGGTTCAGACCCTGGCCTATGTCGGCCAGATGATTTCCGGCAGCAGGGGCACGGAAGATTTGGGCGGGCCGTTGCGAATCGCGCATGCCTCCGGCCAGGCCGCGCAAGTCGGGGTCGAGCAATTGATCATGCTGTCGATTTTGCTGTCCTTGAACCTGGGCATGATAAATCTGTTCCCCATACCCATACTCGATGGCGGCCATCTGCTTTTCTATGGCTTTGAAGCGGTATTGCGCCGTCCCTTGACGGAACGGACCCAGGAATTCGCGTTTCGTATCGGTTTGGCGATGGTACTTACACTTACAGTCTTTGCCACATGGAATGATCTGGTAAACTTACGCGTTGTGGAGTTCATTGCCGGCCTGTTTTCATGACCCATGAAGCAGGCTTACGGGAGGCCGTACTTTTGCGTTTTCGCCAGATTACTCTGTCCCTCGCTTTCTTGTTGCTGGGCGTCTTGCTGATTGTTCCACCGTTCGCCATTCCAGCGGCGGCTCAGACAGCGGCCTCCGGTGTGCTGGAGCGGGTTGATGTAGTGGGCAATCAACGCATCGAGGCTTTGACCGTACAATCCTACATGACTATCGCCGCCGGTGATCCGCTTGACCCGGGGAAGGTGGATCAGTCGTTGAAGGCGCTGTTCGCGACCGGCCTGTTCGCCGATGTTTCGATCCGCCGCCAAGGCAACGTGCTGGTGGTCAATGTGGTCGAGAACCCGATCATCAATCGCCTGGCCTTCGAGGGTAACCGGCGCATCGAAGATGATGTCTTGGAGCCAGAGGTACAACTGCGCCCGCGTATCGTCTACACCCGCAGCCGGGTGCAGTCGGATGTGCAGCGTATCCTGCAGGTCTATCGCCGCAACGGCCGTTTCGCCGCCTCGGTGGAGCCGAAGGTCGTGCAACTTGAGCAGAACCGGGTCGATCTGATTTTTGAAATCAACGAGGGGCCGGTCACCGGAATTCGCCGTATCGATATAATCGGCAACCGAAATTTCGATGACGGCAAGTTGCGCCGTGCCATCGCCACCAAGGAATCCCGCTGGTACCGGTTTTTCTCCTCTGATGACAGTTACGATCCCGATCGGGTGACGCTGGACCGGGAATTGCTGCGCAAGTTCTATTTGGAGCGCGGCTACGCCGATTTCCGGGTTCTTTCCGCGGTCGCGGAATTGACCCACGACCGCAGCGATTTCTTCCTCACCTTTACTGTCGAGGAAGGGGAGTTGTACAAATTTGGCAAGATCGAGCTGGCGACGACCCTCAGAAACCTGGATCCGGAGACGCTGCGCGGATCGCTGAGCATTGTCGAAGGCGAGACCTACAACGCCGAAGCCATAGAGGAAACGATCGACAGGCTGAATTTTGCCGTTGGCCGCCTCGGCTATGCCTTCGTCGACATTCGGCCCAAAGTCAAGCGCCTGCGTGAAGAGCGTATCGTCGAATTGGTACTGCAGATCAACGAGGGGCCGCGGGTCTATATCGACCGGATCAATATTACCGGCAATATCCGGACCTTGGACAAGGTCATCCGAAGGGAAATGAAGCTGGTCGAAGGCGACGCCTTCAACACCGCCAAGCTGCGCCGTTCGCGCCAACAAATCAGGCGCCTGGGCTTTTTCGACAAGGTTGATGTGGCGCAGAAACAGGGTGAGACGGCCGACAAGGTTGTCATCGATGTCGATGTCCAGGAACGTTCAACTGGCGAGTTGAGTTTCGGGATTGGCGTCTCCACAACGGAAGCGGTGGTTGGCGACATTTCAATCCGTGAGCGCAACCTGCTGGGTAAGGCGCAGGATCTGAAATTGTCCCTGGGTCTGTCCGCCACGCGGCAGCAGGTGGATTTATCGTTCACCGAGCCCTATTTCCTCGACCGCAATTTGGCGGCCGGGTTCGATGTGTTCAGCCAGAAGGAAGACCAACAGGATCGCAGCTCTTTTGACGAACAGAGACAGGGCTTTAGCCTGCGCGCCCGCTTTCCCATAACCGAGAATTTGAAACAGGGCCTGCGCTATACCCTGCGTTCGGATACGCTCGAAAATATCAACAACAATACTTCGTCCCTGATAAGCCTGGATGAAGGCAGCTATGTAACGTCAGCCATGAGCTACAGTCTGACCTATGATACCCGCGACGACATATTCCTGCCTACCCGGGGCATTATCATCGGTGGTGGCCAGGAACTGGCGGGTCTTGGCGGTGACATCAAGTATGTCCGCAGCACGGCGAAATGGTCTTACTACTACGCCATTACGCGGGACTTGGTGGCCAATCTGGCGTTGAAGGGTGGGCATATTATTGGCCTGGGACAGGACGTCCGTGTCTTGAACCGGTTTTTCCTTGGCGGCGATGACTTCCGCGGTTTCGAGTCTGGCGGTGTCGGGCCCCGGGATAGCGCGACTGACGATTCCATTGGCGGCAACACATACTTCGTTACGACCGGAGAATTGCGCTTTCCCATCGGCCTGCCGAATGATTTTGGCGTCCTGGGCCGGGCCTTTGCGGAAATCGGCACGCTGCTGGACCCGGACGTCAGCGGCGCTAATTTGCAGGATGCGAAAACGCCACGCATGAGTATCGGCGTGGGCCTGTCATGGAGTTCGCCCTTTGGTCCCATCCGGGTTGATCTGGCACAGGCGGTGATCAAGGAAAGTTTCGACAAGGAAGAAATTTTCCGGTTTAGTTTCGGTACCAGATTCTAAGATTCTCCAGGTTCGGGCCTCTGTTGATTTGGCGGGCGCCCCGACCGCGTCGGAGGGAGAGACATGCGGCTCCTGTCAGTTTTGTTGATCTTGCTTTTTGCGGCACCGTTGGCGGCGCTGCATTGTGGCAATGCACGCGCCCAGGAGTTGCCGGCGGCGGTCGTGGCGGTGTTGGATTATGCCCATATCCTGCGGGCCTCGGACGCGGCCCAGGACGTGCGCCGGCAGATCGAGCAATATCGCACAGCCCTTCGTGATGAAGCGCAGGCCGAGGAAATCGCCTTGCGCCAGGAAGAGACGGACCTGAAGCGTCAGCGCAACATTTTGAGCCCCGAAGCATTCGCCGAAAAACGACAGCAATTCAAGGCTAGGGTGATCGCGGCACAACGGCGGGGCCAGGGCCACAAGCAGCAACTGGACAGGGCTTTCAAGACGGCCATGGCGAAGATTCAAAGCGCCGTGATCCCCATCGTCAAGGAGCTGACGGAGGAAAAGGGCTTCACCATTGTGGTGGACAAATCACAGGTTTTATTCGCCAACACGTCGCTGGATATCAGCCGGACCGTGATGCTTGAATTGAACAAAAGTCTGCGCACTATTGCGGTTCCAAAGCCGAAATGACGATGCACCGCATGGCCATGGATGAACGGTAGGGATATGGCGGATCCTAGATATTTTCAGCGGCAGGGGCCATTCCGGTTGGCCGATCTGGCGCTCAAAGCCGGGGCCGAGCTTGCCGACGCCGCCACGGCGGATTTGCCGATCGATGACGTTGCCCCCCTGGAAACCGCAGGTGCGGGGCAACTGGGCTTTCTCGATAACAAAGCCTATGTCACGGCCTTCGCCGATAGCCGGGCCTCCGCCTGCGTCGTTGCCGCGCAATACGCTGACCGTGCCCCGGAAGGCATGGCGCTGTTGCTGGCCGAGCAGCCCTATCGCGCCTTCGCGTTGATTGCCCAGGCATTTTACCCCCGGCCCCGGCCTCTGGCGGCGATATCCCAGGCGGCGGCGGTGGATGAGACGGCGGTTTTGGGCGAAGGCTGTTTGATCGAACCGGGCGCGGTCATTGCCGCCGGCGCCGAGCTGGGGCCGCGCTGTGCCATCGGCGCCAATGCGACGATTGGCGCCGGTGCCATTCTGGGCGAGGATTGTGTCGTTGGCGCCAATGCCTCGCTCTCCCATTGCCGGATCGGTGATCGGGTCACCCTGTATCCGGGCGTGCGGATCGGTCAGGATGGCTTCGGCTTTGCCATCGATCCGGCCGGTCATGTCAAGGTGCCCCAGCTTGGCCTGGTGGTGATCGGCGACGACTGTGAAATTGGCGCCAATACGGCGATTGACCGTGGCTCCATGCGCGACACCGTGATCGGCCCCGGCTGCTGGATTGATAATCTGGTGCAAATCGGGCACAACGTGGAACTGGGCCGTGGTTGCGTGATCGCGGCCCTGGCCGGTATCTCGGGCAGCACGACGGTTGGTAATTTTGTCGCCGTCGGCGGCCAGGTCGGCATGGCGGGCCATTTGCATATCGGCGATGGTGTCCAGATCGCGGCGCAAAGCGGAATCATGGCCGATGTGCCGCCAGGACTGACCCTGTGCGGCACGCCGGCGGTGCCGATCAAGGAATTCTTTCGCGGCGTGGCGACCTTGCGCCGCCTGACGCGGTCCAAGGACAAGGGTGGAGAAAAAGTTGATGGCGAGGGGACATGACTGAAGAGGTGGTGACCGAACAGGCTGACGCCGTCGACATCAACCGGATCATGGCGATGATCCCGCATCGCTATCCCATGCTGTTGATCGACCGCGTGGTTGATATCGTGCCGGGTGAAAGTGCCGTCGGCATCAAGAATGTCACCATTAACGAACCGCAGTTTCAGGGACATTTTCCGCAACGGCCGGTAATGCCTGGCGTGCTGATTGTCGAGGCCATGGCCCAGACGGCGGCGGTTCTGGTGGTGCATTCCCTTGGCGCCGAGGTGGAAGGCAAGCTGGTTTATTTCATGTCCATAGACGGTTGCCGTTTCCGCCGGCCCGTGGGGCCGGGCGATGTCATGCGTTTGCATGTGACGAAGGAACGCAGCAAGGGCAAAGTCTGGCGTTTTCAGGGTAAAGTCTATGTCGATGATTCACTTTGCAGCGAAGCCAGCTTCATGGCCATGCTGGCTGACGAGTAGCTTGGGACGATAGGGTAGGACAATGGTGGAAATTCATCCGACGGCAATCGTGGAAGATGGCGCCGAACTGGGCACCGGGGTGCGCATCGGCCCTTATTGCATCGTCTCGTCCGAAGCGAAATTAGGCGATGGCGTCGTCCTCGACAGTCACGTGGTGATCGGCGGGCGCACGACGATCGGGCCGAATAATCGCTTTTACCCCTTTGCCGCCATCGGTACCGCGCCGCAGGACACGAAATATGCCGGCGAGCCGTCGGAGCTGATCCTGGGCGCCAACAACGTCATCCGTGAACATGTCACCATGCATCCCGGGACCGAGGGCGGCGGCATGGTGACCCGGGTCGGAAACAACTGTCTGATCATGGTTGGGGCCCATCTGGCCCACGACTGCCAGCTTGGCGACCATGTCATCCTGGTCAACAACGTCATTCTCGGCGGACATGTCGAGGTGCAGGACCACGCCATTCTGGGCGGCATGTCGGCTGTGCATCAGTTCGTCAGAATTGGCCGCCATGCCATGATCGGCGGCAAGTCGGCGGTGGAAAGCGACGTTATTCCCTATGGCTCGGTCTTGGGCAATCGCGCCTATTTGAGTGGCCTGAACATTATCGGATTGAAACGGCGCGGCTTTAGCCGGGATGAAATTCACGGCCTGCGCGCTGCCTACCGCCTGCTGTTCGCCCAGGAAGGCACCATGCAGGAGCGTCTGGTCGATGTCGCGGCGATGTTCTCGGAACATGAACAGGTGATGGAGATCGTCGCCTTTATCCAGGCAGATTCATCGCGCGCCCTCTGTCAGCCGAAATTGGACCGTGCCGCCTAAACTGGGCATCATTGCCGGGCGGGGGGAATTGCCCCGCACCATCGTCCAGGCATGTCAGGCGGCGGGACGGGATTTCTTTGTCATTGCCTTTAACGGCGAAACCGATCCGGACACGGTCGGGGCCGGGGTCGCGCACGCCTGGGTCGACCTGCCGGCGGTTGGCCGCACCATCAAGCTTTTGAAGGAAGCGGAGGTCGCCGACCTCGTCCTCATCGGCCCCGTCGGCCGTCCGGATTTCGCGAATTTGAAGCCCGATTGGCATGGCGCCAAACTGTTGCCCAAGATCATCAAGGCGGCACGCCAGGGTGATGACGCGCTGATGAAGGTCGTGGTGGACGATCTGGAGAGCCAGGGCTTCACCATCATCGGCGCCGAGGATGTGCTGGCAAATCTCGGCGCGCCGGGCGGAAATTTTGGCGCCCATGAAGCCGATGCGGCGGACTGGGCGGACATTAGACGGGGCATGGCCATCGTCGCGGAACTGGGCCGCCTGGATATCGGCCAGGCCGTGGTTGTTCGGGATGGCTATGTGCTGGCGGTGGAGGCGGCCGAGGGCACGGATGCCATGTTGCAACGCTGCGTGCAATTTCGCACCGGGGACCGCGCCGGCGTGTTGGTCAAGCGGCCAAAACCGGGCCAGGAACGCCGCGTCGATTTGCCGACCATTGGTGTTGCGACGGTCGAGGCGGTGGCGGCGGCCGGCCTGAAAGGTATCGCGGTCGAGGCCGGCGGCGCCCTGGTCACCGACCTGGACGCGGTGGCGGCGGCGGCCGATGCCGCCGGGATCTTCGTCTGTGGTATTGGCGCGGGGGAAGTCTCCTGAGCACTGATGGCCGTCATTTCGTTCTGGTCGCGGGTGAAGCCTCGGGCGATGTCCTTGGCGCCCGATTGATCGCCGCCCTGCGCCAGCGTTGCGCGCCAGACCAGGGCGGGATTGAATTTAGCGGCGTCGGCGGCGCCTTGATGGCGGACCAGGGTCTGGACAGCCTGTTTCCCATCGCGGATTTGTCGGTCATGGGCCTGGCGGAAATTCTGCCCCGCCTGCCGCTGTTGCTGCGCCGCTTGGCGGAGACAGCGGCGCATGTCCGGGCGGTCAGGCCGACGGCGGTGATCACCATTGACGCGCCGGGGTTTTCCTTTCGCCTGGCCAAGCGCCTGGCCGGTGAGGGCATTCCGCTGATCCATTACGTGGCCCCGCAGGTTTGGGCCTGGCGGCCCGGGCGGGCGCGGCATCTTGCCGGGCGCATCGATCATCTGCTGGCCCTATTGCCGTTCGAGCCGGCGTTTTTCGCCGACTACGATCTGCCCTGTGATTTCGTCGGCCATCCGGTGATCGAGGGTGTTGCCGAGGCACCGGGCGATGCGGCGGGGTTCCGCCGGGACCACGGCATTGCCGACGGTGCCCCTGTTCTGGCGATATTGCCCGGCAGCCGGGTTGGCGAGGCAAGCCGACTGTTGCCGGTGTTCGGCGAAGCAGCGGCCCTGTTGCATGCCAGGCGGCCCGGTTTGGAGGTCGTCATACCGACGGTGGAGCAGGTTGCGGCCACGGTCGCCGACGCGGTGCGCCCCTGGTCCGTGCCGACCCACATCGTCAAGGGCAGTGATGGCCGCGCCGATGCCTTCGCCGCCGCCGACGTGGCCCTGGCGGCCTCCGGCACGGTGTCGTTGGAGCTGGCCTTGCGCGGCATTCCATTGGTCGTGGCTTACCGGACCAATCCGGTGACGGCGGCCCTGGTCCGCCGCATGCTGACCATTCCCCACGTCGCCTTGCCCAATATTCTGGCTAAGACACAGGTTGTACCGGAATTCCTGCAGGAGAATTGCCAGGCCGGCCCCATCGCGGACGCCTTGACGCAATTGCTGGACGACCCCGGGAAACGCGCCGCGCAGCAGTCCGAACTGGCGCACATCGCTGAGATGCTGGGCCAGGGCGGCACCGCACCCAGCCTGCGCGCCGCCGACGCGGTCCTGAAGTTCCTCGATCGCAACTAGACAAAAAAAGGGCCCGCGATGGCGGGCCCTTTTGATTGTTCGGCGTATCGTCCGGTACGCCGTATTTATTTTACCGCTTGTTCAGGGAGACGAAAGCGCGTTCCGTCTCGCCGGTGTAGAGCTGACGCGGCCGGGTGATCTTCTGGCTCGGATCCTCGATCATCTCGTTCCATTGCGCGACCCAGCCCACGGTCCGGGCCAGGGCAAAGATCACCGTGAACATGGATGTCGGGAAACCCATGGCGCGCAGGATGATGCCGGAATAGAAATCCACGTTGGGATACAGCTTCCGATCGACGAAATAGGGGTCGCTCAAGGCAATCTTCTCAAGCTCCATGGCCAGTTCCAACAGCGGGTCATTGATGCCCAAATCGTCCAGCACTTCATGGCAGGTCGCCATCATGACCTTGGCGCGTGGGTCGTAGTTCTTGTAGACCCGGTGGCCGAAACCCATGAGGCGGAAGTTGTCATCTGGGTCCTTGGCCCGTTCCAACGCCGAGGCGACATTGCCGACGTCGCCGATTTCGCCCAGCATCTTCAGCACCGCTTCATTGGCACCGCCATGCGCCGGACCCCACAACGAGGCGATGCCGGCGGCGATGCAGGCAAACGGATTGGCACCGGACGAACCGGCGGTGCGCACGGTGGAGGTCGAGGCGTTTTGCTCGTGATCGGCATGCAGGATCAAGATCCGGTCCATGGCCTTGGACAGAACCGGGTTCATCTTGTAGTCCTCGCACGGCACGGCGAACATCATGTGCAGGAAATCTTCCGCATATGAGAGATCATTGCGCGGATACATGAACGGCTGACCGATGGAGAATTTGTATGCCCAGGCGGCGATGGTCGGCATCTTGGCGATCAGACGATAGCTGGCCACCATGCGCTGGTGGGGATCATCAATATCCGTGCTGTCATGGTAGAAGGCTGACAGGGCACCGACCACACCGACCATGATGGCCATGGGATGGGCATCGCGGCGGAAGCCACGGTAGAACAGGGCGAGCTGTTCATGCACCATGGAGTGGTAGGTGATGTCGTGCACGAATTTCTCTTTTTCCGCCTTGTTCGGTAGTTCGCCGTTCAGCAACAGAAAGCAGGTTTCCAGAAAATCGCTCTGTTCCGCCAATTCATCGATCGGATAGCCACGGTGGAGCAGAATACCCTCTTCACCATCGATAAAGGTGATCTTGCTTTCGCAGCTCGCGGTGGAGGTAAAGCCGGGATCATAGGTAAATTGATCGGTCGCGCCGTACAACTTACGAATATCGATCACGTCCGGCCCCAATGTGCCCGACATGACGTCAAAATCCACACCGCCGTCCGCTTTGCCAAGGGAAATCGTCTTTTCCGCCATGGAATCTCTCCAGTCTTTTGTGATTGGCCGGCCCGTCGTCGATAGGGTCGGCATTTTTCGGTAATACTATCGATGCTGCCCCCATTATAGCGGAGGCAACGCCATTAGCGTAGGGTGGATTTTGTCACAGAGAACAAAAAATGAACATTTATCCGCTATGCCATGTGGTCGCCGATCCGGTCCAGGCTTTCCCGGCGGCCAAGAAAATATAGAACCTCAAAGATCCCCGGCGAGGCATTGCGCCCGGTTAGGGCCGCCCGCAGGGGCTGCGCCAGTTTTCCCAGCTTCAGACCCTCCGCCTCCGCCAGGCTACGTATCGCTTCGGTCAGTGTATCAAGGTTCCAATCTTCCACCGCGCTCAAGGCAGCGTGGGCGCGGGCCAGGATCGCCGGCGCTTCGCCCTCCAACAGCTTGGCGGCTTTCTCTTCCAGTGCCAGGGGCCGGCCATCGAGCAGGAAGCCGGCCTTGTCAGCCAGTTCGACCAGGGTCTTGGCACGCTCCTTCAGGGCATCCAGGGCCAGGGGCAGACGCGCCGCCTCCACATCGCTCAAATCGCGGTCATGCGCTTGGGAAAGCTGCGCCGCCAGCAGTTTGCACAATTCAGCCTCGTCCATTGCGCGGATGTAGTGGCTGTTGAGGTTTTCCAGGCGGGGTATATCGAACCGGGCCGCCGATTTGCCGACGCCGTCCAGATCGAACCAGGCGATGGCCTGTTCGCTATCGATGATCTCCTCATCGCCATGGCTCCAGCCGAGGCGGAGGAGATAGTTGCGCAACGCGGCCGGCAGGATGCCCATGTCGCGATATGCCTCCACGCCCAGGGCGCCATGGCGCTTTGACAACTTGGCGCCGTCGGCGCCGTGGATCAGCGGGATATGGGCGAATTCCGGCGCGCTCCAATCCATCAGGTCATAAATCTGCCGCTGGCGAATGGCGTTGGTCAAATGGTCGTCGCCGCGAATGATGTGGCTGACATTCATATCGTGGTCGTCGACCACGACGGCCAGCATGTAGGTCGGCGTGCCATCGGCGCGCAGCAGCACCATGTCGTCCATTTCACTGTTCTGCACGGTGACCTCGCCCTGCACCAGATCCTGAACGACCGTGGCGCCGGTCTGCGGCGCTTTCAGGCGGATGACCGGGTCGACGCCGTCGGGCGCCTCGGCAGGGTCCCGGTCCCGCCAGCGGCCGTCGTAACGCGTGGAACGCCCCTCGGCCTTGGCCAGTTCACGCATCTCGGCCAGCTCTTCCGGGCTGCTATAGCAGAGATAGGCCCTGCCATCGGCCAGCAACTGCCTGGCCACCTCCGCATGCCGCCCGGCGCGGGCGAATTGCGATATGGGCTCGCCCTGCCAATCCAGGCCCAGCCAATGCAAACCTTCGTGGATCGCGGTGACCGCCGCCTCCGTGGAGCGGGCCCGGTCCGTATCCTCGATGCGCAGCAGCATTTCGCCGCCGTGATGCTTGGCGAACAGCCAGTTAAAAAGTGCCGTGCGGGCGCCGCCGATATGCAGAAAGCCGGTGGGGGAGGGGGCGAAGCGCGTGATAACTGGCATGCTTTTGAGATCCGGATTGTCGGCTTATGATAGCGGGTGGCGTTATCTATCACATCGTTCTGGCGGAGGCCAACCAAACACCTCGCGAACGCCTTCGTGGCGGAGCGGGAGCGTTGGCCGTTGTGGCTGCCCGTGTTGCTGGCCGTCGGCGTCGGGCTCTATTTCTCCCTCCCGGCGGAGCCGCCCTGGTACGCCGGCCCTAGTGTCGTTGGCGCCCTGATCTGCGCCGCCTGGATGCTGCGCCGTCACGGATATCTACTGCTGGCCGCGCTCGCCCTGTTGGCCATGGGGACTGGTTTCTGGGCGGCTCAGGAGCGCAGCGCCCGGGTCGCCGGCCCCATCGTGGCGGCCAAGATGGGACCGGTCGGCCTGACCGGCACGATTGCCGAGATCGAAACCCGGCCCCACGGCCTGCGTCTGTCCCTGCGGCATTGCGAAATTGCCCGGCGGCCCGACTGGCGGGCGCCGCGTTTGGTCCGTTTGACATTGCGCGGCAATCCCACGCCGGCCCTGGCGGTGGGCCAGCGGATCCGCCTGCGCGCGGTACTGATGCCGCCCGCCGGGCCGGCCGCTCCGGGCGCCTACGATTTTGCCCGTGCCGCCTGGTTTAAGAAGATCGGCGCCGTCGGCTATGCGGTTTCCCGCGCCCAGGTGATCGGCGGCGTGGAGCGCAGCGGCCTCGCCGCCGTTCTTGAAACGGTTGAGCATGCCATCGCGGACTGGCGGCAGACCCTTTCGGCACATCTGCGGGCGCAGTTGCCGGGCCGGGCGGGGGCGGTTGCCGCGGCGCTGATGACCGGAGATCGGGGCGCCATTCCCGAAGAAACTTTGGCGGCCATGCGCGATGCGGGTCTGGCGCATTTGCTGGCGATTTCCGGACTGCATGTGGGATTGATCGCCGGCTGGCTGTTCTTTTCCGTGCGCTTCCTGCTGTCGTTGATCCCGTTCCTGGCCCTGCGCGCGCCAATCAAGAAATGGGCCGCCGCCGTGGCGTTGCTGGGCGCCTTCGCCTACATGCTTTTGACCGGCGCCACGGTGCCGACCCAGCGGGCTTTCCTGATGCTGGCGCTGGTGATGCTTGCGGTGATGCTGGACCGGGTGGCGATCTCTTTCCGATTGCTGGCCTGGGCCGCCGTCGCGGTCCTGCTTTGGGCCCCGGAAAGCCTGCTTTCGGTCAGTTTCCAGATGTCCTTTGCCGCCGTGGTCGGCCTGACGGCGATATACGAAGCGCTGGCCCCCACCATGACCCGGTGGCGGGCGGAGGGCGGCCGGGTTAAGCGCGCCGGCCTTTATCTGGGCGCGGTACTTCTGACCACCCTTGTCGCCAGCCTGGCGACGGCGCCGTTCGCGCTTTTCCATTTCAACCGGGTTGCCATGTATGGTCTGGCCGCCAACCTGCTGGCGGTCCCCCTGACCGCGTTGTTCGTCATGCCGTGCGCCCTGGCCGCGTATGTCCTGCTGCCCTTCGGGTTGGAGCCGTTGGCACTGGTCCCCATGGGCCTGGCGATTGAGGTGATCCTGGCGGTCGCCGAAACGGTGGCGGCTTGGCCCGGCGCCGTAACCCTGGTGCCGGCCTTTCCCATGGCCGCATTGGTCGTCATGGCCCTGGGCGGGCTGTGGCTCTGTCTTTGGCGCGGGCGGTGGCGATACGGAGGATTGCTGGCGCTTGGCCTTGGTGTTGTTCTTGCCGGGCTGGGCGATCCGCCGGATATCCTGATCGATGGCCGGGGCAGGGCGATGGCAGCACGCTTGCCGAACGGCAATGTTCTGGTGGCGGCGGCCTATCGGCGCAACAACATTACGCTGTCGACCTGGCTGCGCCGGTGGGGGGCGGAGGCGCCGACCGTGGATGAACGGATCATGCGCTGCGACCGCCTGGGCTGCTCCCTGATCCACGGCGGGACCGCCGTGGGATTTGCCCGGGATCCGCGCGCCCTGGAGGATGATTGCCGGATCGCCGATCTGGTGCTGTCGGCGGTGCCCGTCAGGTTCAACTGTCCATCGGCGCAAATGGTTATTGATCGTTTTGATCTATGGCGCCGGGGCGCCATTGCCGTGCGCTGGCGGGATGGCGTGATCAATGTCGAGGGCGCCAATGACCGCCGCGGTGACCGGCCCTGGAGCCGTTCCCGAGAGCGACGGCGAAGACCGTAAGCGGCGGGCCGTGCCGTAGCCTTAATATTGCCGCAGCAATCCGATCAACTGGCCCTGAATCTTCACCCGGTCGGGGGGAAAAATGCGTGTTTCGTAGCTTTGATTGGCCGGCTCCAGCGCGACGGAGTTGCCCCGGCGGCGCAGGCGTTTCAAGGTCGCCTCGTTATCGTCGATCAAGGCCACCACGATAGCGCCGTTTTCCGCCGTGTCCCGGCGCTGCAGGATCACCGTATCGCCGTCCAGGATGCCCGCATCCACCATCGAGTCACCCGCCACTTCAAGGGCGAAATGTTCGCCCCGCGCCAACATGCCGCGCGGTACGTCAACGAAATTCGATGGGTCGCGCAGAGCCTCGATCGGCGTGCCGGCGGCAATTCGGCCATATAGGGGCATGGAGACGATTTCATCGGAGGTGGGCACCTGTTGCGGCGCGGCGGTACTGAATTCGCCTTGGATAACGTTTGGACCCAGTTTGTCACCGCCCGGCAGCACCGCATCGGGCAGTTGCAGCACTTCCAATGCCCGCGCCCGATGCGCCAGACGCCGGATGAAGCCCCGTTCTTCCAGGGCGGTTATCAGGCGATGAATGCCGGATTTGGATTTCAGGTTCAGCGCATCCTTCATCTCGTCGAAGGATGGCGAAATACCGTTCTTGCGTATATGGCCATGGATAAAAGTGAGAAGTTCGTGCTGTTTCCGCGTCAGCATCCCGTGACCCTCTTTATCGTTTCCCTGATCGCGAAATTTCGATTATAGCGGGTAAATAAACCCAATTTACAACCAAAATCGCAACGATTTTCCAGAACAAAAGCAAAACGTAGCTTCATGTTCTAGTTTGGTTCACGGTGTTGGTCAAGAAATAATGTTGAAATGTGGATAATTTATCCACAGGGCCTGGATCAGATGCCGGTGGTTTCCCCATTTAGCGGCAGAATTTCAACCCTTTCGCCGGCTTTTGCCGGTTCGGCATGGGGCGCGCGAAGGATCAGACAATCGGCCTTGGCCAGACGGGAGAGCATGGAGCTGTCCTGTTTTTCGAACGGTTTGACCACCATCTCGCCATCGCCGTTAAGGGTGGCGGTGGCACGCAGATAGTCCTGGCGCTGGTCGTTGGCGGGCAAATCCGCCCCCAATACAGCCGTTTGATTGCTGGCATGGGGGTCGAGGCCCAGCATGGCGCGGATCGCCGGGCGCAAATAGACAATACCGCAAACCAGGGAGGATACCGGATTGCCCGGCATGCCCATCATCGGGGTTTCGCCGATGCGGCCGAATATCAGCGGCTTGCCCGGCCGCATGGCGATGCGCCAGAAGTCCAGCTCCAACCCATCCTGGCCCAGAACCTTGCGCACCAGGTCATGATCCCCGACCGAGGCGCCGCCCAGGGTCACCAGCATATCGGCGCCGCGGGCGCCCGAGGCGAGGGCGCGCAGGGAATCTTCGTCGTCCCTGGCGATACCAAGATCGATTGCCTCGCCGCCCGAGGCCTTGATCAGGCCCATCAGGGCGATGGTGTTGGACGAGATGATCTGGTTCGGGCCCACGGGTTCGCCGGGGCGGACAATCTCGTCGCCGGTGGCCAGCAGGGCGATGCGCGGCCGCCGGGCCACGGTCAGCCAGGGTACGTTCATGGCGGCGGCCAATCCGACGTCACGGGCGGAGAGCACCCGGTTCGCGGCGATGCCCACATCACCTTGGCTGAAATCCAGCCCGGCCGGGCGGACAAAATGACCCGCGCTGGCGCTTTCCTTCATGGTGATCTGATCGCCCGCGGCCTCGGTATCTTCCTGGATGACAATGGCGTCGGCGCCCTTGGGTACCGGCGCACCGGTGAAAATCCGTGCTGTCTGTCCCGCACCGATCGTGCCATCGAAGGCGCTGCCGGCGGCGGATTCACCAATCTGCGTTAAGGTGGCGGGAACCTCCGCCACATCAGCCGCGCGCACGGCATAGCCGTCCATGGCCGAAACATCGGTGGGCGGCTGGGTCAAACGGGCAGTCACATCACGGGCCAGGACCCGGCCATGGGCATCGGCCAGGTTGATGCTTTCGGTGGGCATACGGTGCACCCCGTCCAGGATGCGTTGCAGGGCCTCGGCGACTGAGATCATTCCAGATTATCCTAATGTATTTTATTCACGGTGCGTCGTAACTTCCTGATTTACCACCTGATTTATGTATCAGACGCACATCGCACAATTGCATGCCGCGATCCACGGCCTTGCACATATCGTATATTGTCAGGCCGGCGACACTGACCGCGGTCAAGGCTTCCATCTCGACTCCGGTGCGGCCGGTCAGCTTGACCTCGGCCGTGATCCGGACGCAGTTCGCGGCCTCGTCGCAGGACAGCTCCAGGCTGACGGAGGACAATTGCAGAGGATGGCACAGCGGGATCAGATCGGCGGTACGCTTGGCCGCCATGATCCCAGCCAGACGCGCCACGCCCAACACATCGCCCTTGGCCACGGCGCCGTCGCGAATGCGCGCCAGGGTTTCCGGCGCCATCTCAACCCGCCCGGCGGCGCGCGCGATACGCTCGGTTACCGCCTTGCCGCCCACATCGACCATGTGGGCATTGCCGGCGTCGTCAAAATGGGTCAGTTCGGCCATTTTCAGGCACCTCCCGGTCCAAGCAGGTTGCGCACGGCGGCTTCCACATCGTCCTGGCGCATCAGGGATTCACCGACCAGGAAGCAATGGCAACCGGCCCGGCTCATGCGGCGCAGATCTTCGTGGCTGTTCAGGCCGCTTTCACTGACGCCCAGGGCATCTTCGGGCATCCGCGCCGCCAAATCCTCCGTGGTGGCCAGATCCGTGACCATGGTCTTGAGATTGCGGTTATTGATGCCCAGCAGCCGGCTTTGCAGCTTCAAGGCCCGCTCCATC
>CAZVYX010000017.1:0-103452 GCA_964631725.1 uncultured Rhodospirillaceae bacterium | reverse complement strand
GTGGCGCAGGGAATAGATCGTGCGTCTATTTCCTCTGCTATCGAATTCAACATCAGCAAAACGCACGAGACTCGCAAAACTTCTTTTTAGCGATTTGATGGGAGTTCCGTTTGGATGCGCAAAAATGAAGTCATCTGGTGCTGGTTCATTATAGAGCGACTTGATGCGCTGTAGATATTCCACCACACGATTTTCATAATTTCGGGCAACCACCTCTCTATCGCCTGTCTTTCCATCGACATAAAAGACAACATTCGGTTCTGTGTTGGTTCCATCGGGTTCCAATCGAATGTCTCTCCAATGCAGTGTTCGTGCTTCGCCTACTCTAATTCCAGTGTTGATGAGAATGAGCGCATAATTCCATAGAAGAGTCCTGTCTCGCTGAATGGATGGGTGACTGTGTTCATTTATCCAGCGGCGGGACTGACGTATTACCTTGTTCCAATCATCCCTATCAAAGGCAGGGCGACGAACATCTTTTCGACTTGGTTTCTCAAACGATGGCACCTCTCGCAAATATTTTCGATCCTTGCACCAGCGCAGAAAACGGAGAATTTCCCCTGCTTCGCTATGAAGCGTGTTCTCGCTGGTTTTTCTTCCATACCTGCTCTGTCCTCTTCTCCAATCGAAATATCCAACGATGACTGAGCTATCTAACCAATCGACTTTTTGTCCTTCTGTATATGAACGAAAATGTTTGCCGATCGTGTTGTTTATATCTCTGTAACGATTTGGATTTTTTGCCTTTTGGTTTTTCAAAAATTCATCAATTACGGTTTGGATAGTAGGGGAATTTATTGCTTCCCCTGCCATAACCTTGATGCGTAATTCCTCATACAAATCCATTGCAAAGCGATATGCATCATCTCTATCGGGCGTTTTGCACGATTTGATGACGTAACCAGTTTCACCTGGCACCCGAATTCTTGTGTGGTAATTCAGCGAGTTAGAGGCAGATCGTCGGTAGATACAGACACGATCATTTTGGAACGATTCAAGTGCTGAATAAGATTTTGTTTGCACCATACTAAAGGTGTAACAAAAATTACAGATTTTGTAAAGGGTTTGTAAACGATGTTCATCGACTATAAAATAACATAAACCGTTGTTTTATAAGGATAAGTTTTTATAAACTGTCTTATTACAAATCAGTTGCTCTACCAACTGAGCTACGCCGGCATTGGGGGGTTTTAGTCTGTTGTGGGGGTGGGCTCAACCGTCTTTTGCCCTGCCGCGCCATTGCCGGGATAGGGCCTGTCGGAATATCGCCCGGCAGGGGCGGGCCGGGCGCGGGAGTATCGTGCCGCAGATCTGCTTGTCGTTGCGCCATCGTCCCGCCGGCCGGAAGCCCGGTCAGGGCCAGGGGAAACGGAATGGCGCTCGAGCATGTCTCGTCTAAACATGCCCGGACACTTACGAAAAGAGCAATTGAACCAGTCACTTGGATCGCAGAGGCGTGTCCAATTGATTGAAAATTGCGCTAGAACGCCGCCATGCGCTGGAAATTCGGGCCCGCCGCGGCCGCCGTATGGCCGGCCACCGGGATGCCGCCCTTGATCACCAGGCGATGGCCATCGCGCCGCGAGGCCTTGGTGATGTCGTCGCCGGGATTGCCGTCGACGACCAGGAAATCGGCCGCCATGCCCGCCGCGATCCGGCCCTGGTCGGCCAGGTCCATCAGATCGGCGCTTGAGGAAGTACCGAAACGCAGGGCATCGATGGGCTTGATCCCCAGATCCGCCATGAACTCCAGTTCCATGGCGTTGGCGCCGTGCTTGTTGAACGGCGTACCCGCATCCGTGCCCATGGCGATGTTGCCGCCCGCCTTGTAGTACATCTGTATGGAGCGGCGGTGATGTTCTGAAACACGCTCGGTCTTCTCGATCACATAATCGGGGATGCCGTTGCCCTTGTTCTCCAGAATGTGGCGCAGGGCGGAGACCGTGGGCACCAGATAGGTGCCCTGGGCCAGCATTTCCTGGACACAGGTTTCATCCATGAAAATGCCGTGTTCGATCGACGAGATACCGCCACGCACCGCATTCAGGATGCCGTCCCGGCCCTGGGCGTGGGAGGCGGAGCGGCGGTGAAAACGGCGCCCCTCGGCGATGCCGGCGGCCATTTCCTCGGCCGTGTAGTGGGCATCCTCGGGATTCACGCCCGGGGTCATGACGCCGCCCGTGGCCATGATCTTGATCAGATCGCTGCCGGCATGGATTTGTTCGCGAACGGCGCGCACCACTTCGTCGATACCGTCGGCGATGCGGCCTGTGCGGTTGCCATGCCCCCCCGTCATGCAGATCACTTGGCCCGAGGCGTGGATCGTCGGGCCCATTTGCTGGCCCGAGTTGCAGGCGTCGCGGACCGCGAATTCCAGGAAATCCTTGCCGCCGCAATCGCGGATGGCGGTGACGCCGCCGGCCAGGGTGGTCTGGGCCCTCTCCAGCGCCTTCATCGTCGTCTGTCCCGGCAACAGCTTGTCGGCGGCGGTGCCCGGGTCGCCCTCCGCGCCCAGGCACAGATGCACATGGCAATCGAACAGGCCGGGCATCAGGGTGCCGCCGGCGGTGTCGATCGTCGGCCCCGCGAAACCGTCGAATTCGCCCGCCGGGCCGACCTTGGCCACCCTGCCGTCTTCGACCAGGACCGCCCGGCCCGAAGTGATTTCGCCGCCGCCATCGTACAGCAGGCCACCGGTGTAGAGTTCAGTCATCACGTAAATCCTTTGATCGAGCTTGATTAATAGTAGCCGGGTGAGTTGCGGCCCAGGCCGCCGAACAGGTCGCCGACACGCTGGAACCAGGCGAAGACCGGATCGTCGTCGGCCAGAACCCGGAAATCGCTGATGGTGCGGGCCCATTGAAAGGCGCCAAACACCGTATAGTCGGCATAGTTCGGCCCATCGCCGCCGAGGAATGCCTGACGCCGCACGGTCAGCCGCAACGGCGCCAGCGCGGCACGAAAACCTTCCACCCGGTCCTCGCGGCCGGCCTGGACCTCTTCCAGGGGCCGGCCAAAGATTTTTTCCCGGCTGGCGCGGATATAGTCCCGGTCCTCTTCGCAAACATGGGCGTAGATATCCATCAGGACCAGGGGCGCCACGCCGGCATGGACCACCGTGTTGGTCCAGCTATGGATGAAATAGCACAAACCCCGCCCGGCATCGCCGCCGAACAGCGACGGGCGGTCGGGGTAAGTTTCTTCCAAATGCTCGGCGATGGCATTGGAATCGCCGATCAGCCGGCCGTCGTCCTCAATGATCGGTACGGTGCGGAACGCATCGCCGCCCGCATCCTTGCCCACAGTCCCGATGGCCGTGAAGGCGACGCCCCTGTGCTCGTATTCCAGGCCCTTATGGGCCAGGGCCATGCGGGTGCGCCAGCAATAAGGACTGAAATTGCGGCCGTCCTGGCCCGCCAGGTCGTAAAAGACAATCGCCATGCAGAAAAATCCCCAATACCCGGCACCCGGCGCCGCGAATGACGGCGCCAAATTTGTTGCATTTACTCTACCGCAAGATCGGGATTTGCGCCATCCGGGACGCCGCACGGCATGGGCGGCAGGCGCGGCAATGGGGCGGGAACTTGCCTAGCGGAAACCAGAAAGGCTTTCACGCGGGCCAGATAGCCGGGGTCCTGTTCGGCCCAATCCAGATCCAATTCACCGATGATCATGCCGTCGCCCTCCGGGCTTTAAATTCGCTGTTGTTGTCCCGACCCTCTATGTGCCCGGACCATGTGGCGAGGTGTTGGCGCAATTTGGGCAATAATGCGGCGGCGCATGCCCGGATGATCTCGGGTTCGTGGTCTTGCATGCCGCCGCATTCGGGGTTAAAGCGGTGAGATGTCAGTCTTTCTCGCCCGGCGGTTCTTGACCTTCCTGATCACCATATTCGGTGCTTCGGTGATCATTTTTCTGCTGCTTGAGGTCTTGCCGGGGGATCCCGCCCTGACCATGCTGGGCGTCGATGCCCCGGAAAGCGCCGTCAAGGCGATCCGCCTGGAACTGGGCCTGGACCGCCCCGGCTTCATCCGTTACGTGGATTGGATCGCCGGGCTGTTCCAGGGCGAAATGGGCCTGTCCTACGTCTACAAGGTTCCGGTCACGGAATTGATCGGCCAGCGGTTGCAGGTCACGCTGCCATTGGCCATCGGCGCCATGGTGGTGGCGACGTTGGTTTCCCTGTCATTGGGCATTTTTGCCGCCACCAACCACAACAAACTTGGCGACTATGGCGTCATGGGTTTTTCCCAACTGGGTCTGGCGATCCCGGATTTCTGGTTTGGCATTCTGCTGATCATCCTGTTTGCGGTGATCCTGCATCTGCTGCCCTCGGGCGGTTTTCCCGGTTGGGACGATGGCATATGGCGCGGCGTCCGGGCCCTGATACTGCCGGTATTTACCCAGGCCTTGAGCCTGACCGCGATCATGACGCGGGTTACGCGCTCCTCGGTGCTCGAGGTGGCGCGGGAAGACTATGTGCGCACGGCGCGGGCCAAGGGATTGAGCCGCCGGGCCGCTCTGTGGCGCCATGTTCTGCGCAACGCCCTGATACCGGTCCTGACCATTGGCGGCCTGCTTGTGGCGACCGTGGTGACCGGCACCCTGATCATCGAGAATGTGTTCACCCTGCCCGGCGTCGGCAAGCTGATTTTCGATGCTATTTCAAACCGTGACCTGATGGTGGTGAAGAACGTCGTGTTGTTGTTCGCCGCCATCGTCGTGGTCGTCAATTTCGTGGTCGACATCCTGTACGCGATGGTTGATCCCCGCATTCGTGTTCATACCTGAGGGCGGCCGCCGTGCAGACAACAGCGACAACAACAACGGCGACGGCGGGCGAGGCGGCGGCGCCAGGCTTCGGCCATCGCGCCCTGCGCCACCGTTCCTTCATGATCGGGCTGGTGTTGACGGGCGCGATGATCTTCGCCGCCCTGCTGTCGCTGTTCTGGACGCCTCATTCACCGACCGAAATCGTCATTCTCGAGCGTTTGCGTCCGCCCAGCCTGAGCCACTGGTTCGGCACTGATCAGTTTGGCCGCGATATCCTTTCGATGATCATGGCCGGGGCGCAGACCTCCATCGTGGTCGGTCTGATCGCCGTCAGCCTGGGCGCCATTGCCGGTGCCGCCCTTGGCCTGTGGGCCGCGGCGCGGCGCGGCTGGACCGAGGATGTGATCATGCGGTTGAGCGATCTGAATATGGCCTTTCCGGTCATCCTGATCGCCATCCTGCTGACGGCGGGTTGGGGGCCGGGCATTATCAACGCCATTCTGGCCCTGGGCATATTCAATATCTCGCTGTTTGCCAGGCAGGTGCGCGCCGCCGGCATCGCCATGTGGGAGCGGGAGTTCGTCTTGGCCGCGAAAGCCGCCGGCAAGGGCGATCTGGCGATCACCATCGAACATATCCTGCCCAATATCGTCTCGGTGATCGTCGTACAGGCGACGATCTCCTTCGCCGTCGCCATTCTGGCCGAGGCGGCGTTGAGCTATCTTGGCGTCGGCTCGCAGCCCCCCGATCCAAGCTGGGGCCGGATGTTGAGTGAAAGCCAGAAGCACATCTTCTCCAGCCCAATCATTGCCGTCTGGCCCGGCCTGGCCATCGTGCTTTCCGTGCTGGGCCTTAATCTGATCGGCGACGGCTTGCGTGATCTGGTCGATCCGCGCCTGGCCCGGCAAAGGTAGGCGATATGGCATTGCTTTCGGTGGATGACCTGCGTGTGGAATTGCAAACCAATCGGGGCATGGTGCCGGCGGTGCGTGGGGTTTCATTCGCGTTGGAAGCCGGCGGCACCCTGGGCGTGGTTGGAGAATCTGGTTGTGGCAAGTCGATCACCGCCCTGGCCCTGATGGGCTTGCTGCCCGATGGTGCGCGGGTGCGCGGTCGCATCGATCTGGGCGGTACCGATTTGCTCGGCCTGAGCGAGGATGCGATGTGCCACGTTCGCGGCAACCGTATCGCGATGATTTTTCAGGAACCCATGACGTCCCTGAACCCGGTGCACCGCATCGGCCGGCAAATAGCCGAACCATTGCGCCTGCACCGTGGTCTGCGGGGCGCCAATGCCCGTGACGAGGTGCTGCGGTTGTTGGACCGGGTCGGCCTGCCCGATCCCGCCAAACGCATAGATGCCTATCCGCATCAAATGTCCGGCGGCCAGCGCCAGCGGGTGATGATCGCCATGGCCTTGAGCTGCGAGCCGGACATCCTGCTGGCCGATGAGCCGACCACGGCCCTGGACGTGACCATCCAGGGGCAGATCCTCGATCTGATCAACGAACTGGTGGACGACAGCGGCATGGGCCTGATCCTGATCAGCCATGATCTCGGCGTCATCGGCGAAACCACGGACAATGTCGCGGTCATGTACGGCGGTTCGATGGTGGAGCAGGGACCGACCGATAGTCTGTTTGCCCAACTGGCCCATCCCTATAGCCAGGGTCTGTTCGCGGCGGTGCCCCGGGTCGGCGAACGCCATGACGGACCCCTGAGCACGATCCCCGGCACCGTGCCGGAACTGGCCGATCTGCCGCCCGGCTGCGCCTTTGCCGACCGTTGCGCCAAGGCTTCCGATGTCTGCTGGGGCCAGGCGCCGGGCATGCGGGAGGTCGGGGCGGCGCATCATGCGGCCTGTCATCATCTGGAAGGTGCGGCGTGATGGCGGAGACCGTCCTGCATACCGAGGGTCTGCGCCGCCAATTCACCTTGCCGCGGGAAAGCCTGTTTCGGCCGCCGGAGACCGTTTATGCCTTGAATGGCGTTGATTTGAGCATCCAGCGCGGGCGCAGCCTCGGCGTCGTTGGGGAGTCTGGCTGCGGCAAGTCGACCCTGGCCCGTCTGTGCATGGCGTTGGATACGCCGACCGCCGGCCACGTCGAGATCTTGGGCCGGGATTTGTCCCAACTGTCGCCTCGGGATTTGCGGCAGGCGCGGGCGCAATTTCAGATGGTCTTTCAGGACCCCTATGGCTCGCTGGATCCGCGCCACACGGTGCGCCGCATTGTCGGCGAGACCCTGGAAGCCCTGGCGCCGGCGGATGGTGATGGCGTACCAGGGCCGTCGCGGGAGGAGGCCATTGGCCGGGCCATCGACGCGGTTGGGCTGCGCCGCAATGATCTGGACAAATATCCACATGAATTCTCCGGCGGGCAGCGGCAGCGAATCGCCATCGCACGCGCCCTGGTGACCCGGCCCAGCCTGATCGTGGCCGACGAACCGGTCTCGGCCCTGGATGTTTCAGTGCAGGCCCAGGTGCTGAACCTGATGCAGGAATTGCAGCAGGATTTTGGGGTAACCTACATGCTGATCAGTCATGATCTGGGCGTGGTCGACTATGTTTGCGATGAAGTCGCGGTGATGTATCTGGGCCGGGTGGTGGAGCTTGCCGGCCGGGCGCAATTGTTTGCCCAGCCCCGCCATCCCTATACCAAGGCGCTGTTTGACGCGGTGCCCCGAATTGGCGCCGGCCGCCGCTCGGGCGCTGACCGGGCCTCGACCTTGCAGGGCAATGTCAGCTCTCAGACCCGCCAGGTTGCCGGCTGCGCCTTTGCCGATCGCTGCCCAATGGCTGAAAGCCGCTGTTTGGAAGAATCGCCCAAATTGCGAAGAATCGACGATGGGCATATGGCGTCATGCCATTTTGCATGACAGAATAGGATAAATTTATGCCACGAGGCTGGAGAATAATTTCCTGATGACCGAGGTTGTCACCTTCGAGCAGTCCCGTCGCCGGCACCACCCCAAGGCCGGCGGCTCCCACCCCAGGGGAAAAGCAGATTTCTTCAACCGGCAGGAGTTGCGCGACATCCTGCAGTCATACAGCCGCGGCGTCATTGCCGGCGATTGGCTGGACTATGCGGTTGATTGGAACGAGGCCGGGGCGATGTTCGCCATTTACGGCCAGGTTTCTGCCCTGCCCATGTATTCCATCGTCAAACGCAACAAGAGCGGCCGGCGGCCGGCCCTCTACCAGTTGTTGGGCCGGGGCGGGATGTTGAAATCCGACCGTACCTTGGGCGCGGTGTTGAAAATGCTGGATAGCCGGCGCACCGCCCTCGTCAAGTCATAGGCGATGAGCGAACGGGGACTTTCCGCCCGTATCGCGGACTGCGCTGACCTGTTGCTCGACCTGCGCGGCAGTCAACGGCAATTGGACTGTTTGCCGTTAGAGCTGCGTCCCCGCGACGAGGGGGAGGCCTATCAGGTGCAACTCGCCCTGCATGAGCGCCTCTTCGGGGCTGGGCACGGCCCCCGCGTTGGCTGGAAGATAGGCTGTACCACCAAGGTGATGCAGGATTTCCTGAATATTCCATCGCCCTGTGCGGGGGGGATTTTCGAGGTTGGCCTGCGGCAAAGCCCGGCCAGCTATGATTTCTCCGCATTGCGCAAGCTTGGCGTGGAGTGTGAAATCGCCGTCCGCCTGGCCGCCGACGTGCCACCGGCCGAAGCGCCTTTCGATCAGTGGAGTATCGCACCTTATGTTGGCGCCGTCATGAGCGCCATGGAGGTCATTGAAGAACGCTTCGTTGACTTCCACGACGAAGCAGTCGATGCCGCAACCTTGATCGCCGACGATTTTTTTCACCTTGGCGCCGTCCTGGGTGAGGCATCCGCACCGGGGGCGGATTTGGATCTGTCCGGCCTTGCCGGGACGACCCGGATCGCGGATCAACTCATGGGCACGGGCGTTGGCGCCGATGTCATGGGCCACCCCTACGCGGCGCTGGCCTGGCTCGCCAATCACCTGGCCCAGTACGATATTGCCTTGCGGGCGGGCGATGTGGTCCTGACCGGGTCCATCGTGACGACCAAATATCCCGACGCCCCTGGCAGTTCGCCGGTTCTGGCGGTTACGGAAATCGCCGGTCTGGGAAAAGTTGAATGTAACTTCTGCTAATGGCTGTAATTGCCGTGTCGTGATCAGTGGTGTTAGCCGCCATTCCCATCCCCGCCATTGACGTCTAAGCTTTCATGATCCTCGCGCGCCTCCGCGCCGTCATGAAGGCCAAAACATGCAAACCAGCCAAACCCGCATCCTAACGACGCACGCCGGCAGCCTGCCCAGGCCCGGTGAATTGCGCCGCCTGCTTGCGGCGGGCGAGGCGGCGGACCCCGCGGAACTTGGCCAAGCCGTTGAAACCGCCACGGCCGACATTATCGATAAACAGATCGCGGCCGGCCTGGATGTGATCAATGACGGCGAGATGGGCCGCGAAAGCTTCTTTACCTATGTGCGCTACCGCATGACCGGGTTCGGCGGCCACAGCGACCGCAAGCTGATGGCGGACATGACCATGTACGAAGGCTACCGCAACAAGCTGCTGGCCATGACGACCCAGGAAAACCGCGTTTCGCTGATGAAGGCGCCCAAGGCGGTGGCTCCGGTCAGCTATCGCGATAGGGCCGCTATTGACGGGGAATGTGGCCGTTTAAATGGCTTGTTGCGGACACGGAATATTGTCGAGGCGTTCATGACGGCGCCTTCGCCCGGGATTATCGCCGCCGCCATGCAGAACGAACACTATCCCGATATCGAAAGCTACATTGACGCCCTGGCCAGCGCCCTCAGCGTCGAATACCACGCCATCGTTGATGCCGGTCTGTTGTTACAGATCGATGCGCCAGATCTGGCCATGGAGCGCCACGCCCTGTTCCAGGGTCAGCCGGTGGAGGCATTTCTGCAATTCGCCAATTGTGTCATGGCGGCGATCAACCGGGCCGTGGCCGATATTCCCCGCGACCGGCTGCGCCTGCATGTCTGCTGGGGTAACTACGAGGGCCCGCACGTGTTCGACATCGCGCTGGAGGAGATCTGGCCGACCATCGCCCAGGCCCGGGCGCAAGGCTTGTTGCTGTCCATGGCCAATCCCCGTCACGCCCATGAATATCATTGCTTCGAGGCATTCGATCTGCCCGCCGACGGAATTCTGATCGCCGGCGTGATCGATACCACCACGAACTATGTGGAGCATCCCCGGACCGTGGCCGACCGGATCTGCCGGATCGCGGAAGCCGTGGGCGATCCCGCGCGCATCATTGCCGGCACCGATTGCGGTTTTGAGACAGCCGCCGGTTTTGTCGCCGTCGACGAGCAAATTGCCTGGGACAAGCTCGAAGCCCTGGCCGAGGGCGCCGCCTTGGCCTCGCAAACCCTGTATGTGCCCTAGAATAGGAGTAGTCGTCATGAGCCAAGCTGATCAGCCCCCGGAACAGCCCCCGGAAAGACCGACCACGGTGCGTCTGCAAAAGATGTCCTGGGCCTTTACCCAATCGGCGGTCCTGTTCGGCGCCATCGAAACCGGCTTCTTCACCGCCGTGTCGAACAATGGCGAAAGCGAACAGGCGATTTCGGATGCCTTGCGCCTTACCCTGCCCAATACCCAGCGGATGATCGTCGCCCTGCTGACCCTGGGCCTGATCGAACGGGATGGCCAAGGTTTCCGCAATGCGCCGGATGTGGAGCGCTTCCTGGTCCGGGACAAACCCAGCTACGCCGGCGCCTGGGTGCACTGGTTCCATCATCAATGGGGTGCCTGGGGCGAGTTGGGCGAACGTCTGGCGGCTGGTGGCGAGGAGCAAAACCTGGGCTTCTACACCGAGAATTTCACCGTCGAGCACGCCCGGCGCTATCACCAGGCCACGGGCAGCGTCGGCATGGGCGCGGCCCGGAAATTTCTGCGCGAGGTGGATTTGGCTGGCCGCCGCAAGATCCTGGACCTGGGCGGCGGTTCGGGGGCCTATTCAATCCAGGCCGCAAAGCAATATCCGGAGATCGAGGCCGTGGTGCTGGACCTGCCGGAAGTCGTGGTGATCTCCCGCGAGTTTATCGCCGAACATGGCGTAGCCGGCCGGGTCACGGCGGAGGCGTGCGATTTCACTGCCGATGATTTTCCCGAAGGCGCCGACGTCATCCTGATGAATTCCAACCTGCCGCAATATTCCGGCCAGGTTATCCAGAGCGTGGTGCAAAAGGCTTTCGATGCCCTGGTGCCGGGGGGTGAGATGCATATCTGCGGTGAGATGGTCAACGAGGACTGGAACGGCCCCCTGATCCCCGCCATGTGCGCCGTGCACGGCGCCCTGTTTCACTCCACCGCCCTGCCGCACACGCCCTCCGACTGTATCGGCTATTTCGAGGCGGCGGGTTTTCAGGACGTCCAGGTGCGCGAATTCATCCCCGACATCCTGCAGCACATCACTGGCCGCAAGCCGGCATAGACCCGGCAGGACAGCACCATCATGACGGCGTCGTCGGGGCCATTCTGTCTGGGCACCAAGATTACGCCGTCAAACGCCCTGCAATTTCTTTCGGCGATTGGGCGAATACCGAAGGAATTCCGGACCAATCTATAATTTACATTAGCAAAAAGTAATAAGTCTGAAGCTGTGGAATATCTGAATTCATTCGAAATTCGGCCTAGAGGTAACGGAAATTTTACGACTAATAGCGTAAGTCAAATGAAGGGTTCTCGGCCTTTGACTGCATTTGCGTAGTCCAGGGAATAAGCAAGAACCGAAATGTGGGAGCGTAGCAGTCACATTATTTAGGACACGAGGTAACAACTATGAAAATGATCACAGCCGCGATTGCGCTATTCATGAGCATCGCAATCTTCACCCCGGCCCAGGCCGCCAAGGTCTCGCCGACCGAAATCAGTGGTGCGACGACGATTGATGCCGCCACCGCCAAGAAGTACTTTGACCGCGGCGTCGTATTCGTCGATGTCCGCAAGAATTCCGACTGGGATGCCGGCCGGGTTCCCGGTGCCGTGCATCTGGAACTGAAGAAGGTTCTGAGCGCGGACAAATTGGCGAAAGTCGCCAGCAAGGACACCGAGATTGTCGTGTATTGCAATGGCGAGAAGTGCATGCGCTCTTCCAAGGCTGCCGCCAAGGCCGTCTCCTGGGGCTTTGCCAAGGTCTACTATTTCCGTGACGGTTTCCCAGCATGGGAAGCTGCTGGTTACGCCGTCGAGTAGACAACAGCCTGATACCGGATCAAGTACGAAGGAGCTGTCATGCTTTTAAAGTCGCGAATCACGATTGGCGCCTCGGCGGCGCTCCTCGTGCTTGGTTTTGGTTTTGTTGTCACTGGTCATATCTCGAAGCAGCGGGTCGAGGACCGCTTCGAGGAGGCCACACTGGACGGTAAGGAGCGGTTGTGGAGCCGAATTCTTACGGGTCAGGGCGACCATATGCAATATGCCATGCCCGGCCTGGCCCGCAACCGGGATGCCTTGGCGGCCATCAAGTCGGGCGTCGGCGAAGATATCGAGGATGAAGTCAGTCCAACCTATAACCGCCTGAACGCCAAGGGCGTAATTGACGGCCTGCTGGTTGTTGATCTGGCGGGCAAACGCATTTTCGCGGAACCCGAGATCAAGGACGGCGCACAAGACGACTCGTTGCTGAAAAGCGCCTTGGCGGACGGCAAGGTAAAACGGGGCTTGTTTCGCGGCGCTGACGGCGCCGCCGTGGTTGGCGTTGCCTTCCCCCTGTACGTGCGCGGCAAGGGTGTCGGCGCGGCGCTGTTTTCCCGCACCTTGCAAGCGGCGATTGAAGACCTAAAGGCGATGGACCAGAGCGAAGTGGCGGTGCTGGATGGCGAGGGCAATATGCACCTCGCTACCGATGCCGAATTCATGGAGCAATTCGATGCCGCCTCAGTCTTCGGCGCTGACCGCGAGCTCGCCATCATTACCATGGGCGAGCAGCATCTTGCAGCTACCGTCTTGCCGCTCGTCGATGCGAGTGGCGCCAAGATCGGCGAAGTGGTCAGCCTTAATGACTTTACCGAAAGCATACAGTCCCAGCGGGCCTTTGACTGGATTTCCACCGGTGCTCTGGTGGCCATGATGTTGCTGGCGCTGCTGGTCCTGAATGTCTATTTGCGTCGCGGTTTCGCGCCGTTGGCAACGGTCATCACCGCGCTGGAGGGTCTGTCCCGCGGCGCCCTTGATGTCAAGATTACCGGCCAGGACCGCCATGACGAGGTCGGAGATATCGCCAAGGCGCTGGACATTTTTCACAAGACCACGGTCGAGGCCCGCGAGCTGGCTGAGAAACAAGCTGCCGAGCAGGCCCGCCGGGAACAACGCGGCAAGCAGATCGAGGAACTGACAGGTCAGTTCGACACCTCGGTCAATGTCGAATTGGCGGCCATAACCCAGGCCAGCACAAAGTTGCGGCAAACCTCGGAACAGATGACAAGCGTGGCCGAGCGGGCCAGCGGTCAAGCCGGTATCGTCACGCAAAGTTCGCGCGAGACCAGCGGCAATGTGCAGACCGTATCGACGGCATCGGACGAGCTGTCTGCATCGATCAGGGAAATTTCCGAACAGGTTGAAAGTTCAACCACCATGGTGCGTGGCGCCGTCGGCGCGGCCGAGGCGGCGACGGAACAGGTGCAAAACCTGGCCGACGCGGCGCAGCAGATCGGCGAGGTTGTCGATCTGATCAATGATATCGCCAATCAGACAAATCTTCTGGCCCTCAACGCCACGATTGAAGCGGCCCGCGCCGGCGAGGCCGGCAAGGGATTTGCCGTGGTTGCTTCCGAAGTGAAGAACCTGGCCTCCCAGACCGCCAATGCGACCGACCAGATAGCCGGGCAAATCAACGGTATTCAGGGCGCCACGAATGACGCGGTGACGGCCATCGGCGGCATCAGGGACACCATCAGCAAGGTCGACGAAATCTCCTCCACCATCGCCGCGGCGGTGGAACGGCAGGGACAGGCGACCAGCGAGATTAGCCAAAGCGTCGAAAACGCCGCCGCAGGTGCTGAAGAGGTCAACAACAACATCGCCGGCGTAAGTGACGCGGTGGAAGAAACCGGCAGATCATCGGATCAGGTCCTGCAGGCCGCGGCGGAGCTGTCGCGCCAGTCCGAGACCCTGAAGGCCGAAATCGACCGCTTCCTAACCGAAGTCCGGGCCGCCTAATTCGCCTCTACCGCGCAATGACGCCCATGCGGCCCGATTGGTAATCGTCGAAGGCCTGGATCAGTTCTTCCCGGGTGTTCACCACGAACGGGCCATAACGGGCGATGGGTTCGCCGATGGGGACGCCGCCGAACAGCAGAAAGCGGGCTTCCGCCTCGGCGCCTGTATCCAGGGCCAGATCGATGGCACCGCCGTCGCCGAATATCACCAATTGCCCTTCATTGACAATTTGGCCCTCCGGCCCCACGGCAAGGCTGCCCTGAAATAGATACAGCGCCATCTGCTGGTCCGGGGGCATGGCCGGCTGGGCCAGGGCGCCCGGCTGCATGGTCCAGTCCTGCAGCGTCACCGGGACATAGGTATCGATCCTGGCGGCGACGCCATAGGCCGCACCGGCGATCACCTTGACCAGGACCAGGCCGTCGTCGCTGTGCGCCAGGGGCATCTCCGCGTTGGCGATGAATTGATAGCGCTGCGCCGCCATCTTGTGCTCGGCCGGCAGGTTGACCCAGATTTGGAACGAGTGCGCCCGTCCGCCCGCCTTGTGCATGGCGGGGCTGGGCATTTCCGAATGGATGATGCCCGAACCGGCGGTCATCCATTGCACATCGCCGGGCCGCATGATCTGGCTGTCGCCGGCGGAATCCTCGTGCAGTTTCTCGCCCGCCAAAAGATAGCTGATGGTCTCGAAGCCGCGATGGGGGTGGTCCGGCGCGCCCTGGGCCTCGCCGGGCGGCCAATCTATGGGCCCGACCTCGTCCAGCATCAGGAACGGATCCAGATTATCCAGTTCCGGTGTCGGGAAGGGCCGGCGGACCGGAAAGCCCGCCCCCTCCATGGTCCGCTGTGCCGTGATAATGTCCTGAATATCGCGGTTCTTCATCCCTCTGATCCCCATAAATACTCCCGCCGCCTCATAGCCGCTTGGCGACTTCCTCCAGCATCACTTCCGTGGCGCCGCCGCCGATGGGCAAAAGGCGGGCGTCCCGGGACATCCGCTCGATCGTGCTTTCCCGCATATAGCCCATGCCGCCGTGGAACTGCACGCAGTCATACAGTGTCCTGTTCGCGACCTCCGCCGACATGGCCTTCAGCATGGAGACCTCGGCGACGCAGTCTTCGCCCTTCTCGTCCAGCCAGGCCACGTGATAGGCCAGTTGCCTGGCCCCTTCGACCTGGGCCGCCAGCATGGCCAGACGCTGGCGGATGCCCTGTTTGTCCCAAAGCTTGGCATCGAACGCCTCGCGCTGCTTGAGATAGTCCAGGGTGATTTCCAGGGCCTTGCCGGCCTCGCCCACGGCCATGCCGGAAAGCACCAGGCGTTCGTTCTGAAAATTGTCCATGATGGCGTAGAAGCCCTTGTTTTCCTCGCCCAACAGGTTGGCGGCGGGGACGCGGCAGTCGTCGAACACCAGCTCGGCGGTGTCGGAACAGCGCCAGCCGTGCTTGTCCAACTGCCGGCTGACGGAAAATCCTGGCGTGTCCTTTTCGACGATGAAGATCGAGATGCCCCGGCTGCCCTTGACGCCTGGGTCGGTGCGGGCGGCGACAAAGAACAGATCGCCATGCACGCCGTTGGTGATGAACATCTTGGCTCCGTTCAGGACATAATCATCGCCGTCCCGCACGGCCCGGGTTGAAAGGCCGGCCACGTCCGAACCCGCGCCCGGCTCGGTCACGGCGACGGCGGTGATCATCTCGCCCCGGCATATGGCCGGCAGATACTTGGCTTTTTGCCCATCGCTGCCATAACGGGCCAAATGCGGTGAGGCCATGTCGGTATGGACCAGCACCGTGGCGGAAAACCCGCCATAGGTGGAGCGGCCGAGCTCTTCCGACAGAATGAGCGAGGCCAGGGCGCCCAGCCCGGCGCCGCCATATGCCTCCGGATGGCGCATGGCAAGGAAGCCCAACTCCCCCATTTGCCGCAGTACCGGCCGTGGCACCATGCCCTCGGCCTCCCACGTCTCGCCATGGGGCACGACTTCCTCGGTAATGAAGCGGCGAATTTGGTCCCGTATCAAACGCAGGTCTTCGCTCAGGTGAATGGGGTCATGCATGTCTCTGTCTCGAATTCCAAATGATTTCGGTCGGATTTTCGCGCTTGACGGGCGGCCAACATGGTATGCTACGGCCATCCATTATGCCATTTTGTTTTGCCGGAAATCCGTAGCGAATTATCAAATCCAATGAACTACCAATCCCTTGGCCGCAGCGGCCTGCAAGTATCGCCCATTTGTCTCGGCACCATGATGTTCGGCGGCCGCACCGAACCGGAGGAGGCCGGGCGCATCATCGCCCATGGCCGGGAACTGGGAGTCAATTTCATCGACACCGCCGATGTCTACACCGCCGGCCGTTCGGAACAGATTACCGGCGCCGCAATCGCCGGCGAACGGGACTATTGGGTGCTGGCGACCAAGGTGGCCGGCGCCAAGGGAGCCAAGGGAGACGGCCCGAACCAGCGCGGCCTGTCGCGTAAATGGCTGTTGCGGGCGTGCGAGGACAGCCTGGGCCGCCTGGGCACCGACTATATCGACATCTATTATCTGCATAAGGAAGACCATGGCACGCCGCTGGCCGAAACCGTGGGCGCCATGGCCGACCTGATCCGCCAGGGCAAGGTGCGCTATTTCGGACTGTCGAACTACCGCTCCTGGCGGGTGGCGGAGATTTGCCGGATTTGCGATGATCTCGGCCTGGACCGCCCCATCGTCAGCCAGCCCTATTACAACGCCATGAACCGCATGCCGGAGGTGGAGCATCTGCCCGCCTGCGACTATTTCGGCCTCGGCGTGGTGCCCTACAGCCCCCTGGCCCGGGGTGTGTTGACAGGCAAATACCCGCCTGGATCCGAACCGCCCGAGGACAGCCGTGCCGGACGCGCCGACCCCCGCATGATGCAATCGGAATGGCGCCCGGAATCGTTGGAAATCGCACAGACCCTGCGCCGCCACGCCGAGGCCCGCGGCATCACCGCCGGACAATTTGCCCTGGCCTGGGTCCTGCACAACAAATTGGTGCATGCCGCCATCGCCGGGCCGCGAACGTTCGGGCAATGGGCGGAAAACCTCGGCGCCCTGGACTATGCCTTCACGGCGGAGGACGAAGCCCTGGTCGATAGCCTGGTGCCCTTGGGTCATCCCTCAACGCCCGGGTACAGCGACCCGGCCTATCCCATAGAGGGGCGCGTCCCGCGTTCCTGATCCGGCATGGTGCGCTACAAACTGATCATCGAGTATGACGGCAAGGATTTCGTCGGCTGGCAGCGCCAGGCCAACGGCTATGCCGTGCAGGAAGCCCTGGAAGATGCCATCCGCGCCTTTTCGAGCCAATCGGTGACGCTATTCGGCGCCGGGCGCACCGATGCCGGCGTGCATGCCCTGGGCCAGGTGGCGCATTTCGACCTGAGCCGCGCATACGGCGGCGACAAGGTGCGCGATGCGCTGAATTATCATCTCAGGCCGCACCCGGTGGTGGTGCTGGATGCGGCGGAGGTGGGTGGGGATTTCGATGCCCGCGGCTCGGCCACGGCGCGGCATTACCTCTATCGTATCGATGATGGGCGCCCGCCGATGGCCCTGCGCCGGGGCCGGGTCTGGCACGCCCGCGGACCCCTTGATGCCGATGCCATGCACCAGGCGGCGCAGGGTCTTTTGGGCAAGCATGATTTCACTACCTTCCGGTCCGCGCAGTGTCAGGCCAACTCCCCCATCCGGACCCTGGATCTGTTGCAGGTGACGCGCCGGGAAGGCGATATGGCGGGGGAAGTTCATGTCCGGGCCCGGGCCAGATCCTTTCTGCACCACCAAGTCCGCTCCATTGTCGGCAGCCTGCATATGGTGGGCCTCGGCAAATGGTCGGCGGCGGATCTGGCGGATGCGCTGGCGGCCCGCGATCGCCGGCGCTGCGGCCCGGTGGCGCCGGCGGAGGGGCTGTATCTGACGGCGGTGGACTATCCCGGCTAAAGCAGGCGGCTGGCCAGGCCGTTGAACAGCAGGGTCAGCAGGAAATCCAGGGCGACAATGCCAATCGCGGTGAGCGGTTTGCAGCACAGGCCGGCCCGGGCCACCAGATAGCCATAGAAGAACAAAGTGATTTGCGCCGCCATGGGGATCATCGCGGCCGCCTGGCCCGCAATGGCGCCGGACAGGAATAGGAGCACCGCCGGCAGGATTACCGCCATGGACAGCACATTCGACCAGTTCCAGACGATGATGTACTGCACGTAGTTGTCGCTTAGATCCAGCAGCCGCGAAATCGGCACCATGACGGCGGCGAAGATCAACCAGACAGCGGTGAAGGCCACCAGTTTCACGATGATGTACCATTCCAGGGCGGGCAGGGCCTCGGCCGGCAATTCCATCCCCTGGCTCTTGCCATGGCTGAGGATCAGGAAGCCGATATACATCGGCGCGACGACGCCCAGGGCCACAAAGGACCGCCAGAAGCCATCAATGGTGACATCGAAATAGCTCAGGGCATTGCGGTCCATCAAGGCAATGCGCCAGGCGCCGTGGATCGATTGGGTCGCCTCAGGCAGCATCGCCCGATCCGCTCCCGGGGCCGTCTGGCGAGAAGTACAATTCCAGCATCCGGGCATAAATCATGGCCAGTCGCTCGATATCGCTGACGGCGGCTTGTTCGTCCACCTTATGCATGCTCTCGGATATCAGGCCGAATTCCGCCACCGGGCAATGGTGGTGGATAAAGCGCGCGTCCGAGGTGCCCCCTGTGGTCGTCAGGGCCGGGCGCTGCCCGGTCACATCCGTCACCGCCCTGGCGATCATTTCGGTGAACGGGCCGGGCGAGGTCAGGAACGGCTCGGCCGATAGATGAAAGTCCAAATCGAACTCACCGCCCACCTCGGCGCATTGCGCGCGCAGCCATTCCTGCAGGCCAGCGGATGTCTGCTCGGTATTGAAGCGGATGTTGAAGACCGCCTTGGCCTGGGAGGGAATAACATTCGCGGCGCTGTTGCCCGTATCAATGGTCGCCAGTTCAAGATTTGTCGGCGAGAAATGTTCGGTGCCTTCATCAAAATTATGCTGGCAGATGCGGTCCAGCATCTGCACCAGGCGGGGCAGGGGATTGTCGGCCAGATGCGGGTAGGCCACATGGCCCTGAACCCCATGCACCACCAACGTCCCGGTTATGCTGCCGCGGCGCCCGATCTTGACCATGTCGCCCAGGTTTTCCGGATTTGTCGGCTCCCCGACCAGGCAATGGTCCAGGCGCTCGCCCCGTTCATCCAGCCAGTCCAGCACCTTGCGGGTGCCGTTGATGGAGGGACCTTCCTCATCGCCCGTGATCAATAGCGAGATCGAGCCGTCAAAACTGCCGCCGCGCTTGGCCAGGAAGATATCGACGGCGGCGATAAAGGCCGCCACGGCGCCCTTCATATCCGTCGCGCCGCGGCCATATAGAATACCGTCGCGGATATCGGCCGCGAACGGCTCCAGGCTCCAGGCATCGGCATCGCCCACCGGCACCACGTCGGTATGTCCGGCGAAACAGAAGTTCGGGCCACTGTCGCCGAGCCGGGCATAGAGATTATCCACGTCCGGTGTATCGGCGTCGGAAAAGGTCATGCGATGGCTGGTAAAGCCCAAACGCTCCAGCGACGCCTCCGTTACGGCCAGGGCGCCGCCGTCATGGGGCGTCACGGAGGCGCAGCGGATCAAGGCGCGCGTCAACTCGACCGCATCCGTGGGCTTGTTGTCCGCCATGTTCACCGTGTTTTCTCCGGCCTAGTCGCGCAGCAGTTCGTTGATCGAGGTCTTGGCCCGGGTGCCCGCATCGACCTGTTTGACGATCACGGCGCAATACAGGCTGACGCCGCCGGTCTCGGAGGGGATGGAGCCGGGCACGACCACGGAATAGGCCGGGACGCGGCCGTAGGTGACTTCGCCGGTGGCGCGGTTGACGATCTTGGTGGAGGCACCGATGTAGACGCCCATGGAGAGGACCGAGCCTTCCTCGACAATCACGCCTTCCGCCACTTCCGAGCGGGCGCCGATGAAGCAATTGTCCTCGATAATCACCGGTTCCGCCTGTAGCGGCTCCAGCACCCCGGCAATGCCGGCGCCGCCCGAGATATGGCAGTCCTTGCCGATCTGGGCACAACTGCCCACCGTGGCCCAGGTATCGATCATGGTGCCGCTGTCCACATAGGCGCCCAGGTTGACGAAGCTGGGCATCAGCACCACGTTCGGCGCGATATAGGCGGAACGCCGGACGACACAGTTGGGCACCGCCCGGAAGCCGGCGGCGCGGAACTGGTTGTCGCCCCAGCCCTCGAACTTGGAAGGTACCTTGTCATACCAGGTCGCGGCGCTGCCCGGTCCCCCTTCGATTGCCGTCATGTCGTTCAGGCGGAACGACAACAACACCGCCCGCTTCAGCCATTGATTGACGTGCCAGCCCTCGGCCCGTTTTTCCGCGACCCGTTGTTCGCCCTTGTCCAGGGCGTCCAGCGCGGCGTCGACCGCGTCGCGCATCTCGCCCTTGGTATTGACGTCGATGCTGTCGCGCTGTTCCCAGGCGTTATCGACGGTTGTTTCCAGGCTGCTGGTATTCATGCTCTCTCTCCCCGTTACAAACGCTGGGCAAACTACCCCGGCGCAACTTTCTGTCAACCGAATAGCGACCCATGGCCGTTATCGCGTCAGATCCAGAAGCCAATCCGGCAGATCGTCGGTGATATGATGCACATGCTCCACCTGCTCCGCCGCCAACTCCAAGTCGCGGCCGCCCCTGACCCAGACCGTCGCCATGCCAAGCCCCGATGCGGGCACCAGGTTCTGCGCGATATCCTCGACCATCACCGTCCGGGCCGGATCGATGTCGTGGCGCGCCACCATGACGTCATAGGGACGCTGATGCGGCTTGGGCAAATATTCGCCGTCAACGATGTCGAACGAGGCCTCGAAATGATGATCGATGCCCAAATGGCCGAGAATCCGGTCCGCATGCGTCGTCGTGGCATTGGTGTAGATCAGCTTGCGCCCCGGCAGGGCCTCCAGGGCCGGGCCCAGCCGGTCATCGACGGGGATGCCGGAGAGGTCCAGGTCGTGGACATAATCGAGATAATCGCCTGGCTCCAGCCCATGTTCCACCATCATACCGCGCAGGGTGGTGCCATGGGCGTGGAAGTATTTTTTCTGCACCACGCGTGCCTGATCCAGGGGCAGATCGAGATACTGCGCCACGAACTCGCCCATGCGGCGGCCCAACTGGGCGCCGAGATCGGAGGCAGCGGGATAGAGGGTATTGTCCAGATCAAAGATCCAGACCGCGACATCGTGCAGATTTAGGCGGGGTGCTTCGGGCATGGCGCTACATTGCTAGCAATGATGGCGAAAGACAATAGCACCCCTGATTTTACCTCTCGCGCGCCATTAACAGGGCCTTAACGCGCCGTGGATAAACTTATCGGGCAATGCTGAAAAAGCTGTTGAAACGCAGGAATGCGCCGGCGGCGGCGCTGGACCAACTGCCCGTGCCGGCGGCCAATGCCGTGCCCAAATCCATGCCCGGCACGGACGTGGTGCCCGTGGGCAGTACGGACTATACGGCGCAAAAGGACATGCTGGCCGCCGCCGACCTTGAGGCGCGCCTGCAGCTGGCCCGGGCCGACGATACCCGGCCCGAAATTCTGTACTATCTTGCCGGTGATGAATCTGCCCTGGTGCGCCAGGCGGTGGCGGCAAATCCGGCAACGCCGATGCAGGCGGATGAGCTGCTGGTTGACGATGCCGACGACGAGGTGCGCGGCGACCTGGCCCTGAAAATCGCCCGCCTGTTGCCCGACATGTCCCATGACGAGCAGGAGAAGGTGCAGGAATTGACCTTCGAAATGCTGCGCCGTCTGGCCTCCGACCAGTTGCCTCGCGTGCGCGCCCTGTTGGCGGAGGAATTGAAGAGCAGCCGGCACGTGCCGGTGGAGATCGTGCGGCAATTGGCCCTGGATGTGGCGGTGATCGTGTCGACGCCGGTACTGGAATATTCGCCGCTGTTGAACGATGCCGATCTGTTGGAAGTGATTGCCGCCGGCTGCGCCGAGGAGGCCCTGTGCGCGATCGCCCGCCGGTCGACCGTGTCCGAGGATGTTTCCGATGCCGTCGTGGCAAGCTTTGATGTGCCGGCGGTGGCAACCTTGCTGGCCAACAAGAAAGCCTCGGTGCGCGAAGCGACCCTGGACAGAATCGCGGAAAACGCCGCGGACGTGCAGAGTTGGCACGAGCCCCTGGTCATGCGGCCGGAACTTTCCATCCGCGCCGTGCGCCGGGTCGCGGGCTTCGTCGCTTCCTCATTGCTGGAGGTGCTGGCGGAGCGCAATGACCTGGACCACGAGACCACGCGCTTTCTAACCAAGCGCCTGAAGGCCCGTATCGCCGAAACCGAAGGCGATCTGCAGGCGGAGGAGCGGGAGCAGGCCATGGTCCTGGACCAGCGCATGCTGCTGGATGACGAGGCGATGGATCAGGCGATCCAATCCGGTCGCAATGACTTTGTTCTGGAAGCCCTGGCCTTGCGCACGGATCTGGTCCCCGATCTGGTGCGCAAGATTATCAAGTCCAGTTCTCCCAGGGCCATAACATCGCTGGCCTGGAAAGCGAACCTGTCGATGCGCACGGCCATTCAAATTCAAAGCCGGGTGGGCCGAATTCCACCGAAAAAGCTGTTGAACGCCCGCCATGGCACGGATTACCCCATGACGCCGGACGAAATGGCGGCGGAGCTTGCAAAGACGATCAATATGGTCGGGTAGTGGCCAAATTCACTTCCCGGCAAAAAAGCGTGGGTTAAGTCTGCGTTAAGGCGCCTCGGATAGGTTGTTTGGCGGAGAAAAAGGCGATGCATAGCAAGGGCAGTCAACGTGGCTAACATTCCATTTCACCGCGCCATCTTTGGCGGTTTCGGTTCCGGCCGGTCGGCGCATGAAGCGGGCAGGGTGCAGCCGTGGACCATGCCTACCGACGAGTTGATCGCGGCGCATGAGGGACCGGCGGTGCTTTTCGATGGCGCCGGTACGGTGCTGTCGGCAAATGACTTCGCGGCGCCTCTGGTCGGCGCCCTGCGCGGCCCGTTGGGCGGCGAGCTTCGCGCCATGCTGGATGACGTGCTGGCCAATGGCGGTGTCCCGTCGCAGCGCATAAAATTGCCCATTGCCACCGGCCAAGGCGTATTCGATATCACCCTGCTGCCCGAGGACGATGCCGGACATGACGATCACGGCGGCGCCGGGGCGGAAAGGCGCCGGCGGGTCCTGCTATTGGCGCGGGATAGCACCTTCGATGTGAATTTCAGCCACGCCCTGGTTGCCTCCCGGCAATTGTTCAAGGACCTGGTGAGCTGTTCGGCGGATTTCTCCTGGGAAACCGATGCGCTGGGTTGCTTCACCTTTATTTCCGGCCGGGGCCTGTTGGGCTATACGCCGGATGAACTGGACGGCCGCCCGTCCCGCGATCTGTTGGCCGACCGGGACCCGGAAGATGAAGACTGGTCGGGATTGAACCCGTTCGAAAGTGTCAGCCAACTGGATGAAGTGGAATGCTGGCTGCTGGACCGGAATGGCGACCGCGCCTGTGTTCGGGCATCCTGCCTGCCGGTGCTCGACGAAGCGGGCACCTTGCAGGGCGTGCGCGGCGTTTGCCGGGATATTACCCGGGACAAATTGCACCAGGCCGCCCTGGAACGGGCCCAGGAGAGGGAACAACTGAGCCGATCTATCGTCGATTCCATCCGTGATGCCCTGACTCCGGAGGAGATGTTCGCCGCTGCCGCCGCCGCCACGGCCGAAGCGATCGCCGCCAGTCATATCTGGATCCTGCGCGACGATAAGCACGGCGGACTGAAGTTCGCCACGGATGACATGACCGCCGATGATGGACAGATCGATATCCTGGCCGAGGCGGCGGCAACCTTCACCGGCGATCCCGATCAGCTTCACCGTAGCACCGTGGATAACCATCATTTGCTGCTGGTGCCCTGCCATTTTCGTCATCAGACCAAGGGAGTCCTCGCGGTTGCCCTAGATGATGACGGCGCCTTGGAGGAAGTGGCGACGACGCTTCGCGATATTGCCTCGCAATTGGGTATCGCCATGGCCCAGGCGGAAATCCAGGAACGGCTTGAAGAGCTGTCCATCGTTGATGAGTTGACCGGTCTGCTGAACCGCCGCGGCTTTTACGACAGTGTCGGCAAACGCGTCGCCCAGCATCGCCGGCAGAAACGTTTCGGTGCCCTGTTGTTCATTGATCTGGACTATTTCAAATCAGTCAACGACACCCACGGCCATCAGACCGGCGATGCCGCATTGGCGGCGGTGGCGGAAATACTGAACAGCGGCAAGGGCCGAAAAGGCGACATATCTGGCCGCTTCGGTGGTGATGAATTCGCCCTGTGGCTGGAGGAAACGGATCTGGAAGGCGCCCGCCACATGGCCGAGGAACTGCTGGCCCGCACCGCGTCCCTGCGGCGCTTTTCGGGCGATCCGGCGCATCCACTGTCATTCTCCATCGGCATCGCCATCGTGGAGCCGGACATCGAAGAAAATCTGGAGAGCTTGTTCCACCGGGCGGATACCGCCCTGTACCAGGCCAAGCACGACGGCCGGGGCCGTGCCGTGGCGGCTGAACGGCTAGCGGTGGGCGGCGATGACGGGCAAGGCGGCAAAGAGGAGGTCTCGCAATGCTGAAGGGACTGCTGGATCGGATGGCGAAGCCAAAATCCTACGAGGAGCAGCGCGGCAGCCTGGAAAAAGACGGTAGCAAAGAGCGTCTGCGCCTCGCCAAACGTGAAGATACCCGGCCGGAAATCCTCTATTATCTGGCCGATGACAGCATGCCCGAGGTACGCCGGGCGATTGCCTCGAACCGGTCCACGCCGCGCCAGGCGGACGCCAAGTTGGCCCAGGACGGCGATGATGAAGTGCGCTATCAGATGGCCGACAAGATTGGCCGTCTTGTCCCCGAATTATCGGCGGATCAGCGGGAAAAGGCCGAGGCGCTGACGGTTACCGTACTGCGTGAGTTGGCGGCGGACCAATTGCCCAGAATCCGGGCCATCGTCTCGGAACATCTGAAGTCGGCGGACAATGTGCCCAAGGACATCGTGCTGCAACTGGCCCAGGATCTGGAAGTTATCGTCGCCGCGCCTGTGTTGCAGTTTTCGCCGCTGTTGAGCGATCAGGACCTGTTGGAGATCATTGACGCCGGCCGGGAATCAGGCGCCTTGAGCGCCATTGCCAGACGCCGCGCCCTGGGCGGGGATGTCGCCGATGCCGTGGCCCAGACCCTGGATCCCAAGGCGGTCGGCGTTCTGTTGGCCAATGACAGTGCGCAGCTCCGCGAGGATACCCTTGATTGGATCATCGATAACGCCGCCCCGGTGGAACCATGGCACAAGCCGCTGGTTAGCTGGCCCAGTCTTTCCGACAGCGCGGTCCGCCGCCTGGCCAGTTTCGTCGCCACTTCGCTGGTGGAAACCCTGTGCGACCGCAATGACATAGATGCCGGTACGGCGGTGGAATTGGCACGGGCCGTCGAGAAGGAGATCGGTCCCGGCATCGACGGCGCCGAGGCTTCCGAGCCTGATCCCGAAAAGGTGGCCGAGGCCGAATTGCAGCGCGAAGGCGGCGGCAAGGACGGGGCCTCCGCCTTGTTCAAGGCGGGCCGCCTCGACGACGATGCCCTGCAGGACGCCGCGTCTGACGGCGACCGCGCCTTCGTCATCCAGGCGCTGACGCTGAAAAGCGGCCTGCCGTCGGACGTCGTGACCAGGGTGTTGAATACCGCGAAGCCGCGCAAGGTCACGGCCCTCGCCTGGAAAGCGGATCTCGCCATGCGCACGGCCATGCAATTGCAACTGCGCATCGCCCGCGTCCGCCCCCAGGATATCCTGAACGCCCGCGATGGCATCGACTACCCGATGTCCGAGGACGAGATGAAAAAGGAAGTCGGCAAGTTCAAATAGTTCGGATCGACGCCGGTCACGGATCCCCGCTATGGGCCCTAGGCAGGTAGGGTATCTACCTTCACGGCAATTGCCGCCCGAACAAGGGCCTTGTCTTGGGTTGCCAATGGAATGCCTTGCCTGAGGGCAAGTTCCAGATAGGCCGCGTCGTAGGTCGTTAGGGCCTGGGCGCGGGCAAGGGTCAGAATCTCCCGGAAGGCCAGGACGTCGGTTTCTCCATCGGTGGCGATCGGCAGGCTGGCGAGCAGTTCCAAACGGGTGGCAATCTGCGCCGCGGTAATGCGTCCCCGCCTCTCGGCCTGTATCAGTACGTTGCCCACCTCCAAATGCCAAAGGTTCGGCACAAGGGCGCCGTCGTCGCGCAAAAGGTCCAACAAGTCATCGGTTTCAGGGCGGGCCTCATCCTCGAATAGCCACGCCGCCGCAATGGAACAATCCAGAACGAAGGCGCTCACCGGCGCCCCTCATCGCGCAGGGTTTTCCAGTCCGTGTCCTGCAGCGTCACTTCCTTGCGCAGGGTCAACAGTTCGCTGATGGCCGCTTTGATTCGTGACTTGTCGGCCTGTTCGGCGGGTACCATACGGGCAATGGGCTTGCCCCGCTTGGTAATGAGCACTTCCTCGCCACGGCTTACTTTTTCAAGCAGGGCGGACAGATGCGTCTTCGCTTCAAATGCGCCGACCTTTATCATATCACTGTTCCATAACATACTAGTTGTAACATCTAGTATGTTATGTATGGCTGACAAATGCAAGTGCGGCGCGTTTCTTGGCCACCGTTCAGGCAAGGCGTTCGGGCCGCCGTCGCCCGCCCCTGTCCGGCCTCGGTTTTAGGGTTTGACCGCGACCAGGTCGATCAGGGCCGACATGCCGTCATGGCCCTTGCCCTCGTGCACGACGCTGTCATGCTCCCGTAAATGCCGGATTTCCAGGTTGGCGAAGGCCGTGGACAGCAATTCCGTGGTGTATTTGTTCTCAATCTTCTTCGATCCGCCGGTGCCGTACTTCAGTTGTTCGGGGCGATAGCCTTGCAGGATCAATCGTCCGCCGGGCCGCAGGGCGCGTTCGATGCCGGCGAACATTTTTGTCCGCAGGGGCGGGTCGGCGAATTGGATAAAAATCCCGACGATGACATCGAAGCTCTCGCCATCCCAATCCCAGGCCGCGAGATCGGTCTGCCGGGTTTCCAGCCTGACGTCGCGTTCGGCGGCCAGCTTTGCCGCCTTGGCCAAGCCCACTGGTGAGAAATCGATCGACAGGACATCCAGGCCCTGTTCGGCCAGCCAAACGCCGTTGCGTCCCTCGCCATCGGCGATCGACAGGGCGCGCTCACCCGGGCGCAACAGGTTCGCCTGGCTGGCCAGAAATGCGTTCGGCGCGGTGCCGAAGACATAGTCCTCGCCGCCGAAACGCGTGTTCCACCGATCCAGTTGCGGGTTGTCCGCCGCCATTTGGTTTCTTCCAGGTTATTTCAGGGCGTCTTGCAGATCGGCAATCAGGTCCTCGGCATTCTCGATACCGATCGACAGGCGGACCACGTCCGGCCCGGCGCCCGCCGCGATGCCTTGCTCTTCCGACAATTGCCGATGCGTCGTCGAGGCCGGATGAATGATCAGGCTGCGGGTATCGCCGATATTGGCCAGATGCGAGAAAATTTCCACCCGCTCGACCAGCTTCAGGCCGGCCTGATAGCCGCCCTTGAGGCCGAAGGTGAAGACCGCGCCGGCGCCGCCGGGCATATATTTGCGCGCCAGGCGGCGGAACTTGTTCTTCGCCAAACCCGCATAGGACACCCAGGAGACCTTCTTGTGGCCCTCGAGAAATTTGGCGACCTTCAGGGCGTTGGCGCAATGGCGCTCCATCCTGATGCCAAGAGTTTCCATTCCCGTCAGGATTTGGAAGGCGTTGAACGGCGACAGCGTCGGGCCCAGATCGCGCAGGCCGACGGCGCGGTTGTAGACGGTATAGGCGAGGTCGCCGAAGGTCTCGTAGAAGGTCAGCCCGTGATAGGCCTCGGAAGGCGTGGTCAGGCTGGGGAACTTGTCGTTTTGGGCCCAGTTGAAACGGCCGGAATCGACCACCACCCCGCCCAGGGAGTTACCATGCCCGTCCAGGAACTTGGTCGCGGAATGAACCACGATATCAGCACCCCATTCGAACGGGCGGCAGAGATACGGCGTCGCCAGCGTATTATCCACGATCAACGGAATGCCGGCGTCATGGGCGACGGCCGCGACCTTCTCGATATCAACAACGACGCCGCCGGGGTTGGCCAGGGCCTCGAGGAAAATGGCCTTGGTCTTTTCGGTGATCGCGTTTTTGAATGATTTGATGTCGGTGGGATCAACGAAGGTGCAATGCCAATCCATCTTTTTAAAACTGACGCCGAACTGCGTCACCGAACCGCCATACAGCCGGTTCGAGGCGATGAAATGGTCGCCGGGATTGAGCAGGCCGAACATGGCGATCAACTGTGCGGCGTGGCCCGAGCCGACGGCCAGGGCCGAGCGGCCACCTTCCAGGGCGGCGATTTTTTCTTCCAGCACCGAAACGGTGGGGTTCGATATGCGGCCATAGACATTGCCGAATTCCTGCAGATTGAACAGCGAGGCGGCATGATCGGCGTCATCGAAAACATAGGCCGCCGTTTGATAGATCGGCGTGATCCTGGCCCCGGTTGTCGGGTCCGGCGCGGCGCCGGCGTGGACGGCAAGGGTATCGAAACCGTAAGGATTATTACGCATTTTATTAGATCCTTGTCTTTCGTTTACTGGAAATGGAGCCGGTGTTGACGCCCATGAAGGCAATGCTGCGCGACAGCCGGCCGTGCTCGATCTTCGGGCAGCGGTCCATCACCACCTTCAGGCCGGCCTTTTCCGCCTTTCTGGCCGATTTATCATCGCGCACGCCAAGCTGCATCCACAGATACTTGGCGCCGATTTCGATGGCTTCCTCGGCGATGGGCGGAATATCGGCGGAGGCACGGAAACAATCCACCATGTCGACCTTGCCGGGGATGTCCTTGAGCGAGGCGTAGCATTTTTCGCCGAGGATCTTCGTGCGTTTCTTGGCCTCGCGGGGATTGACCGGAATAACCTTGAAGCCGCGCTGTTGCAGGTAGCGCATGGCGAAATAGGACGGCCGGTTCCAGTTCGCGCTGGCCCCGACCATGGCGATGGTCTTGGTGTCCTTCAGAATGCCGAGGATATAATCGTCGTCGTAGGAATCATGCTTCTTGGCCATCGCTTCTGGTTTCCTCTCACGCGCCGTCGCCCACCCAAAGGGGTCCCGATCCAGCGGTCACCCCGCCGCCTTCGGCCAAGTCTTCTTCCGGACCCGGTATTACGCGGGCCATGCTAGCGAATTGATGTGGCGATGACCACCTGCAAGCGGTAGTTCTAACCCTCGATCATGGTGCCGACGCCGGCGGCGGTGAAGGCTTCCAGCAGCAAGACGTGGGGCAGGCGTCCGTCCAGGATGTGGGCCGCGCCGACGCCTTGGGCGACGGCATCCAGGCAGGTTTCCAGCTTGGGGATCATGCCGCCCTTGATGACGCCCGCCTTGGTCAGCCTGTCGGCCTGCTCCGCTGTCATTTTCGAGATCAACTCGCCATCACCATCCAGCACGCCGGCGATATCCGTCAGCATCACCAGCTTGGCCGCCTGCAGCGTGGCGGCGATCTTGCCCGCCGCCGTGTCGGCATTGATATTGTAGGTCTCGCCGTTCTCGCCAACGCCAATGGGGGCGATCACCGGGATCAGGTCCGATTGCGCGAAGGTTTGCAGCAGCGTGGGGTTGATCCGCACCGGTTCGCCGACAAAACCCAGATCCAGCACCTTTTCGATATTGGAATCCGGGTCACGGGTGGTCCGTTTCAATTGCCGCGCCTCGATCAGCCGGCCATCCTTGCCCGACAGGCCGACGGCCACGCCGCCGGCGCCGTTGATGGCGGTGACAACCGCCTTGTTGATGGAGCCCGACAGCACCATCTCGACAATATCCACGGTTTCGGCGTCGGTGACCCGCAGGCCGTCGATGAACGAGCTTTGAATTTTCAAACGGTCCAGCATGGCGCCGATCTGCGGTCCGCCGCCGTGCACCACCACCGGGTTGATGCCCACCTGCTTCATCAACACCACGTCGCGGGCGAACTGATCCGCGAGCTCGGCATCGCCCATGGCATGGCCGCCATATTTGATGACGAAGGTCTGGCCGGTGAACCGGCGCATATAGGGCAACGCTTCCGCCAGGGTATGGGCGGTGTGCAGTTGCTCCTCGTGTTGTTGCTCGGCTGTTTGTTTGTCACTCATGATGGCGGTTTTACCTCACTCATCCTTCATCCGCCAGGGCGGCGATAGAGGCGCGGGCTTCCTCCAACCCCAGGCGCTTGGCGGCGGAGGTGGCGAGAATTTCCGGATAGGCGGCGCCATGGCGGGCGATTTCCGCCGCCGCCGTCTGCTTTATCTTGGCCAGGGCACCGGCCTTTTCCTTGTCGACCTTGGTCAGCACCACCTGATAGACCACCGCCGCCTTGTCCAGCAGCTCCATCACCTTGCGGTCCGGCGCGCCGATGCCCCGGCGGGCGTCGATCAACAGGCAGACCCGGCGCAGATTGGCCCGGCCGCGCAGATAATCGTCGATCAACTGGTTCCAGCGGGCGATTTCCTCCTTGCCGGCCTTGGCATAGCCATAGCCGGGCAGATCGACCAACATCAATTCCCCGCCCAGGCGAAAGAAATTGACCTCCCGCGTCCGCCCCGGCGTGTTTGAGGTGCGGGCCAGGGAGTTACGGTTGGTCAGGGCGTTCAACAGGCTGGATTTGCCGACGTTGGAGCGGCCGGCAAAGGCGACCTCGGGCAGTTCGGCCTTGGGCAGGTCGGCTTCCGTCCGCACGCCCATGACGAAGTCGCATTCCCCGGCGAACAACACGCGGCCCCTTTCGAGGGCCGCCGCGGCCTTGGCGTCGTCTCCGGCGTTGGCGGGTTCCTCAATCATCTGCCTCGGACCATCTACTTGGGCTTAATGGCCACGCCCATGCGCTTCATGATGATCCATTGCTGGGTGACCGAGAGCAGATTGTTCCAGGTCCAATAGATCACCAGACCGGCCGGGAAGCTGCCCAACAGGAAGGTGAAGAACAACGGCATGAACAGGAAGATCTTGGCCTGCACCGGGTCGGCGGGCTGTGGGTTCAGCAGTTGCTGGACGTACATGGAGGCGCCCATGAAGATGGGCCAGATGCCAATCATCAGGAACTGCGGCGGGTCCCAGGGGATGGCGCCGAACAGGGTGACGAGATACATCGGGTCGGGCGCGGCGAGATCGTGGATCCAGCCAAAGAACGGCTGATGGCGCATCTCGATGGTTACGAACATGACCTTGTAAAGGGCGAAAAACACCGGAATCTGTACCATGATCGGCAGACAGCCGGAAGCCGGGTTGACCTTTTCCCGCTTATACATGGCCATCATTTCCTGGTTCATCTTGGTCCGGTCGTCGCCATGGCGCTCGCGCAGCTTGGTCATCTCCGGCTGCAGCGCCTTCATTTTCGACATCGACTTGTAGGATTTGTTGGCCAGGGGAAAGAAGACCGCCTTGACGCAAACCGTCAGCAACAGGATCGCCAGGCCGAAATTTCCCAACAGCTTGAAGAAATAGTCCAGCACGAAGAACAGCGGCTTGGTCAGGAAGTAGAACCAGCCGAAATCCACCGCCAGGTCAAACTGGGCAATGTCGAGCTGTTCCATATAGCCGTCGAGGAGATGGACCTCCTTGGCGCCGACAAAAATGCGGCTGACCGACTGCGCTGTCGCCCCCGGCGCAATGACCTGCGGCGCCTGGGTCAGGAAATCCGCCTGATAGGTCTTCTGTTTGTTGGGCTGGCTGAAACGGAAGGTGCCGGTGTAGGGCACCTTTCGATCCGGGATCAGGGCCGCCAGCCAGTATTTGTCGGTAATGCCGATCCAGCCGCCGGTACTCGTATTGACATCGGCCGGGCCTTCCTCCAGATCATCGTAGTCGACTTCCTTCAGGACGTCGTTGAAAACCCCCAGGGGCCCTTCGTGGAGGATGTAGAACCCCAGGGTCTGCGGCGTATGGGTGCGCGCGATCCGGCCATAGGGGTGTGTCGAAACAGTCGCCGTGGAATTGTTCTCCACCCGCTGGGTCATGGTCATCATGAAATTGTCGTCGATTTCGATGACCTGGATGAAACGCACGCCCTGGCCGTTCTCCCAAGTCAGGGTCAGGGGCCGTGACGATTGCAACGAGGGATAATCCGCGACCCAGACCGAATTACCATCGGGCACCTTCAATTCACCAATGGGGACCCAGCCAAACTGGCTGAAATAGGGCTCGGGCGCGCCGTTCGGCGAAAACAAAGTAACGGCGGGGCTGCCATCCTCGATCGTCTGCTTGTAGTCGAGCATGGTCAGATCGTCGATGCGGGCGCCCTTGAGGGAGATGGAGCCGCCCAGCCGGGCGCCGTTCACCGGCAGGCGGGGCGACAGTTTTATCGCCGCCTCGCGGTTGGCGCCGGGGTTGGCGGGAAGCGCCGGCGCACCCGGTATGGCGCCCGATACTCTTCCCGCACCGGTCGTGGGGCTGCCGGTTCCGGCGGCATTGGGGGCGGCTGGGATAAGCGATCCATCCGGACCCTGGCCAGCCTGCGTCGCCTGCTCCGCAGCCTGCTTTTCCGCCAGTTTCTGCATGCGCTCCTGCCGGGGCGCCTCGAAGAAGAATTGAAAGCCCAGCAGGATCGCCAAAGACAGGCCAATGGCGATGATTAGATTACGTTGATCAGACATGAGGGGTCGCTTTATCGATTTCGTATGATGACCGATGCCCGGTCAAATGACTGTCTTTGCGGGACCGCATGGACGGCATGGAAGGCATTGATTGGGGCGCCGGCACGGGATCAAAACCATGGCCGCCCCAGGGGTGGCAGCGCAGCAAGCGCCGCAGGGTCAGCCAGCTACCCCAGATGGGGCCATGCACCCGCAGGGCTTCCAGGCCGTAGTGGGAGCAAGTGGGCAGATAGCGGCAGTGGCCCGGTATCAGGGGTGCGAGCAGATAGCGGTAGGCCAGGATCAGGCCGCGCAGAAACTGAACTGCCAGGCGGTTCATGCGGGCACCTTCGCCAGACATTTGGTCCGCCGCAGCGCCTGTAGCAGATCGGCCCGCAGATCGGCGAAGGGCCGGCGCAGGGTTGCCTGGCGCCCGATCAGTACGTAGTCGTGACCCGCCGCCGCATGCCTGGGCATCACTTCCGCCACGGCCGCGCGCAAACGCCGCTTGGCGCGGTTACGCGCCACGGCATTGCCAACTCTCTTACTGGCCGTGAAGCCAATACCCAACGTTGTCTCCACTCCTCCGCCGCTACCGCCGGCGTCCGGGCCGGTCTGTCCGGCGGTTTTCCGTTCCGCGACCTGTAGCACAAGACCAGGCGCGGCAAACCGCCGGCCCGTCCTGGCGACGCGCAAAAAGTCCGCGCGCCTTTTCAGGCGCACGAGCCCCAATTCATCGTGCCGCATTTCGCCGTGCCCCAGTTCGTCACGTGCAGGTTCACCATGGCCGAGATTCCAGCGGATTCAACTGTGCCGGAAATCCGGCCGGTTTCATCCTATGCCGAAAGCTGCTTGCGGCCCCTCGACCGCCGTTTTGCCAGAAGACGGCGACCGCCAACGGTTGCCATACGGTGACGAAAGCCATGCCGGCGTTTGCGGACCAGTCTGCTGGGTTGGAAGGTACGTTTCACCCCTCAACCTCCATCTAAATATCCGGCCCATCAGGGGCCAAAAACAAGACGCGCTGTATACGTTTTCGGCTACCAGAAGTCAACGCCGCCCAAGGGCGGTTTTACCGCTGTTTTGCCTGGACGCGGCCAGGATCGGATCGTGCGCCCTTCACGCGGGTTGGCGTCGTCTTCACAATTTGCTCAAGACCCCTGCAAATAGGGCGATATGGTCCCTAGTTCAGGTTAAGGTTTGCGCTATAGTCGCGTTGCAGGTTTCATTTGGGGTATTGCCATGGCGGGCAAGAACAGCGGGGAAAGGGAGGTCGATGCCGCCGATGTATCATCGCCGCCGCCGCTGCTGTCATTTCGAAGGCTGTGGCCGCTGTTGCTGCTGGCGGCGGGACTGATCGGCTTTCTTGTCCTTGATGGCGGCAGGTACCTGACTCTGGACAGCTTACGCCTGTACCGCGCCGATTTGGCCGACTATGTGGCCCATCATACGGTCCTGATGGCGCTTTGTTTTCTTGTCGCATACGCGGTGATGGTGGCATTTTCCCTGCCCGGCGGGCTGATCATGACCGTGACTATTGGTTTTCTGTTCGGCAGCGTCGTCGCCACCACGCTTGTGGTTATCGCCGCCACGATCGGCGCCACCGCGATTTTCCTGATCGCCAAGACGGCCCTGGGCGATCCCCTGCGCGCCAGGGCGGGCCCGGCTCTGCAGAAGATGGAGGCCGGCTTTCAGGAAAACGCCTTCAACTATCTGCTGGTCCTGCGTTTGATCCCGTTGTTTCCGTTTTTCCTGGTCAATCTGGTCCCGGCATTCCTGGGCATCGGCCTGCGGGACTATGTCCTGGCGACCTTTATCGGCATTATTCCGGGCACCTTCGTATTTGCCCAGGTTGGCACCGGCCTTGATAGCATTCTGGAGAGCGGTGAGGATTTGTCCGTGGCATCGATCATGAGCGGCGATGTGCTGGCCGCGCTGATTGGCCTGGCGGTCCTGGCCGCGCTGCCGCTGGCCTATAAGTTGTTTCAGGCACGCAAACAAGGCAGGGGCGGGGCCGCATGAGCGCGCCGATCAAGGTTGATATCTGTGTCATCGGCGCCGGCTCCGGCGGTCTCAGTGTCGCCGCGGGCGCCAGCCAGCTTGGCGCCACGGTCGCCCTGGTGGAGCGGCATCTGATGGGCGGCGATTGCCTGAATTTCGGTTGCGTGCCGTCCAAGGCGCTGCTGGCGGCGGGCAAGGCGGCGCAAAATATCCGGGCCGCGGACGGCTTTGGTATCGCGGTGGGGCCGCCGCAAATTGACCAAAAGGCCGTGCGTCAGCATGTGCGCGACGTCATCGCGGATATTGCGCCGCACGATTCCGTGGAACGTTTCCGCGCCCTGGGCGTCAATGTGATCGAGGGCGCGGCGCGCTTCGTCGGCCCGACAGAGATCGAGGCGAACGGACAACGGGTGACGGCGCGGCGCTTTGTCATTGCCACCGGCTCCTCGCCCGTGGTGCCACCCATACCCGGTCTGGACGGCGTGCCGTTTCTGACCAACGAAAGCCTGTTCGAATATGACCAGCCCATGACGCATCTAATCGTTATCGGCGGCGGTCCCATCGGGGTCGAAATGTCACAGGCCCATCGGCGCCTCGGCGTGGCGGTGACATTGATCGAGAAGACCCGGCTGTTGCCCAAGGACGACGTGGAATTGACCACGGTGGTGCATCAACGTCTGGCCCGGGAGGGCGTTCGCATTCTGACCGGCGTCGGGGTCGAAGGGGTGCTTCCCGATGCCGCCGGCGTTGCCGTCAAATTGGATGATGGCGCGATCGTGACCGGCAGTCATTTGCTGGTCGCCGCCGGCCGCAAGGCCAATGTGGAAGGGCTAAACCTGGAAGCCGCCGGCGTTGACTATGGCCGCCGGGGCATCGTCGTGGACCGGCGTCTGCGGACGTCGAACAGGAAGATCTTCGCCATCGGCGATGTGGCGGGCGGTTTGCAGTTCACCCATGTGGCCGGCCATCACGCCGGCATCGTCATTCGTAATGCGTTGTTCCGGCTGCCGGCTAAGGCGAAGCAAGCCGCGGTCGTCCCCTGGGTCACCTACACGGACCCGGAACTGGCCCATGTGGGCCTGTCGGAGGAAGCGGCAAGGGCCCAGGCGGGCGAGATCCGTATTCTGCGTTTTCCCTTCGCCGAGAATGACCGGGCCCGGGCCGAGCGGGACATCGACGGTTTGATCAAAGTCGTGACGGCCAAGAACGGTCGTATCCTGGGCGCGTCCATTGTCGGGCCCCATGCCGGCGAGATGATCCAGCCGTGGGTTCTGGCTCTGGAAAAAGGCCTGAAGATCGGCGCCATGGCCGGCATGATCTGGCCCTATCCGACCTTCGGCGAGGTCGGCCATCGGGCCGCCGGCAGCTACTTCATGCCCAAGCTTTTTACCGACCGGACCCGGGCGATCGTGAAGTTCCTGGCCAAATTCGGCTAAGAAATTATCCCTGCCAGGGTCACCACTGAATAACGCCGCCGTCGTAGTTGCGGAAGACGCCATTGTCGGCGGCGCCCAGGCCGGCGATGACCTGACGAATGCCGCCGGCGCTTTCCTCGGCTGAAATATCCGCCGCCGAGCCGCCCATGTCCGTGCGCACCCAGCCAGGATGAAACATCGTGGCGATGACCCCTTGCGGGCCCAGATCGTTGGCCAGGATTTTCATCACCATGTTCACCGCCGCCTTGGAGGAACGATAGACAATGGAATTCGTCGCCGCCGTCTCGCCGATGGAGCCCATGCGCGATGATATGGTGATCAACTTTTTCTGATCCGAGGCCGCGACATTGTCGGCGAAGGCCTCGGCCATGCGCATCGGCCCCATGACATTTGTGACCATTGCCTCCTGCCAGGCGTCATAGTCGATATCGCCCCGTGCGGCATTGCGCTGCCCCATGATGCCGGCGTTGTTCAACAGCACATCCAGGGGTTGGCCGCCAAGTTCGGCCTTTAGCGCGGCGACCGAGGCGGCCTGGTCCACATCCAACTGATGCACGCTGACGCGGCCGTCCGAGCGGGCGGCGATGTCGTTTAGTTCGGCTGCTTGCCCAGGTGTGCGGCAGCAGGCGAAGATGCGCCAGCCGTCGGCGTCGTACTGGCGAACGAATTCCAGCCCAATGCCGCGCGAGGCGCCTGTGATCAATACATTTTGCATTCGGGAAACTTAGAGCATTTGGCCGTGCGGTGGAACCGCGTCCGCTACAATAATCGCCGGTAGATCCGGTTCGCGACCACGGGCAGCATATACATGGGCAATTGCGCCAGGGCGAAGAAGATCACCACCTCCATCTCCGCCCGGTCGGCCAGAACGGCCAGGATCAGCGCCATGTTGCAATTGCCCGCCATATGGCCGGCGGTGAAGGACAGCTTGCGCCCGGCGGGCAGAAAAGCCACCGCGCCCAGCACCTGCAGGGCGGCGTTGGCGATGAAAGCGGCGGCGATGGTCAACAGCACGAAACCGGGCCGGGCAAAGAAGAAATCCGTCACGCCATCCATGATGGCGATGGCGATGACCATCAGGCAGACCACCAACAGACCATCGATATGGCGGGCATGATGCTGCAATTGCGCCGGTGTCATCAGCCAGCGCTTGACGACGATCGCCAGGGCGAAGCCGCCGCCGATCATCAAGGCCAGCCGGCCCATGAATTCAACCAGGCTGATCCGCAGTTCCAGATCCAGCAGCCACAGGGCCATGGCCGGCAGCGTGAACGGCAGCAGCAGATGGCAGACAACCGTCGCGGCGATGGCGAAGGCGGCATCCAGCCCAAGGATCAGGGCGAAGGTGGTGGCGGAGGTAATGGGCGCCGATGCCGCCATCATGACCAGACCGGCGGCCAGGCCGGCGGGCAGGCCGATGGACCAGACCGCGCCCGCCATGATGACGGGGGACAGTCCCAGGGCGAAAGCCGTGAACAGCAACAACAGCACCGGCCGGCGCAGGAACGAGGCGACATCGCCAAAATCCAGGCGGATCAGGGCCAGGACCAGATTGATGAAAATGGCCGGCGCCAGGGCCGGACGCATGAATTCGGCCAAGGGCGGCAGAAACAGCCCGGTCAGGACGCCGATGGCAAGAAACTTGGTGGCATGCCGGGCCAGAAATCCAAGGCAGATGGAGACGGCAGTCATCTATCGGCCCAGCGCGATCATGATAACGCCGGGGACCACCAACAGCACCGCCATAAGACAATGGCGGGTGATCGTTTCCCGCCGCACCAGAAAGACGCTCAGCAGCAGGGTCAGCATGGGTGAGGCCGATACCAGGGGGATCACCACGATGACTTCGCCCAGTTGCAGGGCGCTGTTCAGGCAATAGACGGACACACCGTTGATCATCCCCGCCAGCATGAACCAACCGCTGCCGTGACCCCGGCCCACGCGCGGCAGCCGGCGGTGTCTGGAAACATAGAAGGTGAAGGCGACCACCACCGAAACCGTGAAGCTGACCAAACCGGCGAAATAGGGGCTGGGCAGTTCCAGCATGCCGAACTTGGTAAAGGCATCGCCGGCGGCACGGATAAAGGCGGCGGCCAGGGGCAACAATAGAGCCCAGAGGGGCCACGACGCCTTGCTTCCGCCCCGGCCTTGCTGGGCCAAAACGATCGAGCCGCCCATAATCGCCGCGGTGCCCAGCACGATTGGCGTGGTCAGGTGTTCGCTGAGGAAAAACACGCCAAAGGCGGCGCCGAACAGGGGCGAGGTTGCGGCCAGGGTGGCGGTTGGCGTCGGCCCTAGGTAATGCACGCCCAGCAACGCGGCGTTGGCCGAAAGAAACGGCTTGAACAAACCGATGGCGGCAAAGATCACCGCCGCCGTGGTCAGCCACATCCAGCTCTCCAGCAGCCAGGGCGCGAACAGCCAGTAGCACGCCGCCGTGGCGCTGATCTGGATCAGCGAACCGGACTCGGAATCCGCGTGGCGCAGGCCGTTATGCAGCACCAGAATGGAGATCGCGAACAAGGTCGCCGACGTCAGAGCCAGCAGAATGGGCGCCAATTGCAGCAAGTGGTTTCTTTCAGGTATGCGCTACAGCGAGGCCGCGGCGCGGGCGGCCTGATCATACAGACCCGAGAGGACGCGGAGCATGCGCGCCGCTTCGCCGATTTCGCTGTTATCATGGCCCAGGGCGGCGTGGCTGGCAATCAGGCAGTCTTCGCGGATATCCCGATAGCGCTGGCAGGCGGCCTGGCCGGTTTCCGTCGTGGCGTAATAGGATTCCTTGCCCCGGCGATGGGCGATGATCAACGCCTGCTTGGCCAGTTTCTTCAGGGCATAGTTGACCACGTGGCTGTCCTCGATATTCAAAAGGAAGCACAGGTCCGACAGGCGTTTCTCCCGCTCCCGATGGTTGACCAGATGCAGAACCAGTATGTCCAGGGCGCCCAATCCTTCCTGTCCGGCGGCGGCCATGCAGCGCACGATCCAGCGATGATAGGCGTTGACGGCCATGTTCAGGCCGAACTCAAACTCGCTCAATTCGGCCGCCTCGGCGGAAACCAGATGGGCCGATGATACGATGGCTCTGCCGTCTGATTTCTCGGTCATGATGCCGCCTCCCCATAAGCCCCGCCCGTCGGGGTCTGAATGACAAAGACGTCCTCCGCCGTCATTTCGGTGCTGTCGCAGCCCGACAGTTCCTCGTGGCCGCCATCCGCCCGTTCGACCCAGCAGCGCCCCGGTTCGCCGTCGCCACCCCCCGCGATGCCATGGGGCGCCACCAGCCGGCGGCAGGACAGGATCGAGGCGGTCATGGGACGCAGAAAGCGGATCCGGCGCAAGATCCCCGCGCCGCCATTATAGGCGCCCTTGCCCCCGGAATTGGGCCGGATGGCGAAACTGTCGAGCATCACGGGGAAGCGCCATTCCAGAATTTCCGGATCGGTCAGCCGCGAATTGGTCATATGGGCATGCACCGCGTCGGTACCGCGGAAGCCCGGGCCGGCCGGGGTGCCGGAACAGATGGTCTCGTAATACTGCAACTCGTCATCGCCGAAGGTGAAGTTGTTCATGGTGCCCTGACAGGCGGCCAGGCGGCCCAGGGCGCCGAACAGGCAATCGACGATATTCTGCGAGGTTTCCACATTGCCGGCGACCACGGCGGCGGGATATTTCGGGTTCAGCATGCAGTCGTCGGGAATGATGATTTCGATCGGTTTCAGACAGCCGGCGTTCAGGGGAATGTTGCCGTCCACCAGGGTGCGGAAAACATAAAGGACGGCGGAACGGCAAACGGCGGTGGGTGCGTTGAAGTTGCTCTCCAGTTGCGCGGAGGTGCCGGTGAAGTCAATTCTGGCGCTACGGTTGTCGTGATCAATGGAAACGTCCACGTGGATCCTGGAGCCGTTGTCCAATGGAACTTCAAAGCTGCCGGTCTGTAGAACGTCGATCACCCGGCGGACGGATTCTTCCGCATTATCCTGGACATGGCCCATATAGGCATAGACCACGTCGAGGCCGAAATGCTCCACCACCCGGCGCAGTTCCTGGACGCCCTTTTCGCAGGCCGCGATCTGCGCCTTCAGATCGGCGATGTTGCTGTCGGGATTGCGCGACGGGTAAGGGCCGGAGGCCAGCAAGGCGCGCATTTCATCTTCCAGGAAATGCCCCTGATCGACCAGTTTGATGTTGTCGATCAGAATGCCTTCCTCTTCCACGGTGCGGCTGTTGGGCGGCATGGAGCCGGGCGAGATGCCGCCAATTTCCGCATGGTGGCCGCGGGAGGCGACATAGAACAGCACCGTCGCCGCCTCGCCGGCATCGTCGTCGTCGAACACCGGCGTGATGACCGTGACATCCGGCAGATGGGTGCCGCCATTATAGGGCGCGTTCAGAACGAAGACGTCGCCGGGCCGCATGGCGGCGCCGTGGACGCGGATCACCGCCTTGATGGATTCGTCCATCGAACCCAGATGCACCGGAATATGCGGTGCGTTGGCGATCAACTCGCCGACGCGGTCAAACACCGCGCAGGAGAAGTCCAGACGCTCCTTGATGTTGACCGAATTGGTGGTTTTCTGCAGTACCAGGCCCATCTGTTCGGCCGTGGACATGAACAGATTGTTGAAGATTTCCAGCATGACCGGATCGACGTCGGTGCCGATGGCGACCCGCTTCGGCAACGGCTGGATGCGGCTGAGTACCAGATGGCCGACCTCGGTCATGGCGGCCTGCCAGCCGGGTTCGATCACCGTGGTGGCGGTATCCTCGCGCAGGATGGCGGGGCCGCTGACCTTGTCCCCGGGGCGCATATGGTTCCGGTCGATGATGGGTGCGGCATGATAGCCGCCCGCCATGTAGGCCTGTACCGTTGCGAGCGGCGGTATGGTGTCGGCGCGGCCGCCCCCCGTGGCATCCAACGGCGCGTCGACCGCCGGTTCGCCGGCGCCAACGGCCTCGATCGAGACAGCTTCGATCACATGCGCCTTGGTTCGGTCGATAAAGCCGAATTGCTGCCTATGCGCCTCCTCGAAAGCAGCCACGATGCCGGCCAGATCGGCGAAATCCACCACCAGGGCGGTGTCCGTGCCCTCATAGCGCAGGTGTACCTTGCGCAGGACACTGATCCGGTCGCCGGCGATATCCTGGCCGTGCAGCTCCGCCAGGCCCTCCGCCGCCAGCTCGTCCAGGGCCTTCGCCAGGGCCGGCATTTGTCCCTCGTCCAGGACCGCTTCCACTGCCCGCTCCCGCATGGCGCGGACATCCGCCAAACCCATGCCGTAGGCCGACAGCACGCCGGCCAGGGGGTGGATGAAAACTTTTTTCATGCCCAGGGCGTCGGCCACCAGACAGGCGTGCTGACCGCCGGCGCCGCCGAAGCAGCTCAGCACGTATTCCGAAACATCATAGCCGCGCTGGATCGAGATCTTCTTGATCGCATTTGCCATGTTTTCCACGGCGATGGTCAAGTAGCCCTCGGCGATCGCCTCCGGCGTCATCGACCCGCCGCCAGCCGCCTCCACCTCGCTGGCCAGGGCGGCGAACGTCTCCGCCACCACCTCGCGGTTCAGGGGTTCATCGCCGTTGGGGCCGAATACCTTGGGGAAGAAGTCCGGGTTCAGTTTGCCCAGCATGACATTGCAATCGGTCACCGCCAGCGGTCCGCCGCGCCGGTAACAGGCCGGGCCGGGGTTGGCGCCGGCGGAGTCCGGGCCGACGGTGAAGCGGCTGCCGTCGTAATGCAGGATGGAACCGCCGCCGGCGGCGACGGTGTGGATATGCATCATCGGCGCCCGCATGCGGATGCCCGCGACCTCGCTCTCGAAGGCCCGCTCGAAGTCGCCCGCGTAGTGCGAGACATCGGTGGAAGTGCCGCCCATGTCGAAGCCGATGATCTTCTCGAAACCCGCCATGGCGGTGGTACGCACGGCGCCAACCACGCCGCCCGCCGGGCCCGAGAGGATACAGTCCTTGCCCTGAAACAGGCCGGCATCGGTCAGGCCGCCGTTGGATTGCATGAACATCAGACGGGCATCGCCCAATTCGGCGGCGACCCGGTCCACATAGCGGCGCAGGATCGGCGACAGGTAGGCATCGACGACGGTGGTATCGCCCCGGCCCACCAGCTTCATCAGGGGGCTGACCTGATGCGAGGTGGAAATCTGGGTGAAGCCGATCTCGCCCGCCACATCCGCCACCGCCCTTTCGTGATCGGAAAAGCGATAGCCGTGCATGAAGACGATGGCGCAGGCCCGGATGCCGTCGTCAAAGGCGGCCCGCAGACCGGCGCGGGCGCCGGCCAGGTCGATTGCTGTACGCTCCTCGCCATGGGCGGTGTATCGGCCATCCACCTCCAATACCTGCTCGTAGAGCATTTCCGGCAGCTGCACATTCAGCTCGAACAAATGCGGCCGGTTCTGATAGCCGATGCGCAGGGCGTCGTGGAAACCGGTGTTGGTGACCAACAGGGTGCGGTCGCCCTTGCGCTCCAGCAAGGCGTTGGTGCCGACGGTGGTGCCCATCTTGACCGTCGCGACACGCTCGGTGGGTATGGGATCGGTCTTGGCCACGCCCAGCAGATCGCGGATACCCTGCAGGGCGGCATCCGGATACTGCTCGGGATTTTCCGAGAGCAGCTTGTGGCTCAGGTAGCCGCCTTCGGGCCGCCGGGCCACCACATCCGTGAACGTGCCGCCGCGATCAATCCAGAAATCCCATTTTTCAGGCATGATACAGGTCCTTATAGTGATAATTTGATGATAATTTATCGATAATTTGTCATTTTGACAACCAGCTACTTGCCAATTGCCGGTCAGCGTCCTATCACCGCAATTTGGTATAAGGGTAGCCGACCGCGCGAGAGGACTGATTGGCGGCATGAGTATTTGGAACAGAATTGTTCGTGGCGTGGGCGGCGCGTTGGACGGGCCGCTGGGTGCCCTGCTTGGCGGTATCGCCGAACAGGCGGCCGATACCCTGCGCAATATTGCCGGCGAGTTCACGGGCGAAAGCGGTGCGGGTGATGGGGGCACCCGGCAGGTGGCCTTTACCATCGGCGTCATTGCCCTGGGCGCGAAGATGGCCAAGGCCGACGGGCAGGTCACCCGCGACGAGGTCGAGGCCTTCAAACAGGTCTTCAAGGTTTCGCCCGAGGATATGAAGAACGTTGCCCGCGTCTTCAATCTGGCGCGCAAGGATGTCGCCGGCTTCGAGGCTTATGCGGGGCAAATCGCCGGCCTGTTCGATCCTGCCTCGCAAGTTTTGGAAGATTTGCTGCACGGCCTGTTCCAGATCGCCAAGGCGGATCAGGTGGTGCATCCGGCGGAATTGGATTATCTGCGCAAGGTGGCCGAAATCTTCGGCTTTGACGAGGCTGGATTTTCCCGCGTCCGGGCCTATCATATGGGCCCTGATTTGGCTGATCCCTATACCATTTTGGGGATCGAGGCGGATGCGGATGACGAGACGGTAAAACAGACCTGGCGGGCGCTGATTTTGGCTAATCACCCAGACCGTGCCATCGCCGGCGGTTTACCCCAGGAGTTTGTTGATTTGGCGACCGAGAAGCTGGCCACCATCAACGATGCCTACGATAGAATTTGTAAACAGCGCGGCATTTCGTAAGTTTGGAGAAAAAGATGAAGATCGATATCGAATACTGTCAGATGTGAAACTACGAACCCACAGCCCTCCGTGCGAGGGACCGGATTCAGGACCGCCTAAGTGCCGATATCAGCCTGACCCCCGGCGGCGGCGGCGTCTTCGAGATCACCGTCGACGGCCGCCTGGCCTATTCCAAAAAGGCCGAGGGCCGCTTCCCCACGGACGAGGAACTGGACGCCATCGCTTAAGCCGGGGCGGCGAAGACGGACGCAAAACGCTTGCGGCAGCCCGCTCTGGCCAGGATGAGCCCGCCGCCGGGGGCGTCGTTGCCGTCGTTGCCGATATAATCGTTCCGGGACCCGAGGGCGAGCGGGGCGATCTTGTCCTGGCGGACCGATCCGCGGCAGACCGTCAAGAACAACATTGGGGAGGCGGGGCAAATGTGCGACCTAACGGGGCCAGCAACAAGAACTAATAAGGGTAGCGTCCGCTTTTTCTGAGGGTTCTTCAATGGGATTGAGCTTGGCCAACGTGCTTTGATTGAAAGCGTCGGTTTGTCTGGCTTGGCGTCTGGCGTATTCTTGTTGTGATATCATTCTTTTGAGTTGCTGGAGTCGGGATGACGTACGGCACCACGACACCAGCATTTTCGACGTTTACGAGACGCGAGAGAAAACAATCGTTTCATAATTGTATTTAGTGCTTTTAGTGGCTGGTATATGGCATGATCTGATGAAATTTGCGGGTCATTTCGTAGATCACTGATGATTGGATTACTGGATACAGCTAACGTATTGCGAAAAGACAGTTGAGACCTGCAAGAAGAATATCTCTTTGTTTCGATGAAATAGATGCTGACCCGCAAGGATGGCACAAGTGAACGAACTGATGCCATACGTTGGAACTACTTTGGTGATTGTCGCCGTCGTGTTTGGGTTAGTGGTATTGACCCGACATGGACTCCGTTTTAAGAAATTAAAACACGGCGAGACAGAATTAGAGTTTGAAAATCTTTTGGATCAGAAATTTTCGGATACGTCAAAGTATGACTCAACGACCACGCTATCCAGACCTATGATTCAGTTGAGCTCGGTTGCTAAAAACGACTGTTATGCGCTTAATATTCACGACGATGAGATTATTGACTTCGTATTGGGTGAGGCAACACGGCACCCCCTTCTCTTCCAGGCTGTCTTTACTTCACTGCCTATCGTTTTTAACAGGTATGTAATGCTGTTGTCTTGGGATAAGTCCCTGGCAAAAATTGAGCGCATTCTAAATCGCGAGGAAGCTTATCCGCTCAATGATGCTTGGGGTGCTTGTCTTTCATTGTATCGTCAGGCAACACACTTGCCATATCGGACCAGGGCTACTGGTCAGTTTCATGCGTCAACGGAGTTAAGTCGCACCATAGCGCTTTATAGAAGACTCGTTTTAAGAGTTAAGGAATTCCAGGTCTTATTGCGTGAGAGTGATAATAATTATCCTAAACTGCACCAAGACTTATGTTCGCTAATAGACGAGGCCGAGTTTGCCTTTGCCAACAACAATATTGGCACGACAGTGGCTTATTTAGAGGCGGTCCTCTCCGGCGTTCACAAACTCATCCTTGATTGCGCTCCTCAAGGCCCACTGTCGGACAGCGTTGCCACTGCGAGAAGTACGAGAATCCAGGTTTCTGATGAAGGTAAAGCAACTCTGCTTGTCGTCGATGATGAGCCACATTTATTGAAACTATTTTGCGGCTTTCTAGAGAGTCGTGGGTATGCTGTTGTGGGATTCGATGAAACATTTGACGCTCTAACCGCCATGGTCGAGCATGAATTTGATTTGGTTATTACCGACTTGGTCATGCCTTATGGCGATGGTCGCGAAGTAGTTATCGCTGCGAAAAATGGCAGTAGTAGGACAAAAGCTCTCGTTGTTACAGGTTACGCAGAGACGGCCAGGGTGGCCCAATTATATGAGGTGGGTGCAGACGCTATCCTCTCTAAGAATAAACTCAGAATGGCGGAATTACTAAAAACGATTGAAGATCTTCTAAAAAGCTAGGAAAACGGGAGCGATGTTCAACACCAAAACCTTATTCGTAGTGGGTGCGGGCGCTAGCAACGAAGTGGGGCTTCCACTTGGCGGAAGTCTGCTGGAAACCATCGCTCGTGAAATGGACTATCACTTTGAGTTCAGGAACACGCTGGCATCCGGAAATCGCGTACTGTTTGATACTTGGCAAAATCGATATCGTGAAGATTACGACACCTTGAACGCAGTCATAGCGGCGGCGAGAAAAATCCACTTAGCATATGGATTTGCCAATTCCATAGATCAATTCATCGACACCCACCACACGGATGAACTGGTTGCCTTCTGTGGAAAGTGCGCCATCGCGTTGTTCATTCTTGGTGAAGAACAACAAAGCGACTTGATGGTTGACCCAAGCCAAATGGATGCTCGGCTTGAATTGGATAAATTGGATGAATCTTGGTTCGTGCCGTTCTCAAAAATGCTTTTTGAAGGGGTGCGGATCGATCAGATCAGTACCCTGTTTGATAACATTTCTATCGTTTGTTTTAATTATGACAGATGTATTGAACACTTTTTGATTCATGCGATAACACTCCACTACCAAATTGAAATAGATGAGGCGCGGCGGCTGGTTTCTGAGAGTTTATCTATCTTACATCCATATGGACTAGTCGGCGATCTAACTGCTCCTAACACTCCGGGCGGCGTCACTTTTGGACAACATCTTACACGGGAAAATCTGATTGAAGTATCAGGCCGGATAAACACTTTTACTGAACAGCGTGACCAGGGAACAATGGATGCGATCAAGGCAGAAGTTAGTGAAGCGGAGACCATCGTCTTTCTAGGTTTCGGCTTCCTGCCCGACAACATGGATATATTGACTCCGGCCATGGGGACCAATGTAGGCCGGGTTTTTGCCACCGCGTTTGGGGAATCTGCTCCCAACCGCAGTGACATAGAAAAAGCCCTGTGGCGTCTATTGAGTGTCGGGAGCGATGGCGGACCATTTCTGCCAGGGCCGGCTCGTGAAGGAATAATGATTGAAGATGAAATGTCCTGGCAAATTCTCTCTACTTATCGTCGGGCGCTTAGTCAGTAACAATCCTATATTGGCGTCAATAGATTGATTGGCACCGAAAGCGCTCGCAACCAGTTTGGAGCATAAACTATGCCCCGGAATCATGGTTAAATGGGACGCATCCCTTTTAGATAGAGGAATCAAGAGGGTCGCTTTCCGACGGACGAGGAGCTGGACGCCGTCGCCTAAATGATCGGCGCTTAGGCCACGACCTTGCGCAGCGCCTCCGCCGCTTCCTCCAACTGGCCGGCATTTATGTCCAGATGGGTCACGGCGCGCATGCGGTAGGGGCCCATGGCGCCGATGCGGACGTCGTGGGCCAACAATTTTTCCGCCACCGTCGCGGCGTCCATGCCGGTCTCGGAGACATCGAAGAACACCAGATTTGTTTCGCAGCGGTCGAAGATCATCTTGATGCCGGGGATCTGCGCGATGGCGCGGCTAAACGTACGCGCATTCTCGTGATCCTCGGCCAGGCGGTCCACGTGATGCTCCAGGGCGTAAACCCCGGCGGCGGCGATGATGCCGGCCTGGCGCATGGCCCCGCCCATCTGCTGCTTGAAGCGCCAGGCCTGCTCGATGAAATCCGCGCTGCCGGCCAGCACGCCGCCCACGGGGCAGCCCAGGCCTTTCGACAGATCCAGCCACAGGCTATCGAAATGCCGGCCATATTCCTTGGCCGGGGTGCCGCTTTCCACCACCGCGTTCATCAGGCGCGCGCCGTCCATGTGGGCCGCCATGCCGTTCTCTTTCGCCACCGCCGTGACGGCGGCGATATCGGCGATGGGCCAGACACTGCCGCCGCCGGCGTTGGTGGTGTTCTCCACCGATAGAACCCGGCTGCTGGGCACATGCCGGCGCACGGGGCGGATCGCCTCGCGCACCTGATCGGCGGTGAAAATGCCGCGCTCGGTCTGCAGGGTGCGGGTCTGGGCCTGGGCCAGCGCCGATGGCCCGCCGCTTTCGGCATTAATGGGGTGGGCGAAGTAGTCGAGGATGATCTCGTCGCCGGGGCGGCAATGGACCCGGAATGCGATCTGATTGCACATGGTGCCCGAGGGCAGGAATACCGCCGCCTCCTGCCCCAGCAATTCCGCCACCATGGCGCAAAGTTTGTTGACCGTGGGGTCTTCGAAATTCTGCTCGTCACCAACCTCGGCCTCCGCCATGGCCTGGCGCATCGGCGGTGTCGGCTTGGTGTGGGTGTCGCTGTAAAGATCTATGCGCGGCGTATTCATGCTCACCTCGTTTCCTTATTCGGCCCGCCTAGTCCGTGCTGCGGCGGTGGACCATCCATTTGGTCACCAATGTTGTCGTCAGTTCGCCATGCTGGTTGCGAATTTCGTTTCTAAACTCCACATAGCCAAGGTTTGGCCGGCTTTTCAGGGGCCGCAAAACTTGTACTTCCGACCGTACGCTCAGGACATGGCCGACGACGACCGGCTTCAGCCAGCTAATCTCGGCCCAGCCGGGGGAGACGAAGGCGTCGGCGGCAATAAAGGCGTCCTTGGACATCCGGCGCCAGGCGGCGCAGACGTGCGGTCCCGAGGCGATGAGGTCCGGCCAGCCCAGGCGCTTCGCCGCATCCGCATCCAAATGAAACGGTTCGGGATCGAACTGTCTGGCGAAGGCGATCATTTCATCCTGCTTCATCTCATAAGCGCCATAGGCATAGACGTCGCCCATGGCGAAATCCTCGAAATGAACGAGGTCGAGAAAAGGCGGATTGTCCTTCATGGCTGTGTCCGTTGCCCGCATCAGACGACCCGGTGCAGAAATTCACCGCCGTCAAGGACGACACGGCTGTTGTGCACGGCGATCTCGATGCTGCGCTCAAATGTTTGCGGCGTCAGCCAGGCCACATGGGGCATCAACGCCACATTATCCAGGCTCAGCAGGGGATCGTTTTCGGCAATCGGCTCCTGGGCGAAAACATCCAGGCCGGCGGCCAACAGGCTGCCTTTCGTCAAGGCATCGTATAGCGCGGCCTGATCCACCAGGCCGCCGCGGGCGGTGTTGACCAGGACGGCGCCGGGCTTCATGGCGGCGAAGGCGGCGGCATCCAGCAGGTTCTCGGTTTCCGGCGTGACCGGCATGTGCAGCGAAATAACGTCGCTTTCGGCCAGCAAATCCGCCAGCTCCCGCCATTCACCCAGGGCGTCGGGTTTGGGAGAAGTCGAGGTGTAGATGATTTTGGCGCCCAGGGCGTGTAGAACCGGGGCGACCCGGCGGCCGACCTCGCCATAGCCGACCAGACCGACCGTACGTCCCGCCACTTCGCCAACCTTGTCGAAGATCGCCGGATCCAGCCGCCAGCCCTCGCCCCGGCGCGCCGCATCATGGAACGCGGCGGCGCGGCGCAGGGCCGACAGCAACAGCAGCACCGTGGCCTCCGCCACGGCCTGGCTGTTGGTGCCGGGCATGTTGCAGACCGGGATATCGCGGGCCCGGGCGGCATCGAGATCGATGGTATTGACGCCGACGCCGATCTTTTGGATCAAACGCAGATTGGGCGCCGCCGCGATCACTTCAGCCGTTGCCGGCTTCAGCACGTGCCACAGCACGTCCGCTGTCGGCATCAACTCGAACAGGCGGTTCTCGTCTTCCTCGTCACAGGTTTCGATGGACAGCCAATCGCTCTCGGCGGCGGCCAGGCGCTCCGCGATGCCATCGCTGGCCGCATAGTGAAAAACCGCCTTCAACTTACTCATTACGGCGTCCTCGAATGGTGGATTGGAGCGGGCGAAGAGAATCGAACTCTCGTCTTAAGCTTGGGAAGCTCCTGCTCTACCATTGAGCTACGCCCGCGCAGGATGGTGTTTAACACAGACGCAAAAAATACGAAACGCCGGGATTTGGGCGGGTTTTTCATACAACCTTGATCACAGTCGCGCGACGAGGTGGTTTGAGCCGTTGACAATGGCACGGCGTCCGTGAAACTTGGCGCACTTCCGTTGATTTGGGATACAAACAATGAACAGTGCCGTACCGGATAAAGTACCCGCCGCGTTGGATCGGGCAAAATTCTGCGATCCCGGCCGCACGCGCGACGGCCAGCCACGGGCCGCGGTGGCGTTGCAAAATCTGGATCTGCTGTGGTTCAACACCGGTACGGTCTGTAACCTTACCTGCACGAACTGCTATATCGAATCCAGTCCCAGCAACGACCGGCTGTCGTATTTGCGGGCCCAAGAGGTCGCCGCCATGCTGGATGAATTGCAGGCTGACTGGCGGGCCCGTGAAATCGGCTTCACCGGCGGCGAACCCTTCATGAATCCCGAAATTCTCGCCATGCTTGAAGATGCATTGCGGCGCGGCTATCAGGTTCTGGTGCTGACCAACGCCATGCGGCCGATGATGAAGCTGGCGGACGGCCTGTTGGCGTTGCGCGAGGAATACGGCGATCGGCTGTGCTTGCGCGTATCCGTCGACCATTACGCGCCCGGCCTGCATGATCTGGAACGCGGACCCCGCAGTTGGGACCGCATGCTGACGGGCCTGACATGGCTGGCGGAAAATGGCTTCAACATCAACATCGCGGGGCGGACCCTGTCGGGCCAGGAAGAAGATACCTTGCGCCAAGGCTACGCCCGCCTATTCGCGGCCCACGGCATTCCCGTTGATGCCGCCGATCCCGGCGCATTGGTGCTGTTCCCAGAGATGGATGAGGCGCTCGACGTGCCGGAAATCACCACCGCCTGCTGGGATATTCTGAACGTATCGCCCGGGGCCATGATGTGCGCCGCCTCGCGCATGGTGGTGAAGCACAAGGGCGATGCGGACCTGACCGTGATGCCCTGTACCCTGCTGCCCTACGATGCCCGCTTCAAGCTGGGCTCCACCCTGGCGGCGGCCGACGGCGCGGTTGCCCTGAACCACCCCCATTGCGCCCGGTTCTGTGTCCTGGGCGGCGGGTCGTGCAGTGCCGGCTAGGCAACTTTGCGCCCGGGCGAAATCGAAAATTCATTTGTCATAATATTGCGGACCTGTTCGCAAGCGCATAGGTTTACGGCAGACGGCCCTTAAGGCGCTGGTGCGGGCGTTATTTTAAAAACGTCCCGGCGGCATTTTGGAGAAGCTGGGCCATGGGCGTTACCTATCGTGTGGATGATGACCGCGACATTCTCTTTGAGACTTGGACCGGTGCGCTTAGCGAAGACGAAATCGTCCGTTTCTATGTCCAATTGGCCGAGGGCCCAAAGCTCAAGCCGGGGCTGTCCATTCTTATCGACGTGCGGGCGGTGGAAACGGCAGAACTAAGCGCGGACGGTGTGCGTTCGATTGTATCCAGTTTCAAGATGCGCAACGAAGTCAGCGGCATGGGCCGAATCGCTATGGTCGCCACCAAGGACCTCCTTTATGGCTATGGCCGCGTGATGCTTGCACTCGTCGACGGTACGCCCCAGGCACCGGAGACAATGGTTTTTCGGGATTTGGAATCCGCCATGATATGGCTGGGTGAAATCACCGATTGAGTAGGCCCGAATCCTGCCCGAGACAATCTCCTGACCACCATTCCCTGGCCACCGCGCCATGGTTCGGAATAAGATACCGCGCCATGAGCTACGAAAAACCATTCGACGGCCTGAAGGTTCTGGATATGAGCCAAGGCTACGCAGGTCCCTATTGCGCCGCGCTGTTGGCCCAATACGGCGCCGATATCACCAAGGTGGAGCCGCCCGAAGGCGACTGGGCCCGCGGCCTGGGCGCGGTCTATGGCGATCATTCGACCATTTCCATGACCGCCAACCGGGGCAAGAAAAGCATTGCGCTTGATCTGAAGAACCCCGGCGGGCTGTCGGTGGCCCAGGATCTGGCGGCCGATTGCGATGTTTTCATCGAAGGTTTTCGGCCCGGCGTCTGCGCCCGGTTCGGCCTGGGCTATGACGACGTGCGCAAGCTCAACCCCGGCGTCATCTATCTCTCGGTCAGCGGCTATGGCCAGGAAGGCCCCTATTCGGGGGAGCCCGCCACCGATACGGTGGTGCAGGCGTTTTCCGGACTGATGTCGATCAACCGGGGCAACGATGAACTGCCGCACCGCGTCAATCATTTCATCATCGACTGCGTTACCGCGCTGTATGCCTATCAGGCGCTGTCCACGGCCCTGTATGCACGCCGGGACACGGCGGAGGGGCGCCTGATCGATTGCAGTCTGATGCAGGCGGCGGCGGCGCTGCAGACCTCGAAGATCGCGGATTTTCATCTCGAGGGCGGCATATCGGCGTCGAACAACGCGCCGGCCGGCTGCTACAACACCCAGGACGGCTTCATCGCCGTCACCCTGGTCAAGGAAGAGCAGTATAAGCAACTGTGCCTGGCCCTGGGCCAGCCCGCCCTGGCCGACGATCCGCGCTATCAGGATTTTGCCGGTCGGGCCCAGCACATGGACAGCCTGGGCCCCGCCGTGCAGGAGATCCTGCTGCAGCACACCACCGCCGAATGGGCGGCCCGCTTCAAGGACGCCGGGGTCCTGGCCCATGCCGTTGCCGACTATGGCGACTGGATGGCCGATCCGCACGTTGTCGCGACCAAGGCGTTCCAGACCATGGCGCAGCCGGGCATGGGCATGGTGCCGTTGGCGCAGATACCCGGCACGGCGCCGATCGATCCCGACGACCCCGGCCAGCAGGCGCCAACACTTGGCCAGCATGGCCGGCGGATCCTTTCCGAATTGGGTTATGACGACGGAAAGATCGACCAATTGGCGGCGGCCGGCGCCGTGCGGCTGGCGCCGGAAGACTAGAGACCGCGGCCATGAGGGAATATCGGGCGGTTTTCCTGGTCAATGGCATACTGTTATTGATTCTTGGCGTCGCCATGCTGGTGCCGGTATTGCTGGACGCGCGGGTCGGCCACCCGGATTGGCAGGTCTTCCTGGTGGCGGCGTTTCTGACCGGCTTCGTCGGCGGCGCCCTCAGCATCACCTGTTGGGGCAGCGGCGAGGATCTGCATCTGCGCCAGGCTTTTGTCCTGACCACCTCCATCTGGGTCGTGACGCCGGCCTTCGCGGCCCTGCCGTTTGCCTTTTCCGACCTCAATCTCAGCTACACGGATGCGTTTTTCGAGGCCATGTCCGGTATCACCACCACCGGTTCAACGGTGATCTCGGGGCTGGAGGACGCACCGCCCGGCATTCTGATCTGGCGCGCCCTGCTGCAATGGATGGGCGGCATCGGCATCATCGTCACCGCCGTCGCCATTCTGCCGATCCTGCAGGTCGGCGGGATGCAGTTATTCCGCATGGAAAGCTCGGATGCCTCGGAAAAGGTTCTGCCGCGCACGGCCCAGATCGCCGGCACGATCAGCGTTATCTATCTCTCGCTGTCGGTGATCTGCGCCCTGGTCTACTGGGCCGCGGGCATGCCGCCGTTCGAAGCGGCGGCGCATGCCATGACGACCATTGCAACCGGTGGATTTTCCACATCCGATGCCTCGATCGGAATCTATGACAGCGCCCTGATCGACTACACCGCCACCGCCTTCATGATCATCGGCAGCCTGCCGTTCCTGTTGTATTTCCAGGTCCTGCGCGGCCGCCCCCTGGCGTTGTGGCGGGACAGTCAGGTACGCTGGTTCTTCGCCATATTGTGTGCCGCCATTGCCGGCATGACCCTGTGGCAGGTCGGCGGCAACGGGGTCGCATTGGGCCAGGCGGTGCGCTTCACCGCCTTCAACGTCACCTCGATCCTGACCGGCACCGGCTACGCCACCGATGACTATGGCGAATGGGGCGGTTTCGCCGTGGTGTTGTTCTTCTTTGTGATGTTCATCGGCGGCTGCGCCGGATCGACCTCCTGCGGCATCAAGATCTTCCGTTTTCAGGTGCTCTATGCCGCCGCCCGCACGCAGATGGGCCGCCTGCTGCAGCCGCACGGCGTCTTTGTCGCCAACTTCAACCGCCGGCCCATTCCCGACTCGGTGATGGATTCGGTGATGAGCTTCTTTTTCCTGTTCGCCCTCAGTTTCGCCGTGCTGGCGGTGGCGCTCAGCCTGATGGGCCTGGATTTCCTGACGGCGGTATCCGGCGCCGGCACCGCCATCGCCAATGTGGGCCCGGGCCTGGGCGATGTTATCGGGCCGTCGGGCACCTTCGCGCCGCTGCCCGACATGGCGAAATGGCTGCTGGCGATGGGCATGCTGCTGGGCCGGCTGGAACTGTTGACCGTGATGGTCCTGTTCTCCCGCACCTTCTGGCGCGGTTGACATCGGACTGGCGCGGCCGGGCCTCCGTGGCGATCACAATTTCAATTTGCCGCTTGCGTGATTTGACATAATGTCGTAGCGTTTTTCATCGCAAAGAAATGGGAGAGGCGATTGAACGATACGCCACCTGACCATTTGGAACGAACCAAAACTCGGTCTCGTGATCGAGAGATGGGGATGGATCGACAGACCAAAAATGACGTGCTGTGGCCAAGCCCTATTGGATCAAAAAGAAAAACCCCGTGATGCCTGAAGGGCACGCGGGGTTTTTTTGCGTCTTCGGGCAATTTTCAATTAGCCGCGATCGCCGTCCCGGCAGGATTGGTGTGGCTTGGGTAATTGGTTCAATTGCCCGAACCTTAAGAATCTGAGCGTGTTCAAAAAAACATGCTCTGGACATGGCGAAACATGCGACCCTGATACTCCGCAATAACCAGGAGGCGCATGATGTTAAGACCGGTCCGCCGGATCGTTACCGGCCATGACGACGAAGGCAAATCGATCATCCTGCAGGACGGCCCCTCGCCGCATGTGTTGGAGAACCCAACCCAGGAAGGCCGGGGCCTGACGGATTTGTGGCGCAGTTTCGCGACACCGGCGGACAACAGCGGCGATGCGGATGCCGCCGATACCCAGGTCACCCTGTCGCCGCCCGCCAACGGCAGCGTCTTTCGTTTCTTCCAGATCAGGCCGGCGGCCTGGGATGCCGAGATATCGGCCGAGGAGCGGGCCCGGCGCGATGCGGAGAACTTCGCCAAGATGGGGGCCAGCGGGGCCCATGACAGCGCCTCGTCCCAGCCCGGCATGCACAAGACCGACACGGTCGACTACATCATCCTGCTATCGGGCCAGGTCAGCCTGATCCTGGACGAGGGTGAAGTGACGATGGAGCCAATGGATGTGGTGATCCAACGGGGCACCAACCATGCCTGGGTCAATCACGGCGACGAACCCGCCGTCCTGGCCGGCATTCTTATTGATGCAGACCCGGTCTAGCCACTACAGACAACCTCAAACGCTGAAATACTTCGCTTGCGGATGATGCACGATGATGGCGGAGGTGGACTGCTCGGGGTGTAGCTGATCCTCGTCACCCATGACCAGGCCGATCCGGTCCGCATCCAGCAGCTCCAGTATCTTGCGCTGATCCGACATCGTCGGGCAGGCCGGATAGCCGAAGGAATAGCGCGAGCCGCGATAGCCCTGGTTCAACAGGGCATCATTGTCGCGGGCGTCCTGATCGCCAAAGCCCAATTCGGCGCGAACACGTTTGTGGACATATTCCGCCATGGCCTCGGCCATCTCCACGCCCAGGCCGTGCAGGTAGAGATAGTCCTGGTATTTGTCATCATCGAACCATTGCCGCGCCACTTCCGATGCATGCTGGCCGATGGTCACGGCCTGCAGGGCGATTACGTCGCGCTCGCCGCTATCGGCTTCGCGGAAGAAATCGGCGATGCACAGACCGCCCGCGCGGTTCTGCCGGGGCAGGGCGAAGCGGGCGACCTCGCCGCCATCGCCTGATCCATTATTGGGGTCGAACAGCACCAGATCATCGCCCTCGGAGGCTGCCGGGAAATAGCCGTAAACCGCCTGCGGCCGCAAGATGTCCTCGGCCTCGCAACGGGCCATCAGGTCGATCATGATCGGTTTGACCTCGCCACGGGCCCATTCCATGTATTCCGCCAACGGACGGCCCCGCTTGCGGTAGCCCCAGTGGAATTGATACAGCATGCGCTCGTTCAGATAGGGCAGCAGCGATTTAATCCCGACCTGTTCGATCATGCGATGGCCCAGGAAGGGGGCATCGGGCACCGCCACGCCTTTACGAAGCTCCTCGCGCCGGGTCCGGACCTCTTCCAGATCCAGCGGCCGGGGCATCAGGGTCGGCTGGCCCAGCTTGCGCCGTTTGTTGACCGGCTTGCCTTCGCGCTTGCCGTCCCGTTCGGTGATATAGGCATCGAAATCTCCGCCTGTAACCTTGGCCATCATATCCAGGCCGTCAAAGGCGTCACGGGCGTAGGCAACCCGGCGCGAGGCGGCTTCGTAGGCGGTGGCGCAGTCGTCCTCGACGAAATTGCGGGTCAGGGCGGCACCGCCCAGCATCACCGGCAGATGCACCTGCTGGCGGCACATCTCCTCGAGATTCTCGCGCATGATGGTGGTCGACTTGACCAGCAGGCCGGACATGCCGATGGCATCGGCGTCATGCTCCCTGGCCGCCTCGATGATCGCGGATACGGGCTGTTTGATGCCGATATTGACGACCCGGTAGCCGTTGTTTGAGAGGATGATATCGACCAGATTCTTGCCGATGTCATGCACATCGCCCTTTACCGTGGCCAGGACGATGGTGCCCTTTTGGCTGTCGGCGCTACGCTCCATATGGGGTTCGAGATGGGCCACGGAGGCCTTCATGGTTTCCGCCGACTGCAGCACGAAGGGCAACTGCATCTGGCCCGAGCCGAACAATTCACCAACCACCTTCATGCCGTCCAGCAGGATATTGTTGACGATATCCAACGGCGGATGCTTCGTCATGGCTTCGTCCAGATCTTCTTCCAGGCCGGGGCGGTCGCCGTCGACAATGCGCAGCTTCAGGCGTTCCTCGACCTCCGCCGGGCGGACCTTTTCTTCCTTCGAGGGCGCCTTGCGGTCCTGGAACAGGGCGATAAAGGCATGCAGGGGATCATAACCCTCCGATCGGCGGTCATAGATCAGATCCTCGGCCGCCTTGACCTCCTCCTCAGGAATGGTGTGCAGCGGCCTGATCTTGGATAGATGCAGAATGGCGCCGGTCATGCCCCGGTCCAGGGCATGCTGCAGGAAGACCGAATTCAAGACATGGCGGGCCGCCAGCTTCAGGCCGAACGAGATATTGGACAGGCCCAGAATGATCTGACATTTTGGCAGTTCCTTGGCGATCCGCTCGATCGCATCCAGGGTTTCCAGGCCCAGGCGGCGGTCATCATCATTGCCGGTGCAAATGGTGAAGGTGAGGGGGTCGAACAGCAGGTCCTCTGACGCCATGCCGTGCTCGTTGACCGCATAGTCATGCAGGCGGTGGACCAGCCGGACTTTCTCCTCGGCGGTTTTGGCCATGCCCTCTTCATCAATCGTCAGGGCGATCACGCCACAGCCGAACTTGCGCGCCAATTGCAGGCGTTTCGCGGCCGGTTCCTCACCGTCCTCGAAATTGATCGAATTGATCAGCGCCTTGCCGCCGTATAGCTTCAGTGCCCCTTCCAGAACCGGATATTCGGTCGAATCAACTACCAGCGGCGCATGAACCGAGCCGCGCATGCGGCTGACCACCGAGCTCATATCCGACAATTCGTCCCGGCCGACAAAGGCGGTGCAGATGTCCAGGGTGTGGGAGCCTTCCTTGGCCTGTTCCCGCCCCATGGCGATGCAGCCGTCCCAATCCTCGGCCTCCTGCAATTCGCGGAATTTTTTCGAGCCATTGGCGTTACAACGCTCACCAATGGAGAGATAGGCATTCTCCTGGCGATAGGGCACCTGGCCATACAGGGAAGCTATGCCCGGCACCCATTCCGATTGCCGTGTCTTGGGCTTGGGCCGCCGACCCCCATCCTGTTCCTGGCCAATTGACTCCAGCATGTCGTTCAAGGCCTTGATATGGGTGGCAATGGTGCCACAGCAGCCGCCCACCAGATTGACGCCGTCCTCGACCACGAAGCGCCGGGCCCAATCCGCCAGTTCCTCCGGGGCCAGGGGATAGCTTGGCTTGCCATCGACCAGTTCCGGCAGGCCCGCGTTCGGCATGACCGAGATGATGCCGGGCCATTGTTCCGATAGCCAATGCACATGCTCCGCCATCTCACGCGGACCGGTAGCGCAGTTCAGGCCCATGGCTTCTATACCCAGGGCATTGATTGTCGTCGCCGCGCCGGCGATATCGGTACCAACCAGCAGGGTTCCCGTCGTCTCCACCGTGACCTGGGTGAGCAAGGGAACTTCCCGCCCGGCGTCCGCCATGGCGATACGGGCGCCGTTCACCGCCGCCTTCAACTGCAGGATATCCTGCACGGTCTCGATCATGATGCCATCGACACCGCCCGCCAACAGGCCGGCCGATTGCACCGCCAGGGCGGCTTCCAGCTCGTCATAGTCGATCTGGCCCAGGCTGGGCAGCTTGGTGCCCGGCCCGATGTCGCCCAGCACATAGCGGGTGATGCCATCGCGGCGCAGAGCCTCCAGGGATTCCCGCGCCAGCTCCCCGGCCCGCTTGTTGATTTCAAAGGCCTGATCGCCCAGATCGAATTCGTCAAGGGTGATCGGCGAGCCGCCGAAAGTATTGGTCAGAATGATATCGGCGCCGGCGGCGACGAAACCTTGTTGGATCTCGCGGACGATATCGGGACGGCTCAGGTTCAAGACCTCGGAACAGTTTTCCTGGCCCCGGTAATCGATCTCGATATCCAGTTCGGCTTGCTGCAGTCGGCTGCCCATGGCGCCATCGCACAGCAGCACCTCCTGACGTAGGTGTTCCAATAAATCGGTCATGCGGCCGTTCCCCCAATTTCAGTATTCTGCGGGCGCAAACCCAGAATGTGACAAATCGCGTACGTCAGTTCGGCTCTGTTTAGGGTAAAAAAGTGAAAATCCATTACCCCCGCCGTCTGTAGTTTTCGGCATTGTTCCGAGGCCGTGGTGACGGCCACCATGCGCCGGGTCTCGCCATCATCTTCCAGGCCCTCGAACAGATGTGCCATCCAGGTCGGCATGGTAGCGCCGCAGGCCTTGGCGAATTGAGACGCCTGGACGAAGTTACTGACCGGCAAGATGCCCGGCACGATGGGCACCCAGATGCCGGCGGCGCGCGCCCGCTCCAAAAAGCGCAGATAGATATCCGCATCAAAGAAGAACTGCGTAATAGCGCGGGTGGCGCCGGCATCGATCTTGCGCTTCAGGTTATCCAGATCGGCCTGGCTGCTGGGTGAATTGGGATGCAATTCGGGATAGGCGGCGACGGAGATCTCGAAATCCCCGACATCGCGCAGGCCCGCGACCAGCTCTGCGGCATTGGCATAGCCGTCGGGATGAGGCTGATATTCCTGTCCCTCCGGCGCATCACCACGCAGGGCGACCAGATGCCTGATGCCTGCGTCCCAATAGTCCTGGGCGATGCCGTTGATCTCCGCCCGGTCGGCCCCGACGCAGGTCAGATGGGCCGCGCATGGCAGCCCGCCCTCGCTCTGAAGGCGCACGACTGTATCATGGGTGCGCTGGCGCGTGCTGCCGCCGGCGCCATAGGTGACCGAGACAAAGGCCGGACCCAATGGGCGCAGGCGCTGCATGGCCCGCCACATCTGCTCCGCCATGGCTTCGGACTTGGGCGGAAAAAATTCAAACGAGATGGACAGCGGCCCCATGCCGGTGGATGAAAACACCCGGCTGTCCTGGATTGGTGGCATCATGACGGCGTATCCCCTTTGCGCTCGGCTTGCCAAATTACGACGGTCAAACGGCCCCCAGCCAGTTCAACCGATTCCCCAGTACTCAAATGCGCCTCGGCGCACCAGTCGTTGACTTGTTCACGCTCGAAACCCAACCAACGGTGTTGATGTTCGCCGCGCAGGAATTCCTCGTCATGGGCTGCGAAATCAACCACCAGAAGCCGTCCACCGGGGCGCAGGGTCTGCGCCGCCTCGGCGATCACCGCACCTGGCTCCTCGGCATAATGCAGTACCTGGTGCAGAACCACGACGTCGAATTCGCCGGCGGGAAGTTGCAGATTATACATATCGCCATGGCGCACCTGACAGTGCCGGTGACCGGCCTCCTCCAACCTGGCGCGCGCGATTTGCAACATTTCGTGGGACAGATCAATGCCGGTTCCGCGCCTGATGCGCGGGGCAAATACCTCCAAAATGCGTCCGGTGCCGGTACCGATATCGAGGAAGTCCTCGATATGGCCCTCACCGATAACCTTCAGCAGGGCGGCCTCGACCTCATCTTCCGGTACGTATAGGGAGCGGATTTCGTCCCAGCGTTCGGCATTGGCGCGAAAATAGTCTGCCGCCGCGGCTGAGCGGGTTTGTTTGACGGCATCAAGGCGGCCGAGGTCGCGGCTCAGGGCATCGTCGCAGACCGGCACCAGGTCAACCAGGGTGCGGGCCAGATGGGCGCATTCCGAGCTATCGGCCAGGCGATAATAGGCCCAGGTGCCTTCCCGGTGCCGTTCCAGCAGACCGGCGTCGCAAAGCAGTTTAAGATGCCGGGATACCCTGGGCTGGCTTTGCCCCAATATCTGGGTCAGTTCGGTCACGGTCAGCTCGGCATGGGCGCAGAGCGCCAAAAGGCGCAGCCTGGTCGGTTCCGCCGCCGCGCGCAGCCCTTGCAATAGGAGTTCCATTTTCCAGCCCGACAATCACTAATGATATAAAGATATTTTTATATATATAGATTATTAATAGAATGTAAAGAAAAAACGGGCGGAAGGCCGGGATCGCACGGGCCTAATTTGCGATTGCCGCAACTTGGTATGAAGGGCACCAGCGCGCGGCAACGGCGCACAGGGCACAGGCGGTAGGATCAATTCGATCGTGTGCTATCCGGCGCGCGCGCTTTGTTCAATGAGTTGCGACCGCGTCAGGGGGAAATGCCAATTCGATGTGTCTTATTCGATCGCTGTCATGGAAAAAGGCCCGCCATCCAGAGATGGCGGGCCTGGCTGTTACTTGCTAGAGGCCGGGTCAGGCCGCGTTTTTTTGAATTTCAATCTGCCGCGGTTTCATATGTTCCGGCGTGTGGTGCTGCAATTCCACATGCAGCAGGCCGTTCTCCATATTGGCGCCCGTCACCTTGACGTTTTCGGCCAGTTGGAAACGCCTCTCGAACCCGCGCCCGGCAATACCGTGGTGCAGATAGGCCACGCCTTCCCGGTCCGCCAAGGGGCGTCCCTCCACGATCAGGGTATTTTCCTTCACCGTGATCTCGATATCATCCTCGCTGAAACCCGCCACCGCCATGGAAATGCGGTAATCGTCTTCCAGTTTTTCGATGTTGTAGGGGGGATAGGGGTTGGCGGCTGTGTCACTTCGCCTGGCTGCGTCAAACAACTGGTCGAAGCGGTCAAAGCCGACGGATGAACGTAATAGTGGTGCTAAATCGTATCTACGCATGGCGCGATACCCTCCTTTCGAAGCAATACCTACGGTTCCTCAGACCCGCCGTCATTGGCCGGGTCCGCGTGTAAATCCGGACCCACAAGGGCATCCGGACACCCCAGATGTAGGAATTTGCGCTTGGCCTTTCAAGTCCAAGGAATTTGAATTTGTTAATCCTTTCGGGCCATACTGCTGCAATGGATAGTAATGACACGCGTTCATCGGCAACGGCGGAACCAACCGCCTTTTTCGGCCGTACCTTTGACGAAGCACTGGCTCTCACCCGCGAGGCCCGGGACTATTTGCGTGACTATGGCGAGGACGAATCGCGTGAATTGGGGGTTGAGGTGGCGGCCCATTTCTCGGTCGAGACCATGCGCCTGACCTCGCGTCTGACCAATATGATGGCCTGGTTGCTGGTACAGCGGGCCGTGCATCAGGGCGAACTGAGCCGTGAAGAGGTGCGCGAAGACAGCTGGCGCCTCGGCGGCGCGGACGTCTGCCTGACGGAAGCGGAAATCGATTTGGAACTGCTGCCGCCCTACTTATCCGACCTGTTGCGCCGCAGTGAACGGCTGTACAGCCGCATTGCCCGACTGGACGACATGGTCGCGGCGGAAGCCGGCTGACGAATTCAAATTTTGCTTGGGATAGATCCCGGGTAGGGCCTTGGTTAGGTGGTTAGTCCAGGCCAAAACCCTTGAACTTATTGCGGAACTTCGCGACGCGTCCGGTATCCAGTACCCGCTGCGGGCCGCCGGTCCAGGCCGGGTGCGTGCTCGGGTCGATATCCAGCTTCAACACGGCACCGGGTTCGCCATAGGTCGACCGGGTGGTGAATTCCTGCCCGTCCGTCAAAACCACGGTAATTTCATGGTAGTCGGGGTGGATATCTTTTTTCATTTTGCTGCTCCGTGAATTGCCGGGGGTGTATAACCAAACCAACGGCCCGACGCAAGTAATTGCTTGCAGCGAAAACGTGGCGGCCCGTTATTGTGCCGCACCGGTACAATTGCTATACCCCAGCCGTCATGGCCCGTTGCGCCATGGGCACGGGACATTTACTTGGTTGTCATGTCCGCCCGGCGGGCATCAATTTCGAAGGATCTTGCGGCTTGCGAAAGATGGGCCCCGAAAGCGATCGGGAAGAACGGCGCGGCGTTGGCAAACTGGGCCGCATCCTACCCTTTATCGCCCCCTATAAATGGATGGCGGTGGGCGCCGGCGTGGCGCTTGTCGTGGCGGCCGGTTCCGTCCTTGCCATCGGGCAGGCAATCCGCCGCGTCATCGACCATGGTTTTGGCAGCGAACAGGTACTGATCGATCAGTATTTTCTCGCCCTGCTGGGTGTCGTCGCCGTTCTGGCGGCGGCCACGTTTGCCCGCTATTACCTCGTGACCTGGCTGGGCGAGCGCATCATCGCCGACATTCGCAGTGCCGTGTACAACCATGTCATCGGTCTCGGTCCATCATTTTTCGAGACCATGCGCACTGGCGAAGTGCTTTCCCGGCTGACGGCGGATACCACGCTGATACAGACGGTGATCGGATCCACCGCCTCGATCGCGCTGCGCAATTTGCTGATGTTCCTAGGCGGCAGCGTGCTGTTGGTGATCTCCAGCCCGAAATTGACCGGTCTGGTCTTCGTTCTGCTGCCGGTGGTTATTCTGCCGATCATTATTTTTGGCCGCAAGGTACGCCGGCTGTCCCGGGACAGCCAGGACAGGATCGCCGATATTTCCTCCTATGCCGAGGAAAGCCTGGGCGCGATCCAGGTGGTGCAGTCCTTTTGTCACGAGGCGATCGACCGTCTGCGTTTCGGCAAAGTCACGGCCGAGGCCTTCGGCGTCGCGGTAGCGCGGACAAAGGCCCGGGCCTGGCTGACCGCCCTAGTGATGCTGTTGATTTTTGGTGCCGTCGATGCGGTTGTCTGGACCGGCGCCAAGGATGTCATCCGCGGTGATATGAGCGGCGGGCAACTGGCCTCGTTCGTATTTTACGCCATCATCGTGGCCGGCGCCCTGGGGGCACTGTCGGAGGTTTATGGCGAATTGCAGCGCGCCGCCGGCGCCGCCGAACGTCTGATGGAATTGCTCGCCGTGGCGCCGGATATCGACGTCGCGGCGCAGCCAACGCCGCTGCCGGAAAGCAGCAGCGTTGCGGTAAGTTTCCGGGATGTCACGTTTCAATATCCCTCCCGCCCCGACCTGCCGGCCCTGAGGAATTTCGATCTTGATGTGGCGCCGGGGGAAACCGTGGCATTGGTCGGCCCTTCGGGTGCCGGCAAGACTACGGTGTTTCAGTTGCTGCTGCGCTTTTACGACCCGCAGGCCGGCGAAGTCCTCCTCGACGGCGTCGATCTGCGTCAGGCCGATCCGACCGCGGCCCGTTCGCGCATCGGCCTGGTGCCGCAAGACCCGGTGATTTTTGCCGCCAATGCGCGGGAGAACATTCTTTACGGTGATCCCGATGCCGGCGAGGAACAGCTTCGCGCGGCCACGGATGCGGCCAACGCCACGGCCTTTATCGAGGCATTGCCCGACGGCTTCGACAGCTTTCTGGGCGAGCGCGGCATCCGACTTTCGGGCGGCCAGCGGCAGCGTCTGTCAATCGCGCGGGCGATCCTGGCCAATCCGCCGATCCTGCTGTTGGATGAGGCGACGTCTTCACTGGATGCGGAATCAGAGCGCGCCGTGCAAGGTGCATTGGAAAGCCTGATGGCGCAGCGCACCACGATCGTCATTGCCCATCGTCTGGCCACGGTGTTGAAGGCCGACCGCATCGTGGTGATGGATCAGGGCACGGTGGTGGAGATGGGCCGGCACGAGGAACTGGTTGAACGCGGGGGACTTTACGCCCGCTTCGCCGCCCTGCAGTTTGGCTCAAACTGACGGTCTGATCCCGGCCCTCAACGCTGGGTCAGCTTGAACTCAATGCGGCGGTTGCGGCGGTTGGCGATTTCGCCGGTCCTCGGATCAAGCGGCTGGAATTCGCCAAAACCGGTGGCCGCCAGGCGGTTCGCGGGCACACCCTGTTCGATCAGGAATTTGACCACGGCGATGGCCCGCGCCGAAGACAGTTCCCAGTTTGATGGAAATTGCGGCGTCGAGATGGGCACCGAGTCCGTATGGCCGTCGACGCGCATCACCCAATTGATCTCGGCCGGAATCTGTTTGGATATTTCCACCAGCGTCGCCGCCAGTTGCGCGATCTGGGCCTGGCCCTCGACCTCCAACCGGTCGGAGCCGGAACCAAACAGCACTTCGGATTGGAAGACAAAGCGATCGCCGACCACCCGGATACCCCGCCGTTGCCCCAACACCTCCCGCAAGCGGCCGAAAAACTCCGATCGGTAGCGGGTCAATTCCTGCACCTTCGAGGCCAGGGCGCGGTTCAGGCGCTTGCCCAGATCGGTAATCGTCGCCTCGTTTTCGCGGTCCTTGGCCTCGGACGCCTCAAGCGCATCGTTCAGGCGCTGAATTTCCCGGCGCAGGGCCAGGATCTGCTGGTTCAACAGACCCACGTGCGCCTTTTGCTCCGTGCTCAGAACCCGCTCGGCCTTGTAGTCCTCTTCCAGGCGCGTGTAGAGGTCGAGCAACTCCGACAGGCGGACTTCCCGCTCCTCAATCTCACGCTGGGCCAACAGGGTGCGCTCCCGCGCGCTGGCAAGATCCGCCTGCAGTTCCTTGCTGCGGTCCCTGAGGGCGCCGATTTCCGTTTCCCGTGTTTGCAGGTCCTGGGCAAGTTTGCCGACCTGAGCCTCCAGCTTGCCACGCAGTTTTCGCAATGCCTCGACATCACGGCGCAAACTCTCCAATTCCAGCAAACGGCGCTGGTTGACTTCCGCGCTCGCCTCCTCCCGCGAGCGGGCGGCGGCCAGGGCATCCTCGGCGCCCTCGGCCCGGGCCGTCATCAGGCGCAATTGCGACTGCAATTGGTCCCGGTCGGCCACCGTGGTCTGCAATGACGACGACAGTTGGGCGATGTTCAGGCGCAGGTCCACGTTCGCCTGCCGCTCCAAATCCAACAGATCCGCCAGTTCGTTGACCTGCCGGTTCAACCGGTCCAGCGCCTCGTCCTTGCCGGAGATCGCCTGGGTCAACAACACCTGGGCCAGCACGAAGACGACCAGCAGAAAGATGATGACCAGCAACAAGGTCGCCAAGGCATCGACGAAGCCAGGCCAGATATTGGCTGTATTGGCGGAATTGTTGCGTCGTCTGGCCATGCCGGACTTCAGACCCGCATGCGCGCCGGTGTGACCACGGTCATCGCTCGTCCGCCAGAGCGGCGATGGTGCGCGCCAGCAGCTTTATTTCACTGCGCAGTTCGGCGACGGTTTGGTTGCGGCCCTCGCTCATTTCTTCCAGCAGACGCATCACATAGACGTCGAGATTGCGCAGATGTGAGCGGCTGGCCTCATCCAGGCCCATTTCCTGACCATCGAGATAGTTATTCAGGTTTTGCAATACCGGGCGGATCTCCATCTGGCTTTCGGCCAGCTTGATCATCAGACCCTGTTCCGCCTTCATCTGATCGGTCAGTATCGACAACTTGTCCACCAGGGCCATCATGGTGTGCTGGGCCGAATTCCGCCCCTCTTCCGAGCGGGAAATTGTGCGTTGCAGATTTTCCAGGCTATCGGCGGTTTGCTCCAGCAACGCCTGAACATAGGCCGGCACCGACTGGTCGCCCTCCGCCAGGCCGCTGCCGGAGGACAAACGGGTGTAGCTGGACAGCCATTCCTCCAGGTCGTTGTAAAAACGGTTCTGTGCCTGACTGGCCTGCAACTCGAGAAATCCAAGCACCAAGCTGCCGGCCAAGCCGAACAGGGATGATGAAAAGGCGATTGCCATGCCATTCAGCGGCGATTGCAGGCCGTCCTTAAGGTCGGAGAATATGCTGGCGAAATCCCCGGCCGCCAGCGACAGGCTGCCGATCGTCTTGCCCACCGCGCCGACCGTCTCCAACAAACCCCAGAAGGTGCCCAGCAGACCAAGAAATATCAGCAGGCCGATCAGGTAACGGGACATGTCCCGGCTTTCATCCAGCCGGGAGTAGATGGAATCCAGCATCGAACGCATGGACAACGCCGACAGGGACATCCTGCCCCCACTACGCTCGCCCAGCATGGTCGCCATGGGCGCCAGCAGCGTCGGTTCGCGCTGTACCGACAACCCGGGGTCGGAGCGGCGAAAAGTCTCGACCCATTCGACCTCGGGCCGCAGCATCAGAACCTGGCGAAATGCATGCGCGATGCCGAATGCCAGGGTTGCCAGGATCATGCCGTTCAAGACCGAATTGGCCTGAAACGCCCGCACCAGCGGCAGATACAGCAGCACGGCGGCAACAGCCACCAAGGCCAGAAAGATCAGCATGCGGACGAGATAACGGTCAGGCCGGGTCATGCCGCGGACCTGTTCGATATCCCGCCGGTTGTTCCATCCGCGGCTTCATGCGGCGAGGGAACCTGTAAATTGGCACTTATCATTCGCCCCCCTTGCATCCTCTGCCCTGTTCGGCTTCCGGCCCCGCCTTTTCCTGTCCTGGCGGGGCTGATGGCGCGGTCAACGCATTATCGGTCAAGCAGCAAAATATCAACCCGGTCCGGCGCGCCGCCATCCCGTGCAATGCCCAGCGCGCGGACATCTATGCGCGTGCTGCGCAAGCCATTCTCGATCAAATATGAACGCACGGCCAGGGCGCGCGACAACGACAGCCGCCGCGCCTTGGAGGTATCGTTGCCCGTGGCCTCGGCATAGGCCTTCAACTGCAAGCGCACACTGGTCGGCGCCACCTTTTCCGCCATGATTTTCAAAAGATCTTCGTCATCACGGGTCAATACCGAACTGCCGGCCCGGAAACGCACCCGCAACAACGCATCGCCCGATGGCGGCAGTGCGGCAAGCTGCTGCCGTTTGGGCGCCTGTTTCGCCGCGCCGCCGGAAGATGGAGCGGACGGAGGAGCGGTTTTAGCCTCTCTCTTGGCCTTGGATACGATCGCCGGCGGCGGTGGCGGCGCCAATGTCCGGGCCGCCGGTTTGCTTGGCGCGCTGGGGGCCTTCAACGCCGGTGCCTTCGGCGGCGTTGACTTGGCGGCGGGCGCCTTGGGCATCGGTGTCTTTGGCAGTGATGCTCTGGGCGGCGGCGGCGGCGTTCTTTTAACCGCGACGGGCGGTGGCGGCGGTGCAAGGCGGGCCAGCTTGGCCGGGGCCGGCTTCGGCTTCACCGTCTTGGCCTCGGCCTTGGCCTTTTTTGGGCCGGCCGGTTTTGGCGCCATCTGTTTTGGCGGCGCTGGCGGCGCCGGTGGTGGCGTCATCCTGGCAACCGGCTTTCTGGCGATGGGCTTTGCCGCCATGACGGGCGGCTTGACCACGGCTGGCATGGTGGTTGTGGCGGGCGCGCTGATCGGCGCAGATCTGGCTGTGGATATGGGCGCGGTCTGGCGTATGTTGCCCGTGCCCGGGGGCCGTAGGGATACCCGTGGCTTTGATGGTGCAATGCGCAAATTGGGAATCAAAAGCCGCCGGCCCGCGCCCTGGCCGGCCAGGCCCGCCTGTAGCGAGGGAACGGGCGCGACCGCTGATGTGTTACCGCCGCCGCCATAAATGGCGCTGAGATTGATGGTGACGCCCGGCGTGCCTTGACCGCCGATGTGGACGGTCTGCTGCGCCAGAGCGGTCTGAGAAGCCAATACGGCGGCGCAGATAGCCAGGACAGTTGGAACCGCTTGGCGCCACGGAACCATGTCGGCGGGATGGGGGTAGGAAATTGGGCGGCCGAACAGACCACGGATCAGGTCAGGATATACTTTCATGGGACTTTCGCGGCTGCTTCTCGCGGCTAAAATTTGATACGCACCACACCATATACTGGACAAGATTTCGCATGTCATGCCGGGCGACGCCACAGCTTTGTAACGGTCGTCTTGGAGCCTGCACAAAGGTGTTCCATTTCATGTTGCATTGGCCCGGCACGATAGACCAGAGTGCATGTCCGGGCAACGGATTAGCGCAATAACTTCACATATTCCATGGGCTGCCGCCGCTTGCAACGAAGTAGACCGGGCAATATTGGCGAAATTGTGGCCGTGGGGGGAAATCCATGCCCCGGTTGCCCCGGCGATTCCGGCATTCCGGTCCGTTACGGCCTGCGGGCCTGCCGGATCAGACGCAACATGCGGCTGTGAATAGCTTCGTTCGCGGCCAGCACATCGCCCTTGTAGAGGGGGTCCGTGCCGCCGTCGGTCCGGCTGACCATGGCGCCGGCCTCGCGCGCCACTAAAATGCCGGCGGCAATATCCCACGGCGCCAGGCCCGTCTCCCAAAAGCCGTCGAAGCGGCCAGCCGCCACATATGCCAGGTCCAGCGATGCCGCGCCCATGCGTCTTATTCCGGCGCATTCCGCCATGATAGCGTTCAATTCCGCCAGGTAAGCCGGACTCTCGGCCCGGCCCAAGTGAGGGATGCCGGTGCCGATGACCGTATCACCCATATGCCGGCGCGCCGCGACGCGCAGGCGGCGGTCATCCAAATAGGCGCCCTGGCCCTTTTCAGCCCAGAACATCTCATCGGATATGGGCGCATAGACCAGCGCCGCCGTTACCTCGCCCGCCTCTTCGAGGGCGATGGAAATAGCGAACATCGGAATGCCGTGCATGAAGTTGGCGGTGCCGTCGATGGGGTCGATAATCCAGCGCCGGGTCTCGTCCTCGCCAACGACATCTTCCCCTTCCTCGGTCAGGAAGCCTATGGCGGGGCGCGCCTGTTGCAGGGATTCGCGGAGTTTTTCATCCGTGCGTACATCGGCCGCCGTGACGAAGTCGCCCGGGCCCTTGCGGGAAACCTGCAAATTCTCGATTTCGCCGAAGTCGCGCACCAGCCGGCGCGATGCCTTGCGCGCCGCCTGCTGCATCACGTTCATCAAAGGGGATGTTCGGGCCATCGATCAGGTCCTATCGGCGAGGGATCAGGCTTCCGCCCGTTTGACATAGGTGCCGTCTTCGGTGTTGACGACGATCTTGTCACCTACGCCGACAAAGGGCGGCACGGAGGAGCGGATATCGTTCTCCAGCACCGCCGGCTTGTAGGATGCGGCGGCGGTTTGCCCCTTCAGCACCGGTTCCGTCTCGACCACTTCAAGCACCACATGTTCGGGCAGGGCAACGCCAATAATGGCGCCTTCATAGCTTTCGATGGTCACCGCCATGCCGTCCTGCAGATAGGCCGCCTGTTCGCCCAGTTGATCGCTGTTCAGCGCCACCTGATCGTAGGTTTCGCTGTCCATGAAGGTGAAACTGTCGCCGTCGCCGAACAGGAACTGATGCTCTTTTTGATCCAGGCGCACTTTCTCGACATTTTCCGAGGCGCGGAAGCGCTCGTTCAATTTGCTGCCGTCGCGCAGATTGCGCAATTCGACCTGCAAATAGGCCCCGCCCTTGCCCGGCTGGGTATGGGCGATCTTCACCGCCCGCCACAGACCGCCCTTGTGCTCGACCACGTTGCCGGGCCGAATGGCGTTACCGTTAATTCTCATGACATTGTCCTCATGCGTGGTTCCCGCCCGTCCATCCAGCTCTCGGCGAGCCCGTGGTAATTCGGCAAGGCGGCGGAAACTAACAGGGCAGACCGTGGGAAGCAACGATGAAGCTTGGGTTTTCGCCGTGGCGGGCGCGGAATTTCAGCTTTTGCTTTTGCCATGACCTATTCGCTGGGCTAGGGTTTCGGCAACAGCTTTGACGGCATTTGCAGGAGGAAGAAATGGATATCATCAGGCACAATCCGGGCCCACGCATGAGCCAGGCGGTGGAACATAACGGCACGGTCTATCTGGCCGGGCAGGTCGCCAACGATCGGAACGCCGATATTGGTGAGCAGACGCGTCAGGTTCTGGCCAAAATCGACGCCTTGCTGGAACAATGCGGCAGCAGCAAATCGAATTTGCTGTGGGCCCAATTGTGGGTCACGGACATGCGCAACTTCGCCGCCATGAACGAAGTCTGGGACGCCTGGATCGATCCGGAAAACCCGCCCGTCCGCGCCGGGCTTTGCAGCGACCTGGCCGCGCCCGGCTATCTGGTCGAAATCATGGTTATGGCCGCTAAATAGGCTCGAACCGGCAACGGGGGCCGTTGCCGACGATGCTGCCGGCGGTCGGCGTGGGGAAGTGCGCCGCCAGGATGATACTGCCCGTATCGGCGTTTTGTTCGACGAATTTCCGGCGGCTGGCGCGGGACATCTCCCCATCCCAGCAAAACCGGCTGTTCCATTCCGGGTGCGCCACCTGTACCGCGTGATGCAGCAGATCGCCGCTGAAGACGGCGTTCCTGCCGCCGGCTGACAGGTTCATACAAACATGGCCCGGCGAATGGCCCGGCGTCGGGTCCAGCCACATTTGATCGTCAAGGGCGTGATCGCCATCCACCAGGATGGCCTGCCCCGCTTCCATCACCGGCAGCACGGAATCCTCGAAACAACCGTCGTTGGAGCCGGGACCGCCGATATCCGTGTCATCGTTCAGCCAATGTTCGTATTCGCGCTTTTCGAAGATGTACTTGGCGTTTGGGAACGTGGGCACCCAGCGGCCGTCGAGCAGCCGGGTGTTCCAGCCCACATGATCCACGTGCAGATGGGTGCACATGACAAAATCCACATCCTCCGCCCCTACGCCCATGGCGGCGAGGTCGTCCAGCCATGGCGTTTGCAGATTGTCCCACGGCGGCGTCGAGGCGCGCGGCTTGTCGTTGCCGATGCAGGTATCGACCAAAATCGTGTGATGCCCGGTGCGGATGACATAGGCATGCACGCTCTGGATCATGCGGCCGCTTTCCTCGTGCAGGAAATGTGGCAACAGCCAGTCCCGCTGGGCCGCGATCGCCTCCTCGTTGGAATCGGGCAGGAAAAATCCGGGGTGAAAGCCGGGAGCTTCCAGCTCCACAAGCCGGTCGACGGTGACGTCGCCAAAATGCAAGGTTTTCATGGCGCGAGTCTAAAGCATTTGCGGGCTATTGTGGAATATGGCCGTACATCTCCGGCGCCGTCCAATCCCATTCGCCGCCGGGCTTGCGCATGCTCAAATCGAGGCAGGCCGTGCCCTTCTTTTGAAAATACAGCGCCCGCACGGCGTACCACGCGGTCTTTGGCGCCTTGATCTGAATGGCGCCGAGGGATTTACAGGCGTGCTTGCCGTCATGCTTATAGACATCCATGCCCGCCAGGGTCACGCGCAGGCCGTCGTTCGATTGAAACTCAAGCTCGTGCACGCCTGCCTTGAAATGCAGATAGCCTTCGATGAATGCGATAACCTCGGTATTCGAGCCCGAGGTCAGGGCATTGTCGACGCCGTTCGTATCGCCATATACGAAACCTTCCAGAGGCTTTCCCGGGCTCGCGTGGCCGCGCCATGTTTCCGCCGCTTCCAACCATTCGACGCTGCCATAGGCATATTTTACCGCCAGGCCGGGGCGCAGTTCCGTCGCTGACGGTTGCGGCTCGGCCGGCGTCAGCGAAAACTGTTCGGCGGCCCAGGTTGGCGGGGCGTGCGATAGCAAAACCGCCGCCAGCGCCAAGGCTGCCAATACGCCACGTCTCCTCATTGGAAATCCCCCATGATCAATACGGTAACAAACGCGGATGGTGACAAAATTTCCCGTCCAGGGCAACGCCGGGCGTGGAATTGTTCCCGCCCGCCCCACTGCAGGCTTGCGCCACACAGCGCTTTCCCATATATCCCGGAGCAGCGAAACATCACGACGCCGCCGCGATGCGGCTCGGATGCTTCCGGGCGCGTAGCTCAGATGGTTAGAGTGCCGTCTTGACATGGCGGAGGTCCCTGGTTCGATTCCAGGCGCGCCCACCATTATCCCAAGAAAACCATGTTAAGCCGGTGGCGCTGAAACTGCGGCAAGGGCTATGCTGTTGGACGGTATTTTCATCGCCCGGGAAAGACATTACCGCCATGGCCTCCATATTCAGCCTCACATCGCACGTGGTTTACGGCCATGTCGGCGGGCAGGCTTGCGTGCCGGCCTGGCATCTGATGGGGCATCAGGTTTGGCATCTGCCGACGGTGTTGTTTTCCAACCATCCGGGCCACGGCGGTTATGGCGGCGGGCCGGTGGATATTGAACGGCAAAACCAGTTGCTGGACGGCTTGATCGAGCGGGGTTTTCTTGGCGATTGCGCCGCCGTCCATACGGGCTATTTGGGGCAGGCGGGCAGCGTCGATGTCGCCTTGCGGGCGATCGACGGCGCGCCCGATGGCCTGGTTGTTTGTGATCCCGTGCTGGGCGATGACGGCAGCTTGTACGTGGGCGAAGATCTTGCCCTAGCGGTGCGCGACCGCTTGTTGCCCCGTGCCGATCTGGCGACCCCGAACCGCTTTGAGCTGGCCTGGTTGAGCGGCCGGGAAATCAATGGCCTGGATGACGCCGTCGCCGCCGCACAAGACCTGGCGCCCGAAATCGTCGTCTGCACCGGTGCGGCGCGGAGTGGCGATTGGCTGCATAATCTCGCGGTCTGCCCGCAAGGTGTCTTCGGGGTCCGGGTTCCCCTTGTGGCGGACGCCGGCAAGGTGCCGAAAGGCACCGGCGATGCCTTTGCCGCCATTCTATTGGGCCATTATCTCAAACATTCCGATATCCCAGCGGCGTTGGGCTGGGCCAGCGCCGTGTTGCACGGTTTGATTCAGGCCAGCATCGCCTCCGGGTCCGATGAGTTAGCGATCATCGCCGCTCAGACGGAAATCACCGCGCCAAGCCGAATGTTCGCGGTTGAACGCCTGGACTAGCCCGAAAGAGTCATAAACAGGGTCCCCTTACTTGCAGCCGCCAAAGTTGAACGCCGCTGTCGTCAAGCCGGTCCAGTTCTAATCGGCGCCGGCAAGTTCTCCGGCATCTCTTGTCTCCGTCATAGGCAAATTTGGCGGCCGGTGTATTCGTCTTCGACGCGCGCGAGCCAATACCCTGGCCCTGGGGAAACCATTGTCTCCAAACGAGACTGGCCACATACTGACCGACGAGCCTATGCGAACCACCGCGCCCGGCCGATCCGGCGCCACGCCACGGCGAACGAAAGCTATCACGTCCACGTCAGGAGCATGACATGACCGATCGAGTTACCGTTCACGATCCCCGTGGCTACCCGCCGAAAGTGACCGGCAAACGGCTGGCGCCACGGCTGGAAAGCCTGGATGGCAAAGTGGTCTATCTTGTCGATTGCCTGTTCGACAATTCCGCGGCGTTCATGGACCAGATGCAGGATTGGTTCTCGCACAACCTGCCGGCGGTCGAGACGCGGATCATCAGACCGCGTGAAAGCTGGGTCGACGATCCGGACATGCGCAAGGCGATCAGCAAATCCGGCGATGCGGCAATCCTTGGCGTGGGTTTGTGAAGCAGCTGTAGCCCGACGGTCGTCGGGCTGGCCTCATCCCTCGAAGAAAGCGGCGTCCCCACCATCGCCGTCCACACCTCCACCTTCGCCGAGTTGTGCCAATCCACGGCACTGGCCAATGGTACGCCGACCCAGCGCCAGGCCTTCGTGCCACAGCCGGTGGTGGGCCGGACGCCGGCGCAGTTGCGCGGCTACATCGAAGGGCTGGATCCGATTTCCAACCGCCCCGTCATGCAGGAGGTGATCGAAGGCCTGGCCAGCCCGCTGAACGATAACGACCTGAAGGACATGAGCTTCGAGCGCTCGACCCCGCGCCTGCTGCCGCCCGGCAGCGAGGCTGATCTGGAGCAGCTCTTCATCGACAATCGCTGGACCGATTTCCAGCCGATCGTACTGCCGACCGAGGCGCGGGTGGCGGCGATGCTGGCTGGCACCAGCCGCGCGCCGGAGGAAACTGTGGGACAATTGCGGCCGACTTTTTTCCGTGAAGCCTGGGAGTCAACGGTCGAGAAGGTGGCGGTCAACGCGGTCATGGCCGGCGCCAGGCCGGAATACTTCCCCGTTATCCTGGCCCTGGCGGCAAGCGGGGTAACGGCGCGCCAGAGCAGCACCAATTCCTTCGGCATGATTTCCGTCGTCAATGGCCCGATCCGCCACGAGATCGGCATGAATTGCGGCATCGGCGCGATGGGTCCATACAATCATGCCAACGCAACCATAGGCCGGGCCTACGGGCTGTTGTCGCAAAACCTGCAGGGCGGCTCGGTCCCGGGCGACACCTACATGGGCTCGCTTGGCAACTGGTACGCCCAGGGCGCTACTTTCGCCGAGAACGAGGAGGCCAGTCCCTGGACGCCATTGCACGTGCAGAAAGGCTTCGAGCCGGAGGACAGCACCGTCAGTATCTTCATCGGGGGTTGGTATACCCAGGCCGGATACGGCCCACGCGAGACCTGGCGGGAAAAACTGCGCCGGACGTTCCGGGCCTGCGAACCCTATCAGCCGCCGCTGTTCGTAATGGATCCATTGGCCGCGCGCGGTTTCGTGGCGGAAGGTTTCGATAGCAAGGAAGCGCTGATCGAGTGGTGCGCGGAGAACGCGGAAATGCCGGCGCGGGAATATTGGGACGATTTGTGGGTGCAGACCCTGTTGCGGCCGCACGCGGTGGCCGGCGTCGAACCCTATGCCTCCCGGCTGAAGGCGGCGCCGGACGAACTGATCAAGCTGTGGCAGCCGGAACAGATCAATATTGTCGTCACGGGGGGTGAAACCCAGCCGGCCTGGAAGATGTTCGGCGGTGCCTGGCGCAATTCGACTTTCTCCATCGATGCCTGGCGCTGATCGGCGTACGGCGGGTTAAGTACCGGGAGGCAAATCCGGATCAGACCGCGGCCCCGGCCTTGAGGCCCTCCAACACCGCCTCCTCCACGGTGCGCGCCGCCATGCAGTCGCCAACCATGAATACTTCGCCGTCGAATGCCGTCAGTTGCCGACCGAGGTCGTCAGCCGGCTCGTGGCCCAGTGCCAGCACCACCGTATCGACCTCATCACAAACAATAGCCTCACCCGAGGATAGGTGCCGGAGATAGGCGCTGTCGGCATCGATACCGTGCAGACCGGCGTAAGGAATGACCTCCACGCCTAGTGAGCGCAGCATGCCGTTGGCGTGATCGCGCATGTAGTTTTGCAGACGCTGGCCGGCGACCGGGCCGTTGAGGCAAAGCCGGACGCGGCAGCCGTCGCGCGCCAGTTTCTCGGCAATGCCGACACCGACCCAGTCGCAACGCCAATCGGCGATCAGCACGCTGTTGCCGACATTGGCCTCGCCCCGGATCACCTGCCAGGCATCGACGACGTGGCCATCCGCCGCGCCTGCAATAGCGGGTATGTATGGCCGTGCGCCGGTCGCCAGGATTATGGCATCGGGCGCTTGCTCCGCCACCAACTCAGGCGTCACCTCGGTCTGTTTGACCACTTCGACACCGGCGAGCTCGATCTCACGCTCGAAATTTGTGACCAGCCCGCCAAACTCGGCCCGCCCCGGCAGCAACTGTGCGAGCAGGACCTGCCCGCCCAAGCGCGCTGATTTTTCGTAGAGCGTCACCCGGTGACCGCGCCGCGCCGCGACCGACGCGGCCTTCATGCCGCCCGGGCCGCCGCCGATAACCATCACGTTGCGGGGACGCTCCGCCGGCATGATGTCACCGTAGGTGAGTTCCCGCCCGGTCTCGGGATGTTGAATGCACGAAATCGAATGACCGGCCTGCATGCGTCCGATACAGGCCTGATTACAGGCGATGCAGGCGCGGATGTCGTCGCTTCGGCCCGTGCGCGCCTTGTTCGCCATCTCGGGGTCGGCAATCATTGCCCGGGTCATGCCGCACATATCGGCCTGGCCCGATGCGATAATTTGCTCGGCGGTCTGGGGCTGATTGATGCGGCCGGCCACGAACACGGGTTTCGAGACCTTGGCCCTGACCGCCGCGGCGAAGGGCGCGACGTAGCCGGCCTCGACCAGCATCGGCGGCACGATGTGATAGGCGCCAAGCGTGCTTGCGGACGAACCGGCGATAACGTTGAAGTAATCGAGGACGCCGCCGGCATCGAGGGCCTCGCAGGCTTCGACGATTTCCTCCGGGGTCAGGCCCTCGGGGTCCAATTCATCGCCCGAGATGCGCATGCCGACGACCATATCGTCGCCGATCCTCGCGCGCACGGCGGCACACAATTCGTTGAGGAAGCGCATGCGGTTTTCGAAGCCGCCGCCGTATTCGTCGTCGCGCCGGTTGACGCGGGGGTTGAGGAACTGCGCCGGCAGATAGCCGTGGCTGGCAACGATCTCGACTCCGTCGAGCCCGGCCTTCGCGAGACGGGCGGCGGTGGCGGCGTAGCCGTCGATGACCTCGGCGATCATCTCGCGCGTCATCGGCCGCGGCATCACCTGATAGCGCTGGTTCGGCACGGCAGACGGCGCGTAGGCCACGGGTTCGGTGCCGTCGGCGGTGTGGAAGATCTCGCGGCCGGGGTGGAAGATCTGGCCAAACACCTTACAGCCGTGCTGGTGGACCGCATTGGCAAGGCGGCCATAGGGCGCGATGCAGTCATCGTGCGTCCCGTCCAGCATCAGTCCGGTGTAGAACGCGGTCGCATGGACCGCCGCCACCTGTACCACCACCAGTCCGGCGCCGCCCCGTGCCCGCGCGCGGTGGTAGGCGATGAGCGCGTCGCCGGGCAGGCCGTTCTCGGCCATATTGGTATCGTGTCCGGTCGAGAAAATCCGGTTTCTGATCTCGACGCCGCCAACCTGGAGGGGCGAGAACAATTGTGAATATGGCTGGCTCATTTCCGCTCCCGATTGTGACCAGTTACGACCAAGGGGTTTCCGCGACAACATTGCGGGCGGCGATGCGGCCGAAAGCCAGGCATTCGCCGATGTTTCCCGTGCCCTGATAGAGGTAGCTGTAAATTGATCCTAGCTCTCCCGCGCTATATAGCCGAGGGATTGGCGTGCCGTCGGGGCGCAGAACCTGCGCCTTTTCATTGCGCCGTGGGCCGCCCTGGGTGTTGAGCATGGAAGGCGATAGCTCGACCGCATAATACGGCCCGCGATTGAACGGCGTCAGCATTAATGTGCGGTTGAAGTCGTCATCCAGCCCGGCCGCCGCATGGACATTCCAGCGCGCGACAGATTCGCTCAAACTATCCGCGTCGAGGCCGATGGCGGGGGCGAGTTCGGCAACTGTATCCGCCATCTTGATCCAGCCTCGCTTCAGCTCGGCGCTGTTGTCTTCGCTCCAATCGTAGCGTTCGATGATTTGCGTCCAGCCATGGCTGGGGGTCTTGTCATACAGAGGACCCGAGGCCATCAAGGTCTGGTCAAACACCATGTACATCGGGCACGGTGTCGCGAGCGCCTGCCAGGTGCCGTTCGATGGCACCTTGCCGTGACGGGTTTTGAATTTCTCGTCCGTGAAACGCTTTCCGTCGGGGCCGACGACGATCATGCCGCCCGGCATGGTCTTGGTGAAATGAAGCGCTTGCATGGAAAATGTCGTGGCAACCTCCGGGACCTTGAGGGCCATTGAGGGGCCGGCGAAATTATTCATATGCCAAAGGTCGGCGCCTACCGCGAGGGCCATGGAGATACCGTCTCCCTCGTTGTAGGGACTGCCCGAGGTGTAACAATAGGGTACGCCCGAAAGGTAGTTCCGGATCATCTCCTGATTGTTCTCGAAGCCCCCGCATGTGAGCACGACCGCTTTGCGTGCCTTCACGAAAATGGATTTGCCACCCCGTGCGGCGCGGACGCCCAGGATTTCCCCTGTCCCGCCATCCTGGATCAGTTCGCGGCCCGGCGTTTCATAACAAACCCGGATCGGTCGGTCCCTGACCAGGCTCTCGAACCGGTTCCAGGTGTTGGAAAATCCGTAGGTTGGTCCGTCATGAAATTTGTGAACACAGTCCGCCCCGGGCAGATCGGGAAACTCTATGCCAGCGGGCTGATGCTGGTGTTCCCGAGGATCGCCTCCCAGGCTGGCCAGCCAGTCGTTGTTCAGACACATCTCTTCCGACCAGACGCGGACCATCTCGTCAGGTACCGGGTAGGGGCCGCACAGCGCCTTCAAATAGACCGCGGCCTTCGACGACGACGAAGTGTTGAGATAGCCCTGGGCCGCAACGCGCGTGTTGCCGCCCTCCTGGCCCTTGGGCGCCTTTTCCAGGATCAATACATCCGCACCAAGCTCACATGCCGTGACGGCCGAGGCAACACCGGCGGCGCCAAAGCCGACAACAATGACGTCCGCTGTCATATCCCAATTCTTCGGTATCAAATTCAGTCCCTTCAATCCGGTTCGGAATTCTTTCCCTTTGGCGGGAAATCCAGCACTAATACTCACAAAATTCCAATTAGTAGCCGCGCTCCCAATCAATGACATTAGCAAGCGGCTGACCCGTAAGGTAAGCGGCAAGATTATCGCAGAAAATCTCGACGGCACGATGCCGGTTCCGGTCGCTCATCCCTGAAATATGCGGCGTGATCAATACCCTGGCATCGGACCAAAGCTGCGCCATCGGCGCCTTCTCGAACTCCCCGTCATATACGTCGAAGGCAACACCGCGTAGATGGTCACGCTGCAACACTTCGACCAGAGCTGTTTCTTCGACGATCTCTCCACGGGCAACGTTGACCAGCACGCTGCCCGGCTTCATCAAGGCAAAACGATTGGCGTTGAAAAGGTGGTGCGTCTCCGGTGTCCACTGACAGCAGATCACCACGAAATCGGCACCCGGCAACAGGCGATCAAGCTCGGCCGGGCCGCCAACGAATGCAAACCCCTCTGGTGGCGGTAAGTCGCTACCCGCCGTTCCACGGGTGCCAACAACCCGCATGCCAATGGCCGCGCATAGCCTGCCAACATCCCGTCCGATGCCCCCGACGCCGACGATGCACGCGGTCTTGCCGTCCAGCAGAAGCGGCCGATAGTCACGATGGGAAAAATGGCCGGCGTCCCGATCGATCGAAGCCTGGGGCAAACCCTTGGCAAAATGCAGTATTCCAGCCAGCGCGTACTCCGCCATCGCCAATGTATTGCCCGAGCCGCGTGAGGTCGTCACCACCACGTCACTGCCCCAGAGATCGCCGCGAAGCAAGTTGGAGGCACCGGCCGGGCGTTGATGAAACCATTTTAGCTTCTTTGCCCTGGCGCGCAGATCCAAGGGGAACGGCCAGCCGCCGAGGATAACTTCCGCCTTGGCCAGGATGCGGTCACGCTCCGCGCGGCTACCTTCGCCCATAGCATTGGGAGGTAGATAACGGTTGGAAGTGAAAGCGGGCCAGGTCTCGCGGATTTCGCCATCGAACCAGCCACCTGCGTCAGTCAAATTTATCGCCGGGTCGACGGCCCGGATCGCAGCCTTTTCCTCGGCCCCGATCCGTTGGATGCTGACGACTTCAAGTACAGGCATTTTAGAGTTCTCATCCATTCTGGAGGACATATTTGAAATTTGATATGCCGCCGGCTGGCCAAAGGCGCCAGTGGCCGCGGATCAGTTATCTTCTAGAGCACTGACTAACCAGTGCCTTCGAAACAAATATTGCGCAACGTTTCACCCCGGGCAAGGCGATCGACATTGGCGGCGACAGAGGTCCAGCGCCGCAGGCGCATCGCTTTACTTTGGGCGCTGAAATGCGGCGTCATGATGTTGTTGTCGAGCTCTTGAAACGGAAACCGTGAAGGCGACCGATCAGGCTTATCATCGCTCAGATAGTCATACCAAACGTCAATGATCGCTCCCCCGATGCGACGCTCGGCCAGTGCGCCATAGAGCGCGCCTTCATCAATAACGAGACCGCGCCCTACATTGATGATCGTGCCGTCCGGCTTCATTTGGGCAAGACGGGCGGCATCGATCAGCCCACGGGTTTCCTTGGCCAGGGGAACAGCAATCAATACATAGTCGCTCTCACCCAGCAATCGTTCAAGGTCATCCATGCAACCCAACCATTCCAGCGGCGCTGGCGTTGGCCTCGATGTCCGCGTGACGGCGATACAGCGCATGCCAAACGCCTCGGCCCGCCGTGCGACTTCGACGCCAATATGGCCGTATCCCACGATGCCGATTGTCTTGCCGTACAATTCACCATGGTCCGCGCCACCCGTCACGCCCCCGTCATCCCAGCCGTGGGAACGGAACCGACGATCCGCCGCTGCGATGCCGATCTCGCGTTCCAGCATGGCGCCAAGCACGTATTCCGCTATCGCAATCTCATGTTCGAACGTGTTGCAAACCAGGCAGCCGCGAGGGACATCCCGAGGTCCAATCCAATGATGCCCGGTAAATGGAAGTTGATAGAGCTTCAGGTTCGGGACCGGCGGCCATTCACCCGGTATCCGTCCGGCAACGATCGCATCCGCGGCTGCAACCAATTTGGCGAAGTTTTCGAAGGGCTCATCCTCATTCCAGGTACGAATGGTCCAGTCTGTTGTCAGCGTTTCGGCCATCCATGTGACGCGTGGCGCGCTGATCATTCCGGCAAGGAGCAATATGGGATTGTCAGGCATGATCTGTATTGTCGTTCCGCATTCACTTGCGCCGCATAGCCTACCTAAGCTTTTGCCTGTTGGATCGCCTGCCAGACCCGTTCGCTGGTCGCCGGCATATCCAGCGCCTCTACACCAAGCGGCGCCAAGGCGTCCAGCACGGCGTTCATCACGGCAGGCAAGGCGCCGACGGTGCCGGCCTCGCCCGCGCCCTTGGCGCCGAGTGGATTGAGTGCGGTTGGTACCGGATTGCTTTCAACCTGAATGGCGCAGGTCGTATCGGCCCGCGGCATGGTGTAGTCCATGAAGGAACCGCTCAAGAGCTGCCCGCTGTCCGGGTCATAGACCACCTGTTCCATCAACGCCTGTCCCACGCCTTGCGCAATGCCGCCGTGGATCTGGCCCTTCAGGCCGATCGGATTGATCACCGTGCCGACATCATCGACCACGGCATATCGTACCAGATCGACCTGGCCGGTATCCGGGTCGATCTCCACTTCGCAGACGTGTGCGCCATTGGGGAAGGTGTTGGCCTCGGGCGAAAAGGTCGAGGTTTCGAACAGGCCGCCTTCCAGGCCAGGCGGCAGTTTGGCATGCATGAAGGCCGACTTGGCGACGTCCTGCAAACCCATGCTTCGGTCCGTGCCGGTCACCGTAAAGGCGCCGGCGGCGAAATCGATATCGCCCACGTCGGCTTCCATGAAATGCGCCGCAATTTGTTTGCCTTTTTCGATGATCTTGCCCGCCGCCTGCCACAGGGCGGAGCCACCGATGACGGTGGAGCGGGAGCCGTTGGTGCCGATGCCAAAGGCGACCCGGTCCGTATCCCCATCAATATATTGAATGTCGCTGGGGTCGATGCCAAGACGCTCCGCCACGATCTGGCGAAAAATGGTTTCGTGGCCCTGGCCCTGGTTCTTGCTGCCCATCAGGATCATCGCACTGCCGCTGGGATTGAAGCGTATCTCGGCGAATTCCAGGCCAGGCGATGCCGCCTTCTCGATGGCGTTGGCAAGGCCGAGGCCCAGCAGCTTGCCCCGAGACGCGGCTTCCTCGCGGCGAATCTCGAAGCCATCGTGATCCGCCAAGGCCAAGGCGCGTTCCATGTTCTCGCCGAACTGTCCGCAGTCGTAGATATTGCCGAAGGCATTGCGGTAAGGCATGGCGCCTTCGGGAACGATGTTTCCACGGCGCAGTGCGATGCGATCAACGCCCAATTCCCGCGCCGCATCGTCCAACAGGCGCTCGATAACATAAATGGCTTCCGGCCGGCCCGCGCCACGGTACGGCGCGGTGCCACTGGTATTGGCCATCACGCAGGACACATGCACGTGGGCGGCGGGGATGTCGTAGACGCCGACCAAGGTGGAGACATTGGTGAATGTCGCCAGCAGGTTTCGATCGGATGACACATAGGCGCCCACATTGGCCAGGGTGCGCACCCGCAAGCCCAGGATGCGGTTGTCCGCGTCCAAGGCCAATTCGGCATCGGAGATATTGTCGCGGGCATGTTCGTCGGCCAGGATTGCCTCCTGGCGCTCGCAGGTCCATTTTACGGGACGTCCCAGTTTCCGGGAGGCCCACAGCATCAGCCGGTGTTCGGGATATTGCCAGCCCTTGGTGCCGAAACCGCCGCCCACATCGCCGGCGATGACCCGGATCTTGTTTTCCGGGATCTTGAAAATCCTGCTCGCCAGGGCATTGCGGACCCGATGCGGATATTGCACGTCGGCGTATAGCGTATAGCGGTCCTCGCCGGAATCGTAATTGCCGATGACGCCGCGCGGCTCCATGAAATGGGCATAGACGCGGCTGATCACATAGCGTCGATGAACGACCCGCGCCGCGTTGGCGAATGCGGCATCGGTCGCGGTGGCGTCACCGGCCTCGAATATGTTGGAGACGTTGTCGGGGCATTCATCCCAGACCGCCGTTCTGCCCGCCGCCGCCTGGGCCGTATCAGTGACGGACGGCAGCTCGTCAAAGTCAGCCTCGATCAACTCAGCCGCGTCGAGCGCCTGCGCTCTTGTCGCCGCGACGACCAAGGCGAATGGGTCGCCCACATAACGGACGTAACCCGTGGCCAGGCCAGGGTGGGAGCGTGCGAACATGGGCGAACCATCGGGGCGTTTACGTTGCACCGCCGGCTTCATCGTGCCCAGACCATCGGCCACGACATCGTCGCCCGTGAATACGCCGAGCACGCCAGGCGCGGCCTGGGCCATGGATGTATTGATGGAGTTTATCCGTGCGTGGGCGTGTGGGGAGCGCACCATCACGGCATGGGACTGACCGGCCAGGTTGACGTCGTTGATAAACCGGCCTTCGCCGGACAGCAGCCGACGATCCTCGAACCGCTTGACCGGTTGGCCTATGCCGAACTTGTTCATGCCGCCCGCCGTGCCGTGGCAACGATTTCACCCATGATTACCTCCCGTAACTCGGTTTGCCGATTTTCGCATCCAAACACAAACGCTGAATCCGCCGAAAAGAACTTATCATACCGGCAAATTGGAATAAGGTCGTCAGGATGGGATCTTGGGAGGAATGTGCGATGTCCGAAACGACCGTGCGCGCGCCATATCGCGCGGATCACGTTGGCAGTCTGTTGCGCCCCGAAGCCGTCAAACAGGCCCGCAAGGCCCATTTTGAAGACGGCAATCTGTCGGCGGAAGGTCTGCGGGCGGTCGAGGATGAGGCCATTCGCGACGCGGTCAAATTGCAGGAGCGTGTGGGCCTGAAGGCGGTCACGGATGGGGAGTATCGCCGCTCCTTCTGGCACTACGATTTCATGGGCGCGTTGAGCGGCATGGAGCTGGTTGAGCGCGGCGAAGGCATCCAGTTCCAGGGTGCGGAATTGCGGCCGATCTTTGCCACCATCACCGGGCGCATGGACTTCCCCGACGATCATCCCATGCTGGAGCATTACCGCTATCTATCGACGGTGACCTCCGCGCAGCCGAAAATCTCTATTCCCGGACCAAGCTGCTGCCACTTCCGTGTCGCCAAGGATGACATCGCACCGCCTGAGTATGAAGATGTCGACGTTCTGTTCGATGATCTTGCCAAGACCTATGCCAAAGCCGTGTGGTCATTCTACGACCTTGGTTGCCGGTATTTGCAGATGGACGACATCTTTTTCGCCTATTTGTGCGATCCAAAAGTGCGCGCGCAGAAGCAGGATGAAGGCTTTGATCCCGACTGGCTGATCACGCAATACGCCAAGATCATGCACGATGCCATCAAGGACCGGCCTGATGACATGGTGATCGCCATGCATCTTTGCCGGGGCAATTTCCAATCCACCTGGGTGGCTGACGGCGCCTATGACCCGGCCGCGGACGCCATCTTCAATCAGACCGGCATCGATGTCTATTTCATGGAGTACGACAGCGAACGGGCCGGTGGCCTGGAACCGCTGAGGCTGCTGCCAAAGGGCAACAAACGGGTTCTGCCTGGCTTCATAACCACCAAGACCGGCGATCTGGAAAGTGTTGATGAGCTGCGGCGCAAGTTCGATGAAGCCGGCAAGTATGCCGATCTCGACCAACTGGGTATCGCGCCCCAATGCGGCTTTGCCTCCACCGAAGAAGGCAACAAGATCACCGAGGATGATCAAAAAAGAAAATTGGAACTGGTCGTCGAGACAGCGGAGGCGATCTGGGGCGGCGTGGATAGTTAAGGCGTTTGTGGCGACAGGCCATCGTGATTGATGAAACCGCCTGCCATGTCATTCTGCATGGAAATCAAAGCAACACAGGATCAATATTTGCGTTCATCAATGGACTTAACAAGGGGAGCATCCATGTCAGCCAAATCCTCTGACTACACCACCGAAGATATCGCCTACCTGCGGCACGGCAATGATCCGCTCATGCTGCGGCTTCTCAGGCCGCACGGGCCGGGCCCTTTCCCGTTGGTTGTCGATCTTCATGGCGGCGCCTGGACCCAGGGGGACCTGGGCGGATGCCGGGAGCGTGATGAAGTCCTAGTTCAGGCGGGACTTGCCACGGCTGCGTTGGATTTTCGCCACGCCGGCGATGGTTATCCAACGTCCCTGGCCGACATCAATTTTGCGGTGCGTTGGCTGAAATCACAGTCAAATGCGCTTCGGATCGATGCCGATCGGGTCGGCATATCCGGCCAGTCCAGCGGCGGACATTTGGCAATGTTGATGGCCATGCGGCCCCTGGATCAACGCTACGCCAGTTTGGAACTCGAACCGTCGATCCCGGACACGACAGCGCATGTGCGTTGCGTGGGGATGACGTGGCCGGTCATCAATCCCCTGTCGCGCTATCGTCATGCCCTTCGGCTGCGTGATAGCGCGGAACCGCCGGCATGGACCGGCAATATTCCGGAACGCCACGACCTCTATTGGCGGAACGAGGACAACATGGCGGCGGGCAATCCGCTTTTGGCGTTGGAACGTGGCGAACCCGTCGAAGTTCCGCCGGCGTTATGGGTCCAGGGACAACCTGACGAGATCCACGATTACCGGGATCCGGAATCGGCGCTCGACCTCAATGAACCAGAAAGGTTCGCTGCGCGCTACCGCGAGGCCGGTGGCGAGATTGATCTGGTCTATGTGGATCAGAGCGAACGCGCGGCGGCGTCTTTTGCACCGCTAACGGCATTCTTCCAGAAGCATCTATTATGACGGCCGCGCGCACCGCACGGCACGGTCACCGCCGCCTGGGCAAATCCAGGCCAACGCCCTCCAACGCGCCGAATAGCTTGTAAAGCGATTCAGTATCCGCCCGGGGCAAGGGCGGCTTCAGGATGGATGCAATGTTGTGCTCAAGATGTTCGACACTGCCGGTGCCAAACAGAATAACGTCCGCGCCCGGTTCGTGACGGGCAAACCGGTACGCGGCATCGATCACGCTGGACGCCCCGCCTTCATGGCATAGAAACCCCAGCGGCTGATCCTCATCGGCCAGTTCGCGGGAAATATCGCCGTTTTCCGCCAGCCGCTTCATGATCTCCCGCAGATAGGCTGGGTCGCTAAATATCCGCCGCACCACGAACATCAACAATGTGCCAACACCATTTGCTTGGCTTCGCGGAAACACGCTCAGCCGCGCGTTCTGGTTCATCATGTGATAGGCCAACATGACCACGTCAAAGATGTCGTCGTCGAAGGCGCGCTGCAGCATCAGATGCCTATGATCATTCGGCCCCGTCTCGGTGATTCCGAGGTGGCGGAATTTTCCCTTTTCCTTTTCACGCAGCAGGGCGGGGGCGACCTCGCTTAGAACATGGTCGTAGTCAGCCGGCGGCACGCCGTGCAGGTGGAAGATGTCCACATGATCGGTTTGCAGGCGCCGCAACGAGGCCTCGAGATTGCTGACGATGGCCTCGCCCGAAACAAGCTCGCCGTCCTTTCGGATACGGCTCTTGGTGGAAATCACCACGGCGTCGCGTGGCGTATCCTGAACCGCCAGGCCGACGATAGTCTCGGTGCCATAGGCTTCCGCCGTGTCAAAAAAATTGACCCCCAGATCCATGGCATGGCGCACCAGGGCCACCGACTGGGCCTCGGTCGCCCCGGTGTTTTGGCCCAGCCGGCTGCTGCCGCCGCAACCGAAACCGGCAACACTGACTTTCAAGCCGGTTCGTCCCAGGGTCGTATATTCCATCGCCTCACTCCGTGCGTTTCACGCTGTTTGCCAAGCGCCGCTCACCATTCCGACTTATATCCGCTAAATGGCATACCGATGCGCCGGATATCCCGTACGACCTCACCCAGGGGCCCGGGGTCGGTATCCGTCGGGATGAACAGGGACAGGGTATCGGCCAGTCCGCCGTAACGTTTAGCGATCTTTTCGGCGATGACGTCGTGGCGGCCCACCACCGCGAACAGCTCTAGCACATCATCAGGTATCAATGCCGCCATCTCGTCCCAACGCCCGGCCGCCGGATAGGGGCGGAGTTTCTCGCCCAGTTCTTCCATGTCATGCAGGCGCAGGACATGCCAATAGGCCCGGGTCGAGCAGTAGAAGGCGATCCGGAAGCGGACATATTCACGCATTTTGGCGACCGCTTCTTCATCGGCCCCCGTGGCGATAAATGCGCCGGAGACGATTTCGATGTCACCACGGTCACGGCCCCGGCGCTGCAAACCCTCACCGATCCGCTCCAGGGACACGTCCTTCAAATAGCGCCGTGTACTGAAAGGATGCAGGCGAACACCGTCGGCGGCCTCGCCCGCGACCCGAAGCATTGCCGGGCCCACCGCCGACATGGCGATGGGTATGCGGGGCAGACCCAGGGGGCGCGGCGAGAAATTCGGCGTTGTCAGCGTCAGATTGTAATGTTCACTGTGATAGTCGAGCGGCGCTTCCTTTTCCCAAGCCCGCCAGACCGCGCGAACAGCGCCGATATAGTCGCGCATGCGCGGCGCCGGCGGGGTCCAGGCAATGCCATAGCGCCGTTCGTTGTGCCCCTTCACCTGGCTGCCCAGGCCAAGATAGAAACGGCCGTTCGAAGCCTTGTTAAGGTCCCAGGCGGCATGGGCGGTAATCGTCGGACTGCGTGGAAAGGCGATTGCGACGGCAGTGCCAAGCTGTACCCGCTCGGTCGCCAACGCGGCCACGGCAAGGGGAGGAAACGGTCCATGGGCGTTTTCCAACGCGACGACGCCATCGAAACCCGCCGTTTCAGCGGCAGAAGCCTCTTTCTGGGCTTGGCGCAAATCATCGTTGGGTAGGTGGTAAACGACGCGCATGGGGTGCTCTCCGAAAATCCCTTCAGTGCATGAGTATAAAGAGAATTCGATTGGGCCGTGAAAATTGCTGGGAACAATCTTTGAACCCGGTCCCCGGATTTCCGGCGTCTCCCCGGGAGACTTCATGTTCCGCTCCGGTGTTTTGCGTAAGTTTTCGTCGCGTGGGTTTTGCGCGGACCATTGATTTTCAGGGGAAAAATGGTGCCCACAGAAAGATTCGAACTTTCGACCTCTCCCTTACCAAGGGAGTGCTCTACCCCTGAGCTATGTGGGCGGGGTGTCGACGCTGCGACGGATCGGCAAACTGCCACAGGTGCCCTTGCCAGGGCAAGCGAGATATGGCACCGATCCCGTCATGACGGAAAAAAAATCACCGCCGCCCCGCGACAAATCAAACAGCGCCGCCGCCCGGCAGCGGCAGCAACGCCTGGCCCAGGCGCTGCGCGACAACCTGCGCCGGCGCAAACGGCAAAAAACATCTCCCGCCCCTGGCGGCAAGGAGGGTGGCGGCGCGAAATAGTGGCGATTTGGTCCGCCATGCCATGCCACCGCCACAATCCGCCTGTTACATGGCCAGGGCTGGGGCTGCAAATGAAAATCTGCCGGTTTGCAGGCTGGCCGCAATAGGATAAAACCCTGCCAACAGCGGGTACCATATAGACGACCAGCACGGACATCGAAACCAATGCCCCGTCGACCAGCGCCGGGGCAGCTAGGATATGAATGGATAAGATACGCATACGCGGGGGACGGCCACTGCACGGCAAGATCGCTATCAGCGGCGCCAAGAATGCCGCCCTGCCGCTGCTGGCCGCCAGTCTGCTGACCGACGAGACCCTGGTTCTGCGCAATCTGCCGCATCTGGCGGATATCGCCACCATGACCCATCTGTTGGCCCAGCATGGCGCCCAGATCTCCATGGCCGGAGAACATCCGGGTGGCGGCCACATGGGCCATGTCCTGGAATTGCGCGCCGGTGAGATCACATCGACCGAGGCGCCCTATGACATCGTCCGCAAGATGCGCGCCTCCGTCTTGGTCCTCGGCCCATTGCTGGCGCGTTGCGGTCGGGCCCGGGTTTCGCTGCCGGGAGGCTGCGCCATCGGCACCCGGCCGGTCGATATGCATATGCGCGGCCTGGAAGCCCTGGGCGCCGAAATCGATCTGGATGACGGCTATATCACGGCGCGGGCGCCTGACGGTTTGCAGGCTGGAACGGTGGTGTTCCCAAGGGTCTCGGTCGGGGCGACGGAAAATCTGTTGATGGCCGCCACCCTGGCCAAGGGCGAAGTGGTGCTGGAAAACGCCGCCCGGGAGCCCGAGGTCGCGGATCTGGCCAATTGCCTGAACCAGATGGGTGCGAAGATCGAAGGCATCGGCGGCGATACCTTGCACATCCAGGGCGTGGAACGGCTGAAAGGTACCGATTATGCCGTGCTGCCCGACCGGATCGAGGCGGCAACCTATGCCATGGCGGCCGCCATCACGGGCGGCGAAGTTGAACTGGTCGGGGCCCAGCCGGAAACCATGGAGGCGGTGATGGCGGCGCTGGAGGAGGCCAACGTGAGCCTGCGGCGTACAGCATGCGGCATTCAGGTCGGCGGCCGCGGTGGAAATGAACAAGGCGATGACGGCGGCGTGGTCGGCATTGATGTCACGACCGCGCCCTATCCCGGCTTCCCGACGGATCTGCAGGCGCAGATGATCGCCCTGATGTCGGTGGCTCAGGGTGCGGCCACGGTCACCGAGACGATTTTCGAAAACCGTTTCCAGCATGTGCCGGAGTTGATGCGCATGGGCGCCGATATCACGGTTAAGGGTGCGACCGCGATGGTGCGCGGCCGTGGCGGCTCCCATGACGAGGGCTTGCATGGCGCGCCGGTGATGGCGACTGATCTGCGGGCCTCGGTCTCGCTGGTGCTGGCCGGTCTGGCGGCGGAGGGGGAAACCATGATCAATCGGGTCTATCATCTGGACCGTGGATACGAGCGTCTGGAGGAAAAGCTTTCCGACTGCGGCGCCGATATCGTGCGTCTGACTGAATAGGGCGGCAATGGCGGAACCCATGATCAACTCACTGCTGCGCCTGCGGGCGGAGGAACCGGCCGATCTGGCGGTAATCTCCAGCTGTTTGCAGGATGCAATCGCCCGCATCGGTGATATGTCCTTTAACCCGCGGCTGCGCCGTTTCGCGCTGGTGGCGACCCGCTTCCGCTGGGAGCTGGCTGACGAAATGGGCAGCGAAGGCGGTGTGCGGGTACGCTGTGGCATACATTTCGACGATGTTCTGCGGGTCCATGCAAAAGGTATCGACATGGCGGACAAGACTGGTCTATTGCCATTGCTGGCGATCACCTGCGAGGACGCAGCACATGGCGTCACCATACAGCTGCAATTTGCCGGTGGCGGCAGTCTTCGCCTGGAGGCGGAGGCGGTGACATGCCGCATGAGCGATATCGACCAGGGCTGGCCAACGCCCAGCCGACCGGACCACGGCCTCGGGCGCTAGACTGCCGGGCTCAGCGCCTTGTTGACCAAAGGTCTTGAGCCGAAGGGCGTCGATCTATAGGAAGTTTTGCTATGTCACAGAAATTGGTAATCGCCCTGCCCAAGGGCCGCATCCTGAAGGAAGCCATGCCCCTGTTGCGCGGTGCCGGAATCGAACCGGAACCGGCTTTTGACGATCCTGACTCCCGGCTGCTGCGCTTCAGCACCAATATCCCGGATCTGGAAATCGTCCGGGTGCGCAGTTTCGATGTCGCGACCTTCGTGGCTTTCGGAGCGGCGCAAATCGGCATCGCGGGCAATGATGTTCTAATGGAGTTTCAGTACCCGGAGATTTACGCGCCCTTGGATCTGGGTATCGGCGGCTGCTATATGGCGGTGGCGGAGCCGGCGGAAATGCTGGCGGACGATGATCCCGGCCGTTGGAGCCATATTCGTGTCGCCACCAAGTATCCCGGCATCACCCGGCGCCATTTCGCCGCCCGCGGGGTGCAGGCCGAATGCATCCATTTGAACGGCGCCATGGAACTGGCGCCCAGCCTGGGCCTGTGCCGCCGCATCGTCGACCTGGTCAGCAGTGGCGCGACCCTGCGCGCCAACGGCCTGGTGGAAGTGGAGCGCATCGCCGATGTGACCTCGCGCCTGATCGTCAACCGGGCCGCGGCCAAGACCAGACCGGATCATCTGGCCGACTGGATCGGGCGTTTTCAGGGAGCCCTCGATGCCGCATGAATGGAACGGCCTGCGGCTGAACAGCCGTGACGGCGACTTTCAGGAACGTTTCGCGGCCTTTCTGGCCGACAAGCGCGAAACCGCCGTGGATGTCAGCCAGACCGTGGCGGAGATATTGGCCCAAGTGCAGAAACGCGGTGATGAGGCGGTACTTGATTATACCCGCAAGTTCGACCGGGTGGATTTCAGCGCCGCGGAAATGCGCCTGACCGGCGAAGATCTGGACCGGGCCGTCGAAACCGTGCCGGACGAACAGCTCCAGGCCCTGCGCCACGCTCATAACCGCATCGCCGCCTATCACGGCCGGCAAATGCCCCGTGACGACCGTTATACCGATGCGCAGGGCATCGAGCTTGGGCATCGCTGGACCGCCATTCAGGCCGTCGGTTTGTATGTCCCTGGCGGGTTGGCGGCCTATCCCTCTTCGGTGCTGATGAACGCGGTTCCGGCCAAGGTGGCCGGGGTGCCGCGTCTGGCCATGGCGGTACCCAGCCCCGATGGACAGCTTAACCCACTGGTTCTGGCGGCGGCGCGGGTCGCCGGCGTGGACGAGATCTATCGCATGGGCGGGGCCCAGGCCATCGGCGCCCTGGCCTATGGCACGGCAACCATCGCCGCCGTGGACAAGATCGTCGGGCCTGGCAATGCCTACGTCGCGACTGCCAAGCGCCAGGTCTTCGGCACCGTCGGGATCGAGATGATCGCGGGGCCGTCGGAAATTCTGGTGCTGGCGGACAAGGATAACAATCCATCCTGGGTCGCGGCCGATCTGTTGTCCCAGGCCGAACATGACGCTGCCGCGCAATCCATTCTAGTTACCGATGACGGCGCATTCGCCGATCAGGTGGTCGCCGCCGTGGCGGATCATCTGGCGACACTGCCCCGAGGGGAGATCGCCGCCGCCAGTTGGGAACGTTACGGCAGCGTCATTGTCATACAAAACTGGGATGAGGCGGTGGATCTGGTCGATCGCATCGCGCCGGAGCATCTGGCCATCGCCCTGGCCGACGCGGAGGCCATGCTGGCGCGGGTGAACAATGCCGGCTCCATCTTTCTCGGTGCCCATACGCCGGAGCCCATTGGCGACTATATCGCCGGGCCCAATCATGTCCTGCCAACGGCGCGCGGGGCGCGGTTCAGCTCCGGGCTGTCGGTGTTGGATTTCATGAAGCGCAGTTCCATCATCCGCTGCGAAATCGACGGACTGGCCCACCTGGGCAACGATGCGATGATCCTGGCCGAGGCCGAGGGGCTGTCCGCCCATGCCCGGGCAATTTCCATCCGCCTGCAATCCAACGACCGCCGGGACTAGATACGGCCATGTCCGACCAGCAGCGTATCGCCCGGATCACCTTGGATGAACGAACGGTCATCCGCCGCTCCGCCGATATCGAGCACGAGCGCCGGGTGGCGATATTTGATCTGCTGGAGGGCAACAGCTTTCGCCCCATCGGTGATTTTGTCGGGCCCTATCATGTCCTGATGGGCATGGAGGAAAATCGCCTGGCATTGGACATTCACGACGAGGATGACAATCCCCTGACCCGTGTCCTGCTGCCGCTGACCCCGTTCCGCCGCATCATCAAGGATTACTTCACAATTTGTGAAAGCTATTTTCAGGCCATCAAGTCGGCCTCGCCGTCGAAGATCGAAGCCATCGACATGGGCCGCCGCGGCTTGCACAACGATGGTTCCGACCTGTTGCGCGAACGTCTGGACGGCAAGATCGAGATCGACAACGAAACGGCCCGGCGTCTGTTCACCCTCGTCTGCATCCTGCAGATCAGGAGCTAGCCGCCATGGCCCGCAGGCCCGGCAGTGTGTTGTTCGCCTGCAATTTCAACTCCGTGCGCTCACCCATGGCCGAAGCTCTGGGCAAAGATCTGTTCGGCGATACGATCTATTTCGATTCCGTGGGCGTGCGCCAGGGCAGCGTTGACGGTTTCGCCATCGCTTCCATGGCCGAAATCGATATCGATATTTCCCAGCATGATGCCAAGACGTTTGATGACCTGGAAGACACCTCGTTCGACCTGGTTATCAGCCTGACGCCGGAGGCGCAGCACAAGGCGGTGGAATTGACGCGGACCATGGCGGTTGACCTGGAATATTGGCCCAGCCTGGACCCGACCGGCATCGACGGCAGCCGCGAGGTCATGCTTGACGCCTTCCGCCAGGTTCGTGATGATTTGCGGCGACGGATAGAAGAACGTTTTCGCGAAGCATAACGCCAAACGGGAACCGCCGGATCAGCATGATATCGCCCCATCAGCTTGGAGGATTGCCACATGCAGGAGAAATTCATGGCCCGCGCCATCGAGATTGCCGCCGAGGCAATCGATACGCCGGGGACGCTCCCCTATGGCGCCGTTATTGTCCGGGACGGAAAGATTATTGGCGAGGGCCTGAACCGGGCCACGGCGCTGAACGACCCGACCTCTCATGGCGAGGTTGAGGCAATCCGCGATGCCTGCGCCAAGCTATCCGTCATCTCCCTCAAGGGCGCCGACCTCTATACCTCCGGCGAGCCGTGCTCCATGTGCGTGGCAACCATGTACCAGGTCGGCATTGCGCGGCTGTTCTATGCCGGCGCGGCCAGCGACAGCGCGGACTTTTTCGGCAAACTTGCCGCGCACGATGCCAAATGGACCCGCAGCATGAACAATCAGGAACTGCGCGAGCAGGTCGGCCGGCCCATCGCCGACCGCAGCATGCCGGCGCAGCAGATGATGGCCGATGACATGGTCGCGGTGTTCAATGCCTTCGTCGCCCGCCACACTTGATGGCTTCCGCGCCTATTAGGATTGCAGGAGTGCATCAAGCGCCAGGGCGTAAATCTTGTAGGCGTCATCGTATGCGATGTCGCCGGAACGAATGGCGTTTTCGAACATCACGCCACTGTTGACTTCCAGGACCTTCAATTCGCCATTCACTTCGACCACATCGACGGCGCCGAAGTTCAACCCCATGGCGCGGGCGGCATCCCTGGCGAGGTCGGCCACGTCGGTATGCGACGATGGCTGCAGGCGATGCATGCTGCTGCCTTGACCAAGGTTGTGCTTCCAATTGAGAGAAACCTGCGCATCCGTTTCCGGGATTTGGTCCAGCATCTCGCTACGCGCCGCGGCGTGCGGAAACTGAACAAGGCCGGTGAGGGCATCGGCACCGAACTCCTGCCAAACCAGCTCCGCCACCCGCGACGTGCCGTCACCAACGACGAAGGGCGGGCGCTTTTCGTACAACAACGGCACCTTATCAAAGGCGACATAGGCGCGGACTTCCCGCGAAATGTTCTGATAGGGGGAGATGGCGATGCTCCTCTCCCGCGCCAGAATTTCATGCACCGCTCGCTCCAACTCATCCGGGCCGCGAACCAGAAAAATATCCAGCCCGCCGGTACCCTCGTTGGGCTTCACAACGGATTGCCGGTTGTTCGCCTCGTGGCAGGCCAGAATACGCTGCCAATTACCTTCGAGTTCAATGTGGCTCAGGAACCGGGGCGCGAGAAACATCATGTGCGGCACGGCGCGGATGCCCAGACTTTGCAGAACCTCGAAGGTCGCCGCCTTGTCCTTCGCCGTGGCCTGCACGGTCGATGGGTTGAGACCCAGGTCGTAGCCGAAAATGATCTTGTTGCCGGTCTTTGCCCGCAGGACAAAGATCCAGTCATGGGAAAGGGAGACGACCTCGATAGCATTCTTGACGCAATAGTCCTTGACGATGCGCACAAACTGCCTCGCCGCATTCTTCATTCCGCATCTCCACGGCTCATTTTCGTCAGGAGTTCACGATAGAGGCCGATGACATTTTGCCTCGCATGTTCTCCGGCGGCGGCGTAGTGGCTCAAACCCGGTGCGCCGTTGACCTCCAATACCCCATATTGGTCATCGTAGCGATTTATCTGCCGGCACAGAATGTCGACGCCGGCGAACCGCAAACCGACGGCCCTGGCGGCGTCCGCACAAATGCGTTTGTATTCATTGGCGATTTCGTCGGTGACATCGGCCACATCGCCGCCCGAGGACAGATTTGCATTCGCCAGCAGCCGGACCCGCCGGCCATTCTCGAGCACCTCCTGAAGATCCAGTCCCTGGCTCCGCAGATGTTGCGATATTCTCGCATCATCGGGCGAAACATGAGACGGCCGTCCCATGGCGGCCAATTCATCCGTTCGCTTCGCCAACAGTCCCGCGATCGTATCGCTGCCGTTGCCGGTCACACCAAGCGCCGTCCGTCGGTACGCCGCGAATACCTCACCATCCAGCACGATGACGCGGTAGTCGCTGCCGGGAACGGGTTTTTGCAGCAGAACCAGATCATGCGCCTGGTACAGCATGCTCAGATGGATCAACAGTTCGTCGTCGGAGTTCACCATCTGCACGCCCTCGCCCTCGGCCCCTTCATTGGGCTTGACGAACAGGGGGAAGCCGAAATCCGCCGCCGCCGCCAGTGCCTCCGAATAGGGGACGAGCCGCCGGCCGAAGGCCGGGTTTTTCAGTGTTCGCTTCTTGATGAAACTAGGTGCGAAGACGAGTTGACTGGGCGGCGTGTTGATACCGGCGGAATTGAGAAACTTGGCGCAATAATCCTTGTCCTTGGCAATCTGTGCCGCCCCCATACCATTGATGTCAAAGCAGGCGCCCTTGAAAAAGGCCCTGTAACCATTCGCAAAGGTTATAAAGCCGGCACGGCCATAATCCCGCTCTAACTCAAGCCCGGCACCCATCTCCGCGCACAAGTCTTGGAGAATGGTTGCGAGAAAGTTTTCATCATTGGGCATGGAGTCACGTCGCCTTCGCTCTTGGTTCGTCAGGGCCTCGTCATCATCATACTTTTTCCTCACGCCTAGGACAGCGGCCCATATAAATGCTATACTTGGCGATATGAGTAGTGAATTCTTGGAACAAGCCATCACCGAAGTGCGCAAGCTGCCGGAAGCGCGGCAGAATGAAGCGGCGGAAATGCTCTTGGGCTTGGTGGCGCAGGATCCGGGCTCCATCCGTCTTACAGACGCTCAACTGCGCGACTTATCGGCGCGCCTCAGCGATCCGAATGAGGAGCGTGCAACCGACGCCGAAGTCGCTGCCATGTATCAACGCCTCGGCGCATGAACCTGCATTACCGACGCGGCGCTTTAAGAGACCTAGAAGAGATTTACAGATTTATTGCCGCTGATGATGCTCAGGCCGCCAGCGCAGTCGTTCGCCGTATCCGCGCCTCTACCTTGAGGCTGGAGCTGTTTCCCCGGTCCGGGCGGCAAGGCCGGCATGAAGAGACCTTCGAACTTGTTGTACCGGGATTACCCTACATTGTTGTCTACACCGTCGATGGCGAAGACATAGACATTCGCGCGATTTATCATGGAGCACGGGACCGGGGATAAGTCAGACGATAGGTGCGATCATCGTCGAATGCGAAGCCTCCCCCGTTGCTGTAATGCTGACTGTCTGTTGGACCTTCACCGTTTTCCGCTTGCCGCCGCTTCCAGGGCATCATAGTCGATGGGCGGCTCGTGCATTTGCCGGATGACGTTGGCGTTGCGCGCCTTGATCATCATGGTCAGGGCGTGATTATACGGCGTCGGGATGCCCAGGGCGGCGCCCTCCCGCACCACGGCGCCGTTCAGGCTGTCGATCTCTGTCCGCATGCCGGCTTCCATATGCTGCAGCATTGACGGCTTGTTGTAGGCCCGGCCCAGAATTCGCTTGATCGAGCCCTTGGGGTCCGGATCCATCAGGGTGATGCCCTTGGCCGAGATCACGGCCAGGGTTTCGTCCAGGATCAATTCCTGCATCTCCATCGCCGCTTCGTCGACGCCGACCTCGCCCGAGCGCAGGCCGGTAATGGCACATAGGGGATTTACGGCGCAGTTCAGCATGAACTTGGTCCAGATCACCGATTGGATGTCGTCCGCAATGTGAGGATCGAACTTGGCGCCCGCCAGCAGATCGCGGAGCTGTTCGACCCGGGCGCTGCCGCCGCCGGGCAATTCGCCGATCCAGGTTTTGTTGGCGTTGGTATGGGTCGCATGTCCCGCTTTCGGCGAGGCGGCGGAATGATAACTGATGCCGCCCACAACCCGTTCGGTGCCCAGAACCTCGCTTAGGGTTTCCACATTGCCGACGCCATTTTGAAACGTCACGGCCCAGCCCTCGGGCGTCAACACCGCCCTGGCCTGTTCCGCCGCCGCGCGGGTGTTATTGGTATCGGTGTGAATGAAGGCAATGTTGGCGGCGGGCAGTCCCTCCGCCGTGACCGCGGCATCGGCCTTCAGGCGGTGCGCGCCATCGACACCGTCATAGAGGTAGCTGCCATTGTTCAAGGCATCCACCGCCGCCTGGCGGATCTCGATGAACTGGACGTCCTGTCCCGCTAGCAGCAGACGGCCGCCGTACAGTCCGCCCATGGCGCCGGCGCCGATAATGCAAATCTTCATGGTCCCGTCTCCTCATGTGGGCCTTTTGCGTTATGCTAAGCGCAAATGGCGACGGAGGCGAGTGATGAGCGACTATGCGCGGCCCGATTATCTGGTGCAAACAAACTGGCTGGCGGATCACCTGGATGATCCGAACGTGCGGGTGTTCGATTGCACCACCCATCTGATACCAGACCCGGAGAAAGTCTTTACTATCAAGAGCGGGCTGGAGGACTACCAGGCCGGGCATATTCCAGGTGCCGGCTATTTGGATATGTTGGCGGATCTGTCGGACCCCCAGGGCGCTTTCCGCTTCACCACGCCCAGCGCTGATGCCTTTTCCGCCGCCGTGGGCGCCAAGGGCCTGGGCGATGGCTGCCGCATCGTGCTCTATTCGACAGCGGCCATGTCCTGGGCGACGCGGGTTTGGTGGATGCTGAAATCCTTCGGCTTTGATGATGCCGCCGTGCTGAATGGCGGCTTTCAGAAATGGCGGGCGGAAGACCGGCCCGTCAGCACCGATCCCTGCGGCTATCCGTCCGCCACTTTTACCACACAGGCACAGCCCGGCCGCATGGTGGACAGGGACGCGGTGCTGACGGCGCTGGATGATCCGGGCAGTGTGGTGGTCAATGCCCTGACCCAGGCCCAGCATGACGGCACCTCGCCGACGCACTATGGCAGGCCCGGCGGCATCACCGGCAGCGTCTGTCTGCCGGCCCTGGATTTGCTGGCCGAGGACAATACGTTCCTGGACGCTGGCACCCTGACGGCGAAATTCGCTGACGCCGGAATCGGATCGGAGACAAGGGTTGTCACCTATTGCGGCGGCGGCATCGCGGCCACGGTGGATACCTTCGCCCTTGCCCTGCTGGGCCACGAAGACCTGGCCGTCTACGACAATTCACTGTCCGAATGGGCTAATAATCACGACCTGCCCATGCGGGCGGGAGGCTAGCATGGCGGAACTGGATACCGGCGCGCACCGGCTGCACTACGAAATCATCGATCTGACGGCACCCTGGATCGAGGCGCCGGAGACAATTCTGTTTCACCATGGCGTCGGGGCGCAATGGCGTTGTTGGCTGAACTGGGCGCCGGCGCTGCAGGACCAATACCGCCTTGTCATGTTCGACCTGCCGGGTCATGGACAATCACAGCCCGGCGACGACACCATTACGATAGACGCCATGGTAGCCGACACCATCGCCCTGGCGGACGCGGCTGACTGTGCGAAGTTTCATTTGGTGGGAGAGTCCGTCGGCGGCACCGTGGCGTTGCAAACGGCGATCGGGCACCCGGACCGTCTGTTGAGCCTGACCGTCAGCAACGGCGCCCATGTGGGTGGCGGCATTCAGAACCTGGATTTTTGGCACGACATGATCAATGGCAAAGAAGAAGGTGGCGGCATGGGCGCCTGGTCCGACCGGATGATGAGCCACCGCTTCTTCCCCGGCGCCTTGCCACCCGAGACCGATGCCTGGTACCGGAGCCAGCAGGCCAGCGCCGATCCGGCCACGGTATTGGCCCTAATGGCCACCCTTGTGGGCACTGACCTAAGTGCGCAATTGTCCCAAGTCGCGCTGCCGACATTGCTGATGCATCCGGACTCTTCGCCGTTCATCCCAGTGCCGACCATGGCGGATCTGTATGCCCAACTGCCCAATGCGCAGATGCGGATCTTCCCCCACGCCAAACACGGCCTGCCGTTCTCGCACGGGGCGGAATGTAGCCAGACCCTACGGTCATTCCTGGATGGCCTTGACCGCTGAATCCATCAGGTGATTTGATAGCCGGAACTACAGGACAGGAGAAACATCATGTCGCTCGCCGAGGCCCGTATTCATGAGGTCGATGACGATCCGCTGGCCGCCATCGACTATTGCTACGAACAGGGCTGGACCGACGGTCTGCCGGTGGTGCCCCCCGACGTAAAACGGGTCGACGAGATGCTGCTTTTCGAAGGCCGGCCAGCCGAAACGGTGCTGGCGGCACATCCGGCCACGGGCCTTGAGTGCACCGTGCACGCGGCGGCGGTGAACGCGGTCATGGCGGGCTGCAAGCCGGAATTTTTTCCCGTCGTCGTCGCCGCCTTCGAAGCGATGAACGAACCCCATTTCAATTTCCACGGTTCCACCGCCAGCACCGGCGGCTCGGCGCCCCTATTGGTGGTCAGTGGGCCGATGATCGACGATATCGGCATGAACGCGGATGTGAACCTGTTCGGCCCCGGCAACCGCGCCAACGCCACGATCGGGCGCGCCGTGCGCCTGATCCTGCTGAATGTCTTTCGCATGGTTCCGGGCGTTTCCGACAAATCGACCCAAGGCAATCCGGGTAAATTCAGCTTCTGCGTCGCCGAACGGGCACGGGACAACCCCTGGCCCCTGCTGGTGGAGGACCAGGACTATCCCGAAGGGGTCAGCAGCGTCACGGTGTTCGCCGGCGGCGGCTTTTGCAATGTGGAGAACCACGGCGGCAACACGCCGGAGGAGCTGTTGGGCTCTGTCGCCGATGCCATGGCCAACTACGGCTCCATCACCCTGGGCCAGTCGGTTGTCGTGCTGTCGCCGGAGCATGTCCGCGTTATCGCCGGGGCGGGCTGGAGCAAGCAGCAGGTAAAGGAATTCCTGTTCAGCCACGCCACACGAACGGTGGAGGGCATGCGGTCGGTGGGCAAGTTTCGCCAGCGCGAATACGACCGCCAGCATGATGGGGAAAAAGGCAGTCCGTTGGCCCAGGACGGCATGATGCACCGTGGCATGGGCCCGGATGATATCCTGGTCCTGATGGGCGGTGGGGATGCTGGCGGCCATTCCTGTTTCATCCCATCATGGAGCCGGGAACGCGCCTCCATCATGCAATCGAAACCCATCGGCGTCTGCATCGACTGCGACTAGCCGAAATTCAGTCTCTGGAGAAAATCTATGCAGCTTTATGACCCCACTGTTGCCGGTCCCGAGCGGCACTATGTCCGTGCCGGGGCCCTGCCCAGTCTGGACGGCAAGACCATCGGCATATTGGAGAACGGCAAACTGAATGCCGAGAACATGCTGCGGGAGACGGCGGCGCTGTTCGAACAGCGGCACGGCTGCATGGTGGTGCCGATCTTCTCGAAATCCAACCCCTCCGCCCCGGCGCCGGGCGAAACCCTGGCGGCGGCGGCGAAAGACGTGGATTTCCTGATCACCGGCCTGGGTGATTGAGGCAGTTGCTCCACGTGCAGTTTGCATGACGGCATCAGCTTCGAACAACTCGGCAAGCGCGCGGTGGTGCTGTGCACGGAACCGTTCGAGGTGACGGTGAAGAATATCGCCCGCATGCTGGGCCTGCCCGACTATCCCTTCGTTATGGTCGAACACCCCATCGGCAGCCGCACCCTGCCCGAAATCAAAACCCTGGCCGAAGCGGCCTATAGCCAGGCCCTGCCGATCCTGATGGAGGGTTGATACCGCCGTCTCAAATGACAGCGGGTTCCTTGGGTGGTGCGGCCCGCTTTAACCCGGAAGTGATATCAGATGCCCGGCCGCGGATTTCGGCGGCATCGTAGGCAGCCTGCATCCGAAGCCAATGATCAGCCGTGCTTCCGATTACGCATTCCAGCCGCAGGGCCATTTCTGGTGATACACGACTTTCGCCGGATACCACGCGGTGAAGCTGGGAACGGGTTACGCCCAAGGCCTTGGCTGCCTGGGCAACCGATAGATCGAGAAACACGATCTCTTCCTTAACGACCCGACCCGGATGAACCGGATTTTTCATCACCATGATCCTGCCTCCTAGTGGTAGTCGATAAAATCGACATCGTCGATTTGGCCGTTCGCGAAACGAAACGTGATGCGCCAATTGGCCCGCACGGTAACGGCCCATTGCCCTTTTCTATCGCCGCTTAGCCGATGCAGACGAAATGATGGCAAGTCCATCTCTTCGATTTCGTTCGCCGTGTTGATCACGCTGAGCAACAATTCAATTCTCTCGATCATATCCGGCGGCAATGTCCGTCCGTCGCCTCGCTCAAAAAGACGCTTAAGACCACGATGCCGGAAGGACTTGATCATTTAATAAAATTGTAGCACGTCGCGCGACACACAACAAGCAAAATTCATGCAATATCAAACGTCGTGGCGGCAAAGCTGTGGGCGGGGAGTTTCATCGCTTGATTTTGCCATAGCTGTGCCGGTTGGCTGCGAATGACATCCCGGTCCTCGAAACCGTTGGCCGCTTTCAGGTCGGTTCCCGTCAGGATCTCCGAGCTAACCTCCCGCAATTCCTGGCCCAGCAATTCGACATGGAGGTCGATGTCCCTGGTAGTGTTTCGGTTCATGGCGAACAGATGCAATTGCCTGGCCCCGGCATCCAATATCGCAGCGCAGTCCACCTCATCGCAAACTCCGTAGCCGGGTGAGTGCAATTCGCCACCCTGCACCGAGACCCGCATGGCGGTGCCCGCTTTCCGTTTCGAGACCATTTCGAAAGCATAAAAGATTGATTGTTTGAGCAGATCATCGCCGCGCGTCAACAGCGGTGCGATGACGTTCACCACCTGTGCCAGGTTGGCGATCTTCACGCTGTCGGCGTGGCGGATGAAGCTCATCAGGAACGAGGCGACGACCAGGGCATCCTCCAGGTTATAGACTTCCTCGATCAAGGGCGGCGCGAAGACACCGCCGCCGATGCCCTGGGGCAGGCCGGCCTTGTACCAGACGTTCCATTCATCGAAGCAGAGATAGGCGCGCCGGCGGCGCCGTTGCTTGGCCGCGACGTATTTGCAAAGGGCATCCAGGCCTTCGATCTGATCATCAATGCTCTTGCCCATGGCCAGGAAGTCCGCCGGGTCATCGCTGTCGTTGCGGGCATAGCGGTGCAGGCTGACGTAATGGCCCAGACCACCCAGATGCTCCAGCACCACCCGGTCCCACTCCAGATAGCTGGGCAGGTCGATATTGCAGGAGCCGCAGGCGATCAGAGAGACGCCCGGATCGCAATCCTTCATCATCTTGGCCGCCTGCTGGGCCCGAATGGCATAATGGTCGGCAGGAACATGGCCCAACTGCCAGGGACCGTCCATTTCATTGCCCAGGCACCAGTATTTCACCCCATAAGGTTCCGGATTGCCGTTGTCCGCCCGCAGGTTGGTCCAGCGGGTACCCATCGGCGCGTTGCAGTATTCCACCCAATCGCGGGCTTCTTCGGGCGTGCCGGTGCCCAGATTGGCGCACAGCATGGGCTCCCACCCCACCCTTTGGCAAAGGTGGAGGAACTCATCGGTGCCGAACTGATTTGGTTCGATTGATTGCCAAGCCAATTCCCGCACCGTCGGGCGCGCCTGCTTGGGTCCAACACCATCGCGCCAATGATAGCCGGAGGCGAAATTGCCGCCCGGGTAGCGCATGATGGTCATCTGTAATTCCTGAAGCGCGGCGATGACATCCTGGCGAACGCCGAATTCGTCCGCCTGGCTGCTGTCGGGATCATAAACCCCCTGATAGACCGCCCGTCCCATATGCTCCAGAAAACCGCCGAAGATCAGCGGACTGACCGTATCGATGGTCCAGGCAGGATGCAGGCTAAGTTTGGTGGGCGTGTTCATCCGCCATCACGATCCGCCACCCTTGGCCCATTGCCGGTACATGTCCATCAACGCGACGATGTCCTGGCCCTTGTAGCCCTCGGCCACGGCCAGGGCGTACATCTCCCGCGCCAACGACGCGGCGGGGGTGGGCATTTTCATGGCCCGGCCCAGATCGACGCCCAGGGAGAGGTCTTTTTCGCCCAGTTCCATTTTAAATCCGGGTGCGAAATCATCCTTGATCGCATTGGGAAAACGCTTGGTGAAATGGTGCGAGCGGCCGCCGCTAACGGAAATGACCTCGAACAGTTTTTGCGGCTCCACACCCGCCGCAACACCGAGCGCAAAGGCTTCCGAGGCGACCAGGACGTTGCCCATGGACATCATGTTGTTGACCAGCTTCACCACCTTGGCGGTCCCAACGCCGCCCGTGTGCTGCCAGGTCTGGCCCAACAGGTCGAACAAAGGCTCGGCCCGCTCCAAGGTTGGCGCCTCGCCGCCGACCAGCAGCACCAGCTTGCCGGTGCCGGCCTCGTTCGGGCTGCCGGAGACGGGACAGTCTAACACGGCCAGGCCCTTGGCCGCGGCCGCCGCACCGACCTCCTTCATGCAGTCGGGGTCGATGGTGCTGAGTTCCACCAACATGCTGCCGTCTTCCGCCAGGGCAATGATGCCACTCTCGCCCAACCAGGCGCCCTTCACCGCAGTGGGGTCGGGCAGGGACGTCAGCACCGTCGTGCGGCCCGCCAGTGCGGCGGCCAGGCTGTCGGCCATGTTGACCCCCTGATCCACCAGCGCCTGGCGCGTGGCCTCGTTGATGTCATAGCCCATGACGTCGTATTGGGCCTCGCTCAGGCGGCTGGCCATGGCGGA
>CAZVYX010000016.1:0-106746 GCA_964631725.1 uncultured Rhodospirillaceae bacterium | reverse complement strand
ATCGCGGCCCACGATCTGGTTATCCTGGACCGCTATGTCGCCTCCAACATCGCCTATAACGCCGCCAAGGTCGCGGAAGGCGAGCGGGCCGAACTGGTCGCCTGGATCGAGCGGCTGGAGTACGATCTGTTTGCCCTGCCGCGGCCGGACCTAACCTTGTTGTTGGCGACATCGACCGTTCTGGCGGACCGTCTGGTCGGCGAGAAGTCAGCGCGCAGCTACACCGACGATACCCGCGATCTGCATGAAGCCAACCGCGGCTACCTTTCCGTCGTGGCGGAAGTCTACGGCGGCCTGGCGGCGGCGGGCGGCGATGGCTGGCTGCGGGTCGAACCCCTGGACGAAAACAGCGACCTGCGTCCGCCGGCCGAGATCGCGGCCATGGTCTGGCAACATCCAGCCTTGTCGGCGCTAGGGTAGGTCCAGGCTGACCACGACGGCGGCGGAGGCTATGACCGCGACATCGCCAATGGCTTCGTCCGCCACATCCAGGCCACCCATGACCACATCCACGGTGACCGTACCGTAGGGCAAGGCGGCTTGGACCGCCGCCCTGTCTACGTCCCCGGGCTGCTGCACGCCGATGGTGACATCCACGAACATGGCGGTCTTGGGATCGACGCCGAGGGTGCGGAGCATGGTCAGCGATGAATGATGCAGGGCATCGTCGACGGCGCGCAGGGCGGCCTTGGTGTAGTCGCCGCCGTGCAGGTCGTTGCCCGTACCCATTTCCAATATGACGCGTTTTTTGGTCATGATGCTGCCTCCTACGCCACGTCCAGATACACGGCGGCGGCGGCATGGGCCATGACGGTAGCGTCCGTGCCATCCATGTTTGGAATTTCCAGGCCGCCCTCGACCACCTCCACCGTGCCGGTGCCGTGGGGCAGCACCGCCAGAACGGCGGCCTTGTCCACCCGATCGGGCTGGGGCACGCCGATGGTCACGGCGACCTGCATGGAATCCACGTCCAGATCCAGGGCCTTGGCCACGGTCAACGAGTTGTGCCACAGCGCGTCCCTGAGGGCGCGGACTGCGGCCTTGGTATAGTCCGTGCCGCGAATATCGGTACCCATACCGATTTCCAGCACCATGCGCTTCATCGCCATTATGCAATCACTCCATTCTCACCAAGGCGTAAGTCTAATGCAGTTAAACCCTATTGTCCGATTTACGGGAAACTGATCTATGATGGCGGCATGACAGACCTACGCATTTTCTCCTACATGCCGAACCCGCGCATCTGGAAGGCGACCATCGCCGCCCGCCTGTGCGGCGTTGAGTTGGATCTGCGCGGCGCCAAGCCGGGCGAGTTGGGCGACTGGCTGTGGGATTTCGATGCCCGTCCCCTGACGGACGAAGACCGCGAACCCGGCAGCCCGTGGGCCCGGCAAAGCCGGACCGGATTCTCCGGGCAGCTTTATAAGACCGACGCGTTCCTTGCCGCCCACCCGTTCGGCACGGTGCCGGCGGCCTTCAGCCCCGACGGCGGGGTCGGTATCTTCGAATCCAATAGCATCGCCCGCACCGTGGCGCGCCTGCGCCGCCACGGACCGAAGCTGTATGGCGATAATCCGTATGCGGCGGCGCGGATTGACAGCTTCCTCGACGTCAGTCTGGTATTCGCCCGCGATGGGCAAAACTACCTGCTGGCCCTGAACAGCGGCACGATTGATGGCCATATTCATGGCCAGGCCGCGAAGGCGTTCGATATCTATCTAAACGGCATGGAGGCGGCCCTGTCGGCTGGACAGGGCTATCTGGTCGGCGACGACCTGACACTGGCCGACATCGTCTTCGTGGCGGAGCTTTGTTCCTTCGCGCGGGAGGCGGTGCACCTGGATCGGTTGGCGGAGCATGACCTGCCGACGATTTTCCACGATAGGGTCGCGGACGAATTTCCCGCCGCCATGGGCCATTTCGAAAATCTTTGCGGGCACCAGGCGTTCGCGCCGGATATCGCGCCGTTCATGGAGAAGATCAACAAGCGGCGCGTGGCGGGCGAATAGGTCTCAGTGTCGCGATTGTGTCGGCGGCGTCTCGACCGCCAGATCGATATCGTCCTCGGCGCCCATCGCGCCCGTGGATGCGGCGGCCAGAATCTCGCCGGCGGTGGAACCGGCCGACGTCGCGGCATAGGCGGCAAATTCCAGCAATGTCAGCGCCAGACACTTGGGGCAAATATTCTCCCGGCTCATGGCTGACATCAGATCGCCGCTAACAGCGTTATCGATGAGCTGACGAATTTCCTCTTCATATTCGTCGGCATGTTTGAAATCATCGTCTTCCATGTCCGCCCCGCCCGGTTGCCTTGGCCGACCGCGACCATAGCAGAGTGGGCCGGACATGGCGATGAACCGCATGCCGCCTAGAGCAACCCGCATTCAATTGAATGCGGATAAATTGCTCTATTCTAGAAGTTTTAGCGCATGTCGGGTTTGATTAAACCCGACATGCGCAAGAAAGCCTATCGCCAGATTGGTTTGCCTGATCCGGGCAGGCCGTAGTCGGCCCATTTTTCGCTGACATCGGCGATAATTTCGTCACTCATGCGTAGCCGTTTGCCCCAGACCCGGTTGCTCTCAGGCGGTATCTTGACCGTTGCATCAAGGCCCAGCTTGCCGCCCAGGCCGACCTCGGGCGAGGCGAAGTCGAGATAGTCGATCGGCGTCCCTTCGACCACCATGCTGTCGCGGCCAGGATCCATGCGCGTGGCGACGGCCCACATCACCTCTTTCCAGTTCCGCGCGTCGATATCGTCGTCGACCACGATGACCAGCTTGGTGTAGGTAAATTGCCGCAGGTACGACCACACCGACATCATGATGCGTTTGGCGTGGCCGGGATAAGCCTTGCGGATCGAAACCACGGCGATGCGGTAGGAGCAGGCCTCCGGCGGCAGCCAGAAATCGACGATCTCGGGAAATTGCAGCCGCAGTATTGGGATGTAGAGCTCGTTCAGAGCCATGGAAATGACCGCCGGCTCGTCCGGCGGCGGACCGGTGTAGGTGGAGAGATAGGTCGGCTTCGTCCGCATGGTCACGGCGCTGAGGGTAAAGACCGGAAAGGGTGCGACCGCGTTCAGATGACCGGTATGATCGCCATAAGGGCCTTCATCGCCAAATTCCTCGTGCGAAACGTGGCCTTCCAGGACGATTTCCGCCTCGGCCGGCACCTGCAGCGGCACCGTCAGGCAATTCGCCAGGCCTATTCTGCGGCCGCGCAACAGGCCGGCGAACTGATACTCCGACAGGGTATCGGGCAACGGCGTCACCGCCGACAGCATGGTGCAGGGGTCGGCGCCAATCGCGGCGGCCACCGGCATGGGCTCGCCCCGCGCCTCGACCCAGCGGCGGTAATGCTGGGCCCCACCGCGATGGGGCAGCCAGCGCATCAGCACCTTGTTGCGGTCGATCACCTGCATCCGGTAGATGCCGATATTGTATTGGTCCTGGGCCTCGCGTCCCGGTCCCTTGGTAATCACCATGGGCCAAATGATCAGAGGCGCGGGCTCGCCCGGCCAGCAACTGGGGATCGGCAGCCGCGCCAAATCGATTTCATCGCCCCTCCAGGTGATCTCCTGGCAGGGCACGGTCTTGCGGCGCGTCCGCTTCGGCTGCATCGCCCCGACACGCTTCAAAAGCGGCATGGCGTCGGCGACATCCTTCAGGCTGCCGGGCAGGGTTGGCTGATGCAGGGTGGCCAGCATTTCACCGACCTGGCGCAACTCGTCCGCCTTTCGGCCCAAGGCCATGGCAACCCGGTCGACGGTGCCGAAAAGATTGATCAGCACCGGTGTGTCATAGGTCTGGCCATCGGGACCAATGGGATTTTCAAACAGCGCCGCCGGGCCATTCTCGGCCAGCAGGCGGGTCTGGATCTCGGTCATTTCCAGCGCCGTCGACACCGGCGTCTTGATGCGCACCACCTGCTTGGTCCGTTCAAGCCGATCGATAAACCGGCCCAGGGTGAGGTCGATCATCGCCGCGTCCTACTCGGCGCCGAGCGCATCCGCCGCCCCGTGCACCCATTGCCGGCCCTCCTGGCCGTGCAGGTAGCCATTGGCCAGGGGCACATCGCCGATCAGTTCGTCCAATCGCGCCTCGGCCTCTTCCACCGCCATGGCCTCGTCAAGAACAGCCCGGAACACAGCCGCCACCTGCACCATGTCGCAACTATGGGGCCAAAGGCGGAAGCCGCTGATGCCGGCGGCTTTCAGCAGCGGCAGTTCGGCGAGCAGGCTGCAATAGGTATCCGACAATGTCTGGGTGCCGTTGATGGCCAGGAACGGCTCTTCATCCAGGGTCTCGATGGTCAGGCCGTCGGGATCGTTGGCGCAGACGAACTGACAGCCATCCTTGTGCAGGTCGTGGGCCCGGGCGTGATAGCACCGGGCCGAGATCGCCAGGGGCAGCCGGCCAAATACCTGCACTTCCAACGCAACCGACTGGCCCGCATCGGTTTGGCCCAGGTCCCGCAGCGCGGTCAGGGACAGCTCCGCCGGCAGGGAAACCCGATAGGCGCCGCGCTCCGCCAGATAGGCAATGGTGCCTTCATTGTAGGCATTGACGAACGGGCCGATGACATGGCGCCGGCCGGCCAGCAGCGCGGCGGTGGAAATATCATTGGCCTCGAACAGCAGGTCCGGATCGGCGATGGCTTGGCGGATTTCGTCCATCTCCGTTTCGGTCATGATCAGGGCCAGGGTGGAGAGCGCGACCTCCTTGCCGGCGGCGGTCAGGCGCTCGTGCACGGCGGGTAAATGGGGCAGAATAAATGGCCGCCGCTTGGCGCAAACCACCTCGCCCAGATAGACCGTATCGATGTCGGCCTCATCCGCGATACGGAAATAGAAATCGCGCCAGCGTTCCGCGTCCCAATGAAACAGTACCGGCCCCAGGGCCAGTCCGGGGTTTATCTGCGTGGTCTTTTTGCCCTTCATCGCCAGGCCCTTTGATAAGCGCCGGAGGTCTCGCGGTGACCTTCGGTCACCTCGCCAAGTTGCGGCATCTCGGGGATCGGCTCGCCGCGCCGGCAGGCGTCGACGGCGGCGCGGAAGGCGGCGACCACCTGCGCCGTGTAGGCGCGGCCGCGCTGGCGGCCCTCAATCTTCAGGGCGGAAACGCCGGCTGCCATCAGGTCCGGCAGGATGGGCAGAACATTGAGCGAGGTCGGCGCCTCGAACAGATACGAGGCGCGGTCATCGGCGAAGAAGCGGCCCTTGCACAGGGTCGGATAACCGGCGGCATCGTTTTGCTGAAAAACATTGATCGTGAAATCACCCAGCTTCGAGACCATTTCCGAGCCCCGCTCCAGATACCGCACATGCGAGGCGGGTGAACAGACCCCGGTGATATTGGGCGACTTGCCCGTGACATAGGAAGACAGCAGGCACCGCCCCTCGGCCATGGGACACATGCCGCCAAAGGCGAAAACCTCGGTCTCCACCGGGATGCGGCTGTTCAGATCGGCGATGTCCTCCACCGTCAGCACCCGGGGCAGCACAACGCGGCGGACGCCGAACGCCTCGTGATAAAAGCGGATCGCCTCGGCGTTCGAGGCGGAGGCCTGCACCGATAGATGCAAGCGCAGATCCGGGTGCTGTTTCGAGGCATAGTCGAGAATGCCGATATCGGCCAGGATCACCGCATCGACGCCAAGATCGGCGGCCCGGTCGACGCCGCGATGCCAGGCCTCGGGCGCGCCGGCGCGGGGAAAGGTATTGATGGCGACAAAGACCTTGCAATCGCGGGCGTGGGCATATTCCAGACCCACTTCCAGCTCCTCCGGGCTGAAATTCAGCCCGGGAAAGTTGCGCGCGTTGGTCTCGTCGCGAAAGCCGAGGTAGACCGCCTCGGCGCCGGCATCGACGGCGGCCCGGAGTGCGGCCGGGGTGCCCGCGGGGCAGATCAGTTCCAAATCGCCGGGGGTTGCGTTGCCATTGCCTTGGGCCATGCTTACTCCGGTGCTTTTGCGGAAGGCGGTTTCGTGGTACGGCGGCGCCGTGATGTCTTGTCACGGGACATGGTTTGACGCAGATGGTCGACGGCGGCCGCTTGCGCCGCCACCCGCTCCATGGCCGGCTGTAACAAGGCATCCTGGAGCATGGCCATATCGCTGCCGGCGCGGCGGGCCAGCCGCCGCAGACGGTTGGCAGCGCGCCGGGCGGGCCGTGCCAATGGGCCGGCGCGGACGAGGATGTCGTCGATGATATCGATCTCCTCGCCATCGACGGCATTGCGCAGCGCCACCACGGCCTCCGTATCGCCCTCGATCACCAGGGCCCTGGAAAAGAACAGGGCATCGCCATCGACCCGGCCTTCCAACAGATCGATCAGGGCCAGCAGCGAGCCGCGAATGGTCGCCCCGACCTCGCCGGCGTCCGCCTCGCGGGCAACGCTCAACCTTGGTTGCCTGGCGTCCGCCCGCAGCAGGAAACGGATCGGTAGATCAATCGGATCAATCAGAAAGACCGTATTCGCATATGGCCCCAGACGTTCGAACATGCCGGTGTGCTGCGTCGCGACCGCCGCCATCGCGGCGCGCAACAGCGGTTGCAGAAGCAGACGCGGCACCACGGGCGGCAACGGCGACAATAGCAAACCGCCCAACAGCACGGGCGAGAATGGCGCCACCATGCCGCTCCGCCCCGAGCCGGCGGCGCCGGGCGCTGCACTATCCTGAAATTCATTCATGGCCGAGGATTTTAGCATAGGGGTCAGCGCTGCTCCACGCCGCGGCCCCCCTGGCCCTGCGGCAAAGTGCCGCGATTGCGTGCGGCCACGGCAAGGTTTGGGCTGACGGATGGGGCCATTCATGCTGCAATGTCAGGCACATAACTCCGGGGAGGATCTACCATGACGCCAGCCAACGAATTATCCGCCAGCCAGGCCCGGGGGGCATTGGACCGGGGCGAAATCAGCGCGGCTGACCTGTGGGCCGCCTGTCTGGCCCGTATCGCGGAGCGGGATGGTGTGGTCGGGGCCTGGTGTCATATTGCAATTGACCAGGTCCAGAGCGGCGATCTTGCGGGTCCCCTGGCCGGCATACCCGTCGGTATCAAGGACATCATCGATACCGCCGATATGCCCACGACCTATGGCTCAGAGGTCTATCCCGAACATCAGCCGGCCATGGATGCGGCCTGTGTCGCGCTGGTGCGGGCCGCCGGTGGCACGGTTCTGGGCAAGACGGTCAGTACCGAATTCGCCTATTTCCAGCCGGGCGGGACGGCCAACCCCCATAACCCAGGCCATACGCCGGGCGGCTCCTCCTCTGGCTCGGCGGCGGCGGTGGCGGATTGCATGGTGCCGCTGGCGTTCGGCACCCAAACCGGGGGTTCGGTCATCCGACCGGCCGCCTTTTGCGGCGTCGTGGGCTACAAGGCCAGCTATGGCGCCATGCCCCTGTTTGGCGTCAAGGCCCTGGGCCATGACCTGGACAGCCTGGGCTGGTTCTGCCGGGAGCTCGCCGATGTGCATCTGATGCGCGCCGCCCTGGTCGGGGGGCGCCGACGTCCGTCGCCGCGGCTAAACCGAAAATCGGCCTGTGCCGCACCCATGAATGGGATCAGGCCGACAGGGACAGCCAGGGCGCCGTGCTGGCCGCCGCCAAAAGCCTCGAAGCCGCAGGGGCCGAGGTCGTGGATATTGATCTGCCGTCGGTGTTCGCGACATTGGTCGCGCATCAGAAGATCGTCATGGCGCAAAACGCGGCCCGCGACCTGGCCTTTGAATACAACCAGCACCGGGAGCGGATGAGCCGCCATATCATCGCCCTGATCGAACAGGGACAGGGGGTCGATTTCACCGTCTATCAGGCCGCCCTGACTGCCGCCGGGGAAGGCCGGCGCCAATTGGATACGGTATTCGGGCAGGTGGACGTCCTGCTCTGCCCCTCGGCACCGGGGGAGGCGCCCAAGGGTCTGGACAACGGCACCGGCGATCCCGTGTTCAACCGCATGTGGACGCTGCTGGGCAGCCCCTGCGTCAACCTGCCCGGCCATTCGGGCGCCAATGGCCTGCCGGTCGGCGTACAGGCGGTCGGCGCCCTGGGACAGGACGAAAAGCTGCTGTCACACTGCGCCTGGATGGAAGGGCGGATTGTCTGAGTGGAATACTTAGCCGTCGGAATTGAACCATGGTTGTCGTCAAGGCTACGGCTTTGGGTCCGCGCCCTGTAGCTGTTCGATTGCACCAGTCAACTCATTGATGGCAAAAGGCTTTCTTAGCACAACACCATTGTCGTCTACGTGCGTCAGGTCGTTGACAGTGAACTAGGCCGCTCGAGCGGCATGGCAAACCTGGCGCCAAGATTCGCCGAAGCACGCCAAAACAGGAACTTGCCCAGGGGGCACAGCGGTGCGCCCCGACCGGGAAACTGCTTTTCCAGCCGGGGGCGTTAAGTGCGTCCGACAATAACGTTATTCGGCTTAGTCGAAGCCAACGTAGGATATGATGTCGTCGTTCGGCGTGCGTCTGGATTTCACCTTGTTGGCGGAGAAATCTTCATCCGGATAGCCCATGGCGACACACGTCATGATGGTTTGCCATTCGGGGATCTGGGCATGTTCGCGCACCACATCCGACTGCATGATGCCCTGGCCGTTGATCACCGTGCCCAGGCCGCGGGTCCATGCGGCCAGCACCAGGCCGTAGACAATGGCGCCCAAATCAAAGTGGCTGATGGTCGCGGGCTCCAGGCTCTTGTCGTAGGTGACAACGATTGAGACCGGCGCGTCGAACTGGCGGAAACCGCGCAGCACCCAATCCTGGCGCCGTTCCTTGTCGTCCCGCTCTATGCCCATGGCCTCGAACAACTGAATGGCGACCTCGATTTGGCGCTGGCGATGGACGCCTTCGTAACCATCGCGCACCGGGATCTCGCGGTTGACCTCGGCACCACCCAGCATGCGTTCGGTATTGCCCTTGCGGATCCGATCCAGCGGCTCGCCGGTGATCACATGCAGGAACCAGGGCTGGGTATTCATCGAGGACGGCGCGCCCTTGGCGATGTCGACGATTTCCTCAATCACCTCTTTCGGCACCGGGTCGGGCTTATAACCACGGATACTTCTGCGTTCCTGAACAAGCTTCTCGAAATCCATCTGCGTTTCCTCACGACAACATTATGTGGTATTTGCGGCCAATCTAGCGATGACGCCCGGCCACGCAAGGATAAACCGGCGACGGGCGCCCAATTTTCCCTCACGCCATGTCGTAGTGCATCATCCCCGCAGCTTCCACAGCGCCGCGCCCGCAAACAGCACCAGGACCAGCAAGGCCAGGGCGATCCGGCGTCCGGTGAAAACTTTTCCGCCATCGGCCTCCTCTTCGATCACCGATGGATCCAGCAGCACGCGATAGGCCGGCACCGGATCGGGCATGTCTTCCACCTCCCCGGGCCCCATGTCTTCGAACGCCACATGGTCGAGGCGCCGGCGCACCTGGTCGAGGACGCTACCCGCAATCAAGATTTCGCCCGGATCCGTCAATTCGCGCAACCGGTTCGCCACCCTGACGCCGTCGCCATGGACATCGTCACCTTCGATAATGATTTCACCCAGACCGATGCCCAGGCGAAACCGCATGCGCTGGCCATTCGGCCAGTCGCCCTGATGAATTGGCAGGGTCCGTTGCACATCGACCGCGAAGTTCACCGCCGCCACGGCCGAGGTAAAGGTCGACAAAAGGGCATCGCCCTTGGTCTCGACCAGGCGGCCGTTGTGCTGTTTTAGCAAGGGTTTGAAAATATTCTCCGTCAGGTCGCCGAAGCGTTCATGACTGCCGGCCTCGTCCGCATCGATCATTTGCGTATAGCCGGCCACATCGGCGATCACGATGGCGGCGAGTTGGCGGTCGGGCGGGGACATGACCTGATTGTAGTCGCGCGGCCGCCATCCGTGCAACGGCATGCGGCACACGGCAACGTGACCAATGACCGTGTTGTCCCATATGCGAGATCCATGATATCGAGCGCCGACCCTGGAGTTCCCGATCATGGAGTGTTCGCTTCGTGGAGTTGTTTTTCGCTTTCATCGCCGGGTTGCTGACGCTGCTGAACCCCTGCGTATTGCCCGTATTGCCCATCGTTCTGGCGGCCTCGCTGCAGGCCGACCGCCGGGGCCCGCTGGCGTTGGCGGCTGGGTTGAGCCTGTCTTTCGTCCTGGTTGGCCTGTTCGTCATCGTGCTGGGATCCTCGATCGGCCTTGATCAGCGGCTGATGACCACGATCGGCGCCTGGATGATGGTCGTCTTTGGCCTGGTCCTGTTGGTCCCGCGCCTGAACGAACGCTTCGCCACAGCCACGGCCGCTTTCGCCGGCAATGCCGATGGCCATCTACGCGGCATGGACAGCGCCGGGCTGCGTGGGCAGTTCCTGGGCGGGGCCATGTTGGGGGCCGTCTGGTCGCCTTGTATCGGGCCAACCCTGGGCGGTGCCATATCCCTGGCCTCCCAGGGCCAGGATATCATTTGGGCCGGAGCAATCATGACAGCGTTTGCGTTGGGAGTGTCCACTGTTGTGCTGGCGCTGGCCTTTGGAACCCGCGAAATGGTGGCGAAGCGGCAACGGGCCCTGCGCCTGCTTGCGGGCAAAGCCAAGACGATCCTGGGGATCACGTTTTTGTTGGTGGGCATGGGCATTCTGTTCGGGGTAGACCATTGGCTGGAAAGCCAGCTGTTGGACATTCTCCCCGAATGGCTGCAGGACCTATCGGTTTCGATCTGAACATGTTGAAGGTGATTTGATGTTACGTAGACGTTTTCTACAGTTTGCCGTTGTCGCTGCCTTGTCGGTGCCGTTGGCGGCACATGCCGCTGGCGACAGCGTGCCCTATAGCCCCAAGGCCGTGAAATCCGCCCTCGACGATGGCCGTGCGGTATTGCTGGAATTCGCCGCCGAGTGGTGAGGCACCTGTCGCAGCCAGATCCGTGCGATCAAGGCATTACGGGCCGCCAACAAGAGCTATGACGAGAAGATCACCTTCGTCTATGTGGACTGGGACACCTACGGGGATGCCGCCATCGCCACGCAGTACAAGGTAACCTATCAATCCACCTTGGTGATGGTGAAAAGCAGCGGGGAAGCGGGACGGCTGATCGCGCAGACGAGCAAGGCGAAGATCAAGGCACTGCTTGACAAAGGCTTGTAGAACCGCCGCGGCACCACCGTCACAATAAGGATCACTTGGCATAATCAGATTGTTTGCGCATACTCCTCCCTGAATTCATAAAACCAATAAGGGAGGACTGTAATGCAGCGTAGACTCTTTACAATTGCGTCCGCGGTTTCGATGGTTGGTCTGATGCTCTCCGCCGAAGCGGCCCTGGCGCAAAAGAACGGTGGTATTCTAAAGGCCTATCACCGTGGCACCCCGCCCAGTGGCTCGATCCATGAAGAAGCCACGAACTCAACCGTCGCGCCATATATGGGCGTGTACAACAATCTGATCATGTATGATCAAGCCATAGCCATCGAAAGCCTGGACACCATCGTTCCCGACTTGGCCACCAAGTGGGCCTGGAACGATGATAATACCAAGCTGACCTTCACCCTGCGCAAGGGCGTGAAATTCCACGACGGCAAACCCTTCTCCGCCAAGGATGTGGTCTGCACCTGGAATCTGGTGCAGGGCAAGGGCAAGGCCAAACTGCGCAAGAACCCGCGCAAGGCCTGGTACAAGAACCTCGACAAGGTGACCGCCGATAACGACTACCAGGCGACCTTCCATCTGAAACGCAAGCAGCCCGCGTTCGTGGCACTGCTGGCGAGTGGCTATTCGCCGGTCTATCCCTGCCATGTGCCGCCGAAAAAGATGCGAACCCATCCCATCGGCACCGGGCCCTTCAAGTTCGTCAGCCTGAAGCAGAACGAACATGTGAAGTTCAGGAAGAACGAGAACTATTGGAAAAAGGGCAAGCCTCATCTGGACGGCGTCGACTGGACCATTATCAAAAGCCGTTCGACCAGGGTTCTGGCCTTTATCGCCGGCAAATTCGACTTCACCTTTAATGTGGATGTGACCATTCCGCTGTTGAAGGACGTGAAGGCGCAGGCACCGCACGCGGTCTGTGATCTGGTGACGACAAATGTCAGCACCAACCTGATCGTCAATCAGGCCAAGCCACCGTTCGACAATGCCAAAATCCGCAAGGCCATGGTGTTTTCCATTGACCGGCAGGCCTTCATCGATATTTTGGGCCATGGTCAGACCGTACAGGGCGGGGCGATGATGCCGCCGCCGGAAGGTGTCTGGGGCATGCCGCCCGAGTTCCTGAAGACTGTCGCCGGTTATGACCCGGATGTCGCGGGCAACCGCGCCAAGGCACGGAAGATCATGGAAGGCCTTGGTTATGGTTCGAACAACCGGCTAGAGGTCAAGGTATCGACCCGCAATATCGCGGTTTACCGTGACGCGGCGGTGATCCTGATCGATCACATGAAGGAGATCTACATCGACGCCACGCTGGATACAGTTGAAACCAGCAACTGGCATGCCAAGGTGGCCCGCAAGGACTACATGGTCGGCCTGAACCTGACCGGCATCGGTGTTGATGATCCGGATGCCAACTTCTACGAGAACTATTCCTGCGGCTCGCAGCGCAACTACACGGGCTACTGCAAGCCGGAAATGGAGGCGTTGTTCAAGAAGCAGTCCATGATGGAAGACCAGGAAGCACGTAAGAAGCTGGTCTGGGAAATTGACAAAAAGCTGCAAGAGGATGCGGCCCGGCCGATGATTTTCCACGGCAAGGCGGCGCAGTGCAAGCAGCCTTATGTCAAGGGCTTCGTCACCCATGTGAACAGTCTTTATAACAACTGGCGCATGGAAGACGTCTGGATGGACAAGTAGATCCAAGCCTGTTGGCCAATCGCCGGGGCGGCCCGCGAAGATATTCGTGGCGTCGTCCCGGTCGGCTTGACCGGCCAGAGTTCCTTTATTTTTTGTGTATTTTTTTGACAGCTAAATTCCTGGTGTGGGCGGGATAGAAATTGGGCTCTTACTTAGTCAAACGCTTTCTCTTGATGGTCCTGACCCTGGTCGGGATATCCATCATCATCTTCGTGCTGTTGCGGCTGATGCCGGGCAATATCGCCGACATCATGTTCGATTCCGCCGGCTTCGTTGATCCGGCGGAAAAAGCACAGATCGAAAAGGAACTCGGCCTGGATCTGCCCATACCGGTGCAATATTACCATTGGATCAAGGGGCTGTTGGTTTGGGATCTGGGCTTTTCCTATGTCTCGGAAATGCCGGCGATCGACGAACTCGGCCCGCGTATTCCCATAACGGCAAAACTGGCGGTCCTGGCCCTGGGCTTTTCCGTCCTGTTCGGGCTGCCCCTGGGCGTTATCTGTGCCGTCAAGCAGGATACCGCCCTTGATTACACCCTTCGGGTCATCTCCCTAAGCGGTCTGTCCCTGCCGTCATTCTGGCTGGCGCTGCTGATCCTGATGTTCTTCGTAACCTACCTGGGCGATATCCCAATTTATATGGATCCGCCGGAAAACCTGTGGGATGAACTGGTGCTGTACTCGATCCCGGCGGCGGCGGTGGGTTTCCGCTCCTCGGCCCTGATCATGCGCTTGACCCGATCATCGATGTTGGAGGTCATGCGCCAGGACTATATTCGCACGGCACGCTCCAAGGGTGCATCGGACAATTCCGTCAACTATCACCATGCCCTAAAGAACGCGGTGCTGCCCGTGACCACGATTATTGGGATCGAGGCGGCGTTCCTGATCGGCGGCCTGATCATAACCGAGACCGTCTTCAATATTCCCGGCGTGGCGCATTTCCTGGTCGAGGCGATCCTGATGCGCGATTACCCGATCGTGCAAAACCTGGTGATGCTGATTGCCTTGGTCACGGTGTTGATCAACTTCTTGGTCGATCTGCTGTACGCGGTGCTGGACCCGAGGATTAAATATGCCGACTAGCGCACATAGATTAGCAAAGGACGGCGGAAATGGCTGATATCGACCATCAGGCCGAACTGATCAAAGCCGGTGCACATGTCTCGACCCGCTGGGACAAGACCATGTTCTATGCCCGGCGCTATCCCCTGGGTGCCATCGGCGCCGTGATCATGGTGATCTTCATATTCTCGGCCATATTCGCCGACGTCCTCGCACCGCATGATCCGCTGCAAACCAAGGCTTCCGCTTCCCTCCTTGCGCCGAACGCCGAGTTCGTCATGGGCGCCGACATGATGGGGCGGGACATGTTGAGCCGGATTATCCACGGCGCACGGATTTCCCTGACAGTGGGTGTCGCCTCGATCATGCTGGGCGGCTTCATCGGCGTCCTTATTGGTTTGATGTCGGGCTATCTGATGGGTTGGTTCGACCTTCTGATGCAGCGCCTGATCGACATCATGCAGGCGTTGCCGCTGTTGGTGCTGGCCCTGGTGATGGCGGCCTCGTTGGGCCCATCGCTGGAGAACACGGTTTTCGCCATTTCCATTCCCTTGGTGCCGAACGTGGCGCGTGTGGTGCGCTCCTCCACCCTGTCATTGCGCGAAATGCCCTTCGTCGAGGCGGCGCGGGCGGCGGGGATGAGCGAAATGCGCGTGGCGCTGCGTCATGTCTTGCCCAATATACTGGCGCCCTTGATCGTCTTGTTCACGGCGCAGCTTGGCGCCGCGATACTGGTTGAGGCCTCGCTGTCCTTTCTCGGGCTCGGCGTACCGGAACCGCATCCGTCCTGGGGCCGCATGTTGTCGGAATCTGCCGCCGAGTATGTCCGTGTCGCACCCTGGCTGGTGATCTTTCCCGGTCTGGCGATCTCCCTCGCCGTGTTCGGCGCCAATCTGTTTGGCGATGCCCTGCGCGATATCCTTGATCCAAGACAGCGCAGTTAGGCGGCGGCAGCATGACAGACATGGCGAATCAGGACCTGAATACTGCCGCGCGAGTGGAACCCCAAGCCGATGAACTGGCCTTGGAAGTGGATGGCCTGCAAACCTATTTCTTCACGCGCCAGGGCGTCGTGAAGGCTGTGGACGGCGTCTCGTTCTATCTACGCAAGGGCGAAACCCTGGGTATCGTCGGCGAGTCCGGTTGCGGCAAGTCCATCACCGCCCTCTCGGTCATGCGTCTGGTGCCCGAGCCTCCCGGCCGGATTATCGGCGGCCAGGTGAAATTGGATGGCGATGATCTTCTGGCCTTGAGCGAAGCCGAGATGCGGGACATCCGCGGCAACGACATCTCGATGATTTTTCAGGAGCCGATGACCTCGCTCAACCCGGTGCTGACCATCGGCTATCAAATTGCCGAGGCCCTGATCCTGCATCAGGACTATTCCAAGGCCCAGGCTTTGGAACGGGCGGTGGAGATGTTGGATCTGGTCAAGATCCCCGAACCGGCGCAGCGTGCCAAGGAGTATCCCCACCAGCTATCGGGCGGCATGCGGCAACGGGCGATGATCGCCATGGCCTTGGCCTGCAACCCGAAAGTGCTAATCGCGGACGAACCGACCACGGCGCTGGACGTGACCATCCAGGCGCAGATCCTGGATCTGATCCTGCGCCTGCAGCAGGAACTGGGCACGGCGGTGATCCTGATAACCCATGATCTGGGCGTGGTTGCGGAAACCGCCAAGCGGGTCGTCGTGATGTACGCCGGCCGCAAGGTTGAAGAGGCGGACGTGGAACCGCTGTTCGCCGAGCCCATGCATCCTTACACCCGCGGCCTGATGGCCTCGGTGCCGCAACTGGCAATCATGGCCGGCGAGGATCAGGCCGACCAGAGCCATCTGGCCGAGCGGCTGGAGGAGATCCCCGGCATCGTGCCGCCCCTGAATGATCTGCCGCCCGGTTGCGCCTTCGCGCCGCGCTGCAAATTCGCCGATGAGCGGTGCCGCGCGGAGTATCCGAACTATGAGGAAAAGCGGCCCGGACATTGGGCCGCCTGCTGGCATTCCGACCGCTTGTATGGAGGTGGGAATGACTGAACCCGCTAAGACCTCGGCCCAGGCATCGGGGAACGGGAACGAAGCGCCGTTGCTGGACGTCATTGATCTGAAGAAACACTTCCCCATCAGCAAGGGGTTGCTGTCGCGGGACAGCGGCAAGGTTTATGCCGTCGATGGCGTCAGCTTTCATATCAACCAGGGCGAAACCCTGGGCCTGGTCGGAGAAAGCGGTTGCGGCAAATCGACCGTCGGCCGCACCGTCCTGCGCCTGTTGGACCCAACCGATGGCAGCATCAAGCTGAATGGCCGCGACATCACGCATCTAAGCAAGACCGATATGCGCCCGGTCCGGCGCGAGATGCAGATTATCTTTCAGGATCCCTATTCCTCGTTGAACCCACGCATGACGGCGGGCGGCATTGTCGAGGAAATGCTGCGGGTCCATGGCATCGGCACGCCGGCCGAACGCAAGGAGCAGACGGCGGAGCTGTTCGAACGGGTTGGCCTGCGCCAGGCGCAATTGGAAAGTTTCCCGCACGAATTCTCCGGCGGCCAACGCCAACGCATCGGCATCGCCCGCGCCCTGGCCCTAAATCCTAAAGTGATCATTGGCGATGAGCCGGTTTCGGCCCTGGATGTTTCGATCCAGGCCCAGGTGATCAATTTGCTGATGGATCTGCAGGCGGAATTCAACCTCTCCTACCTGTTCATTGCCCATGATCTGGCGGTGGTCGAGCATATCAGCGACCGGATCGCGGTGATGTATCTGGGCCGGATTGTTGAATACACCGATAAGAAGACCCTTTTTACCAATCCGCAGCACCCTTACACCGAAGCGCTGCTGTCGGCGGTACCCATTCCCGATCCGACAATCAGGCGCAAGAAAACCATCCTTCAGGGCGACGTTCCCAGCCCGATCAAGCCGCCGTCAGGCTGCCACTTCCACACCCGCTGCCCCTATGCCGAAGCACACTGCACCGTTGACGTGCCGCAGCTCAAGGAATTTGGTCCCGGCCACGTGGTATCCTGTCACCTGCGATAGATCAAATGTGACGGCGGGCGTGCTAAAACGCATGCCAGCCTGGCGGCGCCGGTGGAAAACATGACCGTGAACGAGCACATTTGGGATCTGATTGTCGTTGGCGGCGGCATCAACGGCGCTGGCATCGCCTGCGACGCAGCGGGCCGGCAACTGTCCGTATTGCTCTGTGAAATGGATGATCTGGCCAGCGCGACGTCATCCGCCAGCAGCAAGATGATCCATGGCGGCCTGCGCTATCTGGAACATTTTGAGTTCGGCTTGGTGCGCAAGGCGTTGATCGAGCGGGAGGTGCTGCTGGCGAAGGCGCCGCATATTATCCGGCCTTTGCGTTTTGTCCTGCCGCATACCCATACCGTGCGCCCGGCCTGGCTGATCCGCATGGGCCTGTTTTTCTATGATCATCTGGCGCGTCATCCGCGGCTGGCCAATTCCCATGGCGTCAATCTGCGCGGTCATGCCGCCGGGGCGCCCCTGAACAGCGATCTCCGGAAGGGCTTCATCTATTCCGATTGCTGGGTCGATGATGCGCGGCTGGTACTTTTCAATGCCATGGCGGCCGCCGACAAGGGTGCGGACATCCGCACCCGGACGGAACTGGTCGAAGCCCGGCGGGAGGATGGCTTGTGGCGGGCGCTCTTGCGGGAGAAAGCCAGCGGCGTCGAGAGCGTGGTGCGCGGGCGCGCCCTGGTCAATGCCGCCGGGCCCTGGGTTGAAAGCCTGCTGCAACAGCAACTCGGCCTTGCCAGCAATCATGGCGTGCGGCTGGTCAAAGGCAGCCATATTGTCGTCCCCCGTCTATCGGAGGGCGACCATGCCTATCTTCTGCAACATGCCGACCGGCGGGTGGTGTTCGTTATCCCGTTCGAAGCGCAGTTTTCCTTGATCGGCACCACCGATGTCTTGCACGACGGCAAGCCCGGTGAAGCTGCCGTGTCGGAAGATGAGATTGCCTATCTGTGCAACGTGGTCAGCAGCTATTTCACGGCGCCGGTCGAACCGTCGGATGTCATCTGGTCCTACGCCGGCGTCAGACCGCTGTTCGATGACGAGGCGGAGGACCCATCGGCCGTTACCCGCGATTACGTTCTCAACCTGGATCACGGGGCGGGCGAAGCGCCGTTGCTATCGGTTTTCGGCGGCAAGATCACCACCTACCGGAAGCTGGCCGAGGAAGCTCTGTCCGATCTGAAACCCTTCTTTCCCGCCATGGCGGAGCCCTGGACGAAAGATACTCCGCTGCCGGGCGGCGACCTGCCCGGCGGCGGTGTTGCGGCCTTTGTGGAGCAACTGGCGGGCCGGTACCCCCAGCTCGATCGAACACTGCTACGATCGATAGTGGGGCGGCACGGCAGCTTGAGCGAGCAGGTTTTGGCGGGCCGCCATCAACCGTCCGATTTTGGCATTGATTTCGGGGCCGGACTTACCGCATGCGAGGTCGACTATATGATCGACCGGGAATGGGCCCGCACCGGTGAGGATATTCTGTGGCGCCGCAGCAAGGCGGGTATCCACTTGAGTGAAGCGCAGCGGGCGGCGGTTGCGGACTATATGTTGGAGCGGGTTGGCATCCGGTCGGGATAGTCCGTGATAACGCCTTCGACGCCCCAGTCGAACAGGGTTGATGCCCGGTTCCTTTCGTTGACCGTATAGCAGCGAAGGGCAAATCCGGCCTGGATAATCTCCGCCGCGCGGGTTCTCGTCAAATTCATATGGTTGCAATGGACGGCAGGCGCCCCGACCTGTTCGGCGATCCGGCGCCAATCGTCCCCGGGCGAAGACAACAGAATGGCCCTCTCGAGCGCCGGCGCGGCCTCCCGCGCCGCGACGAGCGAGGCCGGCTTGAAGCTGCACAACAGAGGCGCCGGCAGATCACCGGGCCAGTGCGCCGCCAGATGCGCCGCGACCAATCGTCCGGTCTCAACTTCCCGCCCCGGGGTCGGCTTAATCTCGACCACTGCGCCGAGGCGCAGCTCATGAAGGACCGAAAGATAGTCGTCCAGGGTCGGCACCATTTCGCCCCGGAAGGATTCATCGAACCACACGCCGGCGTCGAGTTTCCGGATTTCCGCCAGGTCCCGCGCCGCCACCGGTCCGGAACCGGTCGTGGTACGGTCCAGATCATCGTCGTGCAGTATGATCATCTTGTCATCGGCGGTCAGCTTGACGTCGAACTCAACCCAACCAGCGCCCAGCGCGGCGGCGGCCCGCAGGGATGCCAGAGTATTTTCCGGCGCATGGCCGCAAGCACCCCGATGGCCAATAACCGCCGGCAGAATATTTTCCGAAACCGCCATGCCGGTGCTCAGGCGCCGAGCGCCCGTTGCAGACGTTCCCAGGCGGCATCACCGCCGGGCAGGCCAAAACGCAGCCAGGTCTTTTGCTCCGCGAAATCGCGCACGTGTATTCGGGCCTCGGCCAGACGGGCATTGATCTCCGCGCTTCGATCCGATTGCAGCAGGACAAACAGATCCGTACCGCCAAGGATGTCGCCATGCTCCGACAACAACCGCCGCAGTTTCTCGGCCTGCCCGGCCAGGACCGTCCGGTGCGCCGCGATCCAGGCCGCATCACCATAGGCCTGGGCCGCGATATCCAAGGCAGGGCCGTTGACCGGCCAGGGCCCCAAGCGTGCCCGCGCCGTGGCAATCAATGGCGCCGGTCCCAGCAGAAAGCCCAGACGCAAGCCCGCCAAGCCGAAAAACTTACCGAACGAGCGCAGAACCAACAGACCTGGCCGCCCGGCCTCCGACGCCATGCTGACGTCGGGCCGAAGATCGCAAAATGCTTCGTCAACGATCAGATATCCCTGCCGCGCCGCCATCTCGTCCGCCAGCCGCGACAACTCTTGCCGCCCCTGGACCGCACCGTTGGGATTGTTCGGATTGACCACCACGACATAGCGGCAGGTTTGGGGCAGATCCGCGATGGCCGATATCTCTTCCACGCCATGGCCGGCGTGGGACCAACGGTGCGCATGCTCATTATAGGTTGGCGCCAGGACCGCGACGGGAGCAGCGGGCAGAATCTCCGGCAACAGTTGCAACAGCGCCTGGGAGCCGGGACCAAGGCAGATTTCGTCCATCCCCGTCAGCCCGAAGTAACGCGCCGCCGCCCATAGGGCGGCCTGTTCCTGCCGCCGGCGGGGCAGATTGCGCCATACGCGCTCCGGCGGCGGGGCAAAGGGATAGGCGAACGGCGCGATGCCGGTGGACAGGTCCAGCCATTCCGACCCGTCCTCCGCCGCGCCGATCGGCGGCTCGCCGCCGTGCCGTGGCAGCACCTGTGTCACGCTTGCAGCAGGGCCAACATCGCTGGCGCCCCGGCATGGGCGTGGAAACCGCCGATGGCGATTGAAACAACGCCGATACCAGCCTGCAAACCCCGGTTCAGCCCCGTCATCACGCGGCCCGACAACAGTAACGGCAGGGCAATGACCGAAGACAGCAACACCATGCCGGCAATGGATCCAGCACCGAACAGAAAGACGAAACCCATGCCTTCCAACATCTGTGTCGGGCCCGCCAAGGCGATCAGCGCGGCGGAGCCCGCCAGGCCATGCATCACACCGACGGCCAGGCTGCGCCGGACACCGCTGCCGCCGTGTCCATGTTCGTGGCGGTTGCTATCGTGGGTCTGGCGTTCGCCGGCATGGCTATGGGCGTGGAAATGCATCTTGCCATCGGCATGGCGATGGACATGAAAATGCAGGCGTTCCCGCACCACCCGCCAAATCACCATTGTGCCCAGGGCGATCAGCATGCACGCGACGGCAAACTCCAGGCCGGCGCCAAGCCCTTCCGGTATGCTGCCCCGCGCCAACAAGACCGCGCCGGCAAAGGCGCCCAGCGCCAGGGCATGGCCCAGACCCCAGAACAGGCCGTGGCGCAGCACCCAGCGCAACCGGCCCTTGCCGGCGGCCAGGGCCGCGACGGCGGCAACGTGATCGGCCTCCATGGCGTGCTGCAGTCCCAACAGGAACCCCATGGCGAGAATTGTAGACATTCGGAAATCCAAAACGCTTAACAATGTTGCCCCTAGCTTTACGCTGGCACGACAGACATTGCCAGCGGCAATTCGGCTAGCCGATTGCCGGGGCCTGTCATGCGTGCTAGTTTGCGCCAGCCGTGGCGCGGAAGCCGGTGTTTCGTCCCTGTCAGTTCGGGACGTAAAATCCGGCGCTGCCCCCGCAACTGTGAATGGTGAGGAAACGGGAAAATGCCACTGGCGGTGCTGCCGCCGGGAAGGTCCCGCAACCGATGATCCTAAGCCAGAAGACGCGCGCGGCCTGTTGAAACCAAGTAACAGATCCTCGGAGGGAGGACGCAAGGTCATGAATCATTCCGGACATTCCCGCCTTTATCACCAGCTAGGATCATGCCGTTCATGAGCAATCTGCAACGTATTCCCGCCACCGTCATCACCGGCTTCCTGGGCGCGGGCAAAACCTCCATGATCCGGCACCTTTTGCAAACCGCCAACGGCAGGCGCCTGGCGCTGATTATCAACGAATTCGGCGACGTCGGCGTCGACGGCAATATCCTAAAGGCCTGCGGTGCCGAGAATTGTGCCGAAGAAGACATTGTCGAACTGGCCAATGGCTGCATTTGTTGCACCGTGGCCGACGATTTCGTGCCCACCATGGAGGCGTTGCTGGACCGGCCCGGGGGCATTGACCACATCATTATCGAGACGTCCGGCCTGGCCTTGCCGAAACCGCTGCTGAAGGCCTTCAACTGGCCAGGCATCCGCACCCGCATCACCGTCGATGGCGTGGTTACCGTAGTCGATGCACCGGCATTCGCCGCCGGCCTGTTCGCCGATGACCCGGACGCGGTCATGGCGCAACGGCAGGCCGACGAGGCGCTGGATCATGACAGCCCGCTGGCGGAACTGTTCACGGATCAACTGGCCTGCGCCGATATGGTGGTGATGAACAAGGCCGACCTGATATCGGAAGAGGAAGCACCCCGCGTCACGGCGGATTTGCGGGCCGCCCTACGGCAATCGATACGGGTGGTGCCGGCCCGCCACGGCGCCATTGATGCCGATACCTTGCTGGGCCTGGACGCCGCCGCCGAGGACGATTTAGACAACCGTCCCTCCCATCACGATGACGAAGACGACCACGAACACGATGACTTTGAAAGCTTCGTCGTGGCCTTCGATGCGGTGGCCGATCCCGAAGCCCTGGTGGCGAAACTGCGGCAGGCAGCGGCGGCCCATGACGTGCTGCGCATGAAAGGCTTCATCGCCGTCAAGGGCAAGGATATGCGCCTGCTGGTACAGGGTGTCGGCGACCGTTATCAGCACTATTATGACCGGGATTGGGGCACGGACGAAGACCGCGCCAGCCGCCTGGTGGTGATCGGCCTGCATGGCCTGGACGAAGCCGCCATCCGCGCGATGATCCTGGACTGAACCAGGGATGCATCTGCTCGCAGCCAAACCCGGCGGCATCTCCGATGGAGCGGAGGCGGTGGACCTGGGCCAAAGCCCCGGCGACATCGTTATCCTGTCGGCGGCGGATACGGACTTGCAGATGCTGTCGGCGGCGGGGCGGAATTCGGATGCGCCCAGCCTGCGCCTGGCGAACCTGATGAACCTAAGCCACAACATGTCGGTCGATCTATACGTCGGCGACATTGTCAGGGCGGCTAAACTGGTGGTCATCCGGTTGCTGGGCGGCGTCAACTACTGGCCCTATGGCGTGGAACAGGTGGTGGACTGCTGCCGCCAGTCAGATATCGCCCTGGCCATCATCCCGGGCGATGATCAGCCCGATGCCGAACTGCATGGCCTATCGACCCTGCCGGCCGAGGCTTGCCACCGTCTGTGGCAGTATTTCGTCCATGGCGGCCTGGAAAACGGCGGCAATCTACTGGCCTATGCCGCCAGCCTATTGGGCCAACCGGTTGATTGGCGGGAGCCCGCGCCGTTGCTGCGCGCCGGCATCTATTGGCCCGGCCAGGGCGCCGTAACCCTGGCGGAGCTGCGGCGGCATTGGACGCCGGGCGCGGCAGTGGCCGCCGTCACCTTCTATCGGGCCCTGTATCAGGCGGGCAATCTGGACCCGGTGGACGGCGTGATCCGGTCCTTGCGCGATCACGGCCTGAACCCGCTGCCGGTCTTTGTCGCCTCCCTGAAGGAAGCGGTCTCGGCGGAAACCGTGAATGCGATCTTTGCCGAGGAACCGCCCGGCGTGATCCTCAACGCCACCGGCTTCGCCATTTCCAAACCCAGCGGCGCGCGGGCGGATTCACCCCTGGAACGGCCCGGCGTGCCGGTTATTCAGATGATCTTCGCCGGCGGCAACGAAGAGGACTGGCGCGAAAATTTGAACGGCTTGAGCGCCCGTGACATCGCCATGAACGTGGCCTTGCCCGAAGTCGACGGCCGGATCATCTCCCGCGCCGTATCGTTCAAGGCCGAGGCGCGTTTTGACGAAGCCACGCAGTTGCCGGTGATCGCCTACCAAGGGGTGCCGGACCGGATCGATTTTGTCTGCCGCCTGGCCGCCAATTGGTTGGCGCTGACGCAGACGCCCGCGCCCAAGCGGCGCCTGGCACTAATTTTCGCCAACTACCCCAACAAGGATGGCCGCATGGGCAACGGCGTCGGTCTGGACTCGCCTGCCTCCGCCTTGAACCTGCTGCGCGCCTTGGCGGATGCGGATTATGACGTGGGCAGCCTGCCGGGCCGGGGCGATGATCTGATCAGAAAACTCGCCGCCGGACCGACCAACAATCTGACGAACCGGGCCGGCCGCGCGGGGGGCATCAAGTTCGCCGTCGCCGACTATCAAGATTTCTTCAACAATCTGCCCGAGACAATACAGACACAAGTCAATGAGCGCTGGGGGCCGGCCGGGGACGATCCCTTCGTGGATGGCGATGCCTTCATCTTGCCCGCCTTCATCCAGGGCAAGGTGGTGATCGGCCTGCAACCAGCACGGGGCTACAACATCGACCCCAAGTCGACCTACCACGACCCGGACCTGGTGCCGCCGCACGGATATCTGGCCTTTTACGCCTGGCTGCGCCGGAGCTTTGGCGTCCAGGCCATGATCCATATGGGCAAGCACGGCAATCTGGAATGGCTGCCGGGTAAGTCCCTGGCGCTCTCCGAAAATTGCTATCCGGAAGCCGCCTTGGGTCCCCTGCCCCATCTTTATCCCTTCATCGTCAATGATCCCGGCGAAGGCACGCAGGCCAAGCGGCGGGCCCAGGCGGTAATCGTCGATCATTTGACGCCGCCATTAACGCGGGCGGAAAGCTACGGCCCCCTGGCGGAGCTGGAACTGCTGGTGGATGAATTCTATGAAGCCGCCGGCCTGGATCCGCGCCGCCTTAATCTTTTGCGCGGGCAGATTTTGGAACTGACGCGCGATATCGGCCTGGACAAGGACGCAGGCATCGACGCCGGGGATGACGAGGCCGCCGCCCTGGCCAAACTGGACAATTACCTGTGCGACCTGAAGGAAATGCAGATCCGCGACGGCCTGCATGTTCTGGGCCAGCCATTGGAGGGCCGCTTGCGCCGGGATCTGTTGGTGGCCCTGACCCGTCTGCCGCGCCAGGGCGATGAAGCTGACAATCCGGGCGATGCCTCCCTGATCCGAGCCCTGGCCGAGGATCTTGAACTTGCCTTCGATCCGCTGGATTGCACCCTGGGAGATACTTGGCACGGACCAAAGCCGGCGCCGTTGCGAATGGGTGACGCAGCCTGGCGCAGCCATGGCGACACCGTGGAACGGTTGGAGGAACTGGCCGCCGGCCTGGTCGATGGCACGGCAACGATAGCGCCGGACTGGACGGCGACCCGGGCCGTGCTGGACAATATTGCCGGGCATGTAGGCCCCACCGTGGATGCCTGCGGTGAGGCCGAAATCTCCGCCCTGATCCAGGGTCTGGATGGCAAATTCGTCGAACCGGGACCGTCCGGCGCGCCGACGCGGGGGCGCCTGGACGTTCTGCCCACGGGGCGGAATTTCTATTCCGTGGACAGCCGCACCGTACCCACTCCGGCCGCCTGGCAGTTGGGCTGGAAATCCGCCAACCTGTTGCTGGATGAATACCGGCAAAGCCATGGCGAATGGCCGAAACATCTGGCGATCAGCGCCTGGGGCACCGCCAACATGCGCACCGGCGGCGATGATATCGCCCAGGCCCTGGCGCTGATGGGCGTACAGCCGAAGTGGGAGCCCGCATCGCGCCGGGTCATCGGCTTCGACATCCTGCCCATCCATATGCTGGACCGGCCCCGGGTCGATGTGACCTTGCGTATTTCCGGCTTTTTCCGCGATGCCTTTCCGACCCAGATCGATCTGTTCGACAGTGCCGCCCGGGAGGTCGCCGCCCTGGACGAGGCCGAGCGGGACAACCCCCTGGCGGCGCGGGCCCGTGCCGATGCCCATCGTTTACGCCAGGCGGGCCATGACGCATCAGACGCGGACCATCTGGCCGCCGCCCGCGTATTCGGTTCCAAACCCGGCGCCTACGGCGCTGGTTTGCAGGCCCTGATGGACGAGCGTGGCTGGCGGGACGACGGCGATCTGGCCCGCGCCTATCTGGCCTGGGGCGGCTATGCCTATGGCGGCAAGAAGTCCGGCCGGCCGGCACACGGCCAGTTCCAGTCCCTCCTGTCCAGCACCCAGGGCGTGGTACAAAACCAGGACAATCGAGAGCACGACCTGCTGGATTCAGACGACTACTACCAGTTCGAAGGCGGCTTGACGGCAGCCGTGCGGCACTATTCAGGCGCCCAGCCCGCCATCTATCACAATGATCACAGCCGGCCCTTCGCACCGAAGATCCGCAGCCTGGAAGACGAGATCGGCCGCGTCGTGCGGGCCCGCGTGGTCAATCCGAAGTGGATTTCCGGCGTCATGCGCCACGGCTACAAGGGCGCCTTCGAGATGGCGGCGACGGTGGATTACCTGTTCGCCTTTGCCGCCACGGCGCGGGTCGTCTCGGACCATCATTTCGACGCAGTCTACGAAGCGTACCTGAATGACGACGAAGTTCTGGACTTTTTGCGTCAAAACAATCCGGCGGCACTGAAGGAAATGGCGGAGCGGCTGACCGAGGCGCTGGAGCGCGGCCTGTGGCAGACCCTTTCCAACTCCACCCCGGACGCCCTGCGCGATCTGATCGCGGCCAATGAAAGCATGAGCATGGGAGAACAAGGATGAGTGACGACCAATACGCCCGCGCCAACGAAAAGGCCGCTAACAAAAAGCGCGCCCGGGAAAAAATGCTGGCCACCAAGACCATCGAAAAAGGCTTGGTGATCGTGCACACCGGCAAGGGCAAGGGTAAATCAACCGCCGCATTTGGCCTGGTCGTGCGCGCCATGGGCAACGGCATGCGGGTCGGTGTGATCCAGTTCGTGAAAGGCAAATGGGAAACCGGGGAGCGGGATATCCTGGAACATTTCCCCGACCAGATCGAAATCCATGCCATGGGCGAAGGTTTTAGCTGGGAAACCCAGGACAAGGCCCGCGATATCGCCGCCGCGCGCAAGGCCTGGGATAAATCCAAGGAGATGATCGAAGCGTCGCGTGGGCCGAACCCGGAATTCGACATGATTCTGCTGGACGAACTCAACATCGTCCTGCGCTACGACAACCTGCCCCTGGATGAAATCATCGAGACCCTGTCGAACAAACCGGAAGACCTGCACGTCATCGTTACGGGGCGCAACGCCAAGGACGAATTGATCGAAATCGCCGATCTGGTCACCGAAATGACCCAGGTAAAGCACCCTTTCCGCTCCGGCGTTAAGGCCCAGAAGGGCATCGAGTTTTAGGCCGCGGACGATGGCAAGGGCGCTGATGTTCCAAGGCACCGGATCCGACGTGGGCAAATCGCTCATGGTGGCCGGCTTGGCGCGCGCCTATGCCAACCGGGGCCTAGAGGTACGGCCCTTCAAGCCGCAGAACATGTCCAATAACGCCGCCATCGCCGGCAACGGCGGTGAGATCGGCCGGGCCCAGCATTTGCAGGCGCTCGCCGCCCGGGCCGAACCCAGTGTGCATATGAACCCAGTGCTGTTGAAACCACAGACCGACATCGGCGCACAGATCATCGTGCGCGGCCAGGTTCGCGGCGCCGCCAATGCGCGGGACTATCAGCACCTGAAAGCCGGCTTGATGGCCGAGGTATTGGAGAGCTACGAGATTAATTCATCCGGCGCCGATCTGGTCCTGGTCGAAGGGGCGGGCAGCCCGGCGGAGATCAATCTGCCGGGCCGGGACATCGCCAACATGGGTTTTGCCGCCGCCGCAAACGTACCGGTAATCCTGGTGGCGGATATCGACCGGGGCGGCGTCATCGCCGCCGTTGTCGGCACCCATGCGGTAATTGATGACGACGCCAGGACGCGCATCAAGGGCTATATCATCAACAAATTCCGTGGCGACGTGACCCTGTTCGACGATGGCCTGACGGAAATCACCAACCGCACCGGCTGGCCCGCCATGGGCATCGCGCCGTATTTTCCAGATGCCGTGCATCTGCCGGCGGAAGACGCCGTCGCCCTGGATAAGCCGGCCGCGCGCCGTGACGGCGCCATTAAAATAGCCGTGCCGAAGCTTTCCCGCATCGCCAATTTCGACGATCTGGATCCCCTGAATGCCGAACCGGATGTGGAGGTGCGGATCGTTGCGGCGGGCGAGGTAGTCCCGGGCGATGCGGACCTGATCCTGCTGCCCGGAAGCAAGGCCACCATCGCCGATCTCGCCTTTCTCCGCCGCCAGGGCTGGGACATTGACATCCTGGCCCATCACCGGCGCGGCGGGTATATCCTGGGCATTTGCGGCGGCTATCAAATATTGGGCAAAACCATCGCCGATCCCGAAGGCATTGAGGGCCCGATCTCGCGGGCGGACGGCCTGGGTCTATTGGACATGGAAACCGTGCTGTCGCCGGAAAAGAGCTTGGGCAAACGCGCCGGCATTCATATTGAAAGCGGCGAAGCCCTGCACGGTTATGAAATCCACCTCGGTCTCACGAGCGGACCGGACCAGGCCCGGCCGTTCCTTGAACTCGATGGCGGAACGGACGGCGCGCGCAGCGCCGATGGCCGGGTCGAGGGCTGCTATCTGCACGGCCTGATGCGGGCCGACGCTTTCCGCCATGCCTATCTGTCAAAGCTGCGGGCGCGGCAACAAAGCGGCGTCAATCATGATGCCCTGGTTGACCAGACCCTTGATGGCCTGGCCGCGCATCTGGAGGAAAACCTGGATCTGGACCGCATGTTGGAGATCGCCCATGCGGCCTGAACTGCTGCCTGAACTAGGGCAAGGCGAGCACCAACAGGGCCAGCAGGATCGCGGCGCAGGTCCAGCGGTACAAGGTGCAGCCCCGCGCAATGTCCGCCGCCGTCACCATGCCGTCGCCATCGCCGAGCCAAGGATCATCGGTGCGCGCGCCGTCATAGATCCGTGGTCCGGCCAGGGCGATGCCCAGGGCGCCCGCCATGGCGGCCTCGGGCCAGCCGGCATTGGGCGATATGTGCTTGCCCCCATCCCGCCACATGGTGCGCCAGGCCTTGCCCGCGTCCAGGCCGGGCGCCACCAGCGCGCCGAAACACAGCAAGGCACCGGTGATCCGCGCCGCCGGCCAGTTCACCACATCGTCCAGGCGCGCCGCCACCCGGCCAAAATACAGATAGCGTTCGTTACGGTGGCCGAGCATGCTGTCCAGGGTATTGACCGCCTTGTAGGCCAGCAGCCCCGGCAAACCGGCGACAAGGAACCAGAACAGCGGTGCCACCACGCCGTCGGAAAAATTCTCGGCCAGGCTTTCCAAGGCCGCGCGGGCGACGCCGGCCTCGTCCAATTCCGAAACATCCCGGCCAACGATATGGCTGACCGCCGCGCGCCCCGCTTCCAGGTCCCGGGACAGACCCCGCGCCACCGTGACCACATGGTCATACAGGCTGCGGGCCGCAAGAAACACCGAGCCGACGATACCGGTCAGGATCCAGTCGAGACCGGTTTGTTCCGCCAACCACGAAATAACAGCGCCGGCGGCCGCGCACAGAACGACCGTGACGGCGACCAGAACCGCACCCTGAAATATCTGGTTTTGCGGGCCGTACAGGCGGCCCTCAAGGGCGGAAATCAGCTTTCCGATCCAGACAACGGGATGTGCGACCCGGTCGTAGAGCCACTTGGGCTCGCCGAACAGCAGATCCAGCGCCAGGGCGAGAAATACCGCCTGTATGGGAAAAACAAATTCAAACATGCAAACTGCTATGCTAAGCCGCGAAGCCAGCAGGTTTGCCGCATTACCTTAACGAGAGCAAGCGTGGCGTATCGAGAGTGGATGAGGCAATCATGACAAATATTGGCATTATGGTCTGCGGCCATGGCAGCCGCGACGAAGACGCCGTTACAGAATTTCAAAGCGTCGCGGACGGTATCCGCGCCCGCCTGCCGCAATATGACGTGGATAGCGGCTTTCTGGAGTTCGCCACGCCGATCATCCGCGAACGGCTCGATGCCCTGCGGGAGCGGGGCAACAAGCGCATCATCGCCATACCGGGCATGCTGTTCGCCGCCGGCCATGTGAAGAACGACCTGCCCTCGGTGATCAACACCTATGCCGCCCAGCACCCGGAATTGGACATCACCTATGGCCGCGATCTGGGCATGGACATGAAGCTGATCCGCGCCGCCGGCGACCGGGTGCGTGAGGCCATGGATGCCGCCGGCGATCACATCAGCCCGGAGGAAACCCTGCTGGTGGTGGTCGGCCGGGGCGCCTCCGATCCCGACGCCAACTCGAATATCTCGAAAGTCTGCCGCCTGTTGTGGGAAGGCCTGGGCTTCGGCTGGGCCGAGGTCGCCTATTCCGGCGTTACCTTCCCCCTGGTGGAGCCGGGCCTGCGGCATGCGGCCAAGCTGGGCTACAAACGGATCATCGTTTTTCCGTATTTTCTGTTCACCGGCATTCTGGTCCGACGCATCTATCATTACGCCGATGTGGTCGCGGCCGATCATCCGGAGATCGAATTCGTCAAGGCCTCGTACCTGAATGACCACCCCTTGGTGCTGGATGCGTTCGCCGACCGGGTCAACGAGGCCTTGGAAGGCGCCAACAACATGAACTGCCTGAATTGCAAATACCGGGAACAGGTGCTGGGCTTCGAGGTCGAAGTCGGCCTGCCCCAGGAAAGTCACCACCATCACGTGGAAGGCATCGGCACGGGCAAGATCTCGGACGAGGATTTCGACCCCACGGCGCATGTCCATCATGGACACGATCAGGGCCATGACCCCGCGCACGATCACGATCACGGCCATTCCCATGACCATGACCATGATCACGATGGCGGCCACGATCACGCCCACCACCCCTATCCCCACGCCGATCATCCCCTGGGCCCGCGCAGCATGGTGAAGAAATAGGTCGGACATGGGCACCCAGGCGCCATACGATTACCTGCGCGATCCCCAGGCGATCTACGACAGATCCTTCGCCATCGTCAGGGCGGAAGCGGATTTCTCCGCCCTGCCGGAGGATCTGCACGATGTCGCCGTGCGCCTGATCCACGCCTGCGGCATGACCGATCTGCCCGCCGATCTGGCCTGGGGCGGTGATCCGGTGGCGGCGGGAAGCGCGGCGTTGCGCCGGGGCGCGGCGATCCTGGTGGATGTCATGATGGTGCGCCACGGCATCATCGACCGGCTGTTGCCGGCGGGGAACCAGATCGTCTGCACCCTGAATACCTTTGGCGTCGAAAAGACCGCCAAGGCGCGCGGCGAAACCCGCTCCGCCGTTGCAGTGGAGAAATGGCGCGAAGACATGGAAGGCGCGGTGATCTGTATCGGCAATGCCCCAACGGCGCTGTTTCGCCTGCTGGAAATGCTGGCCGATGACGCGCCGAAACCCGCCGTCATTCTGGGCTTTCCCGTCGGCTTCGTCGGCGCGGCGGAATCGAAACAGGCCCTGATCGACAATGCCGGGAACATCCCCTATCTGACCCTTCGCGGCCGCCGGGGCGGCAGCGCCATCGCCGCCGCCGCCGTCAACGCCCTGGCCCGGACGCCCGTATGAGTGCCGGCATGACAAAATGGCTTTCCATCATCGGCATTGGCGAAGATGGCCTGGCCGGACTTGGCGAAGCCGCCCGCGCCGCCATCGACGGGGCCGAAATCCTGGTCGGCGGCGAGAGGCATCTGGCCATGCTGGGCGATGACCAGCGCGCCCGTCTGACATGGAATGGCGCGCTGCATGAAACAGTGGGCAAGCTGGCGGCATACAAGGGCCAACAGGTCTGCGTGCTGGCCACCGGCGATCCCATGTCTTATGGCATCGGCATCACCTTATGCCGGGAATACGGCGCCGAAAACTGTCTGGTGATCCCGCACCAATCGGCCTTTTCCCTGGCCTGCGCCCGGCTTGGCTGGCCCTTGGCCCAGGTCGACGGCATGACCCTGCATGGCCGCCCCGCGGGCCTTTTGAACCGGCACCTGCGGCCCAACGCACGGATCCTGATCTTGAGCGGAGACGGCAATACGCCCCGCGAGGTCGCCGCCGCCTTGCGGGCAGCCGGCTATGGCGGCAGTGCCATGACCGTATTCGAAAACATGGGTGGGCCGCGGGAGAAGCGCCACGACGGCACGGCCAAGACCTGGCGGCGCAAGGCCGGCGATTTGAACACCATCGCGCTGCATTGTATTGCCGACCCGGACGCACCCCGCCTGATGCGGCCGGCAGGCCTGCCCGACGAGATGTTCCAGCATGACGGTCAATTGACCAAGCGAGAGGTCCGCGCCGTCACCCTGGCCGCCCTGGCGCCCGCCCCGGGGGATGTGTTGTGGGATGTCGGCGCCGGTGCCGGCTCCATCGCCATCGAATTCCTGCGCGCCGAACCCACCGCACGGGCCATCGCCATAGAACAGAATGCCATACGAGCAGGATTTATCCGCGCCAATGGTCAAAACCTGGGCGTACAGAATCTGGCGATCGTCGAAGGCGCCGCCCCCACCGCCTTGAAGGGTCTGGCCAAGCCGGACGTAATTTTCGTCGGCGGCGGCGCCGGCAACCGCAAGCTGCTGCAGGCCTGCTGGCGGGCTCTGCCCAAGGGCGGGCGCCTGGTCGCCAATGCGGTCAGTGTCGAAGGAGAGAGCGAACTGTTCAGGTTTATGAGGACCAACGGCGGCGGGATGACTCGGATCGCGGTTTCCCATATGGACGGCATGGGCGATCTGCATGCCTGGCGCGCCATGCGCCCGGTCACGCAGTACCGGGGCGTGAAATCATGACGGCGACCCTTTATGGCCTCGGCGTTGGCCCCGGCGATCCCGATCTGATCACCCTGAAGGCGCACAAAATCCTGCAGACCGTGGATGCTATTGCCTATCCGGCGCCTGAAGTGGGCGACAGTCTGGCCCGCCGCATCGCCGCACCGCACATACCGGAAGGCCGGCGGGAAATCATCATCCGCATGCCCCTGGATCCGAACCGTTTCCCCGACCGCACCGCCTACGACAAGGGCGCGGCGGAAATCGCCGCCGTCTTACGCAGCGGACAGGATGTCGCCGTGATATGCGAGGGCGATCCGTTCTTTTATGGCAGCTTCATGTATCTCTTCAATCGCCTGGCCGATGACTTCCCGGTACAGGTGGTGCCCGGCATATCCTCGCTGATGGCCTGTGCCGGCGCCGCGCAGACGCCCCTGGTGGCGCGCAACGAGGTTCTGAGCATCCTGCCGGCACCCATGGCGGCGGAGGATTTGTGTGCCCGCCTTTTGCAGACTGACGCGGCGGCGATCATCAAACTGGGCCGTCATGCGCCGAAGGTCTACGGCGTGCTGCGGGAATTGAATTTGCTGGATCAGGCGCACTATGTGGCTCACGCCACCATGCCCGAGCAGCAGGTGCAAAAGCTTTCGGACGTCAATCCCGACCAAGTGCCCTATTTCGCCATGATTCTGGTGCGCAAGGAGGGCGTGGGCCTATGAAATATCTGGTCCTAAGTGAGGCCGGCCTGACCACCGCCCGCCGCGTGCAGGCGGTATTGGGCGGCGTCATCCACGGCTATGGCAAGCGGGTGGAGGCAACGGATGTCCGGCCGTTCGACGACGTCGCCGCCGCCTTGCGGGATTGTTTTGCCGCCGGCCAGCCGTTGATCGCCCTGTGCGCCGCCGGCATCGTCATTCGCCATTTGGCCCCGGTGCTGGGCAGCAAGCATGACGATGCACCGGTTCTGGCCCTGGCGGAGGACGGCGGCGCCGTCGTGCCCTTGCTGGGCGGCCATCACGGCGCCAATGATCTGGCCCGGCGCGTCGGCGAAATCCTGGAAATCACGCCGGCCATCACCACGGCCAGCGATACCGCCTACGCCGTCACCTTGGATGAACCGCCGCAGGGCTGGCGTCTGGCCAATCCGTCAGACATGAAGACCTTTGTCGCCGAGCTGCGCGCGGGTGCCACGGTGAAGATCGAAGGCGAGGCCGATTGGCTGCGCGCCGGTGATCTGCCCCTGGCCGATGACGGCGCCCTGCACATCACCATCACCGATACGCCAACCGACGGCAGCGACCAGCATCTGGTTTATCACCGGCAGAATCTGGCCCTGGGCGTTGGTTGCGAGCGGCGCGTGGAGGCGGACGAACTGATCCAGTTGATCACGGAAACCCTTGCGGTGGCGAAGCTGTCACCCCTGTCCCTTGCCGGCATCTTTTCACTGGATTTGAAGACGGATGAAGCGGCCATTCACGCCGCCGCCGCGCATTTTGATATCCCCGCGCGGTTTTTCAATCTGGCGGCGCTGCAAGCACAGGAAGCCCGTCTCGCCAACCCTTCGGAAGTTGTCAAGCGGGAGGTCGGCGTCAGCGGCGTGTCCGAGGCGGCGGCCCTGGCGGCCATGGGTTCCGGTAGCGGTGAGTTGATCGTGGAGAAACGCAAGGCCCAGCGCGCCACCTGCGCCATTGCGCGGGCCAATGACATTATCGACACAACGGCATTGGGGTCGCCGCGGGGCCATCTGGCCATTGTCGGTATCGGGCCGGGCCGGGCGGATTGGCGCACCGGCGCGGCGGAGGCCGCCCTGCGCCAGGCCGATATCATCGTCGGTTATGGTCTGTATCTGGAACTGATCGCCGATCTTGTCCCTGACAAGGACTGCCGTGCCTACGAGCTGGGCGAGGAAGAAGCGCGGGTTGCCGCCGCGATCGAAATGGCGGCATCGGGTGAAAATGTTGCCCTCGTCTCATCGGGCGATGCCGGGGTTTTCGCCATGGGCGCCCTGGCTCACGAATTGCTGGACCGTGAAGACACGCCGGCGCATTGGGACCGCATATCGCTGGAATTGCTGCCCGGTATCTCCGCCATGCAGGCAGCGGCTTTGAAGGCCGGCGCGCCGTTGGGACATGATTTCTGCGCCATCTCGCTCTCGGATCTGCTGACCCCGCGCGAGGTTATTCTGCGCCGGGTGGTGGCCGCGGCGGCGGCCGATTTCGTGATTGCCTTCTATAACCCGGTCAGCAAACGGCGGCGCGATCTGCTGGTTCTGGCGCGGGATATTCTGCTGCGCCACCGGCCCGAGGATACACCGGTTATTCTGGCCCGCAATCTGGGCCGGGAGGGCGAGCAGGTGAGCGCATTGCCCCTGGTTGATTTGCAAGTGGATGACGTGGATATGCTGACCCTGGTGATGATCGGATCGTCCGAGACCCGGGCCCGCATGCGCGGCGACGGCAGCTGGTCGATCTATACGCCGCGCGGCTATGCCGCCAAGCAAACTGCTTTGACGAAGGAAGCCTAAGAATGACCGTCCACTTCATCGGCGCGGGGCCCGGCGCGCCGGACCTGATCACCCTGCGCGGCCGCGACCTGATCGCCGCCTGTCCGGTCTGCCTTTATGCCGGATCGCTGGTGCCGGCGGAGGTCGTGGCCTTCGCGCCGGAGAGCGCACGTGTCATCGACACCGCACCCCTGAATCTGGACGAGATCATGGCGGAAATCGAAGCCGCCCATGAACGGGGCCAGGACGTCGCCCGGGTGCATTCCGGCGATCCGTCGCTGTATGGCGCCATTGGCGAACAGATCAAGCGGCTGAAAACCCTTGATATCGACTACACAATTACGCCCGGCGTGCCGGCCTTCGCCGCCTCCGCCGCCGCCCTGGGGCTGGAGTTGACCCTGCCGGATATCAGCCAGACGATCATCCTGACCCGCACGGCGATGAAAAGCTCCGCCATGCCGGCGGGGGAGGAATTGGCTGAGCTGGGCCGTTCCGGGGCCACCCTGGCGATCCATCTGTCGGCGCGGAACCTGCGCCAGGTTTGCCGCGACCTGATCCCCCATTATGGCGAAGACTGTCCCGTGGCCCTGGTCTACCGCGCCAGTTGGCCTGACCAGGAGATCATCCGCGGCACCCTGGCCGATATCCGCGAAAAGACCCGGGCCGCCAAGCTGACCCGCACGGCCCTGGTGCTGGTCGGGCGCGTGCTGGATACGGACCAGGCCACCGACAGCCGGCTCTATGCCGCCGATCACCGCCACATTCTGCGGCCCGACGGTTAAACCAAACAGATCTGCAGCCAGGCCATGGCGGCGTCGACGGTATCGACCCGTGGCGCCGTGCCGCCATCGGGACGGTCGATCATGATGACCGGCAGCTTGCGCTCCCGCGCCGCCGCGATCTTGGCGTAACTCGCCGCGTTGCCGGCATTCTTCGATATCACCGCGCCAATTTCGTGGATGCCCAGCAGGGCCAGTTCATCGGCCAGCGCGAAGGGACCACGGGCAAAGCGATAGCAACCATTGGCCAGCACGGGCTGATCATCACCGGGTGCGATGACCCGGGCCAGCCACCAGCAGCGCCGATCTTCAGCAAACTCCGCCATGGCCTGCCGCCCGGTGCTGACGAAAACCCGTTTGGCAATGTCGGCGGCGGCATCCCTTGCGGCGGCGATGTCCGGCACATGAATCCACCAATCACCGGCGACTTCTTGCCACGGTGGGCTTTCCAGGCGTAGCAAGGGCAGGTTGGCGGCATCGCAGGCCACCTCCGCGTTGGCTGAAATTTGTCCGGCATGGGCATGCGTGGCGTCGATCACGGCCGAAATATTCTCCGCCGTCAAATATTCCGCCAATGCCTCCGCGCCGCCGAAACCGGCGCCGCGCATCTCCATTCCAGGCAGCGGCTTCGCCGCCGTGCGGCCGGCCAGGGAATAGACCGCCGAAATCTGTAATTCCGCCACGGCCTTGGCCAAGGCGGCCGCCAATGCGGTACCGCCCAGAATAAGTATCCTGCCTTCAGTCATCGCTGCGGCCCACCAGATCGCCGGCCCGGTCGTAGATCAGAACCTCAACCAATGTCGCGCCTTGACAGATTTCCAGCGCCCGGTCGCGGGCCAGCGCGGCAACCTTGTCCGCCAGGGGAAAGTCTTCCCCTTGCGCCGCCGCCAGAACCTCAGCGGCGGTGTTCGCGTGCCGGCACAGCGCCGCGATGCCCGGCGCCTCGGCCGCGACATCCGCCAGCCATTGGAAGTCCACTTGCGATCGTTTGGAATGGAGGTCCATATGGCCCTGGGCCAGCTTGGATATCTTCGCGAAGCCGCCCGCCAGGGACAGCTTCTCCACCGGATGGTGGCGCAGATATTTCAACATGCCGCCAGCGAAATCACCCATATCGATCAGCGCGCCATCCGAAAATCCAAAATGCTTTTGCAGGGCCGCCTCGGACGTGCGCCCGGTCGCCGCGCCGAGATGGCCCAGGCCGGCGGCCCGCGCCACATCGATACCCTGGCGAATTGAGGCGATCCAGGCCGCGCAGGAGTAGGGAATTACAATTCCCGTCGTGCCGAGAATGGATATTCCGCCGAGGATGCCCAGGCGTGGGTTCATGGTGCGCTCCGCCATCGCCTCACCGCCGGGCACGGAAATTTCCACATCCAGATCAGGCGCTTCGCCGGCGCTGACCGCCAGACCGCTCAGCGCGGCAATGATCATGGCACGGGGAACCGGGTTAACCGCCGCCGCGCCCACCGGGATCGGCAAACCCGCCTTGGTGACCGTACCAACACCGGCGCCGGCATGGAAACAGATACCGGCGCCATCGCCGGGGCGGCGGCTGACGCGGGCATGGATCAACGCGCCATGGGTCACATCCGGATCATCGCCGGCGTCCTTTTCCACCGCCGCCAGGGCGAAGCCGGCGCCAAGTTCCTCGTGGCAAAGACAGAAGCTGACTGCACGGCCGCCCGGCAGGGTGATCTCGACCGGATCGGGAAAGGCGCCGCTCAAAACGGCGCCATAGGCCGCCTTGGCCGCCGCCGTGGCGCACGCGCCCGTTGTCCAGCCACGCCGCAATGCGTTTCCTTCGACTTTATCGACCTTTTTCGCCGCCATTCCGCCGAAAATCCCTTGATCGCGCCCGTGCCCTGCAATAGGCATGGATTGAGCTTTGGCGCAAGCCAGGAAAGGCACTAGGATGTGATCCCGCGTACTCGAATACCGCCCGCAATGCCCCTGGCAAAATCAAGTGCCTGTGATGACTGAGCCCGCGCGCGGCTGGGTCTTGGGCGCGCCCAGCTCAAACTCCGGCAAAACCCTGGTCTCGGCGGCGCTGTTGCGCCTGCTTGCCCGCGATGGAGAACGGGTTACGCCGTTCAAGGTTGGTCCCGACTATATTGATCCCGGTTTTCTCTCCGCCGCCGCCGGTTCGGTCTGCCAAAATCTTGATCCCTGGGCCATGGCGCCGGCGCGGCTCAAGCAATTGCTCCAGGCGCGGCAGGACGGCCATTTTCTGATCGAAGGCGTCATGGGCCTGTTCGACGGCGCGGTCAGCGGTGATGGCTCCACCGCCGATCTGGCGGCGGCGCATCGCCTGTCCGTGGTCCTGGTGATCAACGTCAAGGGCCAGGGCGCCTCGGTCGCGGCCCTGGCGCGGGGTTTCGCCAACCATCGCCGGGATGTGAATCTGGCCGGCGTGATCTTCACCCAGGTCGGCAGCCCACGCCACCGCAAGCTTTTGGGCGACGCCTGCGCCGATGCCGGTATCCGGGTATTTGGCGCCCTCGCCGCCGATCCCTCTCTGGTTCTTCAGGCGCGCCACCTTGGTTTGGTGCAAGCCAGCGAGCGGGCCGATCTGAACGCCTTGTTGGACCGCGCCGCTGATAATCTGGCTGACGATTTGGATTTGCCTGGCTTGCGGAATGCCGCCTCGGCGCCGGAGTTCCCCGCGGCAGGCGCCGTTGCACCGGTGGCGCCCTTGGGCCAGCGTATCGCGATCGCCAGGGACATCGCCTTTGAATTCTGTTATCGCCATATCCTTGATGACTGGCGCCAAGCAGGGGCGGAAATCAGTTTCTTCTCCCCCCTGGCGGACGAGGCGCCGGGGGCTGATGCCGATGCGATCTATTTGCCGGGCGGCTATCCTGAACTGCATGCCGGCGCCCTGGCCGCAAACCATGCGTTTTTGTCCGGACTCCGTGACGCCGCCGCGCGCGGCGCCGTCGTCCTGGGCGAATGCGGCGGCTACATGGTGTTGGGACAGGGCGTGGTCGATCAGGCAGGCGCTCACCATGCCATGGCCGGTTTGTTGGGATTGGAGACTTCCTTTGCCAAGCGCCGGATGCATCTGGGCTATCGTCAGGCGCAATTGCGCGAAGCGTGCATCCTGGGCGCCAAGGGCGCGGATTACCGTGGTCACGAATTTCACTACGCCAGCATCGTCCGGGAAGCAGGCGAGGCTCTATTCACCGTCCGGGACGCCCTGGGCCAGCAGGAAGGCCAGGCCGGCCTGCGTCTGGGCAGCGTCATGGGCAGCTTTATACACTTGATCGACCGGGACGACCGGGCGGACAGATAGGAGTATCAGTAATCACCATGCCGCAGAACCAAGAAGAGCTACGACGCCTGCTGGCCGACCTGCCGCAAGCCAATGAAGATGCCCGGGCCGCCGCCAAGGCGCGCAACGATATGCTGACCAAGCCGCAAGGGGCGCTGGGTACGCTGGAGGACCTGACCCTGTGGCTGGCCGCCTGGCAGGGACGCGAGGTACCCCGGCTGGATAAGGTCCAGGTTCTGGTCTTCGCCGGCAATCACGGCGTTGTCGCCCAGGGCGTGTCCGCCTTTCCGGCGGAAGTCACGGTGCAGATGGTGGCCAATTTCGCCGGTGGCGGCGCCGCCATCAATCAGCTATGCGCGCTTGCCGGGGCGGATCTGACGGTCCTTGACCTTGATCTGGACCAGCCGACGGCCGATTTCACCGAGGGCCCGGCGTTAAGCTGGCCGGAATTTCTCGATGCCGTAAGGCGCGGCATGGACCAGGTGTCGGACGATGCCGATCTGGTCTGCATCGGCGAAATGGGGATCGGTAATACCACGGTGGCGGCAGCCCTGGCGCATGCGCTTTATCAGGGCGAGGCGGGGGATTGGACCGGGCGCGGCACCGGTGTCGACGATGCGGGTCTGGCCCGCAAGGCGGAGGCCGTGGCCAAGGGCCGCGAACGGCACGCCGGCATCCTTGATGATCCTCTGGAAATCGCCCGTTGTCTGGGCGGGCGGGAACTGGCGGCCATGGCCGGTGCCGCCCTGGCGGCGCGGCGGGCGCGGATTCCGCTGTTAATCGATGGCTACGTGGCCTCCGCCGCACTGGCACCCTGGCACGCGGCGGCCCCTGGTTTCCTGGAACATTGCTGGGCCGGCCATGTTTCCGCCGAACCGGGGCATGTACGTCTGTTGCAGCGGATGGGTCTGTCGCCACTGCTGGATCTGGGCATGCGCCTGGGCGAGGCCTCGGGCGCGGCCACCGCCATATTGTTGTTACGCGCTGCCCTCGCCACCCACGCGGGCATGGCCAGCTTTGCCGATGCCGGCGTGGCGGAAAAATCGGAATAATAATGTAAGGTTAGGGCCGGCAAACAGGCCCGTCAGGCGATCTCGGATTCGCGGCTCCGGGAAATACGGGCCATGGCCTCCGCCGTCAACAGGCCAAGAATGGCCCAAAAGACCAGGTTTGTGGCCAGACTTGCGGCGGTGAAGTCCGCCGCCAGGGCAGCGGGAACATCGCTGTCCAGATTTGCCGGATGCGGTGCGCCGTAAATATGTGGCAGGGCGATCAGGGCAACGCCGGCAACGCGCCAAATCACGCCATGACACAGGAACAGCATGGCGATCCCCGCCGCCGTGAACAGCGCCGTGGAGAGCCACCAGGTCTGCCGGGCCAGCAATGCCCCCGCCGGCATGCCCGGCAGTTCCGGCGGCAGCCCCAGGGCCGGCGCCAGATTGACCGCGACAAAGCCGCCCAGGCCCCAGATCACGCCTTGGCGCCAAGTGGCAACGTGGCGCAAGGCGAAAATCGCCGCCAGGATCATGCCCAGAGCAACGCCCAAAAGCACATTCGACAGCAGGGAATAAAACAGTCTTTCGGCGCCATCGGCGGGCATCCACGCCCCGTCGTCATGACTGTGGGCCGTGTCCTGATGAGATGTTTCGCCATCGGAATGATGCTTGGTATCAGTGCCTTGCACGGGCGCACTACCGTGATCATGCGCCGCCGTGGCACCAGCGGCATTCTCAATTTCCTCCGCCGCGAAAATCAGCGGGTAGACCTTCAATGTCTGCAGACCCGTCAACGCCGCGCCGGCAATAAAGCCCGCGATCAGGGCGCTGATCAAAATCGATTTGAAAAATGCCATTTGAACGCTCGCGCGTGATCCAGAGAGCGTGACGACGTCAGGCGGATTTCAATTAGTGACAGGGCGCCGCAATGCCGTGACGGGAGTCATGCGCCGCGTTGTGGACAGCCGCGGGATGGGACAAGGCCACGCCGATGAACAGCGCCAGTCCCAATAAGGCCGCCAGGCCAGCCTGCATGACCTGCGCGGTCCGAGCCTGCGAAGTATCCGTATATTTGGCAATTCCTGTCTGCGCCATGCACCTGTCCTCTCAAAAACCATTACCTGCCCATGCCGCCAACAGACGTCCGTTCCGGCGGCTGGATTATTCCTTGCCGACGAGAATACTTGCATCGCCATCAAATTCAACAAGAATCCCCACTCACCGGGCGATTTGGGGGGCGATTGGCGGGCACGGTTTTGACTTTGCCGCCACGTTGGGAGACAAAGGCGCATGGAGTTGGCTTTCCAGGGTTTCTGGCCGCCACTTGCTCCGATCCACCGGCCGGTTCGGAATTTCGCCGTTCAAGGCGCGCCCGAACTGGTATCTTGGCCGCAACAACAGATAACATTTCACAAACGATCCGTTGGAGGAAACCGCCAATGTCATGGCAACCGGAACTCGATGAACTGAAACGGCGCGAGGCGTTCGCCGATAAACTGGGCGGCGAGATGCGCGTCCAACGGCAGAAGGACGGCGGCCGTTACACAATTCGGGAACGGATCGAACTGCTTGCCGATGACGGCTCGTTCCACGAAATCGGCAAGATCGCCGGCATGGCTGAATATGACGGCCGCAACGATCTGGAAGATTTCACGCCGTCCAACTTCGTATTCGGGCGGGCCCGCCTGAACGGCCGGCGCGTGGTTATCGCCGGCGATGATTTCACCGTGCGCGGCGGCTCGGCCGACGCCACCATCAAGGAAAAACATCTGAACGCCGAGGCCATGGCGAATGGCTTGCAGATACCCCTCGTCCGCCTGGTGGAAGGTTCGGGCGGCGGCGGTTCGGTCAAAACCATCGAGACCACGGGCCGCGCCAATGTGCCCGGTGTCGCCGGCTGGGAGTTGGTGGTGGCCAACATGGGCCTGGTGCCTCGTGTAGCGCTGGGCCTGGGCTCGGTCGCCGGGCTGGGCGCCGCGCATCTGGCGGCCTCGCACTATTCGGTCATGTTGAAGGAAAAATCGGCGATGTTCGTCGCCGGCCCGCCGGTGGTGGAGCGCATTGGCCAGAAACTGACCAAGAATGAATTGGGCGGCTACAAGATCCAGCTACGCGCCGGCGCCGTCGATCACGCCGTGAACACAGAGGAAGAGGCCTTTGAATGCGCCCGGCAGTTCCTCTCCTACCTGCCGCAATCGATCCATGAACTGCCCCCACGAGGTGTCCGGGAGGACGACCCGGACCGGCGCGTGGATTGGCTGATCGACGCCGTTCCCCGGGACATCCGCAAGATCTACAAGATGCGCCCGATCATCAAGGCGCTGGTCGATGAAGGCTCATTCTTCGAGATGGGCCGGGACTACGGCAAATCGGTGATTACCGGCCTGGCCCGCCTGGACGGCTGGCCGGTCGCCTTCATGGCCTCGGACCCAATGTCCTATGGCGGCTGCTGGACGGCGGATACCTGCCGCAAGGTCGAGAAGTTCGTCGACCTGGCGCAGACCTTCCACCTGCCGGTGGTGAATTTGTCCGACTGTCCGGGCTTTCAGGTCGGCCTCGAGGCGGAGCAAAGCGGCGTCATCAAGGAAGGCGTGCGCGCCATGAGCGCCATTTGGCAGACCACGGTGCCCTGGTGCACGATGATTATCCGCAATGTCTTCGGCGTGGCCGGCGCGGCCCATACAGTGGGCGGCCGCTACACCACCCGCTATGCCTGGCCGTCGGGCCGCTGGGGCTCGTTGCCCCTGGAGGGCGGGATTGAGGCGGCCTACAGCGCCGATATCGCCGCGTCGGAGGATCCGGAGGCGGAGCTGGACAAGATCACCGAACGGCTGGAAAAGCTGCGCTCGCCCTTCCGCTCGGCCGAAACCTTCTGGATCGAGGAAATCATCGACCCAAGGGACACCCGTGCCCTGCTCTGTGACTTCGCCAATACCGTCGCGCCCCTGCGGACCACCGGCCCATCAACCCACGCCATGCGGCCATAAGCCAGTAATTTCCATTTTTGCGAGACAGACTGGCCTAGGACTTCAAGATGCGGCGCAAGCGGTGAATATTTACCTAGGTAGCTGTTGGTCGAGCGCCGGAATCTGACAAAAGCCTTGTGCCGGCACATCAAGGGCGCTGTTGAACTTGCTCGACATGTTTTGAAAAGCGATGAGACCGGTCAACTCAACCAAGGCATCATCGTCGAAATGTGACTTCAGTCGTGCAATGAGCTCGTCATCTACGTCCCTGTCCGAATAGGTCATGGCCTCGGTATATTCGAGCGCATCACGCTCCAGATCATTGAAAAGGCTGCTGTCGCGCCAAATCTGTAGGGCCTCGATTTTGTCCATCGAGGCACCGCGTTTCAATAGCGTCGAGGCATTGATGTCGACGCAGAAGGCGCAGTGGTTGATCTGGGAAACACGGACGGTAACGAGAGAGCGTAGGACGGGATCGAGTGGTGAGCGCTTCCGGTTCAAGGCGCCATATAGAAGCGCCAGCGTGGCGAAGACCCAAGGCGATCGGCCCCAAAGCATGCCTGGCTCAAGAACCGTTCCATAGCTCCTTTTCTGTTTCCAAAAGAATGCGCGGATGAACCAGGGATAGTCGGAAACGGATTTTATTTGAACGCGCATGAATGCGGTTCCCTTCCTCGTGGTCACGCCAAGACCGACATGCAAACAGCAGAACGTTATCAGTGCATGCAGCGCATGTGGCGTCCGCCCTGGCAGGCAAGGCTGCGGAAATTCCAAAGGCTCTTTATATAGGCGACCAGGTTTCGCGCATCTTCGCTGGTCATACCCCCGTCCTTCCAGGCGGCCATCCGCTTGTTGCGTGGTGAGCCGTTCAATATCGTAGCCATGAGTTGATCGTCCCCATGATGCCAGCCATGGGCATCATCGTTCAGGGCGGGGGCCAGGGGAAAGCCATTTTCGTCCACCGCACGCGGATCATCGGGCTTCTCGCCAATACCCTTGGCGCCGTGACAAGCCTGACAATTATCGTTGAACAGCGCCTCTCCTGCGGAAATTCGTTGGGGCGCTCTGTCCAGTTGCCCCTCGAAACTGATCCAATTCTTGCCGCCGTCCCGGCTGAGCATGACGGCACCGGTGTCCGCGACTCCAAGCAGGCGCGTTGGATTGGTCGTGTCCACGGAAATGTTGACGAGGGCCCGGTCCTGAAAATCTTTCGACACAAGATTCCAGTTGGTCCCCGGCTCCGAGCCAACCAACAATCCAATACCATAGACGAAAGCATATATTTGGCCGTTGGACGCCATGGTAACCGCCGTGGCGGGGCGCGTAGCGGGGTTGATCCTGGTCCAGGTGGCACCTTCATCCATGCTGCCGAATAAACCTTCATGGGTGGCGGCATATAGGGACTTCGGATTCTTGGTAGAGAGCGCGATGCCATAGATCTGTCCCGGCGGACGGCCCATGGCGCGCCAGTTCTTTCCGCCATCACGACTGATTTGCACAGTCTTCCCGGCGCCATAGATGATCGATGGCTCAATGGCGCTGATGGCCATGGCATGGAACGCGACCGGTCCCCCGGCGGCATCGGATATCCGCGACCATGTCCTGCCCGCATCGTCTGAACGGATCACGCCCAGCTTCTCGGTCTTAGAGCGGTACCCGCTGGAGAACAGGACATCTGTCTGCCTTGGGTGGGCAATCAGCTCCGTCAGGAAACCGGCGTCCTTGGATAGCCGCGTGACACGGCCATCGGGCGCCACGGAGAGCGCGCCATAATCGCTGCCAACCAGAAAACTACGGCCATCGGCAGCCGAAATGACGACGCCGCCGATCCGCTGGATTTGATGTAGATAGACCTCCTTCTCCGCAAATGCCGGTGATGACGCTAGCAAGAGGATCCCGACATTCGCCAGGAATCCAAGGCCCGGTGAACTGATCTTCGTAATGATCTTCATAAATCTTTCCAGCAACATAAATGGCCTTTGCTGACAAACCCGCTGGATCGGCGGCGCCTCCAATATTCATGGGGCTCCTCTATGCCGTTGGATCTTCGGCGCAGATCAGTGCAGCTTCACATCATCCCTTGGCATTCCTTGGAATTCCCCGGCAAGATCATCAATGATTGGGCAGTCGGGGCGATGATCGCCGGCACAATGCGCGACGAGATGGGACAACGTCTCCTGCAAATTCTGCAACTCGCTTATCTTTGCTTCGATGTCCCGCAGATGTTTCCTGGCGATGCCCTTCACCTCCGCGCTGGCCCGGTTCCGATCTTCATAAAGGGACAGCAGGGCCCGGCAATCATCGATCGAGAAACCCAAACCGCGTGCCCTTTGCACGAACCGCAGCTTGTGGATATGGGCATCCGAATAGGTGCGATAACCATTTTCCAAGCGGTCGGCGATGACAAGCTTGATGTCCTCGTAATAACGAATGGTCTTCGGCGGCAGACCCGTGGCTTTTGCCGCGTCTCCGATATTCATGGCCGGTTCTCCCTTGGTCCCATGCGCGAAGTGGCCTTTCACCACCAACCGAACGCAGGTTCGTGGCTGCGGCGCTTACTTGGCATAGCTTAGCAAGTTCCACCTTGACATTCCAGTGACTGGAAACCCCATGTTAAGAGTAGATGGTTCTGGGTGGGAATGCCTGGAAAACTGTTGCCAGAGCAATTTTCAATCGGTTGGTGTCGCGTACGCGACCTAAGTGATTGGTTCAATTGCTCTATTCTTTAGAAACTGAGCACATTTCGATGAAATAGGCTCTGGGAGTAAACCATGGCGGAAATTCAAGCGGCTTCCGGTGAGCGGACTGTCGAGCCGGCCATCGACCCTGTTTGCGGCATGACGGTTGATGGGTCAGCGGGCAAGCCGACGGTTACCCATGAGGGCGAGACCTATCATTTCTGCTGCCCGGGCTGCGCCGCCAAGTTCGAGAATGACCCGAGCGGCTATCTCGACGGCACCGCCAAAGCCGCCGAAAAAACGAGCACATCAACCGGCACGTCCGATCGGGATGGCTACATCTGTCCCATGTGCCCCGGCGTGTGGAGCGCCACGCCGGCCAGCTGTCCGGAATGCGGCATGGCGCTGGAGGCCGACATGGTCATCGGCGCCACGGCGACCAAGTACACCTGCCCCATGCACCCGGAGGTGGTCGAGGACGCGCCGGGCGATTGCCCGATTTGCGGCATGGCGCTGGAGGCGGTGACAGTGACGGTCGAGGCCGAAGCAAACCCGGAACTGATCGACATGACCCACCGCTTCTGGATCGGCGGCGCGCTAACCTTGCCGGTATTGATCCTGGCCATGGGCGAGATGATACCGGGTCTGAGCAGTGTTGTTGGCGGTTGGTGGAACCCTTGGGTCCAGCTTGTCCTGGCCAGCCCGGTGGTTCTTTGGGCCGGCTGGCCGTTCTTCCAGCGCGGCTGGACATCGCTGCTGACCATGAAGCTGAACATGTTCACGCTGATCGCCATCGGCACCGGCGCCGCCTATGGCTACAGCATCATCGCCGTGTTGCTGCCCGGCGTCTTCCCGGAAGGCTTCCGCGATGCCGGCGGACGGGTCGCGATTTATCTGGAGGCGGCGGCGGTGATCATCACCCTGGTGCTTCTGGGGCAGGTCATGGAGCTGCGCGCCCGCGAGCGCACTTCCGGCGCCTTGCGCGCCTTGCTGGACTTGGCGCCGAAGACGGCGCGGCGTCTGCTGGAAGACGGCGGGGAAGAGGAAATCGCTCTCTCCGAGGTGCATATGGGCGATAGGTTGCGGGTCCGCCCCGGCGAAGGCATTCCGGTGGACGGCGAGATTATCGACGGTCACAGCGCCGTCGATGAATCGATGATTACCGGCGAGTCCATTCCGGTGGAAAAACTGAGCGGCGATGGCGTCATCGGTGGCACCCTCAACGGCACCGGCGCATTGGTCATGCGCGCCGACAAGGTCGGTGCGGAGACCATGCTGGCCCGCATCGTGCAGATGGTGGCGGAGGCGCAACGCAGCCGGGCGCCGATCCAACGCATCGCCGATACCGTGGCCGGATACTTTGTCCCCACCGTGGTCTCCTGCGCCGTCGCCGCCTTCATTGCCTGGGCTATCTGGGGACCGACACCGCCCCTGGCATACGGCCTGCTCGCCGCCGTCTCGGTGCTGATCATCGCCTGTCCCTGTGCCCTGGGCCTGGCGACGCCGATGTCGATCATGGTCGGCACCGGACGGGCCGCCCAAACCGGGGTCTTGATCAAGAGCGCCGAGGCGCTTGAGCGTTTCGAGAAGGTCGATACGCTGATCGTCGACAAGACCGGCACCTTGACCCTTGGAAAGCCGGCCCTGACCGAGGTGGTCGCCGCGCCGGGCTTCAAGGAGAACGAAGTCCTGGCCATGGTCGCCAGCCTGGAGCGGGCCAGTGAGCATCCGTTGGCGGCGGCGGTCGTCGCCGGCGCCCAGGCACGCGGTATTGAACTGGCCGAACCGACAGGCTTCCAGGCGGCCATCGGCAAGGGCGTCGCGGGTGATGTGAATGGCCGCGCGGTGGCATTCGGCAACGCCGCCATGATGGCCAAACAGGGCGCGGATATTTCTGCTCTGCCGGCGGATGAATTGCGCGGCCAGGGCGCGACCGCCATGTTCGCCGCCATTGACGGCACCGCCGCCGGCCTGATCGCCGTGGCCGACCCCATCAAGGAGACCACGCCGGGTGCGATACAGGCCCTGCATGCCGAGGGCCTGCGGATCGTGATGCTGACCGGCGATAACCGGACCACGGCGGAGGCGGTGGCGAAACAGCTTGATATCGACGAGATCGTCGCCGATGTCCTGCCCGACCAAAAGAGCGCGGCGGTACGCCGTCTGCAGGATGAAGGCCACGTGGTGGCGATGGCCGGCGATGGCGTCAATGACGCCCCGGCCTTGGCCCAGGCCGATATCGGCATCGCCATGGGCACCGGCACCGACGTGGCGATCGAGAGCGCCGGCGTCACCCTGGTGAAGGGCGATCTTAACGGCATCGTACGGGCCCGGCGGATCAGCCGGGCGACCATGGGAAACATCCGGCAAAATCTTTTCTTTGCCTTTTTCTACAACGCCCTTGGCGTACCGCTGGCGGCGGGCGTGTTGTATCCGTTCTTCGGCCTGTTGCTAAGCCCGATCATCGCGGCGGCGGCGATGAGTTTGAGCTCGGTCTCGGTAATCTCCAACGCCCTGCGGCTTCGCGCGACACGGCTATGACAGGGCCGGGTACATGCGGAACATCGCGCCGATTGCCATGGTACCAGTCTCGAGGCGAGCCAAATTAGCGGGAACGCTTGCCGAATGGCCGTCTGCCGGCACCGCCCCATGATGCCTCGGGGCTGCCTGGCACCCCAGCCCGCTGGTCAATCCAGTGGAAGCAGCCGGCCGGACCGAAGCGCTTCGTCGAGCGGTCTTGCGCCGGTCGGACAATGTAGCTTAAGTTGTGAAGGGGATGCGGCCTGCCCTCTTCGTGGCATTGTCGCACAATGCTAAAGGGCATTTTAGTGGCATCGACACCCTCTCTACCGAGCGGCGGCAACAAGTGGCAAAACTGGTTGGGCGGTCTGTTGGGCAATCTCGATGCCTTGTCGCCACCACGCATCCTGGTCAACCTGGAGGGCGATATCGCGGTGGTCAGCGAGCGGCTGAAATCGGCGCCGCTGGCCCGCCTGCAATTCAATTCCACGGGCGAGGCACGGGTCATTGAAGGCGACGAGGCGCTTGCCCGGTTGACTGCCCAAGATAGCCTACCGGTTGCGTTGCACCTGGACGAGGACCGGCTGCTGCGGCGCGACTTCCGGTTGCCGCGGACCACGCCGCAGTCCGACCTCAAGGGTGCGATCGGCTTTGAGATCGAGCGTCATACGCCGTTTCGCGCCGACGATGTCACCTACGGTTGGCGCTTCGAGACGATCCCCGGCGATACGAGAGAGATAACGGCGCAGGTGATGATTACCCAGCGCCAGGCGCTGCGGCCGCTGCTGGCGGGCCTATGGGCGCACAACCTGAATGTTGTGCGGCTGACCGCGGATCTCGGTGGGAACGGGGTCGCCCTGGATTTGCCGGACGACCTGACAAGGTCGCGGACAGGACCGTACCGGTGGCACCGCTTTGCCCTGTTGACGGCCCTCGTGGCGGCGCTGATCTCGCCGCCACTCTGGCTGCAGCATCGCGCCGGGGCGATCACTGACGCGACGAACGAATTACGCGGCGAGTTGCTGGCGAGCGGCACCGCCGACGGCCAAGCGGCGCAAGGCAACCTGTTCAAATCCTTGGTCGACCTGCGCCGCCACCCCGAGGCGATCGACACGCTGAACCGGCTGTCGGCTACCCTGCCTGACGGTACCTGGCTCACCGCCCTGACCATCGACGGCCGTGACGTTGTGATCGAAGGCATTAGCGACAGCAACGTGCGCTTGGTGCAGCTACTGGAGGCCTCGCCTGGCTTCAGTGCGGTGACCTACGCCGCACCAGTGGTGCGCAACCAAGGCAACGACAACGAACGCTTCGTCTTCAACCTGGCGAGAGTGGGCCGCTAGCGGCGGCGGCGGGTCGTGGCGGGTACGGCGGAGCAAAAAGCCACCCTGGTTCGGCTGGGCAGGTACGCCGGAGCGGGTATTGCCCTATTGTTGGTGGTTCTGCTGCTGACGCTGGCCTACCGGAATGGTTTCGCGGCCCTGGATGAGGCCCGCGATTATCGTCGGCAGGTCGGCGAAGCGGCGGCGCGGCAGGCGGCGCGGCACCAGCACATGGCCGAGCTGCTGAACCGTGCCGACGGTGCCGCGGCAATCCTTGCCCCAGGCAGCGAGGGCGAAGCCCAAGCCAGCCTGCAGCGGCATCTCAGCGCGGCGTTGCGTGCCGCTTCGGCGGAGCTGGCCAGCCTGGAGGTGTTACCGACCAGCGCCGAACAGGGCTATCGGCGCATCTCGCTACACGCCGATCTCAGGGTCGATATTTCCGGTTTGCAGAAGCTCCTCCACAATCTGGAGTTCGGTTTGCCGCTGATTGCGGTCGAACGCCTGCGCGTCCGTGCGTTGGGAAGCCGGAGCATCGGCAGCGATCGCCGGCTGTCGGTCGACCTCGACGTTGTCGCGCTCCAGCAACGGGCAAGCCCATGACGGCACGCGCCAGCAACACCACGGTTGCGGCGGCGGTCGCCGCTCTGCTGCTTCTGGCGGCGGCGCCATGGCTGCTGCCGTTCGATCGCTGGTTGCCGGAGCCGTCGCCAGTCGTGCAGCCTCAAGATGCCACCTTCGGCTCGCCGTTGAGCCGACTTATCTCGCCGCCGCTGCGTGAGACTTTCTCCGCGGTAATCGAACGGCCACTGTTCAATGCCAGCCGGCGCCGTCCCTCCGCCGCACTACCGTCCGCCGGCGACGATCGCATGCTGTTGGGCCGCTACCGGTTGAGCGGCGTCGTCGTCACCGCAAAGCAGCGCCTCGCGCTGCTGGTCGACGCCAACGGCCGGCACATCACGGTTGAGGAGGGGGGCGATCTGGACGGCTGGCGCATGCTTTCCATCTCGCCACGCCGCCTGGTTTTGTCCCGCGCCGACGAACGGCTGGAACATGCCCTTACGCCGTATCCCGGCAAAGCGAATGTCCGTGGCAACTAGGCCTCTTTGTCCATTGAACCCCGCCGCGATAGCACCTAGGCTATCAAATTGCACAAATCAGAGCATTTCCGATTACCGCTGAAGCGCTCTAAATTCGATGGAAGGGCCGCGTGATTACGAGACTCTTGGTGCTGTCAATCGCAATCGTTGTGACGTGCTGTACCGCGCGGCCGGTCAGGGAGCCATCGCAGCTACCACCCGATGCCAGCGCCCCGGCCGTCTCCGCAACGCCGCAAGCCTTGACTGCAACGCCACCGATGACCCCGGTTCCGGGGGCGACACAGCAACCGGCGGGCGTGCAGCTGGCGTCGAAAGGCCAGCCGCGAATTGACGAGATTTACAGGGGCAAGCAGCCGCCAGCCCGGCAGCAACGCCCGGATGACGGTCCGGCCGACATCACTCTAAATTTCCGCAATGCCGACGTCCGGGAAGTCACCCGCTTCGTCATTGGCGAGGTGTTGGGGCACAATTTCTTTGTCGACCCGGGCGTCAGCGGCACTATCACCCTGTCTACCAACCGGCAGGTCCGTCGCGCCGATGTTCTGCCAATCTTCGAAGGGGTTTTGAAGTCGGTTGGCGCTCGGCTCGTCATGTACCAGGGCGTCTACCGGGTCTCCCGCGATACCGGCGCTCCGAACCGCTTGGGCGGCAGGGCGGCGACTGCCGATAAGACAAAGGGCACGGCCGCCTTTGTCGCCTTCCCGATGCGGTTCGTTGCCGCCGAGGAGATGGCCAAGATCCTCACGCCATTGCTGCCCGAGCGTGCGATCGCTTACAGCGACACCAAACGCAACGTCATTCTGATTGCAGGTGACGGGCCGACGCTGCAGCTTGCCCGCGACACCGTCGACATCTTCGATGTTGATCAAATGGCCGGCAAACACGTGCTGTTGCTGGGTCTGCAAAACGCCGATGCACGCAATGTACTTAAGGAGCTCAATGCCATCTTTGGTGCATCCGGACGTACGCCGGGCGCCCGCATCGCCACCGAGTTCATCCCCATTGACCGGATCAATGCCATCATGGTGCTGTCGCGCAATTTCGCCCACATCGAGGAGGCGCGTAATTGGATCTATCGCCTCGACCGCAACCTGAGTCCAACCGAAAGGCGATTGTTCGTCTACTACGTTCAATACGGTGAGGCACAGAATATTGCCGCGGCGTTGCGTGAGATCGTCGGTACTTCGACCCCGGCCAGCGGTGCCAGCCCCATCGCAAATGCCAGCGCCGGGGGAGGTGACGCTCCGACCGCGCCGCCGCGGGCCGGCGATGATAACCCGACCATCGCCGTCGATGCCGAGCGTAACGCCCTCCTGATTTCGGCCGTGCCGGAACGGTTTCGCATGATCGAGGATCTGCTGGCGCAACTCGACATTCCGCCCCTGCAGGTGATGATTGAGACCAGCGTTTTCGAGGTTAATCTACGCGATCAGCTACGCTACGGCATCCAGTATGCAGTCTCGAACGGTGGTCTGAACATCACCGACGAAGGCCTTTTCACCCTGACCCGTGGCACACAGACGGCGGCTGCCGGCGGCTCGATCGTCGATCCCGTGGCGTCACCGATCGTGCCGGGATTCAACTTCATCCTGAACAGCCTCACCCGTACCAAGCTGGTCATCGACGCCCTGTCGGAACTGACAGAAGTAAACGTTATTTCCTCGCCGAATATTCTGGTGGTCAACAATAAGGTGGCCAACCTGAATGTCGGTGATGAGGTGCCGATCATCACCCAGAACACAACCAGCGCCGTCACCGATAGTCCGTTAATCGTGAATACCGTCGAATACCGCCAGACCGGTGTTAGCCTGGAGGTAAAGCCACGCATCAATGCCTCCGGCATGGTATCGATGGACATCGTCCAGAAAGTCAGCGACGTTACCGGTACCACCACATCGACCATCGACTCGCCGACGATCCAGAACCGGAGCCTGCTCAGCACCGTGACGATCGCGAGCGGCGAGACGGTCATGCTGGGCGGCCTGATCCGCGAAACGGCGTCGGACGGCAGGAGCGGGCTTCCGCTGCTTCACGAACTACCGGTGATCGGCGCCATGTTCGGCAGCAACGCCAAGGCAACCAGACGCACCGAACTCGTGGTGCTGATCCGCCCGATCATCATCAGCAGTCCCAGCGACGCGAGGGTTGTGACAACAACACTTAAGGACAAATTCCTTGCCCTGATGCAGCGTGAACGCATCGGCATCCGCCAGCCACGGCGCATTGCCAAGGGGGATGCGCTATTTGGGCAAGCGTCACGCGAGACCAAGAGCCAGTAGAGCTCTTCTAGTACCGGCAAATTACAGGATTTGGGACACCCATAACCGCTACTGCGGCTTCTGCGTCGCCGTAAAACGGTAGCTGCCGGTACCGCCACAGCAATGACTGACGGTGACAAAATAGGTGCCCGCGGCCAATTGGCGCGAAATTCGGAAGTTGTAGCGCGCGCCGCCGTCATCGTCAGCGGCGATCAGGGTATCGACGGCGTCGCGCAGCTCCGCCGCCAAATCCGACGGCCCGGTTGAAGTGATTTCGACCGTCGCGTTCCGAGGCACCACGAGGCGGAAGACGTCCAGATCGCCCGGCCGTTCCAGTCGACCAGAGAGGCCATCGGCAACATCGGTGGCCGTCTTTGCATCGTTGCCGTAATCGTCATCCCGTCCGACACCGCCCTGATATAACGCACTATCGGCTGGTGGAATGGTGGTCCCAGGAAGGGGCACAGTGCCGGCGGCGATCGCCTCCAGCTCCTCGATGCTGGCGACAACATGCACCTGGTAGCGGCCGACGCTTCGGAAGGCCCGGCCTCGATTGAATACCAGCAGACTCTTGGCGCCCAGCGTGGCGCTTTCATCGACCAAGAGGGTAACCTGAACTTCCCCGGCGCTTACAAATGCCACGCTATCGACGTAAAACGCCGCCGGGGTCAGCACGACAGGTGGGCCGCCCGCATCACTGAAGCCCTTGCCCGACAGCTCCAGAACCTGGGTCTGACCCCGTGGCACGAAACCGGCGAGCGGCGCGTCGCCCTTGTAGTTGGCCAAGAGCAGGCACTCAAAGCTTCGACAAACCGGCTGTTCGGCAGGCGCAACCGGCTGCTGTGCCACGGCCGCTTCGACCAACTGCTCGCGAAGGACCTCCAAGGCCTGTACGCCGCCATCGACCCAGCGTCCACCTTGACCTTCAAGACCAATATAGATGCGGCCGTCCTTGCGTTCGTAAAAGGCATTCTGGCCGAGCCGCGGGCCGCCGAGGGCGCGATAGATCTCATAGAGACGTCTGGCACCCGCTATCACGGCGTCGTCGCCGGCAGACACGCCACTGGCGCCGTTAAGGTCAAAAAATATAGCTGGACGGTCGCCACTGCCCGTGCCGCCCGCGGCGCCGGCAACAATGCTATTGGTGATGGCGGAGACCCTGGCCGCGTAGTCGGACCGGGACACCTGCGCGTTGACCGGCTGCTGGATGATCGCGGCCAAGACCGAGACGGCCACCACGGCTGGCGCGGCCCGGCGCATCATCTTCAGCAAAGCAAATAGATTGGGCATTACTTATCAGCCCGCCTGAAATGTCATGCACTGTTTCGGCACCTTGACCGACGAGCCGAGCGAGAACCAGTTCAGGAAGTTGTTGCCCGTGCAGGTCGAGCGGGTGATGCCGATGGTGGCAAAGCCGCGCAAATGAACCCCGTCGACGCGGACCCAGTAGTATGGCCCCTGCTCACCGGTCACGGTGCCGCACCAGCCGCTGTCACTTTCATAGAGGCCACCGCGACTGCAAACTTGGCGATGTAGCGCCGATGCCGGCGAGGCACGGCTGGGTGCCAATGACGCCGGGCGCGGTGAGCCGTTCGGCGTAGGCGAGTTGACCGCGACCACCGAGGCTTGCATCCGTTGTACCGGTTGCGGCTGGCGCAGCTGCACCAGACGGGCATTCGCCAACAGCGCCGATGGTGCCGATGGATGCTGCAGCAGGACCTCGTCATAAACGCGTGCCGCGGCCTGCCGTTGACCGGCGAGTTCCAGCCGATAACCCTGGCTGAACAACGTATCAGGCGATACCGACGGTGTCAGATCCCTGGATCGGCGAGGCGGCGCACCGGCGGCGCGGCCAGCGTATGTCACGGCGGACTGAGCGGTGTTTTCAAGTTCGATTACGGCGCGCGGCGAACGGGCGACCGGTTGGTAGGTGGCCATGGCGAGCTGTTGCGGCACATGGTACGACCGCGGCACGGCGCCGCCCCGGTTCGCATACTCGGTCGTCACCGAGGCAGAGGAAATGACGATGGTGCCGCCGCCGGCCGGCGACGCGCCACCAGTGCGTGGACCGGCAACCCACGGACCATCGCGGCCGGCATATAGCCTGGCGGTCTGGGTGACGCTGTCGAGCGGGTACATCGCACGCGGGTAGTAGGCGGCGGGCTGGTAGGCGTTCGCCACGGAAGCAGAAGACACGACAATATTGCCACGGTCGCCATTAGCTTTGCCCAAGGGTGATGATACTGGAGCGGGGCTGGACGCTGGCGTGACGGCTACTACCGTCTGTTGTGGCACTGACACAACCGGCACGGCCTTCGTTGCGTCGACCCTTGCGGCGGGCGGCGGCCTGTTCGCAATCGTTTGCGATACCGGCGCGGCGGCCACTTGGCGCACTTCGCGCCCAGGCGCGGCCTCGGCCGCCTCGGCGACCTGGCGGGCCCGGGCCATCAGCCAGGCATCGACTTCCCCGGCGCTGGCGACGCGCCGTGCCGACAGTTCTCCGCCCTCGTAGAGCGCGTGCAGGTGCGAGCCGTCAGGCCGGCGTATCATGAAATTGCCGTTGCGCTGCCCGTCAACATATTCGCCGACGATATAGGTGCCATCGTCAAACGTCGTCACCACCTCGCCATGCAGTTCTCCGCCCCGGAAGCCGCCTTCGTTGCGCTCGGTTTCGTGGCCGTCCCGGTACCATATCAAGGTGCCGTGACCGCTTAGTTTGCCGTTACTGCAATCGCCGAACCAGCGAATGCTTTCGCCTGCCGTCGGCTGCGGGTTGCTGGTCGCACAGCCACTCACCGTGTCGACAATCCAGCCATCTGGCGCTTCGTTCGAGGCTGCGGCCTGCTGCTGTTGCGTCGGTGGGCGCGGGGTGTCTTTAGCTTCACCGCCGAACCAAGCGGCGACATCAAGCGAAGCACATCCGGATAGCGTACCCAGAAGGATACCCAATACCAGCAACCGACCGTTCACGAACATCTATTCCCCTCAGACGTACGAGTTCAGTAAATGACTATCCTATCTTGATTCGACGCGAGATTAAAACCACCACCGTCAATTATCGTCACCGTCCTTGGCAACGAGGATATTCGTCCTATCCGGTTCCCAGGTGCGGAATGCAAGTGGCCGGCCATCGCCGCCACCAAGCCACACCACCGCCGACCAGCTAACGGCGGGGGCCGGGCCGCGGGTCGTCGCCCTGATACCGTAGGCGTGACCGTCCGAGGGCTCCGCATACTTCCCCAGTCCGGCCGGCCAACGCATCCCGCCGCCGCCGTTGCGTGACGCGTCATCTCGGGCATGCAGAAAGCTCTGCAGCGAGTCAGGCGCGGCCCACGAGGGCAACAGCCGCAGCAGCGGCGCGCTGGCGGCCATCGGGTCGACGCCAGCATTGAGGCAGTCAACGGTAAAGTACGGTGTCAGCCGCGCCACGGTTTCAGCGTCGAGACCCAACACCTGGTGCAGTTCGGCAACCGTCTCGAATGGGCCGTTGCGGGGGCCGTCGAAGCGCCCGGCGGCGCGGTAGGCGTCATGTTCGGCGCCCTGCGGCCGGGGCCGGCTGCCGGGATCGCGGTAGTCGAGGACCGCGTTTGCCTGTTGCCTGGAACGATCGGCCAGCCCAAAACCGTTGAACAGGGCGGCGATCATGTCGGCGTGGCCGGTGTTCAGGTCGACGCGGCCGCATTCGTCAATGATCTCGATATCAACCGCGGCGCCGATAATGGCTGGCGCATTCCCGCCTGTCAGGCTTTGGCGTGGCGGTAGAGGCCGCCCCCGATCAAGCAGCAGCAACGCCCCGTGCAACACGCCGGCCTGCGCGCGCAGGCGCTCCTGCGCCAGATCGATCTGGGCCCGCGCCAGCGTTAGGTGGCTGCGCGACCGTTGCGCCACGCCTTGGGCAATCAATGCCAGCATCACCAGCAGCCACAACACCACCAAAAGCACGCTACCTTGTCGCTGCCTGATGTTGCTCATGTCAACCATTCACCGTCACCTCGGCTGTCGTGCGAGCCGGGGATGCACGACAAGGTCGGGCCATTTTTCGCCATCGCGCCAAGCGATTCGTACGCGGATCAGGTCCGGTAGTTCCCGCTGGTTCCAGAAGCCGTGCCAAGCCGCGCGCCGGCGCTCCACCTGGCCATAATAGTCGATATGCAGCGTGCCAATGTCGCGCGCCAGCGTCGTGCCATTTTCGGCATCATTGCCGTTCAGCGCGTCGTCGGCCCCTATAAAGCGCCGTTCCGTCAGCACCAGACGACCGCCGCTCAGGTGCAGCCAATCCAGCACCAGGCCGCCAAGGTCGGGCCAGGGCGGCGCCGTGGTGATGAACCGCATGGTGTCAGCCTCGCCCGCGAATACCTGCTGTCGCCCCTCGCCAATTTCCCAGTCCAGGGGACGCACCGTTTCAAGCCGCTCGCGCAACAGCCTATGTACGTGGTGCGCCCGCTCAATCCGCTCGGTGCGCCGGTCCACTTGCTTCGTAGCGGCGATACCGGTACCGAGGACGTTGACCAGCAGCGTGGTAATCAGGGCCAGAAGGGCGATGCCGACAACCAATTCCAGCAGCGTGAAGCCGGCCTGTCGCCGCCTATCGGGCATCTGCCGGCTCCGTGATCTTCAAGGCCCGCAACGTCAGTGACTGGGCCTTTGCATCACCCCAGGAAACGGTGACGCCGACGGTGAACGGCTTTACCGGCAGGCGGCGCATCTGGTCCCGGTCGAGGCCTTCATAGGGTGAGACGATACTCCGCCAACGCAGACCTGCCTCTGTTTTCCCGTAATTGGTGCCGCTCTTCAGTGGGATGGCCGTGCCGTGCTCGGCCAGGAGCGATTGCGCCGTCATCAAGGCCTGCAGCGCCCGCTCGCCACGCCCGGCGCTTTCGGCGGCCTGACCGTACACGCCAATGGCGGCGCCAACCGTCAGTGCCACCACAACCAGGCTGACCAAGACCTCCAGCAGGCTGAAGCCGGCTTGCCTACGGGCCGGCAATCGAGACGGTCCCGGTCAGCCAGTCGACGGCGACGCTTTGTTGGCGATGGCCCTCGCCCAGCACGATGCGTCCGCCGGTGGCGCTACCGTCAGGCAGGAATACAATTGCGGACACTCCGTTCAGACGGCGCCCGGCGGGCGGCACCACGGCGGAAATTGACGCGGCACCATCAAATGTCCCAACGCTGTCGCCATGTCGCCAACGGCGGCGCACCGGATCGATGTGGACAGATTGCGGCTGCCCTTCACTGATCGCCGTCATTCGCGCCTGCCGCATCGCCATCGCCAGGCGTTTGGCGTCATCAACCGACGACGATAGATCAAAGAGACGACCGGCGGCCGGAGCGGCGATGGCGGCCACCAGTGCCAGCAGCGCAATCACCACGACCAATTCAATTAGCGTGAAGCCGCGCTGCCCATCATGGCCGGTCATAACGCAGACGACTGGACCATGATGTCGGCATCCTCGCCATCGCCGCCCGCCTTGCCGTCGGCGCCGAGGCTCTGCAGGCTGTAACCGCCGGCACCGCTCTTCGGCCGCTTGTAGAGGTAGGCGTGGTGCCAGGGATCCAGCGGCACATCGCCCCTCAGATAGGGTCCGTTCCAGTGTTCCTCGCCGGCCGGGCGCCTGGTAAGCGCGGCAAGGCCTTCGGCCTGCCTGGGATAGCGGCCGACATCCAACCGGTATAGGTCCAGCGCCGTCGCCAGGCTGTCTATTTGGATGCGAGCCACATCGATCTTGGCGCGACCGAGATAGCTGATCACGGTCGGCGTCACCAAACCAATCAGCAGGCCGAGAATGACCAGAACAACCAGCAGTTCGATGAGCGTGAAGCCTTGCTGACCACACGCCCTTTGCGGCTGTCTGATTTCGGTTTCAGTATACCAGGGCATGAACGCTCGCGATCGCCGACAACAGGGTCAGAATGATAGAAGCAACCAGGATTCCCGTCAAAATGATCAGCACCGGCTCGATCACCGCGATCAGCCGGCGTAAGCCCTGTTCGACGTCGGCCCGCAGTCGCTCGCCAAGGCGCTCCAGAATCTCCTGAAGCGAGCCGGCATCCTCACCGACCGAGATCATCTCGACCACCAGCTCCGGCAAGTCGCCGGTCCGGCGCAGGCTGTCGCTTAGGCGGGCGCCTTCACGAACCCGCGCCGCCGTCTGCCGCAGCGATGATGCCAACCCCGGATCGCCGACCGCCTCCGCCGCCAAATCCAATGCCGCCGGTGCCGGCATACGGCTGGCAAAAAGGATCGCCATAATGCTAAGCGCGCGCTCAATCGCCACCTTCCGCAGGAAACCGCGCAAGATCGGCAGCCGCGCCGCGAGGCCGGTCCATGCGGTGCGGCGCCGGCGCGCGAGCAGCCAGAGCACCAGCGCCAATACGACGATCACCGGTAGGTAGCTGCGCAGAAAGCCGGAAACAGCGAGCAGGGCGCCGGTGAACAGCGACACCTCGGCGCCAGTCTGCTGGAACAGCGCCTCAAATTGCGGCACCACGAACAGCAGCAGCACCAGGAAGGACATCAGCGCCGCGACGATCAGGAAACAGGGATAGATCAGCGCTGACCTGACCGCAGCCAGCATATATTCGCGCTGCTCCCGCCAATCCGCGAGGCGCGCCAGCGCATCGGTCAGGGCGCTGCCGGCTTCGCCGGCGCGAACCGTGGCACGGAACACCGCATCGAAGTGCCCCGAATCCTGGTCGAGCGCATCCGCCAGGCTGTCGCCGGCGCGGACACGCTGGCGCAGGTCGGTGGCGAGCTGCGCCAGTATCGGCCGTTCCGCCGAGCGGGCGATGATCAGCAAGGCCCGGTCGGCGCCAATGCCGGCATCAAGCAGCATACTGAGCTCCCGCACGAAGGCGGTAATCGCCGGCGGCGGCAACCGCCCGGCGTCAGGGTCGAGGTAGCTGAGCCAGCGCCGCAGTTGCACACGCCAGGACCGGCCCCCGGCGTCGCCGACAGGGTCCAGACGCAGCGGCAGCAAGCCCTCGCCGCGCAGCCGCGCCAGCGCCGTGTCGCGGTCGTCTGCCTCAATCGAGGCCTCCACCACGTGATCTCCGGCATCCACCGCACGGTACTGGAACCACGGCATCGCCTAGCCGCTCCCCAGCACGCGCATCAATTCGGCGATGCTCGTCTTTCCCTGCGCAACTTTGTCGAGACCGTTCTGGCGCATCGGCAGCAGGCCTCCGGCACGCGCCGCCTTTTCAATCGCCCGCGGCTCCCCACGTTGCATGATCAGGCTGCGCAGAGGTTCGTCAATAACCATCACTTCGGCGATCAAGGTGCGTCCATTGTAACCGGTGCCGCCGCACCGTTCGCATCCGGCCGCCTCGTAAACTGTCGCCCCGCCCCCGACATCGTCGGTGCCATTGACGTCGTCGGGGGCCGGCGTCCGGCAGTGTTCGCACAGGGTACGCACCAGACGCTGTGCCACGACCGCCGCGACAGAGGCGGTGATGCGGTAGGGATCGAGGCCCATGTCGGCCAAGCGCGTAAGCGCGTCAGGCGCGCTGTTGGTATGCAGTGTCGACAACACCAGGTGACCGGTCAGCGCCGCCTGTACCGCGATCTCGGCCGTTTCCAGATCGCGGATTTCGCCGATCATCAACGTATCCGGATCGTGCCGCAGCACCGAGCGCAAGACGCGGCTGAAGCCGAGGCCGATCTCGGGCCGAACCTGAATTTGGCTGATACCGGGCAACTGGAACTCCACCGGGTCCTCGACGGTAATGATTTTGTTTTGCGGGTCGTTAAAGCGCTGCAGCGCGGCATAAAGGGTGGTGGTCTTGCCGCTGCCGGTTGGGCCGGTCACCAGCACGATACCCCTGCCGCCATCCAGGGCGGCCGCCAGGCGCCCCTGCAGATCGCTGTCCAGTCCCAGATCGGCCAGCTCCAATGGTGCCCGATTCTGGTCCAGCAGCCGGATCACCATGCCTTCGCCGTGCATCATCGGCAGGCAGGAGACCCGCATATCAATGCGGCGGCCTTCGACCACTTGCTGCGTGCGGCCATCCTGCGGCAACCGCCGCTCGACAATGTCGAGACCCGACATGATCTTGATACGGCTGATCAGCGGTGCATGGTCGCTCAGCGGCAGGCGTCGGATCTCGCGCAGCAGGCCGTCGATCCGGAATCGCACCCGCAAATCGTCGCCATCCGGCTCCAGGTGAATGTCGGAGGCGCGTTGCATCACCGCCTGTTCGATCAGCCGGTTAGCGAGCTTGACGGTCGGGGCGTCGCTGACCTGGTCCTGCAATCGCTCGATGTAGACGCGGCCTTCCTCGCCCGGTCCCGTGCCCTGGCGGCCGGCGGCTTCGCCGTAAATTCGATCAAAATGGCGCCGCAACTGCGACGGTGTGGCGACAGCCGGCCGCACACTGCGGTCGAGGCGCATCTCCAGCGCCCGGATGGTATCGCGATCAAGCGGGTCGGCAAGCGCCACCGTGACCGTGTGCTCATTCGCCGACAACGGCAGCACCTGGCAGGTGCGCAGGAAAGACTCGGTCAATAGGTCCGGCAGCACAGCCTCGTCGGGATAGTCGTTGTCAGCGACCAGCGGCAGCGACTGACTGTCGGCCAGGGTGCGGGCCATGGCGTCCTCGGCAACCAGGCCAAGCCCGACAAGCGCGCTGTGCACCGGTGTTGACATCGCCTCGGCGGCAAGGCGCGCGCGCTCCAGGTCGCTCTCGGCAAGCAAACCACTGTCGATCAGTTGTTTCACCGCCGAGGCAGTCAACGGCACCTCCTCATGGCAACGGCCGGTAGAGCAGGGTAAGCCAGGCCGCCAATCCCAGGTGCGGCCCAAATGGTAGCCGCCGCCGTATGCCGCCATCACCTACCAATCCCGTCAATAGGATCACCACGATGGCCGTGCTCGCGGCGATCAAAACCAACGACGGCAGCGACTGCCAGCCGACCCATGCGCCCGCCGCCGCCAGCAATTTGGCATCACCGAGGCCAAGGCCGTCGTGTCCGTGCAAGCGCCTGAAGAACGCACCGATCAGGGCGAAGGCGGCAAAGCCGGCGGCGGCCCCGGCAAGAGCACTCAACAACGCATTGGGACCGGCGGCGGCGGCAACAGCAAATCCCAGCAATAGGGCGGCGGCGGTCAAGCTGTCAGGCAGCAGCATCGTGCGCTGATCGATCGCCGCGGCGGCAATCAGCAGCCAGCCCAGCATGGCGGCGGAAACCGCCGCGATGCCGTCGAACACTGCGAGCGACCATATGGCGATTGCCAGCGCGGCAATCTCGAAAAGGAGCACCAGACCGGGTGTCCGCTGACCGCACGCGGGGCAGTGGCCACCATCAAGAAGCCAGCCAAGAAGCGGAAGTTGCGCGCGCACCGATAGCGGTACGGCGCAGCGACTACAAGCCGAGCGGGCGAACCAAATGCCGCGCCAGTTCGGATACCGCACCACCAGCATGGCAAGAAATCGCCCCACGAAGGGCGCGGCGAGAACCAGCACGATGGCAACGTATAGATCCCAAGTCACATTGCGGCCGTCATTTTTTGATGCGTCCGCCACTATGCCGCAGCGGTAAGGGGCCGGTAAAGCGAATACTAAATCGTAGCTCGGACATTGAAAACGCATCGTGGTGGCAATGGCATCGCGGCCATGCCATAATTCCGAAGTAAGGGAAGTGACGACGCGAACAAGGTGTCGAAATCGCGGCGTCAGGCCAGTGGATTTGGTGCGAAGCTTAGCTGCACCGTCGGGTCAATTCAGGTGCCTGCAGAGCGGGCAAACCGGCCGCGTGCAGAATATTGGGTCTGGGAAACACGGGGGGTGTGACGGTGCGGCGCTCAATCATTCTGCTAGGCGCGCTTACGATTTTTTCCAGCGCGTTGATGAGTTTTGGAGCCTCGGCGGCGGAGATGCTATTGCCGCTTGCGGACAAGGAATTTCATATGGGTGTTGCATCCTGCGCGGGCAGCACCTGCCACGGCGCGGTGAAGAGTTGGCCCAATTCACCGATCCTGCAGAACGAATTCGTGACCTGGCAGAGCAAGGACAAGCACGCCAAGGCCTACGACATGCTGCTGAACAAACGTTCCAAGAAGATTGCCGCGAATTTGGGACTGCCCGACGCCCATACCGCCGACATCTGCCTCGACTGTCACGCCGACAATGTGCCGAAAAAGCTGCGCCACCGAACCTTCCAGATAACCGACGGGGTCGGCTGCGAAGCCTGCCATGGCGGGGCCGGACGCTGGATTGGCGCGCATATCGCGGCCAACGCCTCACACAAGAACAACGTCGCGAACGGTCTTTATTCCACAGCCAAACCGATCGAACGGGCGCGGCTATGTCTGTCGTGCCATTTCGGTGACCAAATGCGTTTCGTCAGCCACCGCATCATGGGCGCGGGCCATCCGCGCATGAGTTTCGAGCTCGACACCTTCACGGCGCTGCAGCCGGCGCACTACAAGGTTGACGCCGACTACCGCAAACGGAAGGGCAACTGGAACGGCGTCCAGGTCTGGGCGATCGGCCAGGCGATGGCGCTAAAGACCATGCTGGACGCGCTGCTCGACCCAAAGATGGGGCGTGATGGCGTGTTCCCCGAGTTGGTGCTGTTCGACTGTCACAGCTGTCATCGCAGCCTGAATAAGCAGCGCTGGCAGCCGCGTACCACGGTTGGCCTCGGGCCAGGTATTCCGCGCTTGCAGGATGCCAATCTGCTGATGCTGCAGGTGATCACCAATCACCTTGATCCACAGCTTGGCAAGGAGCTTCGTCAACGCGGTCTCGCCCTGCATAAGGCAAGCCGCGAGGGCCAGGGCAATCTGACAAAAGAGGCCACGGCCCTGCGCGCGAACGCCGAGCAACTGATCAAGCGCTTTTCATCGCACAAGTTCGGCAAGGCCGACATGACCGCGCTGCTCAAGGGCACGGTGAAATATGGCCTGGACAACCAGTACACCGACTATTCCGGTGCCGAACAGGCGACCATGTCGCTCGGTACCATCATGGCGGCGATGGGCAACATCGGCGCCCTGGACAAGACCCAGCGGGCGGCGCTGCAGAAGGCGCTGGACGCCTGCTACAAGGCGCTCGAAAGCGACGACAACTACGATTCGAAACAGTTCACCGCCGCCCTGCAGGCGTTCGGCAGCCTCATTCCGTAGCGGCGGATTCCTACCGACACCGGCGCGCGGCCCGTGTCGGGCGCGGCTTCAATCGAGGCTTGCCCTGGGACTTCCGGCGGCCGGGCGGCGCGCCGGCAGCAAATTCCGCATGCGGGGCTCATCGTCGACAAACCACGGCTTGCCCTTGTCGAGGTAGAGCTGCTGCATCTCCTGCATGTTGAACGGGCGCGAGCCCATGCGGCCGAAAATGGCGATCTGGTGGCCGGTCTCGTCGACCGCGCGATCGCGATCCAACCCCTTGGAGAGGGATAACGCCGGCCACCGGGTGCGCCGGGTGGCGATCAGCTCAGGTTTCGGATCCGGGCTGAAGCCGTAGAACCGGGGCTGCGTGTCCGGCGCGGTCAACTGCACCACGTGCAGGCCGTTGGCGCCATCGGCAACATAGGCGAACAGCGAGGCGTTGGTCGAGGCGGCGGTAACATCGTAGGCGTCGGCGATTTTGCCATCGGCGTTATAGAGCTGGTAAAGCTTCGGCTGCTCCGGCCGCTCGATATCGACGATGGCGATACCCTGCGACCCGGCTGCGACATAGGCGAAGGTCCGCGCCAAATAGACGCGCCGGGCATCCTGCAGCGCGATCCTGGCCCCCGGTACGACGCGCGGTTCGGACGGATTGGTGACATCGACCACCGACAACCCGCCGCCGTCGGTAACGAACAAATAGCGGAACTGCAGCGCGCTGGCCCGGGCATCCGGCAGTTCGATGGAAGCCAGCACCTTCGGCTTCAGCGGATCGTCCATGTCGAGCACGACGATGCCGCGCGGAGTCGCGACATAGAAGAAATGGCCGGCGATGGTCAGGTGGCGGGCACCGTTCAGAATGCCGCCCTCGTTCCAGGTCAGCGCCCGCGTCAGGTAGTTGTTGCGCGGCTTGCCGTCGGCCAAGGTGTTGACGTCGGTCAGGATCAGGCCTTCCTCGGTATCGGTGATGAAAGCGTAATCATAGATCGGATGAAAGGGCTGCTCCTCGTTGGTCTTGCGCATCAGGTCACCCTGGTTGCGGTCCGGGTGAATTGGCTGATTGGTCGGCAGCACGACACAAGTGGCATTGGCCGAGGCGATGTGGGTGTCGTGGCCCAACGGCGAGAATGGCGCGGTGATAATACGTTGGGAGATGCCCTTGTTGGCGATCGAGGCGACATCGTAGACCCGCATTCCGTCCTTGCCCTGGGCAACGTAGAGGTACTCGCCACGGTGCTGCAAACAGCGGCTTTCATCACCGCGATGGCCGTGCGCGGTCTCCAGCTGCTGACCACGGTCCTGATGGGCTTGGTACCAATCGGGAAAGGCATGGCGGTGCAGGTAGCTGCCGATCACCGCCTGTGGCTCATCGAATTCTGCCACCTTCACGCCTTCGATGCCACCGGCTTCGCCGACCCACTGAAACGGCCCAACGAAATTCACGAAATTCGTGCCATGCAGCAGCAGTTGCGCCATGATCGCGTTATTGTCGTTCTCCTTGGACAAATGGCAGTCGGTGCAGGTCTTGGTTTCCGTCTTGCGTACCGTGTGCGCAAAGTGCGGCGCGAAGGCCTGGCTGGAATAGCCGCTGGCGGCGATCGGCGGCTGCGAAACGTAGATACGCTCGCGGTTGATGTTCTGCGATGATAGAATAAGCGCCGACGACGAACGCACCGGCGCGATGGTCTTGTTCTTGACGCTGCCGTGAATGCCGATCTGGAACATTTGATCGCGCACCACCTGCGGGTTGTAGGTAGCGAAGTTGCGGGTCTCACCGCCCTCATAGTGATGTCGCTCCGTCTTCCAATTTGCTTGGATCGGCAGGTGACATCCGGCGCAGGAGGTTGTCCAGGCCGTGTGGCAGGTAAAGCACTCGAATTCGCTGTCGCTTTTGTGCGCCAGATCCTTGGGATCAACTCCAGGGCCCCATTTCAGGCCCAGCGGATCGCTGGACATCAATTTGGCGCGCGCCGCCTTGGCGTTAAATGCGGTGTGCTTCGGGTCGACGATGTCGCGCAGCAGGCTGACCTCCCACTCCAGGTCCGGATCGAGCGAGGCGCGTTGATAGAGCTTGCAGTCACGCGCCTCTTCGAGGGGCCGGTCGCATTGGGTGCCGCGCCATTTAAAACGCTTTCGTCCATCCGGGGTGCGCAGCAGCTCCAGATCGTGGCCGTTGGGCGGCGCCGCCGGCCCACTGGTCAGAAGCGTCGGCGCCTTTTTCGGGGTGCCGTGGCAGTCAATACAACGGATCTCGATCGCCGCCTGCACCTCACCATAGATATGTCCGCTGCCATGAGAGTCCTGTGAGAAATGGCAGTCGACGCAATGCATGCCGACATCGAGATGGATCGACGACATGTGCACCGCCTTCTTGAACTTGTCGGGGTCGTCCGGTTCCACGGTCTTGCCCTCGGCATCCAGCAGGTCGCCCTTGCGGTTCTTCTTGAAGATAGCGCGGAAGTTCCAGCCATGGCCGTGATAGTCGGCAAACTGAGTGTTCTTCAGTTTCGGATTGAGCTTGCTGACCTCCTTGAGGAATTCGACGTCGCCCCATTTGCCACGTATCGACGCCTCCTCCGGGTTGCGGCTGAGAATCTTATGCATCTCCGCGGCTGTCGGGTAGCGCTGCTTTTCCGGCCACATGAAGGGGGCGTCCGATTCGTAATCCCACATCGTGTAGCCGAGGTAGGTGTTCACGAACACATTCGGCTGGTGCATGTGGCAGATCATGCACTGGCTGGTCGGAATGGCGTTCGAGAAGCTATGCTTGAGCGGATGGCCTTCCTCGTTCTTCGGAATCGTCGGATCGACGCTCTGCGACTTGCCGGTATGGCCGAACTTTGCATACGGACCGGAGTGCCGCGGGTCGCGGTCATTGGCGTAGACCACATGGCAGGCCGAACAGCCGGACGAGCGGTAGTCGCCCGGCCCATCATTGGTGCCGAGGAACCAGAGAAAAGGGTCGTTCAGCCGGGTCTTGGTGATATTGATGACCGGCACGGCGATCCTAAGGCCGGTACCGGGGCCGCGGTTCGACTGCCGGATATCCGGGCGTCCCGGCTCTTCCAGCCGCTGCAACTGGCCGGCGGCATTGGGCAAGCCAATCTCCGGGAACAGATTAAGGATGTTCCGGCCGCCGCGCTCGAACACCCGGAAGATGTCGCCCGGCGGAATTGTCTCCCAGGCTGGCAGCGGATATAGCTGCGGCAGCACGCCGCGCGCGGTCAGCTTGGCATCCGGGGCCACCGGGTTGACCAGCGCCGCCGCCTCGCCCTCGCGGGTATAGCCCTCGCCCAGAATATAGCGCTTGAACGGCAGGATGTTGTTGTTGTATGCGGCGCCGCCCCACAGCATGGCGCCCGTCGACATCAGGCTGCGTTCGGAGGCCTGGATGATCGGCAGATGGCAGCTGCCGCAGGCCTCGCGCGCGACCCGCAGGTCACCGGGATTGACAAAACGGATGTACTCCGGGGCCTCGCGGTTCAGCAGCGTGTAGCTGTGCTTCGGATTGGCAGCGCTGGGATGACCCCAGGTTTGCGGCAGGGTTGGCTGCACGTGCGCATCCAGCTTCGCGGTCACGTAAGTGGCGAAGTCCTTCTTGAAAACGTTGGCATTGCCGCCGTGGCAATCGGTGCAGCCCAGGATGACGCCGGGGCTTTCGTGCATCGACAGCGAGTCGACCTTGGTGTGGCACGAAACGCAGCCGGCGCTCTTGCGCATTGCCTGGTCGGGCAATTGGGACCGCGGCGCCGGGGGGGTCGGTCTGAACTCGACGTGCCTGGGTTTCTCGGGTCCACCGGCGGCCAGCGCCGGCTGCAATGACAGCAATGGCGCCGTAAGCATGATGATGACAATGGATAGAATGCGCATATCGAAGGGCACCTAAAAGACCAGGATAAGATTGCCAAGGATCGAATAGTAACGGTCATCGGAAGAGCCGTCCGGCGTGGCAGCGGAGGCATACAAATCCTTGAAGCCGTCGTCGGCGAAGAGGACCGCGCCGGACAGGCGCATGATGACGTTCTGGATCATCAACGGCCGATAGATCAGCGACAGCGAAACATCGACGCCGATACTCTCGTCGATCTGGCCTTGGTTGCGCAACGCCTCCAAGTTCGAGGTATTGTCGAACATCAGCCGGTTGACGTTGAACGACATTCGCAATTCCGGCAACAGATCAAAGTCGCCGCCACCGCCGAACAGGATCAGGCCGGGATTGTTGAAATTCGACTGGCCGTGCTCCTTCGATGAACGCAGGCTGGCCAGCACGCCGTTGCGCTGCGTCAGCGCGCCGCCGCCGCCGCCGATCAGCGGAATGCCCTGGCGGATCCAATAGCTGGTATCGCCGCCGGCAAACTGCGGATTCTCGAATATCGCATCGAACCCCTCCTCCTTGTCGTCGAACGGGTCGCTGTCGCCGCTGGCATAGAGTATCGAGCCGCGCAGCCGGATCCAGTCGAAATCAACCGATGGCTCGAAAGCAAAGAACTGGGCGCGAATATCCGACTTCTCCCCCGGTGCCGAAGAAGCAATCTGGTTGTGGTCGTCCGTGCCCCAGGCGAAGTAGGCGGAAAGCGTCAGGTTGGCGCGGCCGAAATGGCCATCACCGTTAAATCCGAGATAGGTCACATCGTAATCCCGGAATCGCTCGTCGCCGAACGAGGCTGGCCGCTCGAGGAACTTGTTGTCGTTGTAGAACGTTCTGCTGCCTTCGCGGTTGCGGTTGTGCACCAGGGATGCTTGCGAGACAAAGCCACGCACCGGCAGGTCCTGGATATATAGGTTGGTGATGAAAATATCGTCGTCGCGGAGCCTCTTGCCAACGTCGTTGAGGCCGCTGTTGGTGTCCTTCTCGAGGCGCCGGAACCAGGCCAGGTTATACTGGAAGATGTTGTTGTCGTGGTTGCCGAACAGGCGGACGCCCAACTGGTTGTCCTGGAAAAGAAAGCCGCGGAAATCCGTGGAAAATGGCTGGATGCCGGCGCGAACCGAAATGAAGTCGTAGCGGTCCGATAGGTTGCCGATGTGATAGTCCAGGAACGCTTCCTGCAGGCCGAGAAAACTGTCGTTTCGCGTCTTGCCTTTCCTCGGGTCGCGGTGGGTGACACCCAGTTCCTTAACCTTCAGGCGATTGTAGCTGAAGACCGGCGTCACGCGGGCCTCGATATCCGGCGGGCGAAAGGCGGTGTCGCCCTTGATCAGCGACAAGCCGAGAATGATGTTCTGGTTCATGAACAGCTGATCGCCGTCGCCAAAGACATCGTTCCTGCCCGATCCGACGGCGCCGCTTGGACTGAGCGGCGTAGGCAGCAGGCGCGGCTCGATCACCGTGTCTGAAATTGCCGCTAGGTTAAAGAACCAATCCTTGCCGAACACCGGACGGTCGCCCTTTATGTAGCTCTGGTTATAGGGATCCCACCATTTCGGCGTCACGCCGACGGCATCGACAATGCGCCAGCGGTCCATCACCGGCAGGAACTCGCGTGGCACGTTGGGCTGCGGCGGCTCGACAGCGTTGGGGTCGAAGCGCCGCTCCCGTTTGCGTTCCCTGGACGGGGCGCGGCCAGGTACGCGGCGGCTGTTCTGTGCCATCCGCTGCGCCACGGCGGCATCCGTGTCCGTGGTCTGAACCAGTACCGGCCGTGGCGGCGGCACCATCGTCGGCGCCAGGACCGCAGCCGGCGCCGTCGGCTTGGCCGGCATCAATGCCGCCTCAATGCGCTCCTTGCCCGCCAGTGCCGTCCCCGGTATCGCCCATAGGGCGCAGAGGCAGGCGGCCAGGGCCAGGGGCCGGCTATTTGTTGCGGCAGGCATTGCGCTCACGGGATCCCAGAAATGGTTTGAAAGGACAACTGACATAGCGCAGGTGCACGCCCTGGGGCGCCAGGTTATCGGCGCGGACGCCGGTCGGCGCATTGCCGACACCGGTCCCCAGCGACTGACCTGCGTCGTGGGTGCCAAGAAAGGATACCATGTCGTCTTGATCGATGCCGTCGCCGGAGACACCAATGCCGCCGATCAGGGTGCTGTTGCGGAAGATCGGCACGCTGCCGGGGAAGATCTGGAAACCATTGGAGAGGCGCGTGCGGGTGTTGCCGGCCTGATCGGCGGTGAAGGCGGTACAAGTGGCGGCGGTATCGACGGCACCGGCGACGCCATCGGCAAAAAGGATATGCGCGGCGACGTTATCGATCACCGAATCGAGCTGCAGGCCGGTGTTGAACGGGCTCCAGGCGTCGAAGCTGACGCTGAACGGACCTGGCGCCGCGCCGTTTATGCCGTCGGGATAGAACGGCCGCGACAGGTTGCCGCCGGAGCGGTCAGCGAAGGCGGTACCGTCAGCCAGCGCCGTAGGGCCGACAAAGGAGCGTACATTGTCGAGGTAAGCTTCGAGCCGCTTGCCGTTCAAATTCTGCGGCGCCGGCGTGCCGCCAACGGTTGAGCTGAAGGTCTGCATGTAGGCGCCGGCAACGGCGCTTGAGAAGAACGCCGCGGTGCGCGCTTTTTGCAGCGATACATCGGTGCCGAAGATCGGGCCGTCCGGCGTACGGGCGATGCCCAGCACATTGCCACGGGCGTCGACCACCGACACCGTCACTTGGATACTGCTGCGCAACGGCCGGCGGATCTGTGCCCGGCCGGCGTCGGCGATCTGCAGCGCGCTGCCAATGATCGTGGTGACCTCGTTCGCGGTCAGGCCGGCGCCGCCGGCACTGGTCGGCGTTGGCGTGGTGCTGGCGACAGGCGGAAAGCGCGCATTGCCGGCGGCATCATAAAGAATGAATACCTGACTGCCGACGAAATCGTAGGTGCCGGTATTGTCGGCAGCGACACCGGAGGCGACGTTGCCATAGGCTTGTCCATCCAATGGCGCCGCCGCCGCGGTGTAATATCCGGTGAGGCTGGTGAGGCTACCAAGCGCCCCATTGACGGCGGCGAAGCTTGCCGAATCCGGCGTCGTCGCCAACTGTGACAAGGTCGCGTCGACAAAGCGCAGCGCCTTGCCTTCGACGAATATGCGGTTCGCCCTGATGTCCTCCGGCGCCGGGAACAGGGCATGGCCGGCCAACGCGATCAGCTCGTCCGGGTCGGCGTCATAGTCGAGCACCGAGGCGTCCAGCGTGTAGATACCATCCGATTCGACACCAATACCGCCGACCACTTCGCCGTTCTTATAGAGCGGCAGGCCGCCGGGATCAGCCGATAGGCCGAGCGGCGAACGCTTCGGACCGACAGTGGCGCTGACCAGCCCGGTGACGGCGGCGTTGGTGGCAAATCGGGCTGACAAATCGGAACACGGCAACTGGCTGAACTGCACGCCAAACAGCGGGCCACTGGGGGCGAACCGTTCGCCGGGATTGAAATGCTCCTGGACGATCTGGCTGGCCGTGCGGGTGCCGAAGGCGTTGCCGCCAGATGACAGGTACGCCCCGGTCACCGCCTTGGCAATCGCCGAAAGATTGCTCGACGGCGATGATGCGGCGCCCAACGAGGCGAAGGTATCCTGCACCTGCTCCAGGCCATTACCGGCGGCGATACCACGATCGCTGGTCACGGTGACACGCGTCGGCGCGCCGGTCATCCGAAACAGGCCCAGCACGTTGCCAACCCGGTCCACCACGGCGATCGCCGCCGGCCGGCCGCGGGCGTCGGCCTCCGCCGCCGCGGCAGCGATGATCCGGCCGACCTCGGCCGAAGTGAGGTTTTGCTGCGCGCTGGCGGTCCGAGTGGCCAGTGAAGCCAGTACGATCAGCGCGACTATGACCAAACGGCGCATACTTGCGTCAACTCCCGCCGTTCTCGGGCAAGATGCCGAAGATGCCAAATTTCAGGGCGCCGCCGGCGCGATAGCCGATGCCCAGCGTGATGCCCTGGTTGTCAGCGCCGATCGTCTGGTCAAGCACCTTAAAGGTAAGCCTGCCGTCAACGGCGCGGAAACGATTGTCGATCAGTTGTACGATGTCACCGTTCCACGGCACCCAGTAGCCGTCGTTGGTTCGTTGCAGACTGTGGGCGCCGCCGACTATTGCCCAGACATAGCTGGCTTCCGGGGTGTCGCCGGCGAGATCGACCGAAAATCGCAGGTCGCTGATGTCGCCGTCCGTCGTCATCGTGCCCAGTGTCACACCCTGCGGTGTCAACGCCGCGACGGCAATTGTCTCGGCCGCCGTCGGCGATGCCAAACATGTGCCCCCCCAGACAGCCGCCGCAAACAGCGCCCTACACAATCGATCCGCCCGATACACCGGTCCCAACATAGTTGCCGCCAGATCCCCCTCTGCGTGTCGATAGCTTACACCATTTTACCGTCTTGTCTTCGCATTGCCGCTACCCACAGCGGCTACTTGCGTTGCTGGACTGTTTTCTCCGTGCCCGGTCCGTCATGCATCGGCGGTTTACCCGGCAAGTGGAATTGATGGCAGTCGACACAGGTCGAAGGAATCCGCATCGTTGATTCAGCGCCGCCGTGGCAACGCCGGCAAGTTTCGATGCCTGGCAGCAGCACGTCGGTCGCCAGCTTCGATGCGCCGGCTTTGTGGCAAGCGGTGCACTGCACCTCCTGATGTTGGTTGTGCGGAAACCAACTCTTCTCGAACCAGCTCTCCGCCAGCGTCACTTTCTTGATGCGCCAGCCACCAGCCGCGCCCTGGTCCCGCGCGATGTCGTGGCAGGTACCACAGACCGAACGGGCGATGAAAGCCGCCGCGTTGTCGGCCCTCTTGCGCGCCCATTGCAAGGCGCCCGGGCGATCCGTCTCGCTTAGTGGCGTACCCGGCCGGCGGCGCACGCTGGCCGGCGCATTGGCATCCTGAACGCCGCCGCGTAGCGCCACGTCGGCGTAAAACTCCCTGACCACATGCAGCGCCTCCACCAGGTTGCCGTGCGGCAGCATTCGCGAGGGGTCGATCGGCGAGAACGAAAGGCCGTGGCACTCGGCGCAATGCCCGCGCATGGTGATGGGCCTCATGTTGACACCGCTAGCATCCGGCTGGTGACAGTCCGGGCATCGCATGACCTTGGTTTTCTTTTCCGCCTTGTTGTCCGCGCGCACCCGGACGCCTTGCGGCAACAGGTGCTTGTCGTGTGGGAACTTCAGGTTCGACAGTTCGGCCGGCGGCTTACCGGGATCGAGCTCCAGGCGCTGCCGCTTGCCGGTGGCACCATCAATGATCACGGCGGGACGGAACTGCGGGTGCGAGGCTCCGAAATCCCCGGCATTCTTGAGCGTCGTCTCCGCCGCGCGTCCATCCAAATCCTTGTGGCAGGCGGCGCAGAACGTCTGGCTCGACAAAATGATCGGTTCGGAACCCGCGTGTTCCTTGTGACAGTTCTGGCATTTGGCATCGGTAGTATTGGCAAGCTTGAACTTGGCCGGGTCGTAGTGGTGCTCGATACCGTCGTGACAGGCCACGCAAGCGCTGTCCTCAACCTGCACGAACGGCTTCTGATGGCAGGCGCCGCATTGGTTGCCGATGAAGCTGTGCGGCCGTGAGATCTCGCCAGTGTGCCACGCGATATCGCCATCAACCGGCCATGGCTGCGTCGCCGACCCGGCGGCCATCGACATCTCGCCAATGCGGGTGACATCGACGGCATTGTCGCCCTTGAGAAACTGCAGCATGGGCCAAAGCAGAAATGCCACCAAGACGGCGATGGCCAGGCCCCATGACCATTTTCTGGTGCCCCAGCCGGCGTCGTCCAGCGACATTACACTGCGGTTGCTCAAGGCAACCTGGGCATCGTCGGCCGGCCGCGTCAGCTCGACGCTGACTGCCGCGTCCTTGCCTTCGGGCGGCTCCAGGATCACCACGTCGTAGGGGCCGATTTCGATTTTGCTGCCGATCCGCACCGGGCAACTTGTGGTGATCCGGCCGTCAATCGAGACATTGGCGCGCGCGGGTGCCTCGAAAAACAATCCGCCCGGCCGAACGTGCAGGGTTCCCTGGTGCAACTGCACGCGCGGGTCGGCCAGCTCCACTTCGCTGGCGGTTCCCCGGCCGAAGTTCAAGGCTTCGCAGCTGACGTCCTCTTCACGGCTAACCGCATCGCCACTGCGCCGGCGGGTGAGATAATGGACTTGGATCTCCATGGCTGCGGCCTACCAGTAAAAAAACACCACAACGACATGAGCCGCGAGCGCCGCGATCAGGCCGATCGTCAGTGGGATGTGCAGATAGAGCCAGACATCGAGTAGCGCCCGGTAGCGGATCTCCCGACGCGCCTGCTCCAGGAGTTGCGACTGCCGCGCCAACAGCGACACCAGCCGCCGCGCCGATTCCGCCTCGCTGCCGGTCAGGCTGGCGGCACGGCCCATGACCATTTCGAGAACGGCGGCAACGGGGCATTTGCGGTCGTGCCCGGCAAGGATGCGGCGGGCCGAGCCGCCGAGGCGAACCGACTCCTGCGCCTCCACCAAGGCTTGCGTGATGTCATCAGGCAACTGGCCCGCCGCCTGCCGCGTCCGTTCCGACAAGTCGGCGGTCTGGTCGACCAGTTGGCTGAGGGACAAGCCGGCCAAGTTCTCGTTGCGCAGGTTCGGTATCCGCACGTACATGACGATGCCGAAGATGCCGCTGACGACGACCGCCAGCATCAGGCCATAAGCCAGGGTGTGCAGGTTAAGGCCGAACTGGAAACCCGCATGCAAGGTGGCGATGAGGATCAGGCTGACACCTAGGTATATGTGGGCCGACAACCATTCCTGCAGTGTCATCCGGCCAATACCGTAACGGCGCTTGCGGATGCCGAACCAGGCGAGCCACAGGATCAGCAACGCACCGACGGTACCAAGGGTATAGCCGTACCAGCTGCCGCCGTTGGCGCCGGCCAACGGATCGTGCCAGGCATAGATGGCGATTGCGGCAACGCAGAGCAGAAGCGCTATCCTAAAATAGCGGAAATTCTGGAAAATGAGGACGGATTGGTGCATCGGACGGGGCCCGCGACTATTGAGACTGCAACATGACGAAGGACTCCTCCGGACTGAGGCGAATGGCGGCGCCTGTCGGGCAGGCGCGCACGCAGGCGGCACCGCCTGGGATATTCTTGCACATGTCGCATTTCACGGCGGTCTTGATCGCATCCGCGGCATCGCTGCGGGCAGCGGCGCCGGGGCCTTGGCCGGCGCCGAACAAGAGCCAGTTAAACAAGCCAGGCTGCTTGGCCGCCGGCAAGGCCATCTGGATCACGCCGTAAGGGCAATTGCGCTCGCAGTTGCCGCAGCCGATACAGCTGTCGTCGATATATACCTCGCCGCCAAGCGCGCGGTGGATGGCATCGGGCGGGCAATCGGCCATGCAATGGGGATTCTCGCAATGGCGGCATGCCGTGGGCACGTGGATGGTTCCGTAGGTCGGGCCGTATTCGCGGCGTAGCCGCGACGTGCCGTCGTGAGTCTCCGCGCAGGCTTTCTCGCAATTGTCGCAGCCGACGCACAATGCCTGGTCAATCAGCAGGATATCACTCGCTTCACCAATGCCTTGCTCGACCAAGAACTGTACGATGTTGCCGGCGTTCGGCTGCGCCGCCATCTCTTCGTCCTCAACCAACCGCGACATCATCCGTTCCCCGACCCGCTGCTTGAGCGCCGGATCCTCGTCCAGCATGCTGCGGAAGGTGGCACCATCGAGCCAGATGGTGTCGGTCGCGACGGCCGCCCGGATCGTCGCGTTACGCGGCGCGTCGCTGATCAGCGCCATTTCGCCGACGTAGTGGCCCGCCGGGACGTATGAGACCACCATCTCTTGACCGCCGACGTTACGGGACACCGTCACCGAACCCTTTTGGATGAGATAAAGTCCGTGGCCGGCGTCGCCTTCGCTGAACAGCACCTCGCTTTTTCTGAACGAATGGATCTCCGCCTTCTCGATCACCGGTCTCAGCTTCTCCGGCGCCAGGTTGGGCGCCAGATAGGTCAGGATCTGGCGTTCCATCGCCGCCCGCGACAGCGTCTGCTCGACCGAGGTAATTGAATTGATCAGGCTGATCATGGTATTCCGCGGCGATTCCAACAGCACGCAATCGGAGGCGGCAATCACAGTGGCGGTACGCCGCCGGCCCTGGATCAAGCCCATCTCGCCGAAGAACTCACCTTGCCCCAGCCGGACGCGCTCGCCATCGTCGTCCTGATTGACGAGAATTTCGACTTCGCCGGTTAGCACCATGTAGAATGTATCGGTGTAGTCATTCCGGGCAAAAATCTGATCACCGGCGCCGGTGAAATGGAAGTTACCGTCGAGCAGAAACTCGCGCAGTTGCAGCACCGTCAGGCCGTTCAGCAATGGTACGCTGTCGCGCACCACCTCCAAGAGCCCGTTGACGCCGTCTTGTTTCAGTCCGGTGCCGAAGTAGCGGGATGCAACGCTTCTATCCATTAGCGGTCCGAACTTCTCCTCCAGCAGCGGTTCGTCGGCTGGCTTGATCTCGTTGCCGGCGATGAATTCGACCACCTCATAGCCCTGGTTCATCGCCTGCTTGATCAGCGGGTAGCCGCCCAGTGCGCCGATTATGTGCAGGCCCGTCACGTTGCTTTCGTACCGCACCGACAGCTCCGGCAGGGCGGCGGGATCGTTGGAGGAAAACTTGACGCCGCAGGATTCGACGAATTGGCGCGGCGGCGTCGCGCCCAGCCTGGCTATCACGCGGTCGCAGCGCACCGCGACTTCGCCAGGGGGAACGTTGAGTGTAATCTCGCCGGGCGTCACCGACTTCGGCGTGGCACCGTAGTAGCATTCCAGGATGCCATCGGAAATTGCCTTTTCGATCGCCATGCGGTTGCCGTCCTTGGCGCGGGCGAACTCGCCGCGGCGATTGACGATTGAAACTTGGTTATGGCTTGCCAAGGCGACCGCGTTCTCGATCGCCGCGTCGCCGGCGCCGATGACGACGATGTTTTCGGCCTCGTATTCGTCCGGATCGTCGAGCTGGTATTGCACCCGATCCCAATCGTCACCGGCCACGCCAAGGCGGCGCAGGTTACCCTGCAAACCGATCGCCAGGATAACGTTGTCGGCCGCAATGGTCTCACCGCCGCCCAGGGTCAGCCGGAAACCGCCCTGCCGGCCCTCGATCGCCGTTACCTCGGTATTGAAGCGGACGTTGACACCGAGGTCGCGGATCTCGTTGTCCCAAGCCTCGAGTATCGCCTCGCGGGTGCCGGCCTGGAAGGAGAAGCTGCTGCGTAGTGGCAAGATGTCCGGCGTCGCCATGACGTGTTTGCCCTTCTGATACTTGAAGATGGTATCGGACAGACGGTCGGTGCGTTCCAGCAGCACGTGCGACAGGCCGAGCTCGGCGGCCCGGCCGGCGGCGCTCAGACCGCCCGGCCCCGACCCAACTATCGCGATTTGAAATTGTTCACCCATTGGCTTGATCACATTGACGGACCGTTTCGCTAGACACTTGTCATCAGCGAAACAGTCGGCCATCCCCTTCTCTGCTTAATCAGCCGCAAGAGATACTAGCCAAATTTTCCCGTAAGCACTAATTGTTGTGAGCCCAGCCACACTCCCGCGTTTGGCAGATCTGAACCAGATCGCCACCAAACAACGATTTCCGCAATAGTCCCGAGTTCGCGCATTCATGGCGATGGATGCGGTGGATCCGGGTAACCGGGCAGTAGGTTAGGGCGTATTCCGCCCTTTTGTAGAGGATTTCGAAGATGACGAAGTCTCCAGTTATCGAACTGCATTGGACGCGCGGCGATGGATCGGGAACTTGGGGAAAACCGCGAACTACGTCTAGTCGACTTTCATGATTCACATTTGAGTTTTTGTCTGAATCATAGCGTTCCAACTGATTCGATTTTGGGCACCCCATCATGCACTAACATTCAAAACGGACTACCCAAGGGGAGCCGACCAGCAGGGCGTAATTACGCCCTGAAAACTGCGTCAAAAATTTGATGCCAAGCGCTTGAAAAAAATGGTGCCCAGGGGCGGAATCGAACCACCGACACGCGGATTTTCAGTCCGCTGCTCTACCAACTGAGCTACCTGGGCATCCGGGGCGTCCTTAGAACTATGGCCCGGTGGGCGGTCAACGCCCGAAGACGTTGGGGTTCATAGTGGAAATTGAATAGCCTGTCCAGCGTCACGGCACCGAAAGCCATGAAAACACCCAAGATCATCATATCCAGGCATTTCCGCCTTGGGATAATGGGCCGTTGCACCGGCTCAATCGTCAGCCACGGCGGCCAAGGCCACCACTGATGTCGCCGTGGCCGCGAGTTCGCCGTTGCTGGCAAACAAACGCGCCTCGACAAATGCCGTGGACCGGCCCTGAAGAACCAGGCCCGCCTGACAGCGCAGCGGCCCGGGGCCGATGGCGGCGAGGAAATTGCACTGCATTTCCAGGGTTGCGGCCTCCCGAGGCCGGTCCGCCAATGCGGCCACGGCGTCGAGCAGGGCCTGTTCCAGTATGGCGATGGTAAAACCGCCCTGCATGACATTCATGGGATTGAACAAATGCGGCGCGGCCTGGAATTCCACCTCGATCGTCGCGGCCGTCCCGTCGACCGCCAACAGGCGGTGCCCTAACAGAGCCGCCGCCGGGCCGCGGTCACGGTCCCTTTGCTGTTCCAGAACATTGCCATTAGATGCGGGTAATTTCATTTCCACGGCACCTTGCGAAACCGCGCCGTCGCACTGGCAACCGCCGCCAGTTCGCCGTCATGATCGAATATTTTGCCTTCCAGGAAGACCAGCCGTTCCTCGGCCCGCACGACCTGGCCTTCCGCGATCACACGACCAGGCGCGACGGCCGCCAGGTATGACGTCTTCATGCCCAGGGTGGGTACCACATAGTCAAAACCCCGCGCCGCCGTGGCCGCGATGGCCATGGCCTCGTCCATCATGGCGGAAAGGAAGCCGCCTTGTATGACGCCAAGGTGATTGCAGAACTCCGGCTTGCCCTGGTAGGCCATGCGGGCGAAGCCCCGGGCCGCGTCGATCTCCAATGGCTCCTGACCCAACAGTTCCGATGCCCCCACGGGCGGCCGTTTCATCAGGCGCGCAATGGCCTGGGCGCTACTCATTTGCGTCATGCTTCAGGCCGTGTCCTTGCGGTAGAGATGATAGCGACCCTCCGCCACGCCCTCGGGCAGGGGCACCGGCCGGCAACCGGGAATGTCCATCGCCTGGTCGGCGGCAACAACGGCGCCTGGCGCCAGCAGCCGCCCAAGGTTCGGGGCAACAAAGGCGGCCAGCTTGGCCGTCAGCTTGCTGTCACCGGTGCCGATGTCGCAATGGGCCAAAACCGCCGGCGCACCGATCCGTTCCATGGCGCCGGGCAGACTGTCGTGGACGTCGCCGAGAAACAGATGCGCATCGTCGGGCACACAATCGGGATGGGCGGCAACCTTACGCTCAAAAACAAATATCTCCCGCTTCAGATCATGCTTTTGCAAACGCTCCCGCAAGTGATCATAGGTGCGGCCATTGCCCAGGCCGAGCTCCAGCACCGTTCCGGGCAATTCGGCAATCTCGCCGACGGCCCAATCGAGACAGAGCCGTTGCGCCTTCAGCCGGCGGATGAAACTGTCCAGGCGGCTCATATGCAATCCCGCCGCAGGCCGCCAGGGCCGGATATCTGGGTCGATATTGAAACTGAAGCTGATCTCATCGTCCGCGCAACACTAATTCCACAATCCATGCAAAAACCGGGAGGCCGTTAGGCGCCACCGCTTTCCAATTCCCGCAGGCGGCGGTTGGCTTCGGTCAGTTGCAGGTTGGTCTGCTCTTGACGATGGGCCAGCTCACGCATGATCTCCACCGCCATGGTGGGGAATTCATTGACCAGGCGGAAGAACAAATCCTTGCTGATGCGCAGGGTATCCAGCTTCGAGGTGGCGGTGATGGTCGCGGTGCGGGGCACTTCGCATAGAATAGCAATCTCGCCGACGAAGGCGTTGCGGCCAACCTGGGCCACGGTCAACTTGCTGCCGTCCGGCCCTTCGATCACGACATCCGCCGTGCCGTCCACCACCAGATAGGCGGCATCGCCAATATCGCCCTGTTTACATAGATCCTGGCCTTCCTGAAAAGCCAGACGTTCCGAGGTGAAAGCCAATAGTTTCAGCTTCGAAGGCTCGATATTGGCGAACAGCGGGATACTGCGCAGCAGTTCAACTTCTTCATTCAGGCTCATAACCAACCTCCGCCCCGTATACCGCCCCAAATCCCGTCCGGCGCCCAGCCCGTAACCCTGGTCCGGAAATTCATAGCACGAATTTCCGCCGATGGCAGGCCGCTAACATCTTCAATCATGCGTGTGCACAAACCTCACTCTATTCCGATGCCAGGAGTTCCCTGACATGCTCATTGCCTTGGCTCAGTTCCGCGAATTCGCCCTGTTCCATCAACCGGCCCTGGCGCATCACCAGAACCTGGTCGAAACCCTCCGCCATGCTGGCCCGCTGTACCGACCAGATCAAGCAGCGCCCTTCGAAATCGGCCAGCAAGGCATCCATGATCGCGGCCTGGGAGGCCGAGTCCAGAGACGTAGTGGCCTCGGACAAGATCAGGATATCCGGCCGCTTCAACAGGGCCCGCGCCAGCGCCAGCTTTTGCCGCTGCGCCGTCGACAGGCGGGAACCGGCAATACCGACCTCAAAGCTCAAACCGACTTCGGCCACGGCTTCATGCAGCCCCAGTTCAAGCACCACTTCCGAGATCAGGGCGCCGACCCGGTCGGCCGCCTGAGCCTGGCCATAGGCCACCTTGCCGAACAGGATATTGTCCTGAATATTGGCCGAGGCGTTGTATTTGTCGGCGTCAAAAAACTCCACCGCGTTCTGCAGATCTTCCGGCAGATGCGATGCGAAATAGCGCCGCGCTTCCAACACCTTGCCCTGCAAATCATCGTCCACCAGCCCCAGGCGATGGCGGGCCGGGATCAGTTTGAACGGCAGCGACATCAATTGCGCCCGGTCCTCGTCCGGCAAGGCAGCCAAATTGGCCCGGTCGCTGCGCTGCAGCAGGGCCTGAATGTCGGGCAGCTCATCGGCCGAGATGAAACTGAACTGCTGGAACAGCTCGTGATCAGGCGGCAAATCGGCAAACAGTTCGACCATGGTGGAGGCAACCTGGAAACCGACGGAGAGGAACTGCTCCGTCAGACCGACCTGTTCGAGAACATCCAGCACATAAGGGTGTTCGGCCAGATGCTCCACATCAAAGGCATCGCCCACCGGATTGCCGAACATCAGATTCTCGCCGATCGAGGCGTTCAAATTGTAGGCATCACCGTCGAAGCCCTCGACAAGCTCCAGCAGGGCCGGGTCGGCGGCCATATGGGTCCGCAAACCGGTCCGGGCGCGCAGGATGGCATCCGCCAGATCCGGCCGGCCGTGTGGATCAATGGTGCCGCGCAGGCCAAAGCGGTAGATTTCTTCATCCATGCCGATCCGCTTCAGTGCCGCCAAACCGGCGTGGCGCAAGGCCTCCGTATCGTCGACGCCGGCGGCCTCGTAATCGATCCAATCGGCGTTCGGGTCGTATTCGATATTGCCCGAACGCTGCGCTTCGTCGATGTAGACCGCGCGGTGCCTGGCCGCTTCGTCGTCTTCCTCCGCCGGCCGCAAGGGCCGATGCTTCAGGCCCAGGAACAGATTGTCGGCGATGGTGCCGGCGAAAATGAAGGCGGACGGGCCGACATGGGCCAGACGCCGTCCCGTTACCGCCTCGGGCAGGATGGTGGCATCATTACCGCCCAGGCTAAAGTTACCGTTGTCGGGGTCCAGCAGTCGGGCCAGCAGCAGGGTCAATTCCTCCTTGCCGCTGCCGCCCGAACCGACGATGGCATAGCGCTTGTCCAGGGACAGGCGCAGGGACAGCCCATCTACCACCGGGACATCCTGGTCATCGGTCAAGGTCATGTTGGTGGCGGCCAGCTCACCGCTCAAGGGCGATAGGTCATCGGGCTCGAGCAACTGATAGTCCGGCCCGCGCATGCCCGCCGGATCGAACTGGCTGACCACCTGATCATACTTGATCGAGGCGTCCGCCTGCATTTGGTAGTAGGTCAACAGTTCCTTCCATGGCGCGGCCAGATCCTTGTGCGCCGCGATGGCGGCGACCAGGGTTCCGATTTCCAGATCACCTTGAATGACGAAGTAGCCGCCGATGGAATAGAAACAGAACGGTCCGAGCTGCTGGATCGAATTGTTGAGGAATTTGATGACGAATTTCTGCCGGTAGATGCGCTCGCGCACGCCATAGATCCAGAACAGCTGATTGGCGAAATCCGTCAGCACGAAGTTCGAGGTGTCATGGGCATGGGTCTCTTGCACGCCCTGCACCGTCTCGCCGATCTTGTCGGACAGGCGGCGCACCCTGGCAACCCGCTCCTTGCCCAGCAGGTTCACCTTGCGTTGCAATTTCGGGATCAGCCACAGTTGCAATGGATAGAGCGCCACCGCCGCGGTCGCCATGCGCCAATCCTGCATGAACAAAAAGGCCAATATGGTGGCCAGATAACCACCTTGAAAGGCCGGCAGGGAGAAGGCATCGCCAATAAATCCACCCAACGGCTCCACTTCCGCCGTGATCATGGGAATGATCTCGCCCTGGCTCATCTTGCGGAAGGTAGGCAGGGGAAAGCGCAGAACCCGGCCATAAAGCTCAAAGCGCAGGCGGCGCAGCATGCGCTCGCCGGTCAGGCCCTTGTAGACATTGATGACGTATTTGAAGCCCTGGTTGATACCCACCAAAATCAAGAACAGGCCACACAGGGTAAAGAGATAAGACGTCTGCTCCAGCGCCGGTTCGAACGGCCCGAAGATAGGCACTTCCAGGCCCAAAATGGAAAAGGTCAGCTTTTCTCCCAGATTCAAGGGATAATCGATGCCAATTCCCTGGATCGCCTCGTTGATGATGGTTTTGGGGACTTCATAGAAAAGATAAAGAAACGGCAACGAGGCGGCCGACATCAAGGTCATTATAATCTGCTGCCGGCGGGAGAACCGCCAGACATAACCGAAAATGGTTTTTTCCATTCGCCGCGCCCGCTCCTCACAACACGATCGAACAATAAGGTCAAACTATTGTCGAATCACCGGCATGGCCAGCTTAACGCAGGGTACAACGAGGGTAAATATCTGCCGGTCCGGGAATTCAGCAATATATGGCCAGACGCAAAAATGTCTATTTAATCAAAAAGTTGCTTTTGGTCGTTGCCCTGGCGTGGCATAGTTCCCCGCTATTCGTGACGCGGTAACACCGCGGGGAGAGGTGTGGCATGCCTAAAGGCACGCTCGAAGGGATGCGGGGTTTCCGCGTCCTGATTTACAGCCATGATACCATGGGCCTGGGCCATTTGCGCCGGTGCAGCACCATTGCCCATTCGCTGGTGCGTGAGTACCCGGACGTTTCCGTCCTCATTCTCTCGGGCTCACCGATCATCGGCAGCTTTGATTTCCGTTCCCGCGTTGATTTCGTCCGCATTCCCGGCGTGATCAAATTGCGCAACGGCGAATACACCTCTCTGAACCTGGGTATTGATTTCGAGCAGACCATCCATATGCGGGCCGAAATCATCAAGCACACCGCCGATATCTTCGCCCCGGACATGATTATCGTGGACAAGGAACCTCTGGGTCTGAGGGGCGAGGTTGAGGAAACCCTGCGCATGATGAAGGCGCGGGGCACCCGTCTGGTCCTGGGCCTGCGGGATATCATGGACGATCCTTCCATGCTGGCCCCGGAATGGCGGCGCAAAAACGTCATGCCGGCCCTAAGTGATCTGTACGACGAAATCTGGGTCTATGGCCTGCCGCAGATTTGTGATCCCCTGAAGGGCTTGCAAGTGCCAAGGCAGGTGCGGCGGCGGATGACCTACACGGGATATTTGCCGCGCCGCACGCCGACCGAGCCATCGACCCGGCCGCTGCCCGAAATTGTTTCCGAGCCTTATGTCCTGGTAACCACCGGCGGCGGCGGCGACGGCGAGGGGCTGATCGACTGGGTATTGCGGGCCTACGAAGCTGATAGCCGCATGCTCTATCCCGCCTTGATCGTCCTGGGCCCATTCATGCAGCCGGAAACCCAGGCCGAATTCATTGACCGGGCCAATCGCCTGAACCGGGTACAGGCCATTACCTTCGATGCGAAGTTGGAGGAATTGGAAGACAACGCCGTCGGTGTTGTCGCCATGGGCGGCTACAATACGTTTTGCGAAATCCTCAGTTTCAACAAACGGGCCCTGATCATCCCGCGTACCCGCCCGCGCATGGAGCAATATATCCGCGCCAGCCGGGCGCAGGAGCTGGGCCTGGTCCGCATGTTGGAAGACGATGGCAAGCGCGACGCCGAAGCCATGGGCAAGGCGCTGCGCGAATTGCCCTATCAGAACAGACCCCGAGACGTCATCGTGCCGGGTTTGCTGGAGGGGCTGGACAACGTCAACCGTCTGGTCGCGCCATGGCTGTCCGAACCCGCCGTGGCAAGGGATATTTCCGGCGGGCCGGCGAGAAATTCGGCGCCGGCAAAGAAACCGGCGGTCAGACGCGCCAAGGCATCCTCCGGAGATTGACGCCACAGGCGACGAGCCCATTGTGATGGCGCCCAGGACAATAGCGGAAACAGCGAGCGGGGCGGTCGCCTTCATATTGAAGGGCTATCCCCGCCTGTCGGAAACATTCATCGCCAAGGAGATCGAGGCGCTGGAGCAACGCGGCCTGGACATTCGCATTATCTCGTTGCGTCACCCCACGGACCGGGATGTCCATCCGGTGCATGGACGTATTCGCGCGCCCGTCAATTATCTGCCGGAATATCTGTATCAGGAACCGATGCGGGTTTGGCGTGCCTGGCGGGAGGTGCGGCGCTGGCGGGGCTATGAAGCCGCCAGGCGTCTTTGGCTGGCGGATCTGTGGCGCGACCGGACACCCAACCGGATACGCCGCTTTGGCCAGGCCATGGTTTTGGCGGCGGAACTGGGCCCGGAAGTCAGCCATCTGCATGCCCACTTTCTGCACACACCCGCATCCGTCACGCGCTATGCGGCACATTTGAGCGCGCGGCCTTGGAGTTGTTCGGCCCATGCCAAGGATATCTGGACGACCCCGGAATGGGAAAAGCGTGAGAAACTGGCGGATCTGAACTGGTTGACCACCTGCAGCCAGGCCGCCCATGAGCATCTGGCCGCCCTGTCGCCGGATGGCAACAGGGGCGGCACGGTGGCGTTGGTCTACCACGGTATCGATCTCGACCAGTTCGCGGCGCCAACAAATGGCGAAACCTGGTCCGGCCGTGACGGTGGCGACAAAGCGGAGCCGGTGCGGCTGCTATCGGTCGGCCGGGCCGTGGCGAAGAAAGGTTACGACGACGTGATCACCGCCCTGGCCATGCTGCCGCCCTCCCTGCATTGGCGGCTGGAGCATATTGGCGGCGGCAATTTGTCCGAGAAACTACGGCGGCAGGCGCAACAAGCCGGTGTCGCGGAGCGTATCCAGTGGCGCGGAGCGCAGCCCCAGGAAGCCGTGCTGGCGGCCTATCGGAATGCCGACATTTTTGTTCTCGCCAGCCGCGTCGCGGCTGATGGCGACCGGGACGGCCTGCCCAATGTCCTGATGGAAGCACAAAGCCAGGGCCTGGCCTGCATCGCGACCGCCGTGTCCGCTATTCCTGAATTGATCGAGGATGGCGAAAACGGCGTCCTGGTGAAGGCCCGTGACAGCGCCGGGCTGGCCACGGCGATCGGCGCCCTGGCCGCCGACCCGGCGCGCCGCCAACGCCTGGGCAAGGCTGGTCAGGACCGGGTCCGGAATGTCTTTTCCCATGATCATTGGATCGACCGGCTCGCCATCAAGTTCGGCCTGATAAGCGAAGGCCAGGAACTGGCGGGCGCGGAACTGGAAAACGGCCCCGGCGGCCTGGCCAGGGAAGCCTGATGAGCGGGCGGCGCATTGCCTTTTATGCGCCGCTGAAGGCGCCATCCCATCCCACGCCGTCCGGCGACCGGCGCATGGGCCGCCTGTTGATCCAGGCCATAGAAGCGGCCGGCGGGTCGGTGCAACAAGCGTCCGATTTCCGCAGCTATGACGGCCGGGGCGATGCGGACCGTCAACTTGCCGTGCGGCGGGAAGGCGCGGCGCTGGCGGCTGAATTGATCGAACAATACCGCCGCCTGGGGAAAGACCGGCGGCCGACCGCCTGGTTCACCTATCATCTGTACCACAAGGCGCCTGACTGGCTCGGACCGGCGGTATCAGCCGCCCTGGATATCCCCTATCTTGTGGCGGAAGCGTCATTCGCGCCGAAACGGCAAGACGGACCATGGGACCTGGGCCATGACGCCGCCGCCAAGGCCATCGCCGCCGCCCATTGGGTGTTCTGTCTGACCCGCTTGGACATGGCCTGTGTCGAGCCTTTGATACCGGGGCACCATCACCTGCGCTATTTGCCGCCCTTTCTTGATCCGCTGCCGTTCGCGCAAGCGTCGACGGAGCGCACGGCCGTGGCGTCCAGGTTTGGTCTGGATATAGCGCGCAACTGGCTGCTGGCAGTCGCCATGATGCGGCCCGGCGACAAGCTGGATTCCTACCACCGGCTGGGCGCGGCGCTGTCGCTGCTGGATGGGGATGACTGGCAACTGTTGGTGATTGGCGATGGCTCGGCCCGCGACGAAGCCGCCGCTGCCCTGGCCCCCATGTCGGAAAGGGACAAGGGAAAAATCGTTCTGGCGGGTGCGTTGTCGCCAGCCGAATTGCCGATTATCTATGCCGCCTGCGACCTCTACCTATGGCCCGGCGTGGGCGAGGCCTATGGCATGGCCTATCTGGAGGCCCAGGCCGCCGGCCTGCCGGTGGTCGCCGGCAACGAACGCGGCGTGCCCGACGTGGTATGCCATGACCGCACGGGCCTGTTGACGCCACCGGGCGATGACGCCGCCTTTGCCGCCGCGACGCGGCGATTGCTGGACGATGACGGACTGCGGCATAAGTTATCAAAGGGTGCCAGCAGCTTCGTGAACCAGGAACGCACGGTGGCGGCGGCGGCAGGGATTATCGGCGAGGCATTGGCCTGATGACATTACTGGGCATGATCAGACATGGCCGAACGGCCTGGAACGGCGAAGGCCGGCTGACCGGGCGGACGGATATTCCGTTGACCGAGGAAGGCCGCGCCGCATTGACCGGTTTGCACCCGCCGGAAGAGTTCAACGGCGCCAAATGGCATGTCAGCCCCCTGCTTCGGGCCCGGCAGACGGCGGAAATCTTGAATCAGGACAATGCCGAACTGCACATCGAACCGCGCCTGATTGAAATGAGTTTCGGCGCCTACGAGGGCCGCACCTTGGAGGAACTGCGCGCCGATCCCAAAGCCGACATGGCGGCGAACGAGGATCGCGGCCTGGATTTTCTGCCCCCCGGCGGCGAAAGCCCCCGCATGGTGCAGGAAAGGCTGCGGCCATTCCTGGCCGAGCTGGGCCGGACCGGCGGCCGGCACATCGCCGTCGCCCACAAGGCCGTCACCCGCGCCGTCTTCGCCGCCGCCCATGACTGGAACATGATGGGCCGGCCGCCGGTAAAACTGCGTTGGGAGCATGCCCATGTCTTCGAAGTGGATGCCCGGGGCGGCGTGCGGCCGTGGCGAATGAACCTGCCGCTGTCATCATCGGGAGATGCCTCGCGATGAGCGGCGACAAACGTGTACTGTTCTATGTGCAGCATCTTCTGGGGATCGGCCATCAACGCCGCGGCGCCACCCTGACCCGGGCGATGCAGGAAGCGGGACTGCAGGTCAGCTATATCTCCGGCGGGCACAGCATTCCAAACCTGGATCTGGGCGGGGCCGAGCTGGTGCAACTGCCCCCCGCGCGGGCGGTCGATCTGTATTTCAAGAAATTGGTGGATGAAAACGACCAGCCGATCGACGATATTTGGCGGGCCCGCCGGCGCGATGCCTTGCTGGCTGCCTGGAGGCGGATCGAACCGCATGTGATCCTGTTGGAGCTGTATCCCTTCGGGCGCCGGCAGATGCGTTTCGAACTGCTGCCATTGCTGGATGCGGCATTGGCTTTACAGCGGCGCCCCGTCATCGCCTCCTCGGTACGCGATATCCTGGTGGCCTCGCCCAAGCCGGAACGGCTGGTGGAAATGCTGGACCGGGTGGAGACCTATTTCGACCATGTGCTGGTGCATGGGGACCCGGACCTGATTCCCTTCGAAACGACCTTTCCCCACGCCGCGCAAATCGCCGACAAGCTGCACTACACCGGATATGTGGTGGACCGCACCGGCGTGCGCGGCGGGCCGGGCAGTCCCGGCTGGGACGAAGTCCTGGTCTCGGCCGGCGGCGGCGCCATGGGCGATGCCCTGCTGCGCGCGGCCATTCAGGCCCGGGCGGAAAGCGCCCTTGCCGACAAGCGATGGCGGGTGCTGGTCGGGGTCAAGGCGCCGGACGACGAGTTTGCGGCCCTGACGGCACTGGCGGCGGAGTCCGGCGAAGAAGGAGGCATCGTGGTTGATCGCGCCCGGGGTGATTTCCCCACCTTGTTGATGAACTGCACCATGTCCATCAGCCAGGGCGGCTACAACACCATAATGGAATGCATGCACGCCGGCTGCCGCGCCGTGGTCGTCCCCTATGCCGGCGGTCTGGAGACGGAACAGACCTTGCGGGCGGAACTTTTGGCCGAGCGTGGCGTCATAACGGTACTGGAAGAGGCGGATTTGTCCCCAGCCGCCGTTGCTGATGCCATTGCACGATCACTCGCCGGTCCGGGGGCGGCAAGCGCGGGTGTGCGCACGGATGGCGCGGCGGACGGCGCGCGCCAGGTGGTCGGCTGGGCCGAAGCTTTGGATTGGTAAGAGGCAAGTTGGGCAAATGGCAAGTTGGCCGCATCTAGAGCAGGAACTGGCGCGCTGGGCCGGGCAGGGCCGGACGGCGGGCCTGTGGTGGCGCGACGATGATGCCGTCATGCCGGGACCGAAGCTGCGGCGGCTGATCGATTTGTCCAAATCCTCGCAAGTCGCCCTGGCCCTGGCGGTCATTCCGGGGCGGGCCGAAGATGCCCTGGGCGAGGTTTTGGCGGAGCTGCCGGGGGCGAAAATGCTGGTGCACGGGCTGCAGCATGAAAACCATGCCCCGGATTCGGAGAAAAAGGCTGAATTCGGTCCTCATCGCCCGGTTCATGAGATGCTGGGCGATGCCGCCATCGCCTGGGAAAACCTGAAAGGCCGGTTTCCGGATTTGGCGGTTCCCGTATTCGTGCCGCCCTGGAACCGTATTGCCGATGCCCTGGTGCCGCGGCTGCCGTTGGCCGGGCTGCAAGGTTTGTCCCGTTTCGGCCCGCGCGCCGAGGCGCAGGCCGCCGAAGGCTTGTTGGAATGCAATTGCCATCTGGATTTGATCGACTGGCGCGGCGGTCGAGGCTTCATCGGCGCGGGCGAGGCCTTGGACATTCTGACCGCCCATTTGCAGGCGCGGCGGCAGGGCGGCGCCGATATGGCGGAAAGCATCGGTATCTTGAGCCATCACGACGTCATGGATCAAAAAGGCTGGGATTTTTTGGCGGAATTGCTCGCGCGCACCCAAGAATGTGACGGCGCTCACTGGTTAACCATGAATGAAGTCTTTAGGCTGCCATAATGAGTAAGCATAGCTATCCCATTGGTACATTGGTGGCCGACTATATGCGGGCAGCTTGTGGGGTATTTTTTCCCCTGGCCTTGATGATATTTACGGACCTGTTACCACTGTTTTTCTATTGTATGACCGCGTTGGTCTTGTTGTTTGGGATTTATGGATTACGGACGGCTTGGCGTCAGTGCACGGTGCTGATTGTCGATAGGGATGGCGTGCGCCAGGAGGGGCCCTTGGGAGGAGTATTGGACCGCAGTTTGCGTTGGTCGGAGATGCGCGATTTCCGGCTTCGCTACTATTCGACCCGCCGCGACGGCAAGGGCGGCTGGATGCAGTTGCTGCTGCGCGGCGCTGATCGACGCGGTTCGATTCAAATGGATTCGAATCTGCCAGGCTTCAACGACATCGTTGCCCAGGTTCATGCGATTGCGCTGGAACGGGGTCTGCCGGTTGATCCCACATCGGCAACCAACCTGAGCCATCTTGGTTTGGCCACGGATGATCTGAATACACCGTCCACGGATGCGACGTTGCCATCATGACCAATGTACTGCGCGTAAGGGATCTGGCCGTCGAATTTCAAGCCGCCGAGGGTTTGATCCGGGCGGTGGACGGTGTCTCCTTTACCGTGCCGCAGGGCAGAACCGTGGCGTTGGTGGGCGAGTCCGGTTCCGGCAAAAGCGTGGTCAGCCAGACGATCATGCGCATTCTTCCCACATCTGCCAATATCGCCGGGGGCGAAGTGTTGTTCCTGGACCCCGACAAGCCCGGCTCCTTTGTCGATCTGACCCGATTGCCGGCGGACTCAAAGGAAATGCGCGCCGTTCGCGGCGGCCGCATTTCGATCATTTTTCAGGAACCGATGACGTCGCTGTCGCCGTTGCACACCATCGGCGACCAGATATCCGAGGCGCTGTTGCTGCACCGCGATGTTTCCAAGAAGGCGGCCCTGGAAATGACGTCGGAAATGCTGCGCATGGTCGGTTTTCCCGAACCCGGGCAGGCGGTTTTCAAATATCCCTTCGAATTGTCCGGCGGCTTGCGGCAACGGGCGATGATCGCCATGGCCTTGGTCTGCCGCCCGGCACTGTTGATCGCGGACGAGCCGACCACCGCCCTGGATGTCACGATCCAGGCGCAGATCCTGAAATTGATCTCGGACCTGCAATCGGAACTGAACATGGCGGTGCTGATGATCACCCATGATCTGGGCGTGGTCGCCAACGTCGCCGATGAAGTGGTGGTGATGTATCACGGCAAGGTCATGGAGCGGGGCCCGGTCGCTGACATTTACAACAAGCCGGAGCATCCCTACCTGCGGGCCCTGATGTTAGCGGTGCCACGCTTCGGCATGCGGGCGGGAGAGCGCCTGGTACCGCTGCGGGAAATCAACGCCGAGGCCGGCGTTCTGTTGCGCCAGAAGGAACCCTGGCCCGAGGCGGCCCGCGCGGCCGGTCCGCTGCTGGATGTCAGCCATTTGAGCAAGTCATTCGAAACACGCAAACGCAAGATGTTCGGCGGCAAGCCAGGCGGCGCGGTGCAGGCCGTGGACGATATTTCGTTTTATGTGGACCCGGGCGAATGTCTCGGCCTGGTCGGTGAAAGCGGCTGTGGCAAGACCACCGCCTCGAAGATGATCATGCGCGCCCTGACGCCGGACCAGGGCAGCCTGTCCTTCAATGATCATGGCAAGATCGTCGATGTCCTGGCCCTGCGCGACGACGAGCTGTTCGCGTTTCGGCGCAAGGTGCAGTTCATTTTTCAGGATCCATTTTCCTCGTTGAACCCGCGGATGACGGTTTTCGACATCATTTCCGAACCCTTGAACATTCACAATATTGGCGATGCTGAAGAGCGTGCCGCCCGGGTGCGCGAATTGATGACCCTGGTCGGATTGGACGTGCGCTTCCTGCGCCGCTATCCGCACAGTTTTTCCGGCGGCCAACGGCAAAGGATAGGTATCGCCCGGGCCCTGGCGCTGCAGCCGGACCTGCTGATCTGTGACGAACCGGTGTCGGCCCTGGATGTATCGGTGCAGGCCCAGGTGCTGAACCTGATGAAGGATCTGCAGGAAGAACTGGGCCTGACCTATCTGTTTATATCCCACAATCTGGCCGTGGTTGATTACGTCGCCGACCGCATTGCCGTCATGTGCGCCGGCCGCATTGTCGAAACCGCGCCACGGGAGACCCTGTTCCAGAACCCCATACACCCCTACACCCAGGCACTGTTGGCCGCCGTGCCGAAAGCCGACCCCGGCGCGAAGCTGGACCTGACGGCGCTGATGGAGGGCAAGGCATCGGTGCCCGATGCTTGGCCCGCGCCCTTTACACTGGACCAGGGCATCGTTGCCGATATGATCGATGCCGGCGGCGGCCATTATGTGCGCGCCGCCGCCGGCACCCAACTACCGAGGACGTTGTGATGTACGGGAGTGTCAAAAACATTGCAGCCACGTTGTTGGGTTGCGTCTTGTACCTGGCCTCGACGCAGGCGATGGCGGCCATGGCCTATGTGGAAACGCCCCTGTTCGCGGACCAGGTCAAGGCCGGTGCGTTGCCCGCCATCGGGGATCGATTGCCCAAGGAACCGTCCATTGTCACGTTCTCCGGCAAGCGGACGATCGGCAAACCGGGCGGCGAAATGCGCACCCTGATCGGCCGGGCGAAGGATGTGCGCCTGTTCGTGGTTTATGGCTACGCCAGACTGGTCGGCTATGACGAAAAGTTCGAGATCAAGCCGGATATCCTGAAGTCGGTCGAAGTCAAGGAGGGTCGTCAGTTCACCTTCAAGCTGCGGCCGGGTCACAAATGGTCCGACGGCCGTCCGTTCACGGCGGAGGATTTTCGCTTTTGGTGGGAGGACGTGGCCAACAATCGAAAACTGTCGCCGGCCGGGCCGCCGCGACTGATGCTGTCGGAGGGCCAGCCGCCGGCGTTCGAGGTGCTGGACGAAACCACGGTGCGCTATACCTGGCCCAAGGCCAATCCGTTTTTCCTGCCCCGCCTGGCCGGCGCCTCGCCGCTGTTTATCTTTCGGCCGTCGCATTATCTGAAGCTGTACCACGGCAAATACGCGGATCCGGCGAAACTGAAGAAGCTGCTGCGCAAACACCGCACCCGCAGTTGGGCCTCGCTGCACAACCGCTTCGACAATATGTACCGCTTCGATAATCCGGAGCTGCCGACCCTGCAGCCCTGGGTCAACAAGACCAAGCCACCGGCAACCCGTTTCGTCGGCGAGCGCAATCCCTATTATCACCGGGTCGACCCGAAAGGCCGGCAACTGCCCTATATCGACAAATTCATCATGGCGGTGTCGGATGGCAAGCTGATCGCCGCCAAGGCCGGCACCGGAGAGGTCGATCTGCAGGCCCGCAGCCTGGCTTTCAACAACCTGACCTTTCTGCGCGACAACGAGAAAGACGGCAAATTCGACACCTACCTTTGGCGCATCGCCAAGGGCGCCCATGTGGCCCTGTTTCCCAATCTGAACGTCGCCGATCCGGTCTGGTCGCAAATGATGCGGGATGTACGGTTTCGCCGCGCCTTGAGCCTTGGCGTCGATCGGGAGTCGATCAATGAGTCGCTGTTCTTTGGCCTGGCCCTGACCGGCAACAATACCCTTCTGCCCGATAGTCCCTTATTCCGGGAGGAATACCAAAAGGAATGGGCCGAGTTTGACCCCGACATGGCCAACGAAATCTTGGACGAGATGGGCCTGACCAAATATGACGACGACGATGTCCGCCTGCTGCCCGATGGCCGGCCCATGGAAATCATCATCGAAACCGCCGGCGAGGACACCGAACAGACCGACGTTCTGGAACTGGTGGCTGAAAGCTGGGCTGAGATCGGCATCAAGCTGTTCATCAAACCCTCGCAGCGTGAGGTGTTTCGCAACCGGGTATTTTCCGGCCAGGCCCAGATGTCCATATGGAGCGGTTTGGAGAACGGCGTCGCCACCGCCGCCACCTCGCCGGAGGAACTGGCCCCAACCGCGCAACAACAGTTGATGTGGCCGAAGTGGGGGCAATATTTCGATACTTCCGGCAAGTCGGGAGAGGCCCCGGACCTTGCCGAGGCGCGGGAATTATCGGCCCTGGCCAGGGAATGGGTCGGCGTGACCGATCCGGGCCGGCGGCGGGAGATCTGGCACCGCATGCTGTCCATTCATGCCGATCAGATTTTTTCCATCGGCATCGTTTCCGGCGTGCAACAGCCCGTCGTGGTCAAGCATGGCCTGAAGAACGTGCCCGTCGAAGGTATCTATAACTGGGACCCGGGCGCGCATTTTGGCATCTATCGACCCGATACCTTCTGGCTGGACCGATAGCGGAGCGCCGGGGCCGGGATGTTCACCTATTTCGCACATCGGGTTCTTGTGATGATCCCGACCCTGCTGGTGATCTCGGTCATCACCTTTATCATTATTCAGCTGCCGCCCGGCGATTATCTCTCGAACCAGATGGCGGAAATGATCGCCTCCGGCGACCGCGCCGCCCTGGAAAAGCTGGCCTTCCTGCGCAAGGAGTTCGGCCTGGACCGCCCGATGCTGGAACAATATGCGGTCTGGCTGGGCATCTGGCCCGGAGTCAACGGGTTTTCCGGCATCCTGCAGGGCGATCTGGGCTGGTCCTTCGAATATAATCTGCCCGTCGACGAAGTCGTCGGTGACCGCCTGTTCCTTTCCCTGGTCCTGAACTTCACCACCATGTTGTTCGTCTACGCGGTATCCTTCCCCATCGGGGTCTATACGGCGGTGCGGCAATACAGCATCGGCGACCATGCCATGACCTTTGTCGGCTACATCGGCCTGGCGACGCCGAACTTCCTGCTCGCCCTGATCCTGCTGTTCCTGGCCAAGAAGCATTTCGGCGTGTCCATCGGCGGCCTGATGGATGAACAGTTCATCGATCAGGACATGTCCTGGGGCAAATTCGTCTCGATCTGCGAACATATGGTGGTGCCGGTGATCGTTATCGGCACCTCGGGCACGGCCGGCATGATCCGCCGCCTGCGTGCCAACCTGCTGGACGAATTGCAAAAGCAATATGTCACCACGGCCCGGGCCAAGGGTTTGAAAAGCAGCCGGCTGTTGTTGAAATATCCGCTCCGCATGGCGCTCAATCCCTTCGTGGCCGATATCGGCAACCTGCTGCCGCAGATGATTTCCGGCTCCGCCATCGTCGCGGTGGTCATGAGCCTGCCGACCTCCGGCCCGATGCTGGTCAGCGCCCTGCAAAGCCAGGATCAGTATCTGGCCGGTTCGTTCCTGCTGTTCCTGGCCTTCCTGACCGTGGTCGGCATGTTCGTTTCCGATCTCGCCCTGGCCGCCCTTGATCCGCGCATCCGCCTCGGTTCGGAGGCCTCGAAATGACCATCCGCGACGATCAGGAGCAGCACTGGGTCTCGGACGCGCCGTTCAACCCGCACACCATTGAGCGGCTGACGAAGGAGCAGGAACGCTTCTTCATGGCGTCGCAATGGACCCTGATGTGGTGGAAGCTGCGCCGCCATCCCCTGGCCGTGGCCTCGATGATCTTTCTTGCCGTGATCTATGTCTCTATCCTGATGGTGGAGTGGGTGGCTCCCTATCCCCTGGCCAAGCGCAACGCCAAGTTCATTTACGCCCCGCCGCAAATGGTGCACATGTTCCACGATGGCGATTTCGTCGGCCCCTTCGTCTATGGCTACAAGGTGACCCGCGACATCAAGCGCATGAAGCGGATCTATACGGTGGATGAGAGCAAGGTGCAGCCGATCCGCTTTTTCTGCCAGGGCGCGAAGTACAAATTCTGGGGCATGTGGCGGATGAAGTTCCACTTCTTCTGTCCCTCGAAGGAAAAAGTCGGCAAGCGCACGGTACGCGGCACCCTGTTCCTGTTCGGCACCGACCGCCTGGGCCGGGATCTGTTCAGCCGTATTGTCTATGGCGCGCGGATATCGCTGACCGTTGGGCTGATCGGCATTTCCATCAGCTTCCTGATCGGCCTGACCCTGGGCGGCATGGCCGGCTATTACGGCGGCTGGGTCGACAATGTGGTGCAGCGCTTGATCGAGATGCTGCGATCGTTTCCGGAGCTGCCCTTGTGGATGGCGCTTTCCGCCGCCCTGCCCGTGACCTGGAGCCCCATTGGGGTGTTTTTCGGCATCACAATTATTTTGGCCCTGCTTGATTGGCCCGGCCTGGCCCGCGCCGTCAGATCGAAGCTGCTGGCCTTGCGCGAGGAAGACTTCGCCACCGCCGCCACCCTGATGGGCGCCAGCCCGGCACGGGTGATCGCGCGGCATCTGCTGCCCAACTTCATGAGCCATCTGATCGCCAGCCTGACGTTGTCCATACCCTCGATGATTTTGGCCGAAACCGCCCTGTCGTTCCTCGGCCTCGGGCTACGCCCGCCGATCACGTCCTGGGGCGTATTGCTGAACGAGGCACAGAACATCAACGCCGTCGCCACCTATCCCTGGCTGATCTTCCCCATGCTACCCGTGGTGCTGATCGTCCTGGCGTTCAACTTCTTCGGCGACGGCTTAAGGGACGCGGCGGATCCATATAAGTAATATCAAGGGCCCGATGTTGGGAGACCCCATTATGGCGAATGATATCAAATTCGACGAACCTGAATTCCAGACATTTTATGATTATTGGGATGCGCTACGAGGCGAAGCCTTGGTTCCCTTAAAGTCTGAATTCGATCCATTGAAAGTTCCATCGCTGATGTCACTGATGTCTGTCCTTCAATGGGTGCCGCCTGATATACTCTATATACGTTTGATCGGAACCAGGATTGTCGAGCAGGCGCACGAAGAATTGACAGGCACCAACCTCGTTGACGTTGTCCATGAGCCGCAGAAGCAGATGATTGTCGAATACAACGCCGCACAATTCGCCCATGTTGCCGTTGGCGTGATCCAAACCAAGCGCCGATACGCCAGTGGGAAATCCGTCGATGTCAAATATGCCTTCTTCCCGTTTAAAGGAGATGGCGGCGAGCTGGATATTGCCATTGGCGTGCATAAGGCGGATCTGGAGGCGAATAGACAAGTGGCCCCAGACGATCCATTGCTGCATGCCGAGATCTTCAGCTACCGGTTTGTGGATATTGGCAACGGCGTTCCCGATCTTGCCTTCTCAGCGGACGACTAGTACCAAGGTGCGGGACCGGTTAATAGCCCTCGACGGGCACGGCATCGGCTAAGGGTTTGACGCGGGCATCCACTTGCCGGTGCACATAGTATTCGATGGCGGGCTTGTAAAAATCGAATACCCGGCGCAGCTCGCCCACGGGTTCCTCGTGAGCGTCGACGCGCAGATCGACACGGGCATATTCCTTGTTTTCATAGACCAGAATGGCGGCGGAACGCTGGCCGCCCTTTTGCCCGCCGGCATCCCGCCCCGCCTCGATCGCGGCCATCAGGCGGTCCTCGATATCGTCATCGGGGCTGGCGTTGTAGCCGTCTTCGATGGCGGTCAGAATATGTTCGCCCTGCAGGACATTGCCAAGTGCGACAAAATTTTCATGCACATGGTGGCCGGCCCAGTCCCGGTTGTTGGCGCCGGTGCGGGCGGCCGCGAAACCATCGTCGTCGATCACGCCCAACTGCCGGTATTCATGATAGGGATCGCCGGCGACCAATTGATCAATCACGCCCTGCGCCTTGTACCCGGTTTTCAGCAAGCGCTGCGCCATCAGGCCCAACCTGGTATCGGCGATGGCCATGATCGCCACTGCCCCCTGCCGGGGCTGCACGAAAGGGACGCGCGAGCCCACCGCCAGCGAGCGTGTCGCGGTGGCAATGCCAAGGCGGTTGGTTTTGGGGCATCTTGCGATCGCGGTGAAGGTATTGAAATCCGGCCCTGGTGGCTGTGGCAGCATAGGTCATCTCCCGCCAATGTTCGGTTTAGGCCAGCCTAGCGGGATTCCAGGCGGCCGGTCAGTCCCTTTTTTGCCTGCCAGAGTGAGATGGCGGGCAAGACAACATTTGGCATAATCCGACGATAGCTCCTAAACTGGGCACCGAAACGACAGGCGCCGGATCATGACATGAACGAATTCAACGGCCATTTGTTTGTCGAACCGTTTCTGAAGGTGATCGGGCTGGCGGAGCAGTTGCCGGATGGGTTCTGGCAACTGTTCATCTTTGCCGCGGTGGGGATGGGGCTGATCGGCCGGGCGACCTGGACCAATTACCGCCGCCCGGTGAAGGAGCGATCGGTGCTCGAATTCAGCCCGGTGCTGCTGCTGTGGCCGTTCGAGATTATCGCCCTCGTGGTTCTTGTTGAATGGATCGCAATTCTGGTCCTGGGCCAGGGCATGGATCTGCCGCTGCATTCGCACTGAGACTCAACCGGTCCACTGCTTCACTTCGGGGCCGTCCGGACCGTACCCCTTTGCACCACGAACATGGCGGCGACGATGATGACGATGCCGGGCAGGGTCATGGCGTCCGGCAGGCCCTTGCCCAGGGCCCAGTTGATCACCACGACAAAGGCCGGGATCAGATAACCGTAACTCATCACCCGGGTCGGGCCCAGGCGCAGGGTGCCGTGCTGGATAATGAAAAAGCTGATGATCGTGGTGAAGACCGCCAGGTAGGCGATGCCGGCCCATACACCGCCCTCGACCGCAAGCCAGGCGGTTTCAAACACCGTTACGTTGTTCAGCAGCACCAGCCAAACCGTCCCCATCGCCATGGTCCAGAACGCCATCACCGCCGCCGGTTCGTCCGTGTGCAGACGCTGAACCAGAGGGGTATACGCCGCCATGGCGAGCAGGCCGGCCAGGAAGATCAAATCGCCCTTATTGAAATCGAGGCTGAGGAACTGCCCCAAATCACCCCGAAACACGACCCAAAGCGCCCCGACGGCACCCAGCACCAGGGCGGCCAGGCGATGCGCACCCAGCCGTTCCCGTACCAGCACCGCCGCGTAAAGCGCCGAGATGCAGGGCAACACCGTGAACAACGCCGCGGTGTTCAGGGCCGAGGTATGGCGCAGGGCCGCGAACATGCACCAGAAAAACGTCACCAGACAGGCCCCGATCACGGCATAACCGGCCAGCGCCTTGGCCGATGGCAGGGTAAGGCCATGGCGCCAGGCGATATAGGGGGCAAACAGCAATGTCGCCAGGGCGAACCGCGCCAGGGTCAGCAATTCGGGCTCCAGGCCATGGGTGATCGCGGCGCCCACGGGAAATGACGTGGCGATCAGAACGCGCCCGAACACCACCTGCGCATGCACCCGCACCGATGCCGGGTCTTTTGAATTCAACGCCGCACACCCCGCCTATTCACGCCCGCCGCCTCTTCGTTGCCGTCTGCAAACACTGTAGCAAGGCGAATCTGGCTTCGCCATGGGCCGCTGTTGCGCCGCCTGCGACAAAATGTTTGTCGATTCCATCTGTCCCAGCGCGGCCGAACTTCGTATGATCGGGCCAGGAACTTCAATCACGCGCCGTCATTCCCGGCGCGGCCATCAGCAAAGCAACGTTAAACCAACGTTTCAAGGGAGAGTTATCAATGGCAAATCTATGTGAAGGCCGAGTGGCCATCGTCACCGGCGCGGCGCGCGGCGTCGGGCGCGAGCACGCGCTGTTACTGGCCAAGGAAGGCGCCAAGGTGGTGGTTAATGATCTGGGCGGCGCGGTGGATGGCTCCGGCGCGGACAAGACCCCGGCGCAAGGCGTGGTCGACGAGATCGTCGCCGCCGGCGGCGAGGCCGTGGTCAACGGCGATGACGTCTCAAGCTGGGACGGCGCCAAGAACATGATCGACCAGGCCATCAATACCTATGGCAAGCTGGATGTGCTGGTCAATAACGCCGGCATTCTGCGCGACCGCATGCTGGTCAACATGACGGAAGAAGAATGGGATTCGGTCATCCAGGTGCACTTGAAGGGCACCTTCGCGCCAGCCCGCCACGCCGCCGCCTACTGGCGCGGCCAGTCCAAGGAAAAAGACGGCCCGGTCGATGGCCGCATTATCAACACCACCTCGACCTCCGGCATCTACGGCAATATCGGGCAGACCAACTATGGCGCCGCCAAGGCCGGCATCGCCGCATTCACCGTGATCGCGGCCCGGGAGTTGCGGCGCATCGGCGTCACGGTCAATGCCATCTCGCCCTCCGCCTATACGCGGATGACCGATAACCTGCGGGAGTATACCGAGGAAGAGATCGAATGGCGGGCGCCAAGCTGGGTCGCGCCGGCGGTGGTTTATCTGGCCAGTGCCGAGGCACACGATATTTCCGGCCGGGTCATCCAGGCCGGCGGCGGCATGGTCGCGGTCTGTGAAGGCTGGCGCCGCGGCGCCGAGATCGAGCAGATGGCCGACCCGACGGAACTTGGCCCGCATCTGCGCGAAATGTGCGAGAACGTGCGGAAGAACTCCGGCATGGATGGGCTGGAACTGGACTAGGCATTTTCCGCCTTCCGGCTAGAGCAATCCGCATTCAATTGAATGCGGATAAGTTGCTCTATTCTAAAGGTTTTAGCGCATGGGTTCGGGTTTGATTAAACCCGACATGCGCTCGTCGCCGGGCCACCTTGGCGGTCCAGCCAAACACGCGAAGGTTATCCCAATGCGTGGTCGATAACGGCGGCGGCGCAGGCGGCAGGATCTTCCTGGACCATCAGATGCAGACATCCGGGCATGGTGCGGGCTTCGGCCCGTACCATGTTTCGGGCTATCAATCGCATGGTTTCAGGCGCCCAGGAATGCAGCTCCGGCAGCACGTCTTGGTCGGTGGCGAAAAGACGCGTTCGCGTCGCCACCTTGGCGGTCAATTCGAAGATACCGCTGTCGGGACAATTGCCATAGATCGCCGCTTCGATCCGGCCGGGACAGCGTAAGACCAGACCCTCGCCGCTGTCCGCATCGGGCTCCACCGCCGCGTCCAGATAAGCGGCCATCATCTCGTCGGAGAAGCGGCGGTAGGTGATGATATTTTGCACTTCGTCGCGCAGGGCCTCGCGGTTGGGAAAACGACACTGCCGCTTGGCCGCCCAGCGAACGAAGATCGACGAATGCGCCACGGCCCCCGACCATTCCACATGACCCTTGGGCGGATAAATCGGCGGTTCGAACAAAGTCAGGCTGTCGAACGGCGCCTCATCCAACTCCGCCTCCAGCAACACCGCCGCCAGGCCGCCCAGGGAGTGGGAGGCGAAATGCAGCGGCACGCCGTCGCCGATCATCCAGCGTACCCGGGCCGCGATGGCGCTCAAATCCTCGGCGAAACGGACCATGGCATAGTCATGCTCCAGATCATCCGGTGGCCTGGAGGACGCACCGTGGCCCCGTGCATCGTAGGCAAAGACCTGAAAATGGGCACTCAGCCGGCGCAGCAGAGGCAGGTAACAGCCGGCGTTGAAGCCGTTGGCATGGGCCCAGATCAAGGCCGGGGCGGTATCCCTGCCGCCAACGGGCCCTTCCAGCAGGCGATAGGTGGCAATTCCCATCCCCCCGGTGGAGGGAACGGTGAAGGCATCGGCGAATGTCTCGGGCAGGGTCGGCGTGGGCATGAGGCTAGTAGGACAATTCCTCATAAATGGGATCGACCGACTGTTTCCAGTCACCGTTGTAGCGGTCGAGCAATACCTCGGCCGGGGTGCGGCCGCTGGCCACCGTCTCCTGCAATGTCGCCAGATACTCGGTCTCATCGGCCGAGACCACGCCGGGACGGGCCCGGGCCCGCAGCCCGTCCGCTGCTATGTCCAGCACCGGCTTGGCCAAATCCAGCAGCGTACCGCCCTGGTCAAGCGGCGTGGCCAGGCCAAGGCGCGGCACTTCCGCCCGTACCCTGGCCATTTCCTCGACCGTCATATGCTTGATCAGATCCCAGGCCGCGTCCTGGGCGCCCTGGTCGTACAACAGGCCGACCCACAGGGCCGGCAGGGCGCACAGGCTGGCCCAGGGGCCGCCGTCGGCGCCGCGCATCTCCAGAAACGTCTTCATCCGCACTTCCGGGAACAGGGTGGTCAGATGATCCTCCCAATCCTTGAGGGTCGGCTTTTCACCCGGCAGGGCGGGCAGGCGGCCGTCCATGAAATCGCGGAACGACTGCCCCGTGGCATCGAGATATTTGCCGTCCCGGTAAACGAAATACATGGGCACATCCAGGGCGTGCCGGGCATAGGCCTCGAAACCCATGTCGCCATCAAAGACGAAGGGCAGCATGCCGGTACGGTCCGGGTCCGTATCGGTCCAGATCTGGCTGCGCAGGGAGAGGAAGCCATTCGGCTTGCCCTCGGAAAAGGGCGAGTTGGCGAACAGCGCCGTGGCCAGGGGCTGCAGGGCCAGGGAAATGCGGAATTTCTGCACCATGTCGGCTTCCGAACCGAAATCCAGATTGACCTGCACCGTGCAGGACCGCAGCATCATGTCCGGTCCCAGATTGCCCCTGGTCGGCATATAAGCCAGCATCAGGCCGTAGCGCCCCTTGGGCATGACCGGAATATCCTCGCGCCGCCATTTCGGATCGAAGCCAAGGCCGAGGAAGCCAACATCCATGTCTTGCGCGACTTCCTTGACCTGGGCCAGATGGTTGTGCACCTCGGCACAGGTTTGGTGCAGGTCTTCCAGCGGCGCGCCGGACAGCTCGAATTGCCCGCCCGGCTCCAGCGTGATCGAGGCGCCGTCCTGGCTCAACGCGATTATATTGCCCGCCTCCGAGACCGGCCGCCAGCCAAAGCGCTGCAGGCCTTCCAACATGGCGCGGATGCCTTGGGGGCCCTCATATTCCAGACGGCCCAAATCGGAATTCCGATAGGCGAATTTTTCGTGCTCGGTGCCAATTTTCCAACGATCCCGCGGTTTCGCACCACTGGCGATATAGGCCACGAGTTCGGAAAAATCTTCGATTGGCGGCGGCGCGCCGGTGGACTTATCAGACATACACATCAACCTCGGCTTGCCGTCACGGGGCCTCCCCAGCCTTTTGTATCGGGGATAACAATATTCGAGTTAATGTATGCGGGCCCGGGATGCAAGTACCGACGTTACAGACGGCCATCGCCAAGCGCCGCCTGCCATAGACTCAATGCCGCCACGGCGGCGGTTTCGGTCCGCAGAATTCTCGGCCCAAGAGACATTGGCACGACAAAAGGTAGATCCCGCAATCGACGGCTCTCGACCGGGTCGAAACCGCCTTCGGGGCCGATCAGAATGGCCCAGGATTGCGCCGTTTGTTCCGCCATCGCCGCCAGTGCCGGCGGCCCGCCGGCCTCGTCACAGAACAGCAGCCGGCGCTCCCCGGGCCATGCAGCCAGGGTTTTTTCCAGGGATTGCACGGGGCGCAGCTCCGGCACGCTCAAGCGGCGGCATTGTTCCGCCGCTTCCGCCGCCGTGGTGGCGAGACGGACCAAGTTAATCCGTTCCACCACGGTGCGCCGGGTGGTCGTGGGCAGCAAGGCGGAAACACCCAGTTCGGTGGCCTTTTGCACCAGATAGTCGACCCGGCCCCGTTTGATCGGCGCGAAAAGCAGCCAGATATCCGGTTCGGTCGCCTGGGCCAGGCTTTGCGCCGTCAATTGCAACGAGGCCCAACCCTTGCCGATGGTATCTATCCGTGCCCGCCACTCCCCGTCCCGGCCATTGAAAAGCGCCACGTCGTCGCCGGGACCAAGGCGGAGGACGGAGCGCAAATAGTGCGCCTGGCTGGACTCAAGACCGACGACGCCATCGGCCGTCAGATCGTCGCTCACATAAAGGCGGACCTTCGCCCGCTGCTCATCCTGTACCATGGCCCAAAAAACCAAAAATTTTCGCCATTCTGCGCTATCTTAGCCTGATGGCGGGCCCAGAAACACCAGTGGAATCTCCCGGCCCGGACGCGGGCTCCTTTACCGATATCCCCGATAGCGGCTGGGTCGCCCGCCACGCCCCCACCCGCCTGCGGCCGTATCTGCGCCTGGCGCGGCTGGACCGGCCGATCGGCACCTGGCTTTTGCTGTGGCCTTGCTGGTGGTCCCTGGCCATGGCGAGTGAAAATATGCCCAGCGTTTGGCTGTTGGCGGCGTTCGCCATCGGCGCCCTGGTCATGCGCGGGGCGGGCTGCGCCTGGAATGACATCACCGATCGGGATTTCGACGGCCAGGTCGAGCGCACCCGCGGCCGGCCCATTCCCAGCGGCGATCTCAGCATCCTTCAGGCCGGCGCCTTCATGGTGCTGCTGGCCCTGATCGGTCTGAATATTCTGCTGCGGTTCAACGATTTCGCCATTCTGATCGGGGTGATGTCCCTGGCCTCCGTGGTTATCTACCCCTTCATGAAACGCATCACCTGGTGGCCCCAGGTCTTCCTGGGCCTGGCCTTCAATTGGGGCGCGCTGCTGGGCTGGGCCGCGGTGCGCGGTGAGTTGGGCCTGGCGCCCATACTGCTGTATCTGGGCGGTATCGCCTGGACCCTTGGCTACGACACCATCTATGCCCATCAGGACAAGGTGGATGACGCCCTGATCGGCGTCAAATCCTCGGCCAGGATCCTCGGTGCCCGCACGCGGCCGATGCTTTGGCTGTTCTACAGCTTGGCGATCGTTCTGTTCGGGCTGGCCGGATGGGCGGCGGATTTGGGCCCGTTGTTCCTGGCCGGCCTGGCATTGGCGGCGGTGCAGCTGGCTTGGCAGGCCGGCAAGGTCGATATCGATGATCCGGAGGATTGCCTGACCAAATTCCGCTCCAACACCTGGTTCGGTTGGCTGCTTTTCGGCAGCGCCCTATTGGCCTAGGCCATTTTCGGATTTGAATCACACTTGACCGCTCCCCCTCCCGGCCACCCACGGGATCATCCTCATTGGGTGGCCGGGAGGGGGAGCGGGTGGCCCGGCGATTCGATGAATATCGAAAATGGCTTAGGCGTCGGGGATGGTTGTGTGGCCAAGCCGGGTGGTGTCAAAGCTCGGCAAGGTCAGTTCGTCGGGCAAGCCGGGAAGATAGCTCAAGGCCGTGAACTCGTATGCCAATCCGGTCACCTCGACCGTGACCAAGGGCGTTGTCGTTTCACCGGTTCCGCTGATATCCAGGCCGCTGTCGGAATAGGTTACGATCACATTGTCGCCGGTAATGCGTGGTGTAACCGCTTGCATCGCGGCAACAATGGCGTCGAAGGAGCCCGAATTATCGACCGAGCCGCCGCTGCATGAGACACCGCCCGATCCGGTGCATGGGATCGGTGTGGTGTCCAGGTCGCCCAGATCAATGATGGTGTCATTGATCAGCGCCGTGCGCAGGCCGCGCCGGGTCGCTTCGCTGACCTTGTGGAAATCGAACATGATCAAGCCGATTTCCAGGGCACCAAGCGTGAGGAGCAGCAGAACCGGCAAGATCATGGCAAATTCCATCGCCGTGGCGCCCTCCCGGGCCCGAAACCAGGGCGCAATGATCCCGTTTGATTTCAGCCAATTCTTGTTTGCACACATGCTTCAATCCCCCACATAGGTTTGTTCGTGGGCCGCGGTCATGGTGAGCGTGGCAATGCCGTAGGTTTGCAGGAATCCACTGAAATAGGCTTCGTAGGGAACGCTCGCCACCAGCCTGATAACATCGTAATCGGTACCGCCCGAGCTATAGGTCGTGGTGGTCAAGGACAGGGAGGCGGAGCCATCTGACCAACCGGGCACCACATAGTCGCCGCTGCCATCCGTGGTGCCGGTTTTCACCAGGTTATCGATTGTCGTCTGCACGCCGCTGGACAGGGGCAGGCTGGAACGGGCCGCCAGCATGGCGCCGGCCCGCAAGCTCTTATCCAGATCGTTCGATTGATTGAGGTAATAGCCAAAATCGTACATTCCCACCATGACCAGCGCCAGCAACGGCGCGAACAGGGCGAATTCCACGGCCGCGACCGCGCGGCGGCAAACCAGCGCGGCCTTGATGCCACGGCAAATATTAGTCAACGAGTTGAACATTGATATGCACGTCATCTGAATACTGCTGCAAAAGAGGTCCGATAATTTCCGTATAGGTGGCCGCCTGGGTGTTGCCGACTTCCTCGGTCAGGAAAACTTCCACATAACGGCCATAGGTGGGGTAGTCGCCGCTGCCCTGCACGCCCAGCGCGCCGCAGTTCAACACCGCGACCTTCAATACCCGGCGCTTGATATCGCTTGAGGCCGAGGAAGAGGGAACGCCGGCGGCCGGGACGATGGCGCTGGCAGGCGACACCGTGCTGTAGCCGGAGGGCGGGGTAATACCGGTTGTCGGATAGACGGTCTTATTTTCGTTGCGGTAAAAGGTCTCGCCCAGCTCGTACAGATAAACCTGGTAGCGGGTATAGTCCGCCAGGTCCGAAGGCTGGGAATCGCTGGGATGGTTTATGGTCCAATAAGATACCGGGTCCCAGCTGCCGTTTCCGATGATGGTGCTGCCGGACATATCCGAATCCCGGCCATAGTTCATGATGTTCTGTGCCGGAGACTTCGGGTTCTTGTTGCCGCTGTCCATTCGTGCGTTGATGCCGTTGAGGGCCTGCTGCGTCTGCGAACCGGGCGAGGTCGTGACCACTGAGGTATAGCAAAGGCCGGGATCGTTGGCCAAGGCGTTGCCAACATTGGCGGCACCGCAATTGCCCGAGGAGGGGCACAGCAGACCGAAGTTGCCGGGCGCCAGGGTGCCGCCGCCGGGGCCGACCTTGGTCAGCAGCAGGCGGCCCGCGTTGTCAGCGTCCAACAGGTCATCGGCGGGATCACCGCCTTCCGACGGATTGCAGGCCATATAGGGCGGCGCGGCGCAGACAATAGGCATGATGCCGGCCCGTGCGGTCCCCTCTAGGGTAAACTGTTCGGCGACAGCGCCGGAGGAAACGGCCTGCAGGGCCGGCGCGAGAAATATCGTGATGGTACGCGGCGCCAGGGTGACTTCCACATAGACGGCCTCGCTGTCATCGTTGGTGACCACGGGCGTCGGGTCGGTCCCGTCGTAATAGGTAATGCTTTGCACCGTGAAGGCGCCGGCGGTATCGGACAAGTTGGTCGTATTGGATATGGCATTCGATGCCGCCGCGATGCCCCGGGTAATGGCGCCTGACTGGCCGTCCAGTTGCGCCGCCGCCGACAGGGCGGCGGCATCGGCGGCGTTCTGCATTTGCGACCGCAAGACCACGACCCGGCCAATATCCAGGGCCAATACCCCGCCGGACAGGGCCAAGGTACCCGCAAACACCACATAGATGGCGGCCGCGCCGGACCTGTCCCGCGAAAAGCCCGAAATAGCAGCGGCAATACCCAGCCAAAACCTGGCCAAAAGCCCGTGCCTGATATCGATATGCCAATTATTCATTGCAAGTACATTCTGGAATACTGGTGAACGCGAATGAGTAATCCCATTGACTGGTCTTGAATGAAATTTTACGCCGATCTGTTCTTTTTCAAGTGATTGATGTCACAACCGAAGAAATTTCATTGAAATCGTTACCAATTAGTTAAGATATGCCCCTCTCAAATTAAC
>CAZVYX010000015.1:54374-111464 GCA_964631725.1 uncultured Rhodospirillaceae bacterium | reverse complement strand
ATCGCCGGTCCGGCCCAATGCATATCCTCAATCCTAAGCAGGACCGGACGCTCTGCACTGCGCCCGATAATCAGGTCCGCGAGGGTCGCCTGGCGGCCTTGATCGCGGGATTCGTTGTCCATGGCTTCGAACAACGCGCGTAGATCCACCGGCTGCGGCAGGTCAAGCAGGCTGTAGAGATGGATACGCCGTTCCGCTGTCAGCAGGCCCGTGGTGATCGCCTGTTCCGCGGCATCGGTGCGCGCGGCCTTATCACTGCCCATTGGCAGTTGCAGCAGGCCACGGACCAGCGCGCCGATCGCGTCCTGGCCCTTGCCGGCGCCAAAATCGAGGACCAGGCCGCTATAGTTGTCGAAGCCGCATCCTTGGGCGTATTCGCCGAACTCCTGCAGCAGCCGCGTCTTTCCAATGCCGGCCTCGCCTCTGATCAGGATGGTTTCGCCCTGGCCCCGGGCCTGGCAGCGTTCCACGGCCTCCGCGAAGCCCGTGCGTTCCTTGTCGCGCCCAACGAAGGCGGTTGCAGCGACATGACCGGCATCGTCGGCCATGCCCTCTATTTGCCAAACTTCGACCGGTTCGGGCAATCCCACGATTTGGCGCGGGCCCAGCAAGTCGGCCTGAATACGCTCGCCCAAACCCTGCGCGATGGCGGAGGAGGCATAGGTCTCGCCGGGGCCCGCCAGGTCGGTCAATCGGGATGCCAGGTTTACCGATTCTCCGGTAACCGTATAGGCCTTGTGGTCTTCGCTGCCCATGCGGCTGGCCACGACTTGCCCGGAAGCAATACCGATGTGGATCGCCAACGGCGGCTCGATGGTCTGGGCTACCGCATGCAGTTCGCTCGCCGCCCTAACCGCCCGCTCCGGATCATCGGTGTGGGCCACCGGCGCACCAAATATTGCCATCACCGCATCGCCGATATGTTTATCGATGGTGCCGCCATAGCGCAGCACCGCCGCATCCGTGACGGCGAAAAAGCGGTTCAGCAGGTCATGGGTGGTTTCGCTGCCCAACCGCTCGGACAGAGCGGTAAATCCGGATATATCGGCAAACAATACGGTAACCTGGCGGCTTTCCGCCTCCACGGCGGGCATTGTTTGTTCAACCGATGGCGCTGCCGTGGTTGCCGGCTCCAGCGCCTCAATCGCCACCAGCACCCGTTTCCGCGGCCCCAGCGGCAGGCCCAGCTCGCGCAGATCGGTGTCCGTGATCGCGGGCAGATCGCGCATACGGATTTCGTTGTCGACGAAGACGTCGACATATTTCTCAAGATCAAGATCGATCAACCACTGCTGTATGTCGTCAATCATTCGCCCCCACCCCCCAAACTGGTGGCCGAACCTTGCGCAATTTTCAATGGCATGTACCCGGAATGACCCAGGCGCATACAGTGATCACGATGACGAGAGGCGGGTGCGCCAGCCCCTCGGCTAGGAATATATCAGAACATCCGACCGGGGCACCAGCCGGACATTGTTGACGGCGTTGACTACTGGCTCAGCGCGTCCAGACAGCCGGTCCGTTGCAATATGGCACGGGTCCGCTCCGCTGGCTTGCCGCTTAGTTGGGAGAGGCGATAGCGCAGCTCGCTCAGGCATTTGACCTGATAGCGGAAGGTATCCTGGCTGTAGGGACCCTTGGCGTAGGTCAGGGAGAAGCTGTCCTCGCCCGCGTCCACGGCGGCGGCGTTGGCGAGGAGGAACGGCATGTAATATTCCCCGGCCAATTCCAGTAGCCCGATGGTCGCGGCCGGCAGGTCATCGTCCGGATTCAGCCATTCGCCCTCAATGCCGGAGGCATCATCCAACTGGCGCACCCAGCTTTCCGTCTTCATGGCTTCCGCCCGCATGATCGCCATGGGCGTGGGGTCGGTCGACAGCGGCTTCAATTGGCCGAAGATGCCGAAATCAGCCAAACCGGGCCGGCTGCCGAACAGGAAATCATAGACGCTGACCCGGCTTTCCAGCAGGGCCAGGACACGATGGTAGGTGTCTTCGATGACCGGCTTGTTCTCCGGCGTACAGCCGACGATGGGCATGCGGCCGACCTGCCGGTCCGCGAACATCTTGGCTGCCGCATCGCGTTCGGCGCCGCGTGTTTCGGGAAAACCATCGTCGGCGATCCAGTGCGAGGCATAGTAGATATCAGCGTCATAATGCCAGCGGTAATGGAACATCGCCTTGGTCAGCCACTCATCCGCCATGTCTTCCAAAAGATGGCTGAGGAAAGCCAGGCCGGGATCGTCCGGTATGATCGACCGCTGGCCGGGGTGGCGTGTTTCCAGATCATAGGCCAGGGGTGTCGAGTCCACCCGGTAATCGCTTTCACCGGGACAGCGCAGCATGGGTACCAAATTCGGTCTTACATGCGCTGTTTCCTCCCGATTTGCCGTCGTGCGCAGAACCCAGTCATGGGGCAGATGGCGATAGCGCATGATCGCCCGCAATTTCATGGAATAGGGCGAACCGAGAGAGCCGATCAGGCGGTAACGGTCGTTCGTGGCGGCGGGCATGGGCGGGCTCCTCGGGAAGGTCTGATACAGACCGCCAAACTAGGGTGCGCTTAGGGTCCGCGCAAGCCGCCTTGATTGAAATCAAACGTATGTTCGATTTGCTGTCATACAATAATACTGGACCCGTCAATCCATTCCCCGGCTGGACGGACCGATTTGGGAGATTGGCATGGTGGATTTCGCGTTACCGGTTGATTTGGACGAGACCGAACAGGCGGTACAGGAGACCGCCCGCCGCTTTGCCACCGATATACTGCGGCCCATGGGCGCGGACCTGGATAAGCTGCCGGCGGAAGAGGTCATCGCCGACGGTTCCCCCCTTTATGACGCACACAAACAATTCCGCGATCTCGGCTTTGCCGGCATGCGCGTGGGCGAAGATATGTCGCGGGTGCAAAAGGCCCGGCTGGTCTGTCTGGTCGGCTACGAACTGGGCCGGGGCGATACCGGTCTGGCGCTAGGACTGGGCGGCTCCACCTTTCCCGCCATGGTCGCCAATGCATCGCGCAATCCGGCGCTGATGGAACAGTTCAACTATGATCAGATCGGCTGCTGGGCCATAACCGAACCGGATCACGGTAGTGATGAGTTGGATGTGGATGCGGTCGCCTCCGCCACCGGCCATGACCGCGGCCGCGGCAATTGCATCGCCCGCCCCGACGGCAATTCCATCGTTATCAACGGGCAGAAATCGGCCTGGGTCTCAAACGGCACCATTGCCGAGACCGCCGCCCTGTTTTGCACCTACGATGATGGCGGTGACGCGCCGAAACACGGCTGCTTTCTGGTTGATCTCAAGGACAAGGGCGTCAGCCGGGGCAAGCCCACGGACAAGATCGGCCAGCGCAGCCTGAACCAGGGCGAAATATTCTTCGACGATGTGCGCATACCGGCGGAAAACATGGTGGCCCCGCCGGAACGCTACAGCGACTTCACCACCATGATCCTGACGCGGGCCAATTCCTCCATGGGGATTAGTTTTTCGGGCCTGGCCCAGGCGGCGTTCGACGAGGCGCTGGCCTATGCCAAGGAGCGCAAGCAGGGCGGCGTGCCGATCATTCAGCATCAGAACGTCAAGGGCCGCCTGTTCGAGATGTTCCGCAAGGTGCTGGCGGCCCGGGCCTTGAACTGGCAGGCTTGTATGCAGAATTTTACGACCGCCGATGCGCGGCTGGAATATGCCATTGCAACCAAGGTAACATCGACCCAGACCGCGTTCGAAGTAGCGAGCGAGGCGATGACGGTTTTCGGCGGGGCGGGCATAATCCGCGATCATCCGGTGGAGCGCATGCTGCGCGATGCCCGCATCAGCATGATCGAAGACGGCAACAACGATCTACTCGGCCTGATGGCGGCGGATCGGTTTTAGGCGCGATATTCTAGGGCGCGACATAGGGTATAGGAGACCTTGAGATGGAATTACGTGAAGCAATTGGCCGGCGGCGTTCGATCCGGTTTCTGAAACCCTATAAGCCGGTCGAGCCCGAGAAAATCCAGCGCATGCTGGAGGCGGCCCGCATCGCCTCGCACTGGGGCAATGTGCAAAGCCTGCGCGCGGTGGCCATTTTCCGTGACAGCGCGCCGCAATCGGTCATCGACAGCCTGTTCGCCGCCGTGGTCGGCTGGCAGCTCAAAATCGCGCCGGTGATCATCGCCTGGTATTTGCAACCCGATGCGGTTGATGGGCAATCGGACCGCCTGCGCAGTTTGGTGGATGTCGGCGCCCTGGGTTTCGGCGACAAGGATACCCGCCGCGACGCCCTGGAAAACAAGCTGATCCCGTTTTTTGATAAGTTCAAGGAGAACCTGAAGGATCCCGGCATCAGCGAGATCGACTGCGGCCAGGGTATCGCGCAGGCCACCTTGATGGCCTTTGAACAGGGCCTGGGCACCTGCTGCCTGGGCAGCCCCAACGGCCGCAAGATCCTGGACGCCTGCAATGTGCCCGAGAGTGCGAGATTTTTGCTGTTGCAGACGGTCGGCTATCCCCTGGAGCATTGGGAGGCCGGCGGCCAGCGCCCGCGCTTGCCGTTCGAGGAATTGTTCCATATGAACAGCTACCAAACACCGTTCGAGCGTGATGAAGATGTGGTGGCGGGGTTGACCGAGGACGGTATGTTCACCCGTCCGGCGCCTCTGCCCGAGCGCGAGGAAGAGCTGGAATTTCTTAAGAATGCCCTGGGCCTGAAAGGCGCGGGTCTGCTCTAGAGCAATTTACAATCAATTGGATTAGCCTTGGCAATCCAAGTGATTGGTTCAATCGCTCTTTTCTTAAGAGTCCGAGCATGTTTAGAAGAGACATGCTCTAGGCGCGACTATTTGAAAAGGAGACCGCCATGCGGATGAACGCCATTGTCGCCGGTGTCGGCATGACCAAGTTCGGCAAGCATATGGACCGGGGCATGAAGTCCATCGGGGCCGAGGCCGTGACGGCGGCCATCAAGGATGCCGGTTTGGAGAATTCCGATCTTGAGGCCGCCTACGTGGGCAATGCCGCCGCCGGTCTGGTGACCGGCCAGGAATGCATCCGCGGCCAGGTCGTGCTGCGCGATGCCGGCATCGGGCGTATCCCGGTGATCAACGTGGAAAACGCCTGCGCGTCCGCTTCCACCGCCTTCAATCAGGCCTCGGCCATGGTCTCGGCCGGCTGTTACGACGTGGTTTTGGCCCTGGGTGTGGAAAAACTCTATCACGAGGACAAGCGGAAAAGTTTCGCCGCCTTCTCCGGCGCCGTTGACGTGGAGGCGTTGGTGGAGATCAAGGCCAAGCTGGCCGCAAAAGCCGCCGCCAAGGGCGCGGACAAGGCGGCCTCGGGCGCGGGCGAAAAACGCTCCATGTTCATGGATATCTATGCCGCCGGTGCCCGCGCTTACATGGAGAAATACGGCGCCACGGCGGAGGATCTGGCTGGTGTTTCGGCCAAGAACTCGTTCCATGGCAGCATGAACCCACGGGCGCAATTCATGGACGTGATGACGGTGGAGGAAGTGCTGGCCGCGCCGATGATTGCCGAGCCGCTGACCCGGCCCATGTGTTCGCCCATCGGCGATGGCGCAGCGGCGGTGGTCATGGTCAGCGAACGCAAGGCGCGGGAAATGGGCATTGCGGACCCGGTGCGGGTGAAATCCAGCGTTCTGCGTTCCGGCTGGGACCGGGAAAAGGGTGAGGAAACCGTGGCCGAGGTCTGCGCCCGGGAAGTCTATGAAGAGGCCGGCCTGGGGGCGGCGGATTTGAACGTCGTCGAACTGCATGATGCCTCGGCGCCGGCGGAAATCACCACCTACGAAAGCATTGGCCTCTGTGGCAAGGGCCAGGGATCGGAACTAATCCGCGATGGCGTCACCAGGTTGGGGGGCAGGCTGCCGGTCAACACATCCGGCGGGCTGTTGCGCAAGGGCCATCCGGTGGGCGCCACGGGCATCGCGCAGATCGTGGAATTGACCGAGCAGCTCCAGGGCCGCTCCGGCAAGCGCCAGGTCGAAGGCGCCAAGGTTGCCCTGGCCCATAATGGCGGCGGCAGCATCGGCAGCGATGCCGCCGCCATGTGTCTGACGATTTTGAGCCGCTAGGAGAGTAAGTTTGGCCGAGCGTGATACCCGGATCCTGGCGGATCTGATTGCCGTCAAGGCGGAAGAGCAACCGGACCTGGACGTGGTCACGTTCGAGGGCGGCGGCCGTTTCGAGGATGAGATCCGCACCTATGCCGATCTGTGGCAAAACGGCAACCGGGTTGCCGCCGAGTTGATTGGGCGCAGCATGGCGCCTGGCGACCGTTTCGCCACGTTGATGCGTAATCACCCGGAATTCGTCGATATCATGGTCGGGGCGTCCATCACGGCCTGCGTCTACGTGCCCATCGATCCGCGCAGCCGTGGCGCCAAACTGGCCTATACCCTGACCAATTCCGAGTGCAAGGGCATCATCTGCGCCGATTATTGCCTTGATCAGGTGGTCGAGATCCAGGCGCAGGTGCCGGATCTGGAATGGATCCTGGTCATGCATAGCGAGGAGGGCCTGGGCCGGGCAGCCGTCGGTGATGTCGCGGGCGCAGCCGATCTGGCAAGTGTTTATGGGCGTCCGGAAGTGAATGTAAACAGCCGTCTGACCGGGCCAACCGATCCGCTGCAGATCCTATATACCTCCGGCACGACGGGCGATCCCAAGGGCGTGGTCTTTCAGAACGGCCGTTTTGGCGGTCTTGGTTCAATTTTTCCATTCGAACCCGGCGACCGGCCCTACACCGGCCTGTCCCTGACCCACGGCAATGCCCAGATGCTGACCCTGGGCAGCAGTCTGGCCATGTCCATGCGTTGCATCATTTCCCGCCGCTTCACCAAGTCACGGCTGTGGGATATCACCCGGCAATACGGTGCTACCGTGTTCAATCTGCTGGGCGGCATGACGGCGGCGGTCTATGCCGAGCCGGAACAGGAAAACGATGGCGACAACCCGGTGCGTTTCGTTATCAGCGCTGGCATGCCGGCAACCATCTGGGAAAAGTTCGAACAGCGCTTCAATGTGGACATTTTCGAATTCTATGGCGCGATCGAGGGCGGTCTTGCCTTCAAGCCCATTGGCGTCGGCCCCGTCGGCAGCTTCGGCAAGGCGCCCAGGGGCCTGGAGATGAAGATCGTCGACGAGGGAGGCAATGAATGCGCCCCGGGCGTCATGGGCGAGATCATTTCCCGGTCCCAGAAGGGCCCGGCGCCGTCGGTGGAGTATTTCAAGAATACGGAAGCTTCGACCAAGAAGACCGAGGGGGGTTGGCTGCGCAGCGGTGATATTGGCCACGCGGACGCGGACGGCTGGCTTTTCTTCGACTACCGCAAGGGCGGCGGCATTCGCCACAACGGCGATTTCGTTAATCCCGGCTTTGTCGAGCAGGCAATTGCCGAACATCCCGACATCGGTGACGTATTCGTCTATGGCGTACCGGCGGCCTCCGGCGCGCCGGGCGAAAAGGACGTTGTCGCGGCGGTGGTTGCCGTGGAGGGCACGGTCGTGGAGCCGCAATCGGTATTCGCGATCTGCCGGCGCGAGCTGGAAGCCAACTTCGTGCCGAGTTATCTGCAAGTGTTGGGGGAAATTCCCAAGACCGCCTCGGAAAAGCCCCAGGAACGGTTCTTGCTGGACGACTTTGCGCTCGATGCCCCGCATGTCTTCACTGAAGAACGGGGATAGCCGCTGTCCGCTCTGCCAGGGTGCTGGGGTTTTGCCCTATCATTCGGACAAGGTGCGGGATTATCTGCATTGCCGAACCTGCGATCTGGTTTTCGTGCCGCCCGCCCAGCATTTATCGGCGGCGGCGGAAAAAGCCTACTACGATCTGCACGACAACCGGCCCGGCGATCCCGGCTACCGGCGATTTCTCGACCGTCTTTTCACGCCGTTGATGCAACGCCTGCCCGAAACCGCCAGGGGCCTTGATTTCGGCTGCGGACCGGGGCCGGAGCTGGCGGAAATGTTCGCCGAGGCGGGGCATGCCATGGCGGTTTACGATCCCTATTACGCGCCGGACCAATCGGTCCTATCGGCGCGCTACGATTTTATCACGTTGAGCGAGGTTGCCGAGCATCTGGCGCAACCGGGCCGGGATCTGGACCGCCTGTGGGCGTGCCTCAACCCCGGCGGTTGGCTGGGTATCATGACCAAGCGGGTGCGCGATCCTCAGGCGTTCAAGACCTGGCACTACATCACCGATCCCACGCACGTCAGCTATTTCTCGGAAGTCACCTTCCAATGGCTGACGGCGCACTGGTCGCGCATGGGGCCGGCGGCCGAGCTTGTGATTGCCGGAAACGACGTGGTGCTCATCAAGAAAGCTTGAACCCGGTATTATCCCGCCAGGCCCAAGCGGTTGGCGATATTGTTTTTCTGCATGTTCGAGGAACCGCCGACGATGGGCATGCCGATCAGGTCCGTGACCGTCTGCATCATGTCGAACTCGTCCCCCATGCCGTAGGCGCCCAGGACGCGCTGACAGGCCAAGCCGATTTCAACACCGACGTCGGCGATGAACAGTTTCGCCATGCTGGTTTCCACCGATGCCGGGCGGCCTTCTCCCACCAGCCAGGCGGCGTGGTAGAGCATGTGGCGGCAGGCTTCCAGCTTGGTCTTGGCTTCCACCAGTTCGTGGCGTACCGCCTGGTGACCACTGATCACGGTGCCGAATTGTTTGCGCTGCTGGGCGTATTCCCAGGCTTCTTCCACCGCCGACTGGGCCAGGCCGAAGGTCATGGCCGCCACTTCCACCTTTTCAACGTCCAGCGACCGGCCGGCCAGGGCACGCCAGCCCTTGTTCCAGGCCTCCGCCCCACCCAGGATGCTATCGCTGGGCAGGCGGACGTTGTCGAAATAGACATCGAAGCTGTGGGTATAGACCAGGTTGCGATGGGTTAGTTGATGGCGGGTGATGCCCGGTGCGTCCGTGGGCACCAGGATCATCGACAGATTCTTGTATTTCTCGCCGTCGGGATCGGAATTGACGAAGCAGAAGATATAGTCAGCCCAATCGGCGCCGGTGCACCAGCGTTTGACGCCATTTATGACCACCGTATCACCGCCGTCCTCCAGATGCGCCTTGGTCTGGACGTTGGCTAAATCACCGCCCGTCTCGGGCTCCGACAAACCATAGGCGAACTGCAATTCGCCGGCCGCGACCTTGGGCAGCAGCTCCGCCTTTTGCGCCGGTGAACCACTTTCGGAAATATTGCCGCCGCCATAGAAGGCGCATTGAATATAGGGGCCGGCCAGACATACGCCGCCGCGTCCCAGTTCCTCGATCACGGCCGTGGCGGCATACCAATCCTGGCCCTGGCCGCCGAATTCCTCATCCACGGTCAGGCCGCAGACGCCCAATGCCGCCAATTTGGCGAAGACGTCCCGGGGCCAGGTGTGCGCCGTCAGCCATTCCTGGCGCTTCTCCCGCGGCGTCTCCTGTTCGGTGAAGCGGCGTATGGTATCGCGCAGCATCGCGACATGTTCAGGTTCGTCCGCAAAATACATGACCTATATCCCTATCCGCTCCCTATTCGCCGGTATAGTTCGGCGCCCGTTTTTCAACAAACGCATTGACCGCCTCCTGGCGGTCCTTGGTGGCGTTGGAACTGATCTCATAAGCGATCGCGGGTTCCATCACCTTGTTGGCGATGTCGCGCAGCACCAGATTGACGGCGGTCTTGGTCCAACGCACGGCCCAACGGGGATTGCCCAAGATTTTGCCGGCCATTTCGTCAACCTTGGCGTCCAATTCCTCGGCCGGCACCGCATAGTTGATCAGGCCCATGCCGACGGCTTCCGAAGCGCGGATCATTTCACCGGTCAGCAGCATCTCCTTGGCCCGGGCAAAGCCGATCAGTTGCGGCCAGATCACCGCGCCGCCGTCGCCCGCCACCAGGCCGACCTTGACGTGGGGGTCGCCGATCAGGGCGCGCTCATCGGCGATGATGACGTCGCACAGCAAGGCGATGGAGGCGCCCAGCCCCGCGGCGGCGCCGTTCAGGCGGCAGATAATGGGCTTTTCCATCTCCAACAGGCCATTGACGATGCGTTTGGCATCGGTGGTGATGCCGCGGAACTTGGATTGATCGTCGATCATCTCCTGAAACCAGTCCATGTCGCCGCCGGCGCAGAAGGCGCGGCCGGCGCCGGTCAAGACGATCAAGTCGCTATCCTGGTCGGACTGCGCCTCGTAGAAGACATGCGCCAGTTCCTCGTGCAGTGGGAAATCCACCGCGTTCATGGGGCCGGCGTCTATGGATATCCACAATACCCGGTCCCGCCGCTCAAAGGTGAGGCGTTCGTATTTGTCAAAATTCATGATTATTCCCTCCTGTCACATCCGCACGCACGGCGGCCAACGGGAGAGATATTTCAGGGATTATGGCCCATTTTCGCCCGGATCGCCGATCTGCCAGCCTCGACAGTAGCGGCTAATCGGGAGCATTGGAACGCGACATTGTGACCGCCGCGCCCATCCACGCTGTGAGGGCGGATGGCGCGGCGGTCACGGTTATCGATGTGCGCCGGTGTTGGCCGGACAGTGGCCGGGAGGGGCGCGGCTAGGCGGCGCGCACCCGTTGGAGGAATTCCTCCACCTCCTGCTTCAGGGAGCCCGATTGCTGGGTCAGATCCTTCGCCGCCGACAATACCTCGCCCGCCGCCGCGCCGGTCTCGTCGGCACCGCGGCTGACCTGGGTGATATTGTCATCGACCTCTTGGGTGCCCTTTGCGGCCTGCTGCACGTTCATGCTGATTTCGCCGGTCGCTGAACCCTGCTGTTCAACCGCCGCCGAGATCGTTGCCGCGATATCGTTGATTTTGCGGATGGTCCCCGCGATCCCTTCAATCGCCTTGACCGCACCACTGGTCGCATCCTGGATCGATCCGATCTGTCCGGCGATTTCACCCGTCGCATTGGCGGTTTGATTGGCAAGATTCTTTACTTCCGATGCCACGACCGCAAAACCCTTGCCCGCATCACCGGCGCGCGCGGCCTCGATCGTTGCATTCAGCGCCAGCAAGTTGGTCTGCCCGGCGATATCGTTGATCAGATCCACGACTTCGCCAATGCGCTGGGAGGCTTCGGCCAGTTCCTGCATCTGATGCCCGACCCGGTCAGCCTCGGACACCGCCTCGTTCGAAATTTGCGAGGAATCGGCAACCTGACGGGCAATTTCCTGTACCGAGGCCGCCAGTTCCTCGGCCGCACTGGCCACGGTCTGAACATTCGCCGTTGCCTGTTGCGAGGCCGTTGCCACATTGGCTGATTGCGCGGAAGCCTGCTGTGCCGTGCCTGACATGCTTTGCGCCGAATTTTCCATCTGGCTGGCCGAGCTGGAGACACTTTCCACGACGCCCATGACGCTGGCTTCGAAACCATCCGCCATTTGCAGCATTTCGGCCTTGCGCTGTTCCTCGGTACGGACTTTTTGCTCCGCCTGTTCGGCTTCCATCCGCTCCATTTCGATCGCGTTCTGTTTGAACACCTCGACCGCCTGGGCCATGGCCCCGATCTCGTCCTTGCGGTCCCGGCCGAAAACATCGACGGTTTTGTCACCATCGGCAAGCTTGTGCATGACCCCCGTCAGAGCCCCGACCGGACCGGTTATGGAACGCACGATGACAAAGACCAAAAGCGCCGTAACAGCTAGCAACGCCAGCGTGGCGGCGGCATAAACCAGGAAGCTATGCCAGGCCGCCTCGGACTTTTCGACCGCAATTTCGTCCAGGTCGTGCGCGATGTGGTCTTCGACCTGTTTCATCAGGTTGATCTTGTCGGTGATCTGCGCGAACCAATAGGAACCCGTGATGCCGCCCATATCGCCGGTCTGGGGCGAGGCCAGGGCGATCTTCCGCATGCGCGCGACTTCGTCCACCGCCTTGCCAGTCATGGTCTTTTGATAATAGGTCCATTCCTCGTCCGTGCCGAACAGGCGGAAGCTCCGGAAAAGCAAATCCTGCGCCCCGATCAATTCAACGAACTTGTTGTAGATCGCCGGCTGGAATTTCCCTGAACCGAAGCCGCCGGCACCCATGGCGCGCTCACGTCCGGCCCGTTCCTTGCCTTGCAAGAAGGCGACGTAGGCGCCAATTTCCTTGCTGACCCCGTCATCCGTACTGGCGATGAGCATTTCGCTGACGATACCCAGCAGCGAGGTAATGGCGCCGGTATAATATTTTGCCATGCCGGGCACGTTGATTTTCAAATTGCTGACCTGGCCACGGACCTGATCCAGCTTGGCGACATTGGCGACGGCCGTGTCGGCCGCATTAGCCAATGAAGGCGCATAGGCGGCAAAATTGAAAGCTCTGATGGCCTTGGCAAGATCTTCCCGCCGCGCATTCGTTTCCTTGCGCTGGCCCGGCAAGGTGCCGGCGAATGAACTACCCTTGGAAGCGATAAAGCCGGCTGATTGGCCCCGCTCTTTCTGCAATTCATGGGCCAGGGCGCTCACGGTCGGCGCAAGTTTCGCCAACGCGCTGACCCGTTCAAGCTCCTGCGAGGTGCCGTATTTCTCCACCATTGAAACCCCGGCATAAACAACCAGGCCGATCACGGGAACCAGCATGCCCATGAGAACGCGCACGCCCACTTTCATATCGCCAAACCAAGAAATCATGGTGCCCTCCGTACTGAATCATTGAATTCAGAGATTTTGTTAAATTGGTCTAATTTCGCTCTATGGTAGGGCAGCACATATTACTAATATATTAATAGGGGTAAGATTTTCAAGAAAAAGATTTCGTACGTTACATTGAATACGATGACAGGGCCGAAAAAATACTTGGGTTTATCTATGGTAATAGTTAGGCGTATATATATGATTACATAATACGCATGTAATAAGCATTTTGCCATAATGTGGCCGGCTAAGATGCGACGCTGCGTTTGCTCTGGGAACAAATCGTATTCGGAGCCTATTGGATACGGCAGGGAAAACGCAATTCAATCAGATAGCTGAATGAATTATGGCATGCCAAATAGTTGAATTGGATCCTGCTCACCATCATACCGAAGGGCCGGCGTGGTAGCTTCTCTATGCTATCTGAACGTGGGTCGGTTTGCCTCCGAAACCTGATGGTATGGTTGTCTGGCTCCTGGCGAGGCGTACGCTACTAGTCATGTTCCGAGATAATAGCCAGGAATGGCGCCGCGAATTTTTTCAGTTTGGCTTGCCCCACGCCATGAATTTCGGCGAATTCATCCTCGGTCGTGGGGCGGTTCTGGGCCATGTCCAGCAAGGATCGGTCGGAGAAAACCACGTATGCCGGCACGTTGCGCGCCTTCGACAGGCTGGAGCGCAGTTCTTTCAACGCGGCAAGAAGATCAAGGTCACGGGCGGACAGCTCCTGCTCCTGCGCTTCCGCAAGCCTATTGGAGGTTTTCGCGCTTTTCGGACGGGCGGTCACCGGCCGTGGCGCGGCATCGGGGCGATAGGGAAAATCTTCCTCGCCGCGCAGCAACGCCTGTCCGCGGCCTGCCAACGCCATGCCGCCGTAGCCATCCAGGTCCAGGGCCAAGTAGCCGCCGGCCACCAGTTGCCGCAGAATGGATTGCCATTCCGGTTTACCCCGGCCCTTGCCGCCGCCGTGGCTGTCGAGTTGGTTGTGGCCGAATTTGCGCACCTTTTCATTGTTGGCGCCGCACAGGACATCGACAATATGGGCCGCGCCAAAGCGCTGTCCGGTGTCGCGTACGGCGTTTAGGGCCAGCCGCGCCAGGTCGGTGCCATCGACGGGCGGGGCGGCATCAAGGCAAAGGTCGCAATTGCCGCATGGCTGCTGTTCCTCGCCGAAATAGGCCAGCAAGGTTTGCCGGCGGCACTGCGGCGCCTCGCAATAGGCCAGCAGGGCATCCAGGCGCTTATGTTCCTGGCGCCGCCGCTCCTCGCCGCTACCCTCTTGTTCGATGAACTGGCGGCGCATGCGGATATCGCCCAACCCGTATAGCATCAGGGCCTGGGCCGGCGCCCCGTCGCGGCCGGCGCGGCCGAATTCCTGATAATAAGCCTCCATGCTGCCCGGCAGATCGGTATGCAGTACGAAGCGCACGTCCGGCTTGTCGATGCCCATGCCGAAGGCAATCGTCGCCACCATGACGATACCGTCCTCGCGCATGAAGCGGTCCTGGTTGCCGTCGCGCTGCCACTTCTCCATGCCGGCATGATAGGGCAGGGCCTGGATGCCCTGGGACAGCAGCAATGCCGCCGTTTCCTCGGTCTTTTTGCGTGAAAGGCAATAGACGATGCCGCTTTCGCCCTCGTGGCGGCGCAGGAAGGCCAACATCTGCCCTTTCCAATCCTGCTTGAAGGCGACGTCGAGACGGATATTGGGCCGGTCAAAGCCCTGGACGAAAATGCGGCCGCCGGAACCGAACAGCTTTTCCGCGATGTCGCGGCGGGTAACCACGTCCGCCGTCGCGGTCAGCGCCACCAGGGGCACGCCTGGAAACAATTCCCGCAGGCGGGAGAGATCGCTGTATTCCGGGCGGAAGGCGGGGCCCCACTGGGAAATACAGTGGGCCTCGTCGACGGCGATCAGATTGATCGGCAGGCGGGTCAGCGCGGCCAGCATGCGTTCGGTCATCAGACGTTCGGGGGACAGATACAACAGCGAAACCTCGCCCGCCGTAACCCGCCGCCAGACATCGACATTCTGGCCACGGTCCTTGGCGGAATTGATGGTTTCGGCCCGTACGCCGGCCAATTGCAGGGCGACGACCTGATCCTGCATCAAGGCCAACAGCGGCGAGACGACAATGGTCAGGCCACCCAGGGCCAAGGCGGGCACCTGAAAGCACAAGGATTTGCCCGCCCCCGTGGGCATCACCGCCAGGGCGCTTTGCCCCAGCATCACGGCATCGATAATCTCCGCCTGACCGGGTCGAAAGCCGGAAAAGCCAAAGACCTCCGCCAAAATGCGGTGTTTTTCATCCGTCACATCATTTTCGGGCAGCACAGCTTCCATCTCAGCGCACGCCATCGCTGCCGGTGCCGCAGATCAGGGCGGTGCAGACCGCGTCTTTCGCCGGGGCATAGACCCCGGCCTGAAGTGCCGCGATGGCGGCGGCGGCCGAAAGCTCCACCCCAATGCCAAACTCCCGCCACAGCCAGCGCGCCGCCTCGTACATCTGTTCGTCGCTGACCAGAATGATCTGGTCCACGTTTTCCTGGATCAGGGCAAGATTGATCGCCTCGCTGCGCCGGGGCGCCAGGGTATTGGCCTTGGTCTCGATACGGTCCAGCCGCACCAGCTCGCCCGCCGCGACGCTGTCATGCAAGGTCGGCGCGCCCACCGGCTCGATACCAATGACGGTTATTTCCGGTTTTAGGGCCTTGGCCGCCATCGCCGCGCCCGAGATCAGGCCGCCGCCGCCGATCGAGACCAGCAGCACATCCGTATCCGGCGCGTCCGCCAGAACCTCCAGGCTGACCGTACCCTGGCCGGCAATCACGGCGGGATCGGCAAAGGGGTGGATATAGGTCTTGCCGTCACGCTCGGCGACCTTCAGCGCCTCTTGATTGGCGTCATCCCAGACATCGCCGTGCATATGCACATCCGCCCCCCAACGGCGCAAATTGTCGGCTTTCGCGGGCGGCGTATTGCCGGGCAGATAGATCGTTACCGGCACACCCGCCGCGTGACCCGCATAAGCCACGCCCAGGCCATGATTGCCGCCCGAGGCGGTGATCAGGCCCCGTGCCTTGGCGGCATCGTCCAAGGTAGTCAGCGTACTCATGGCGCCCCGCGCCTTGAACGAGCCCGAGACCTGTAGGCATTCCAACTTCAGGTTCAGAGTTGGATTTCCCGGCAGCGGACCATGCGCCAAGATCGCCGGCAGCATCGGCGTTCGGCGGACAAGGCCCTCAATGCGTTTTGCGGCGGCGCGCACATCGTCGATGGTAACACCAAGGGGAACAGAGGTCATAAACTCAGGCGTCCCCGCTCAATTCCGCATAGGCCTCGATCTCGACCTTCATCTCCGGCGAGATCAGGGCGACGACTTGGACCATGGTGGCCGCCGGGCGGACATCGGCGAAGACCTCGCCATGGGCCCGGCCCACATCCCCGGCATCGGCGATGTCCGTCACATTCATCACCGTGCGCACCACATCTGCCGGTTTCGCCCCCGCCTCGGCCAAGGCGGCGACAATGATTTTCAGGATCTGCACGGTCTGGCCATAGGCGTCTTCGGCGACCATGTTGCCGTCGGGGCCAAAGGCGGTGGTGCCCGAGACATGGATCGAGCGGCCGACGCGGACGGCGCGAGAATATCCGACCTTGGCCTCCAACGGGCCGCCGGACGAGATGTTTTGTCGGCTCATGGTGAAATCTCCGAATCTGATTCTTCGGGGGATATTACCACGGCTCCACCACCCGCTTGCGGTTCCGATGTGGATCGGCCTTAGGCAGGGCGGCCAGGGTGTTGGCCAGAATGGCGCGGGTATCGGCGGGGTCGATGACGTCGTCGATATGAAACCGCTCTGCCGTCGCCAGGGCGGTATTGTAGGTGCGCAGCTCGTCCGTCCGCTGTTTGTGCACCTTGGCCTTTTCAGCCTCGTCTTCGATCGCGTTCAGTTCCGTGGCGTGAATGATATTGACCGCGCCTTCCAGGCCCATGCCGCCGAATTCCGCCGTCGGCCAGGCTACCAGCAGATCGGGATCGCAGGCCTCCGCTCCCATGACGTAATAGCCCAGGCCATAGGCCTTGCGCAGCACCACGGTCATGAAGGGCGTGTTGGCATTGGCCAGGGCGGTCAGAATGCGGGCCGAATGGCGCACCAGGGCGGTTTTCTCAACATCGGGCCCGACCATCAGGCCCGGCGTGTCGCACAGGAACAGCATGGGGATGTCATAGGCATCGCAAAGCTGGATGAAGCGGGCGATCTTATCGCAGGCATCGCTGTCCATGGCGCCGGCCAGGACCATGGGTTGATTGGCGATCACGCCCACGGGCCAGCCATCGATCCGGGCCAGCGCGGTCACGGCGGCCTTGCCGAATTTGGGGCGCAATTCCAGTACGCTGTCGGTGTCGCACAGGCCCTCGACCACCTTGCGCACATTGTAGGCCCGGCGCGGGCTTTCCGGGATGATATCACGCAGCAGATCCTGATCCGCCGCGCCCGCCGTTTTCTGACGGCCTCTGAAATAGCCCAAATACCGCCGTGCCGCCGCCAGGGCGCTGTCTTCGTCCGGGCGCAGAATATCGATCGCACCGGCGGCTTCATGCACCTCCATGGGGCCGATTTCCTCCGGCGTCAGCCAGGTGCCGAAGGCGGCGGCGACCAAGGGCGGCCCAGCCATGCCCATGGTGGCATCGGGCGTGGCGATGACGATGTCGCTCAGCCCCGCCAGATTGGCCTGCCCGGCAAAAGCGCGGCCGGTGACCAGGGCGATGGTCGGCACCTTTCCCGATAGCCGCGCGAAGGTGACGAAGGTGGGGCTGGTGCCGCGCGCGGGCAGCATCATGTCGTGGGTCCGCGCGCCGGCGCCGTCCCACCAGCCGATCACGGGCCAGCCATTGCGTTCCGCCAGGCTGAACATGCGCTGGGTCTTGCGATGGTTGATGGCGCTTTGGCTGCCCGCATGCACCGTATAGTCATAGCCGATCACGACGACCGGCGCGCCATCGACCGTTGCCGTACCCATGACCAGACCATCGGCCGGGCCGGTCATATCATCGCGGGCGGGTGCGGCCAGGCCACCGTATTCGACAAAGCTGCCGGCGTCGATCAGGGCCGTGATGGAGGCGCGGATCGTGCTCAGCCCGCGCTTTTCCTGCTTCGCGACGGCGTCGGGCCGCGCCTCGTCAAGGCGGGCGGCGCGGGCTGCCTGGACGTCGGCCAGATCGCCGCGTGGTTCGTTCTCGTTGCCCATGGCCTAGATATCTATGGTGGCGAAGCCGTTGGAGAGAACGATCAAGTCCTTCTCCGGCACTGAGGTGGTGAAATAGATCTCGTCTTCGTCTTGCCAAATATGTGTTTGCAACATATCGCCGGGGATCACGGGTGCGGCGAAACGGGCGGAAAAGCTCAACATCCTTTCCGGCTGATAGTTGCAGGTGGTCCGCAGCACCGCATGGCAGGCGTGGCCATAGGTGCATAGGCCATGCAGGATGGGTTTGTCGAAACCGCCCGTGGCGGCGAAATCGGGATCGCAATGCAGGGGATTGCGGTCGCCGGACAGGCGATAGAGCAAAGCCTGACGGGGCAGGGTCTGGAATTCAACCACATGATCGGCGGGGCGCATGGGCGATTTCGGAAGCGGTTCCGGCGAACCCTGGGGGCCGCCATAACCGCCATCGCCACGGGCGAAAAGCACCGAGTCCATGGTGCAGAGTTTGTCGCCGCTGTCCTTGTCGGTCAGGACGGTCTCAAGAAGTATGATCGCGCCCCGGCCTTCGCCCTTGTCGAAGGCGTCCGTGGCCCGCACGTCCGAAACAACGGTCGCGGCGGCGGGCAGGGGGCGGTGCAGGGTCAGCCGTTGTTCGCCATGCACGGTCTTGAAGACGTCGATGCCGCAGTCCCAGAAGATGCTGTCGTCAAAGGCGATGACCGTGGCTTGCGACGGCATCACCTTCAGACCGTTTTCATAACAGAAGGCCAGTTCCTGGCGGTCCATCTGGTCCGCGCCCATGCCGATGCCCAGGGCGTAAAGCATGGAATCGTTGTCCGTATAGGTGAATTCCTTGCCCAGGAGCTGCAGCGCCATCAGGCTCTCTTGTGTCACCGCCATTACGTCCTCCTTCGTCTTTTTTCGTCTGGCCGCTTTTGCGGTTGATTGCGGCATGTTATCACAAGGCAAATCTGAAGGTATGGAGGATCTGATGGCGTACGAAACATTGAGCCTGACCGTCGCTGACGGCATTGCCCACGTGCAACTGACCCGAGGCGCGGAATTCAACACCATGAACAAGGCGTTCTGGCCCGAGATGGTTCAGGTTTTCGGCGAGATCGATAACGATCCCACGGCCCGCGTCGTGGTTTTCTCGGCCCAGGGCAAGCATTTCACCTCCGGTCTGGACCTGAACGATTTCGGCCCCGGCCTGATGGGCACCGATAGCGAGCCGGCCCGCAAGGCCGAGGCCCTGCGCCGGACGGTGCTGCATATGCAGGAAACCATGTCGGTGGTGGACCGCTGCCGCCTGCCTGTATTGATGGCCGTGCAGGGCGCCTGCATCGGCGGCGGCATCGATCTGATCTCCTCCGCCGATATGCGCTATTGCGCCGAGGATGCGTTCTTTTGCATCCAGGAAACCAATATCGGCATGACGGCGGATGTGGGCACCCTACAGCGCCTGCCGCACATTATCCCGCATGGCATCGTGCGGGAGCTGACCTATACCGGTCGGCGCATGATGGCGGCGGAGGCGCGGGAGTGCGGCCTGGTTAACCAGGTTTTCGCCGACCAGGAGGCGTTGTTGGCCGGTGTCATGGATATCGCGCGGGAAATCGCGGCGAAAAGCCCCATCGCCACCGTGGGGAACAAGGAAATGCTCAACTATGCCCGCGATCATTCCATTCAGGACGGCCTGAACTATATCGCCACCTGGAATGCCGCGATGCTGTCTCGTGCCGATCTGGGCGAAGCGTTCATGGCCAAGCAGGAGAAGCGGGAGAGCAAGTACGCTGATCTGGATGCGACCAAGAAACTGGCCTAGTCGGCGCCTAGTTTTTTCCAGACGCCGGAAGCGGTCATCACCGGTTCGCCGTCGATGGTCAATTGGCCCTTGATGAATATCAGAGAGCGGGTTTCCCGGGTGATGGCGCCGGTGCATTCAATCCAGTCGCCGGTTCTGACGCCGGCCAGGAAATCCACGTTCAGGGTGACCGTGGCGCAGGGCGCTCCCGCGGTCCGCTCCCAGACCATGTTGCTCAGGGTATGGTCGGCGAAGGTAAACAACATGCCGCCATGGACGACGCCCCGGCGGTTGCCGTGGCGCGCCGCGGCGCGGAAACCGCAGGTATAGCCGTCGCCATCCCGTTTCTCGTACAGGGGACCGACGAAGCTCTCGAAAGGTTCACTAACGGCAGCCGGTTCGAAACCGGCCGGTACTTCGTCACTCATGCGCAACTCCCAAAGACAAATAGTATCCGTTTGGTCCCGGTTTAGCCGGTTTGCGTTGTCAATAGAAGGCCTGCTTTGTTAGCCTAGCGATCAATTTCAAATGGGGAGCCGTTCATGACCGTTACGATCTATCACAACCCGCGCTGTACAAAATCCCGCCTGACATTGCAGTTGCTGCAGGACCGGGGCATAGAGCCGACAATTATCGAGTATCTGAAAACGCCGCCCGATGCCGCGACGCTGAAAAGCATCCTGGACCTGTTGGGCCTGGCGCCGCGCGAATTCATGCGCACCAAGGAAGCGGCCTACAAGGAAAACGGATTGGCCGACGAAAGCCTGGATGAAGGACGGTTGATCGCGGCAATGGTCGCCAATCCAATCCTGATCGAACGGCCCGTGGTGCTGGCGAACGGCAAGGCTGCCGTGGGCCGGCCGCCGGAGAATGTCGAAGAAATATTGTAGGGATAGAATCAGGCGCTGATGCGGCGGCCGGTGATCAGGGCTTCCAGTACATCCAGATCCTCGGCGCTTAAATCGTCGAAACGCAACGCGGTCTCGTTGCTCACTTCATCAATGCGCACGATCGTCGCCATGACGTCGATGCTCAAGTGCTGACCCTTGCGCTCGCCCGAAACCACGATCCGCAAACTGTCTTCCTCTTTTCGGTCTGGAATTTGGCCTTCGATACGGATGCCGCCCAGGCCCCAGTCGGTACTGTCGAATTCCATGCCGTCGGCTTGCAAGACCAATTGCAACAGCGTCATCCGCCGATCCCGGCGGTGATTGTGAATTCCTGCGGAACTGAAGCTGATTCTGCGCATGGTGGCTTTCCTTTCGCTCAGGATAGGCCGCCATGGTTCACGAAAGGTTAAACTTGGAGATTATCTCCTATTCCTTGCCGGCGAACGCCTTGCGCAGGGCGGCGGTAATCTGGTCGATGGCGATCTTGCCCTGATCGACCGCGTCGGCGAGGGAGATGAAGCCATGCACCATGTCTTCATAATTGCTCAATTCAACCTGCACGCCGGCCTCGTGCAGACGTTCGGCATAGGCGATCCCCTCATCGCGCAACGGGTCATGGCCGGCGACGATCACCAGGGCCGGGGCCAGTCCCGCAAGATTTTCCGCCAGCAATGGGGCGAAGCGTGGGTCGGTGGCGTCTTCCGGCTGGTCCAGGTACTGCTCGTAGAACCACAGCAGATTGGCCCGGGTCAGCAACATCCCCTGGGCAAATTCGTGATGCGATGGTGTTTCCGGCGCTCCCCCCGCGACGGGATAGATCAGGACCTGCAGCAGGGGTGGTATATCGCCCTCGTCGCGGATGCCAATGGCGGTGACGGCGGTGACGTTGCCACCGGCGCTGTCGCCGGCGATGGCGATGCAGCGGGCATCGCCGCCCAGTTCATGGGCATGGTCGCTGACCCATTGATAGGCCTCCAACCCGTCATCGACGGCGGCGGGAAACTTATGCTCGGGCGCCAGGCGGTAATCCACCGAAACAACGACGCATTCGGCCATGTTGGCCAGGACACGGCACAGGCTGTCATAGCTGTCCAGGCTGCCAATGACGAAACCGCCGCCGTGATAGAAGACCAAGATGGGCAGCTTCTCGCCCGCTTTTGGTTCATGGGGTGTGTAGATGCGGATGGGAATATCGCCTTCCACGCCTTCGATCCAGCGGTCTTCCGTGCGGTACACATCCTCCGGCGGTACGTTCAGGGCCGGTGCGGTTGCTTCAAAAATCTCCCGCGCTTCCTCCGCCGAGACCGTGTAGAATTCGGGATAGGGCGATTGTTCGACCAGTTCCAGAACATATTTCACCTGTGGATCCAGTGTCATGCACCGCCCCTTCCTGTTTCCCGTTGTATCGCCCCTGGCAAATGACAATCCGCGATGACGAGGTTCCCCGTTTGCGTTAAGTTGCCGCCATATGGCGCCAACCTGGAGATTATTTCAATGACCGAGACACAGCCGACCACCATCCGCCTGCATCCGAACGACAATGTGGTCGTGGCCCGGGATGACATCGCTCAAGGTAACGATGTTGCCAGTGAAGCGGTTGCCGCCAACGTTCCGGTACCGGCCGGACACAAGATCGCCACCCAACCCATCGCCAAGGACGAACCGGTCCGCAAATATGATCAGATCATCGGTTTCGCCACGGCCGAGATCAAACCCGGCGATCACGTCCATACCCACAATGTCATGGTCAAGGATTTCGACCGGGATTACATGTTCGGCGCCGATATCACGCCGGTGGATTACATCCCCGAGAACGAACGCGCCACATTTCAAGGTATCCGCCGGGCCGATGGCCGGGTGGCGACGCGCAACTACATCGGCGTTCTGACCTCGGTGAATTGTTCGGCGACGGCGGCGCGCATGATCGCCGATGCCTTTCGCGGTGATGCCCTGGCCGATTACCCGAACGTGGATGGCGTCGTGGCACTGACCCATGATTATGGCTGCGGCGGCTGTGCCGGGATCGGCCTGAACTACATTCAGCGGACCATTTCGGGCTATGCCAAGCATCCGAACTTTTCGGCCAACCTTCTCGTCGGCCTGGGCTGCGAGGCGAACCAGATCGGCGCCATGATGGAGGCGGAGAAGCTTAGCACTTCGGACAAGCTGCACGCCTTCACGATCCAGGATACGGGCGGTACGGAAAAGACCGTGGCCCGCGGCGTCGGCTTGATCCGCGAGATGCTGGCCGATGCCAACCGGGTCAGCCGGGAAACCATTCCGGCAAGCGAGCTGATCCTGGGCATGGAATGCGGCGGTTCGGACGCCTATTCGGGTATTTCGGCCAATCCCGGGCTGGGCGCGGCGGCGGATTTGCTGGTCCGCCACGGCGGTACCGCCTGTCTGGCGGAAACGCCGGAGATCTATGGCGCCGAACATCTGCTGACCCGCCGCGCGGTCAATCGGGAGGTTGGCGAAAAGCTGGTCGCCCATATCAAATGGTGGGAGCAATATACCGCCGCCATGGGGGCCGAGATGAATAACAATCCCTCGCCCGGCAACAAGGCCGGCGGCCTGACGACGATACTTGAAAAATCCCTCGGCGCCGCCGCCAAGGGCGGCACCACCAATCTGGTGGACGTCTATCCCTATGCCGAGAAGATCACCGAAAAGGGCTTCGTCTTCATGGATACGCCCGGCTACGACCCGGCCTCGATCACCGGCATGATCGCCGGCGGCGCCAATGTCGCCTGTTTCACCACGGGCCGCGGTTCGGTCTTTGGCTCCAAGCCGACGCCTTGCCTGAAACTGGCGACGAATACCACCATGTATGACCGCATGGAGGGCGATATGGACATAAACTGCGGCCAGATCGTCGATGGCGAAGCGACGATAGAGGAGTTGGGCCAGCAGATTTTCGACCTGATCGTGGCCACCGCATCTGGCGCGCCGTCGAAATCCGAGGCCTTGGGCATTGGCGACGACGAATTCGTGCCTTGGACCGTGGGCGCCATACTGTAAGGCCGGCAAATGGACTTTCGCCTTGATGGCCGCCGGGCCTTGATCACCGGCTCGACCAGGGGCCTTGGCCTGGCGATCGCCAAGGCCATGGCGGAACAGGGCGCCCAGGTCATGATCAACTCGCGCAATGGGGCTGATTGCCAGACGACGGCGGAGGTATTGGCCGGACAAGGTCACGCCGTACAGGCCTTGCCCTTCGATGCCAGCGACGGGCCGGGCCGGGACGCCGCCCTGGCCGATATCGGCGACGGCATAGATATCCTGGTCAATAATGCCGGCATCAATCACCGGGTACCCTTGGCTGATTTCGACGAGGGGGCATGGCGCAACGTGCTGGATGTCAATCTGACCGCGCCATTCCTGCTTGCCCAACGATTGGCGCCGGGGATGGTGAAACGGGGCTGGGGCCGCATTATCAATATCGCGTCCATCATGGCGCAGGTCGGCCGAGCGACCATTCCCGCCTATGTCTCTTCCAAACACGGTCTGGCCGGGCTGACCAAGACCCTGGCTATTGAGCTGGGTCCCCATGGCGTGACGGTGAATGCCATCAATCCCGGCTTTTTCGCGACGGAACTCAATACGCCGTTGATGGCTGATCCGGTATTTGACGCCATGGTCAAGGAGCGCACGCCGCTGGGCCGCTGGGGTGATCCGGCGGAATTGGCGGGGGCGGCGGTTTTTCTCGCTTCGGAGGCAGGCAGCTACGTCAACGGCGCGGCCCTGACCGTCGATGGCGGCATGACGTCGGCGTTTTAAGACCATGGCGGCCATCGAACTGGTTGTCTTCGATATGGATGGCGTCCTCTGTCACTATGATTTCGCCCGGCGCCTGGCCTGCTTGGCGGAAAAGACCGGTCTGGACCCTGACGTCATTGATGAAGAGGTGTTCCGGTCCGGCTTTGATGATCGGGGCGATCAGGGCCAGTTCTCGGCGGTGGAGTATCTTGAGGAATTCAACAAGCGCCTTGGCGTGCACCTGTCGCGCGAGGACTGGCTGTGGGCCCGTGGCCAGTCCATTACACCGGATACGGACATGCTGGCGCTGGTGGCGCGGCTGCAACAGCAAGGTCTTCCAGTGGCGATGCTGACCAACAACGGCCCCGTTCTACGGGAAGGTTTGGGCGAGGTATTTCCCATGGCGGCGGAACGGTTCGGTGACCGGGCGTTCTTTTCCTGCCAGTTCCGTTCCACCAAGGAAGAACCGGCCATATTTCATGCCCTGCTGGATGAATTGGGCGGCATGCCGGATCGGACGTTGTTTATCGACGATTCCGAAACCTACATCGCTTCCGCCCGTCAGGCCGGGCTCCATGTCCATCATTTTTCGGCAATCGGTGGCTTGCTGACGGCGCTACAATCGCACGGGATATCGCCGTAAGGGAACATTCCGTTAGGGTCATGATCCGAAATCAAGAAAGAATGTATTCATTCGGCCCTTGCCCTTGAGCTCAATTTCGCCACGGGGCTCGACATCGAAAGCGCCACCAAGCAGCGCCAACGTGCTTTCGGAAATCTGAATGCGGTTCGCCAGACTGCTGGCCTCAAGCCGGCTGGCGACGTTCACGGTGTCGCCCCAGACGTCATAGACGAAACGGTGGGTGCCGATGATCCCGGCCACCACGGGCCCCGAATGGATGCCAATGCGGGCCTGAAACACCTGGCCGATCTCGGCGTTGACCTTTTCCAGTATTTCCATCATGCCCAGGGCCATTCGCGCCGCCGCCTCGGCATGGTCGGCCCGTGCTTGCGGCATGCCGGCTACCACCATGTAGGCATCGCCGATGGTTTTGACCTTTTCGACGCCCAGTTCGCTGGCCAGGACGTCGAAATGGGAAAACAGCCAATTCAGATACTCGACCAGATCCGCCGGCGGCGTGCCCGCCGAGAACTCGGTAAAACCGACCAGATCGGAGATCAGCACGCTGACGTCGTCAAACCGGTCGGCGATTATCTGCTCACCGCCGTTCAGCCGTTCCACCACCTGGTGCGGCAGTATGGACAACAACAGCTTTTCGTTCTTTGCCTTTTCGGCCTCCAACTGGTCGAGATAAAGACTTTCCCTGTCGCGCCATTGTTTCTTTTCAAGGCAGGCGTTGATGCGGGCGCGCAGCAGGACCTGATCGAACGGCTTGGACAGATAATCTTCGGCGCCGGCCTCGATACAGCGGATCACACTGTCCATTTCGGTCAATGCGGAAATCATGATGACGGGGACGTTCCGCAGGCGGCTATCCGCCTTTATGCGCGCCAGAACCTCGAAGCCATTCATGTCCGGCATCATCAAATCCAGCAAAACCAGGTCGAAGTTCCCGTCTTGCAACATCGCCAACGCTTCGACGCCGCCGCTGGCGACCGTGACGTCGTGGCCTTCGCGGCCAAGCCGGCGCGATAGCAGATCGCGGTTCGCCTCGATATCATCAACCACCAGTATCCGCCCGGCTTCGGCGGCCTTTGCCGCCACATTGCTTATCGGGCGGATATCTTCGAGCAATTCGGAAATCATCGCACTGGTCCGCGTCGGCGCGCCGGAGGTTCCGGAACCGCCGTCAAGACCGGAGAAGTCGACGATGCGGTCGAGCTGTGCCAGAAGCCGATTGACCTCGCCCAGCAGCTTGTCCAGGTCGGGCTTCAGGCTCTGCTCGCCCAGGTCCTCGAGGTCCTCAAGCAGCATCTCCCCATAACCCTTCACGGCATTCAAAGGATTGCGGAAATCATGACGCAGGGACTTCTGCGCCGCCGCCGCATCGCCGCCCTCGATCAGCTCGCGGGCCGCGTCCTCGCCAAGCTGCCGGTCGACCAGTTCATAAAGCGCATGGGCGGACGCGCCGATCCGCTCGAGACTGTCGCAAATTTCTTCGTTACCGATCCGGACAGCCTCGTCGCGCAGCAATTCGTGGTAGCCGACAATGGCATCGGCCGGCGCCAGCAGTTCCTGACGGATGTTGGCCAGTTGCGCCCGCCTGGCCCGCTGATCCTTTTGCAGGGTTTCGTTCATGAGCTTTTCGCGACCAGTTCCGGACGGTGTTGCGGCGCCAACATCTCGTCCAAATTGGCAAGCAGGTTCTCCAAATTCTGCTCGCCCTTGTCGATCAGCTTCTCGACATAGCCGTCGTTCAGGCGTTCGCGGTCGTCGGCGGTAAGGGTCTTGGCGGTGAGCACGACCACGGGAATATTGTGCCAACGTTGTTCCTGGCGCATGCGGGAGAGAAATTCGAAACCGTCCATCTCCGGCATCATCAGGTCGAGCAAAATCAGGTCCGGCGATGCTTCGTTCATGCGTTGCAGGCCGACGACACCGTTTTCCGCCTCGGTGACCAGCCGGTCGTTGCTTTCAAGCGTACGGCGCAGCAATTCGCGGGTGGGCGCATCATCTTCGACCAACAGCACATGCATCCTGTCCTTGTCGGGACAAAGCCGCGTCAGGGTGGTAAGCAGTTTCTCCCTGTCGATCGGTTTAGTCAGATAATCAGATGCGCCAAGGGCGTATCCGATCCGCCTGTCATCGACGATCGACAACATGGTGACGGGAATTGATTCCAGCGCCGGATCTTCCTTCAGTGCGGCCAGCACGGCCCAGCCGTCCATTTGCGGCATCAGCACATCAAGGGTGATGGCGTCAGGAGATATCTCCCGCGCCAGATGTACGGCCTCCTCGCCGTTGGACGCGACGACGACCCGATAGCCGCCGCGGCCCAAATGCCGGGACAGCAGATCGCGGGCGGCCGGATCATCATCGACGACCAGAATTGTCTTGGCGCCGTCCGCGATGGCGGGGGCAATGTCGGGTTCATCGGGCAGGCTGTCTTGTGGCGCTTGCACGCCCGGTTCCGCGCCCCTTGCCGGCAAACGGACGGTGAAAGTCGAGCCCTTGCCCGCTTCGCTGACGACCGTCACATCGCCCTTTAGCATGCGGGCGAAATTCTTGGTAATCGCCAGGCCCAGGCCGGTGCCGCCATAGTTGCGGGTCGTTGAGGAATCCGCCTGGGTGAAGGCTTCGAATACCTTCTCCTGCTGCTCCGGCGTCATGCCGATGCCGCTGTCGGTAACACGAAACTCAAACCAGTCCACGCCGTCGATCTGCTCCGGCTGCGCTTCCAGGGCGATGACCCCCTGCTCGGTGAACTTGCAGGCATTGCTCAGAAGGTTGAACAGGGTCTGGCGGACCTTGGTCAGATCGCCCAGCATGGTGCCGATGTCCTCGGGGTATTTGACCTCCAGACGATTACCGTTCTTTTCCGCCAGCGGCAGTATGGTGCTGGCCACCTCGTCGATCATCTGGCCGACTTCGAAAGTCTCGAAATACAAATCCATGCGGCCGGCTTCGATCTTCGATAGATCGAGGATGTCGTTGATCAGCGCCAGCAGGTGCTTGCCGGCCGACTGAATTTTCAACAGGTCCGGGGTGTAGGCCTCGTCGCCCATATCTTCGGCCTCTTCCTGCAGCATTTCGCTATAACCGATAATGGCGTTCAGCGGCGTGCGCAGTTCGTGGCTCATTTTGGCCAGGAAGTCAGACTTGGCGTGGTTGGCCTGGCGCGCGGCTTCCGCCGCCTCCTCCAGATCGGTATTGGCCTTTTGCAGATTGTCCTGAAATTTGACCGTGGTTTCCTGAAAGGTCTGGGCGGCGCGCGCAATGTCACCAATTTCGTCCTTGCGCCCGGTTTCGGGAATGACCACGTCGCGTTCGTTGGCCGACAGATCACGCAGGGTATTGGTGATTCGGACGGTCGGATTGACGATCCGCCAGGCCATCAGCAGGCCTAGCAATATTCCCCCCAGAATGCCGGCGATAACGATGATCCAATTCAGCTGTATGACGCTGTGGCTTTGGTCCAACGCCATGCCGCGAAAATCGTAGCCTTCCTGGGCGGCGAATTCGACCAGGACCTCGATCTCCTCATTGATCGTTTCAATCGCGGCGACCACGGGGGCTTCGTGGCGGGAGGCGGCCGCGATATCATTGTTCGAATAGGCGGTTTCCAATGCCTCCCAAGCCGTGTCCCAGGCCACCAGCGCGGCGCGGATGCGCTCAATCGCCTGCAGGCCTTCTCCGCTTTTTACCCGTTCTTCGGCGATATCCAGATCCTCGGCGAATATTTCGCGGTGTTCCTCGATTTCCGTGATCAGGGCCTCGCGCCGTTCGACCTCGACCGCCACGGCCAGATCGGCAAGGGTTATTTGGATGCGGGAAAAATCATGCTGTGCGCTGCGGGCAAAATTTATTGACATCAGCGGCCCGTCATACATCGCACGGGTAAACTCATAGATCCGGTTCAGGCTGAAAATGCCGTACGATCCCATGAACAGGATCAGCATAGTCAATGACAGGAAACCGATCAGCAGTTGCAGGCGCAGTTTCATGGCCGTTTCCCCGTCTCCTGACCGATCCTCGCTATTTGACGTTCACCGTCATATTCATGCGCGGGTGGATGACGCAGCGGATCTTGAACTTGCCACGCTTTTCGAGAGCCATTCTGTGTTCGTCGCCTGGCATCTGCTTGCGCACGTCAAACTCAAACCCGGGCGTGTCGGAAAACAGGTTATGGGCATAGCGGTCGTCGTTGACGAACAGGACCGTATCGCCAAGCTTTGCTTCGATCTGCTTCGGCGTGAATCGCTTCTTCTTTTGCGAAACGACGAACTCGCCGGCCGTCGCCCCGCCGGCCGTCAAAAGGACGGCGCCCGCAATCAGAATAGCCGTGAATTGGCGCATGGACCGTTCTCCCCGCGACTGCATCAATTGCCCTTGGTCACGCGGTAGTGCAAGGGCAGAAACATCAAATTGTCGTCTTCGGCACCGGCGCGCCGGTGGCAGTCGTTACAGAACTTTTGCGTTCCGGCATCCTCGCGGACGCTGCCGTTGGGCATAACCATGGTGTAGGTCCAATCGCGCCTGGCCGTATTGCTGCCGGCGGCGCCCTTGCTCATCAGGAACAGTGGTCCAATCGCGATTGCACCATTTTCGCCGACAATGAAGCTGTCCTTGGCCAGCACCGAGCCCGCCGGCATGGCGTCGGCCGCTTCCCATTTGCCGTAATCGTCACGGGCGGCTTCATTGGCATAGTTATTCATGAAGCGTACGCCATGCGCCTCCGCTGGGTAGGAAAGCTTGGAGAACCGACGCCAACTGGGGTAGGACCGGGCCGCCGGACGGCAGGATTTGGCGTAAGCTTTTGCCAGATAAGGCCCGACGCAGTCATAGGCGGCGACCGCTTCCGCGGTGCTCAGGAGCGGCGGTTCCTTTCCGCCCGCTCCGCAGGGGTTGCACGGATTACAGGATTTCCTGGTCGCGCAGGGATTACAGGATTTCCTGGCCGCACATGGGTTGCAGCCCTTCTTTGCCGCGCAGGGATTGCAGGATTTCCTGGCCGCGCATGGGTTGCAGCCTTTCTTTGCCGCGCAGGGATTGCAGGATTTCCTGGCCGCACACGGATTGCAGCCCTTCTTCGCCGCACAGGGATTGCAGGATCCGTGTGCCGCGGCAAGGCGCGGTATCACGCATTTTGTCGGAATTCCGGCGGCCCGGCATGGATTGCAGGGATTACCGGCGCCACACGGGCTGCAGGACTTTTTGGCGGCGCAGGGGTTGCAGCGGGATTTTGCGGCACAGGGGCTGCACGATTTGACGCCCGCACAAGGGTTACATTTTCTCTTAACCGCGCAGGGGTTGGCTCGGCATGTGTTGGCCGCGGTCCGGATTGTCTGCGTGGGCCTGCAGGTCTGGGCTGCCCTCGCGGCGGCAACCGGGCCAACGCCGGCCGCCATGATCAGGGCCAGCGCCGTCATTGAAATCAGTCTTGCCTCACGTTCGTGCATCACCTGTTGACCCCCAATCAACTAGTCCAGCAATTTTCCAATCTTCTCCAGCAAACGCGGCAGTTCGACCGGTTTGGTATCGTAGTCGTCGCAGCCAGCCTGCATGGCCTTTTCCCGGTCGCTCGCCATGGCGTGGGCGGTCAGGGCGATGATTGGTATCGTGGCGGTTTCCGACGCACCCTTTATTCGTCTGGTCGCTTCCCAGCCGTCTATTACAGGCAGGCTCATGTCCATCAGGATCAGATCGGGCGTTTCGGCCGCTGCCATATCAACGCCGCGTTGACCGTCTTCGGCTATGGCAACGTCAAATCCTTTTCGCGCCAACCGGCGCGAAAGCATGTCGCGGTTCATTTCGTTGTCTTCGACCAGAAGAATTTTCGGCATCGCATCCCCCATGTCGATACCAAGGACCCATGACCCCAGAAGTATGAATCGAATTCAAGAGTCCGGATGCATTCTAACCTATTGCTCTCGATGTGCAAATTCTTCGCCGGCCGGGTGCTCAAACCCGTTGATCTGTATCAACGCATGTTATGTCAAATAATCTAAAATTTTGATGATTCAAACATGAGGAAATTGCCATGGCAGCCGTTGATATTTGGTATTTGATCATCGTGTGTTGCGTCTTTGGGGGCTTCATGGGCGCCCTTGCCTTTGCGTCCGCCGGCGACGGGAAATAGCCGGCGGATTTATCCCGTGTGATGCCCGGGCGCCGTCTGACGGCTTCCTATTTGGCCAGGGTGGCCCTATGAAAGGGCCATCATGGCCGTGCCCATCGTGCATCATCCCAGCTACGCCACGCCGCTGCCGCATCGGCAGGGCTTTCCCATGGGCAAGTACGCCCGCCTGATCCAATTGCTGCGCCAGCAAGGCTTGGCGACGGCTGCAAACTGCCACAAACCGGACCTGGCGCCCCGCTGGTGGCTGGAATTGGCCCACGAATCCGATTATGTGGACGGCATCCTGGAGCAGACCGCTGACAGCGCGGTCATGCGCCGCATCGGCCTGCCGCTGTCACCGCAACTGGCGGCCCGCGCCCAGGCCGGTGTCGGCGGCACCGTACTGGCGGCGCGGCTGGCCTTGCAGCGGGGTATTGCCTGCAACAGCGCTGGCGGCAGCCATCACGCCGGCATCGGCCACGGCGCGGGCTATTGCATCTTCAACGATGTCGCCGTGGCGGCGCGGGTACTGCAGGCCATGGGCTTGGCCATGAACATGCTGGTGATTGATCTGGACGTGCATCAGGGCGACGGTACGGCGGAGATATTTAGCGGCGATGGCGCCGTCTATACCTTTTCCATGCATTGCGAGGATAATTTTCCAGCCCGCAAACAGGACAGCGACCGGGATGTGGGCTTGCCCGTGGCCATGGGGGATGAAGAGTACCTGGGTATCCTAGGCGTCGAATTGCAAACATTGCTCTCGGGCAGCAGCCCGGATCTGGTGTTCTACAATGCCGGCGTCGACCCCCACGGCGAAGACCGCCTGGGCAAGTTGGCGCTGAGTGACGATGGCCTGGCCCGGCGGGATGCCATGGTGATCGAAGCCTGCGTGTCCCGGGGCCTGCCCATCGCCTGCGTGCTTGGCGGCGGCTATGCCCGCGACGCCGAAACCCTGGCCCGGCGACATAGCCTGCTATACGCCGCCGCTGATCGTTGTTATCGTGAGCTCAAATAGCAGCTACAATCATTCTATATGGGGAATTCCATGAGTAAGCATGTCGACTACTACGTCTCCCTGGCTTCGCCCTACACCTACATGGGCGGGCGGCGGTTGCCGGAGATTATCGAGAATACCGGCGCCGACTTTCATATCAAGCCGATCATGGGTGCCCAGGTCATGGCCGCGACCGGCGGCGTGCCCGTGGCTAAGCGCCATCCCGCCCGCCTGGCCTATCGTTTGGTGGAGTTGGCGCGCTGGAAGCGTCATTGGTCGATCCCGATGAATATCGAACCGAAATTCTTTCCCGTGAATGACAACAACGCCGGCCAAATGGTTATCGCCGCCCGCCAGGCGGGAGACGACGCCATTGCACTTTCCAATGTCTTCCTGGCCTGTGTTTGGGAACGGGAACAGGATATCTCCGATGTCGCCACCCTGGTGGCGGCGGCCAACGGCGCCGGCTTTGATGGCGCGGCATTGGCCGGCAAAATCGGTGATGACGGGATTACGGCGGAATATCAGGCCAATACAGACGAGGCGATCGAACGTCAGGTATTTGGCATGCCCTGGTTTATCCATGACGACGTGCCGTATTGGGGACAGGACCGCATCCGTTTTCTGGCTCGTGCGCTGACCGACTAGTCCACCGTGGCCCCCAAGGTCATCGTCAATCCCACCGCCGGCCAAGGCGCCGGTGGCAAGGCATGGCCCGCGATAGAGGCACGGCTGCGTGCCGCTTTAGGCGAAATCGACGTGTCGGTGACAGCTCATGCGGGCGACGAGATCGGCCTGGCGCGGCAAGCCCTGGCCGAGGGCCATAGGCATTTCATCGCGGTCGGTGGTGATGGCACCATGAACGGGGTGTTGAACGGCATAATGGGTGAAGATGCCCCGGCCCACGACGATGTGCGCCTGTCGGTCATTCCGGCTGGAACCTCGAATGAAATGGCCCGCGCCATTGGCGTCCATGGCGATGTGGACGGGGCGGTCGAGGCAATCGCGGCGGGCCGTGAACGGCGCCTGGATCTGCTGCGGGCCGATTGCGCCGGGCCGACCGGCGGAGACCTTCGCCGCTACGCGGTTCTGGCTATTTCCTGGGGCGGCGCGGCAGAGGTCGTCTATCGCACCAACAATGCACGATTCCTAAAGAAACTCGGCGGCCGGTTCAGCTACTACATCAATGCCCTTGTGGTCACCCTGACCTATCCCACGCGGCGTTGCGACCTGACCATTGATGACAGGGAGATGCTGGATCAGTTGCATTATTCCGGCCTGATCTGCAACTTGGAGGTCTTGGGTGGCGGCATGCTCCTGGCACCCGGCGCGGACCCGACGGACGGTATGGCCGATCTGCTGTTCTTCAGGGATATCGCGCGCCGGGACATTATTTTGCAAAAGCCCAGTTGGATGTTCGAAGGGCATCATATCGAGCATCCGAAAGTGGATTTCGTGCGTGGCCGCAATTTCACCGTCAAGGGCTCGCCCGAGGCCCGCATCGACGCCGACGGAGAAACCATCGGCCGCCTGCCGCTCACCGTCAAGACCTTGAAACAGGCCCTTCGGGTGATTGGCTAGAAGGCCTCGGAGCATGCAATGCTGAATGACCGTTATGGAAATGCTTTGTCGACCAATTCGTCCATGGCCCGTGATGCCTATGTGGATGGCATTGACCGGTTTCTTGCCGCCCATCCGGGCGCCGTGGAGGCCTTTGGGACGGCGATCGCCGAGGATCCGGGTTTTGCCCTGGCACATGTCGCCCTGGCCCGCGGCCATCAGTTGCTGGGCGATGGCAAGGCGGCGGGGGAGGCGATTGCGGCCGCGCGGGCCGCTGGCAACGGCTTGTCGCCGCGTGAAGCAGGCCATCTGGCGGCGCTTGGCCTGTTGCTTGACGGCAATGCACCTGCGGCCTACCAGGCGGTCAGAAAACACGTCCTGGATCATCCGCGCGATGCCCTGGTGGCGCAGACATGCACCGGCGTTTTCGGCCTGATCGGCTTCAGCGGGCAGCCGGGCCGTGAGGCCGAGCAGCTTGCCTTCACATCAGCGCTGGTGCCCCATTATGGCGATGATTGGTGGTTCCTGGCGCAACATGCATTTTCACAAGGCGAAGCCGGCCAGATCGGTCCGGCGACGGAAACCATCGAACGGTCGCTGGCGGCCCATCCGCGCAACGCTCACGGGGCCCATATTCGCGCCCACATCTGTTACGAAGCAGGCGAAACAGATGCCGGCTACAGCTACGTTCGGGCCTGGCGAAAGGACTATGACAAGGGCGGGTTCATGCATTGCCATATCTCGTGGCATGTGGCGATTTGGGCCCTGGAACGGGGCGAACTGGAGACGGTGTGGCAGGTCATCGACGCAGATGTTGCCCCCGGCGCCGCCTGGGGGCCGCCGCTGAATGTTCTGACGGACAATGCCGCCTTTCTTTTCCGGGCCGAACTTGCCGGCGTCGAAGTGCCGGCCGAGCGTTGGCAATCGGTTAGCGAATACGCGGGACGGATGTTTCCGAACCCCGGCATTGCTTTCGCGGACGTGCATGCTGCCCTGGCCCATGCCATGGCCGGTAATGATGAGGGTGTGGGCAAAATTATCGCCGAAGCGCGGGGCCCGGCCGGAGATATGGTGCGCACGATCGCGGCGGCCTTTCAGGCCTATGCGGCGCGGGACTGGGCCCGGGCGACGGAGCGGTTGAGCGGCGCAATGGCGGAACATGAACGGATCGGCGGTAGTCGCGCACAGCGCGATCTGCTGGAATATACCTTCGCCGACATGCTGGTAAAGCAGGACCGCCGGGGGGAGGCAAAACTTTTCCTCGCCACGAGACGGCCGCTAAAAGTGCCGGCGAAGGCATTGAAGGGCTTATAGCGGCGCTATCCCATACTTGCTGGCCGCGCGGTCAGCTATCCAATGCCTGGCGGACCGACGATGCCAACTCCTCGACGTTATAGGGTTTGCTCAAGAGATTGCGCGCGAGTCCGGAGAGATAACGGTTCTCCGCCTCCGTGAAAACCTCGCGTCTTTTCGTGAAACCGCTGGTCAGCAGGATTTTCAATTCGGGATAGATCTCGTGGGCCGCCAGGGACAACTGATAACCGTCCAGATCGCCGGGCATAATGACATCGCAGAACATCAGATCGATATCAGCGCGGTTTTCCAAAATTTCCAGGGCCTTTACGCCATTGTCCGCCGTCACGGTGCTGTAGCCGACAGTTTCGAGTTGCGCGACCGCGACTTCAAGCAGGGGTTTTTCATCATCCACGACGAGGATGGTTTCGCTGCCGCGGGGCAGGGGCGCCCAGTCGTCCGGCGCTTTCTCCGTTTTCAATGCCACGCTATCGGAGCGGGGCAGAAAAACTCGGAATGTCGTGCCCGATCCAGGTTCTGAATAGATCATGACATGGCCGTTCGAACGTTGAACGAAGCCATAGACCATGCTGAGTCCAAGGCCGGTGCCCTTGCCGGTATCCTTGGTCGAGAAGAATGGTTCAAACACCTTCTCCTTGACCTCCGCCGTCATGCCGGTGCCGGTGTCGCTGACCGCGATCATCACGAATTCACCAACCCTGGCGGTTGGATTGTACCTGACGAACACTTCATCGAGCACTTTGTTGGCGGTCTCGATGGTCAGGGTACCGCCCTCGGGCATGGCATCCCGGGCATTGAGCGCCAGGTTGATGATAGCGTCCTCGAAATCGCCGGGACTTATTTCTGTTGACCAGAGATCGTCCGCCAGCTGTGTCTTGACATCGATTGATGCGGTCAGGGATTTGGCGATGAACTCCTGCAATCGTGTAATAGACTCGTTCACCACCATCAGCTCGGCATCGCCGGATCGCTGGCCCGAGAAGACAAGTAGTTTCCGGGTAATGTCGGCGCCGCGATTGGTGCCGGCCAATGCCGAATCCGCGAACTTCAGGATATTTGGGTCGTGTTCAACCCGAATACGCAAAAGCTCCAAATTGCCGGTAATGATGGCGAGGATATTGTTGAAATCGTGCGCAATGCCGCCGGTTAGCTGTCCGACGGCCTCCATTTTTTGGGCCCGGCGGACTTGTTCTTCCAGCATCTTGCGGTCGGTGATGTCGATGATGCTGACGGGTACATTTCTGAAACCCTCTTTCGTCTCGGGTATCTGAAACGTTACGATGGCATCGATCTCCCTGCCATCAAGGGTTCGAAACGTCGCCTCCGAGCGGAAAACCTTGTGCCCTTCCCAAATGGCGCAGATTTCATCCTTGAAGACTTCGGCCGCATTGGGGCCAAATGTCTCGTCGATCCGATTACGGAGCCTGTCTTCGGAATCGGCGCCAAACAATTTCAGCGTCGCTTCATTGACCTGGACCACGCGAACCAGTTTCGCCATGTCAATGGCGGCATGCTCGTTTTCATTCAGATAGCCTCGAAGGTCGCTCACGCCGTCATCGCGAAGCTTATCCAACGCGTTGAGGGCTTCGGAAAAATCCTCATTCCAGATGGATACCTCCGCATTCTCGAAAAGCCGCCGAAATTTCCGCTCGCTTTCGTGCAATTTCTGAACGGATTCCGCCAATTGCGATTGCATTGAATTTATGGCCCTGGCCACCTGTTCAAGCTCGTCGGCCGTCCCGGATTTCGGCGCGACGCGATCAAGCATCAGTGGCGATGCCGATAGGTCGAAGGACATGGACGAGGTATAACGGGCCAAGGCGGAAAGGTGACGGGTGACAAGTTGGCGAAAGATCAGAAAAAGCGCGCCGGCCAGGACAAATGTCCAAACGGCGAAATAGGTAAGCGATTCCAGTGCATGCACTATGATGCTGTCGTAAATTGCCTGTTTCCCCGCCGCGATGCTCAGGGTGCCCAGAACCTTGTCTTCGCCATCAAGCCTGAAGACCAAGGGTATTTCGTTGACCGTGATATTTGACGGGCTTTTGGCACCCACCTTCCAAACCGGGCCCTGACGTGATCTTACCTCGGCATATTCAAACCCGGGGGTATTCAATATCCCCTGCAGTTCCAGCTCAATTTGCCGATCGGCATAATGCCAGATACTGGCGGCCAAACTCGGTCCGTGCGATTTGCGGACACCCTCAAACCGAATATCAATGAGGTCTATTTCCGCCTGATACTCCCGGTAGGTCTGTATCACCGTGGTCACGATGGTCGCGGTTATGCCGAGGCAAACCAGGGCAATGGCCAGACGGCTTGCAATCGAACCAGAAAAGGCCCCCATCTTGGACGAAGATTTGGCTTCGTCAGACGTCACGGCCGCGGGCATCTTTCATGGTTCCTAATTCGCATATGCGCCACGCTTGAAATCATCCATTAGGCGCCGATATGCGCCGCTCTCATGAAGCTTCTCAAGGCCGCGATTGAATGCCTTGAGGAAGTATTCGCCGTGCTTGCCCTGCCTGGAAATTAGCAGATAGTCGTATTTGACCCCGGCGTGTGATACCGGGCGCGAGGCCACCTTGGCGCGTTGCTTATCGTTAAATCTGTCGGCCAGAACCGGGGCGGCGACGTGCTTCTTACTGATGACCGCATCAACCCGTCCGGCCAACAGCATGGATAAGCCCTGATACAGTTCGCTCAACCGGACAACCTTGAAAAGCGCGCTCTTTTCGGCATCTTGAAAAGCCTCGCCATAGTTATGGCCGGTAATGGCGGCGATCGTAAGTCCCTTCAGCCGGGACAGCTCGGGATTGGCCGGGTCCCAATCAATTGGGGCGGCGTCGAGAAAAAAGAAATGCTCCACATCAACCGCAATCACCGGATCGGAATAGTAAAAATCCTTCTCGCGGCCCTTTCGCTTGGCCCAGGGCAGTGTTGCATCCATGCTGCCGACGCGGGCCAGGATATACGACCGTGCGCCGGGAAAAAATTCGTACCGTGTTTCGATACCGACATGCCGGAACGCGGCCGAGACAATTGCCGCATCAACGCCAAAATCCTTCAATTTTCTTGAGGTATAGGGCGGATATTCCTCACTGGCGATTGATATGGTCTTCGGCGCATCCTCGGCAAACGCCCTGGTGCCCGCCGGTCCCGCCAGCAGGAGGAAAACCAATAGCTGAATGCCGGCCAGATGAGATGGCCCGCGCGTGAAATTCATCCGCTGCCCCTAAAAAGACAATCGATCAACCTGACGCTTCGTCCGGTCTCTTGCCCCATGGGATTTGTTCGCAAGCTGCCAATATCATCCCAAATTGTCTTGCGAAATGCCAGCTCTAGAAGTGGGCGGTGAATTCAACTCTGGTGATATCTCTAATACGAACGCGGCATGCCCAGGACATGCTGGCCGACGAAAGCCAGGATCAGGTTGGTGGATATGGGTGCCGTCTTGAAGATGCGGCATTCACGCCATTTCCGTTCGATATGATATTCCTTGGCAAAGGCAAAGCCGCCGTAGGTCTGCATGCAGGCCTCCGCCGCCTCCCAGGTTGCTTCCGAGGCCAGCATCTTGGCCATGTTGGCCTCCGCCCCGCAGGGCCGGCCGGCATCGAACAGGGCGGCGGCCTGGCGCACCATCAATTCCGCCGCCTTGATCTGCGCATAGGCCTTGGCGATGGGGAACTGGATGCCCTGATTGGCGCCAATGGGCTTGCCGAAGACTTCCCGCTCGGAGGCATAGGCCGTGGCTTTCTCGGTGAACCAGCGGCCGTCGCCTATGGCTTCCGAGGCGACCAGGACCCGCTCCGCATTCATGCCGTCGAGGATATAGCGAAAACCCTTGCCCTCTTCGCCGATCAGATTTTCCACCGGCACTTTCAGGTCGTCGAAAAATACCTGGTTGGTATTGTGATTGATCATCGTCGGTATGGGCTGGATTTCCAGGCCGTTGCCAAGTCCTTCACGCAGATCAACAATGATGGTGGAAAGGCCGTCGGTACGCTTGGCGACTTCATCCACCGGTGTCGTCCGCGCCAGCAACAGCATCAGGTCCGACTGCAAGGCGCGGGAGGTCCAGACCTTTTGGCCATTGACCACGTAATGATCGCCCTGGCGCACGGCCCGGGTCTTCAATTGCGTGGTGTCGGTGCCGGTGGTGGGCTCGGTCACGCCGAAGGCCTGCAGGCGGATCTCGCCATTGGCGATGCCCGGTAGGTACTTCCGCTTTTGCGCTTCGCTGCCGTGACGCAGCAAGGTGCCCATGATGTACATCTGAGCATGGCAGGCGGCGGCGGAACAGCCCGCCGCATGGATCTCCTCGAGAATGACCGAACCGGCCCGGATCGGCAGGCCGGCACCGCCATATTCCTCCGGTATCAGGGCGCCCAGATAGCCCGATTCCGTCATGGCATTGACGAATTCATGGGGGTATTCCGCGACCTCGTCCTTGTCGTGCCAATATTCCAGCGGATAGTCGGCGCAAACCCGGCGTACGCCGTCGCGGATTTCCGCGTAATCCTCGCCCAGGGTCATTTGCGTCAGGTTTGCATCTTCGCTCATCATTCTACTCCTCAACTCAATTATTCAGCGGCTCTCTAGCGGCCCATGAAGCGTGGCTTGCGCTTTTCATTGAAGGCGATGACGCCTTCGCGGCGGTCTTCGGTGGGGACGAGTCGATTGTAGGCCTCGACCTCGATGCCCAGGGCGGTGGTCAGGTCCGTGCCCATGCCCAAATTGACCGAGCGTTTCGCCTGACGTACGGCCAGGGGGCCGTTGCCCGCTATACGCGCCGCCACTTCCAGGGCGGCGGGCATCAATTCATCCTGGGGCACCACTTTGTTGACGATGCCCCATTCCAGGCCCTCTTGGGCGGTGAAGGGCGTGCCGGTATAGAGGATTTCCTTGGCGCGGCGGGAGCCGGCGGCGCGGGGCAGGTTTTGCGTCCCGCCGCAGCCGGGAATGATACCCAGGGTGATCTCGGTCAGGGCGAAGCGGGCGCCTTCGGCGGCATAGATGAAATCCGACGCCAGGGCCATCTCGCAACCGCCGCCGAAGGCGGAGCCGTTGACGGCGGCGATCACCGGCACCGGGCAATCGATCATGGAGTAGGTCGCCTGTTCGAAAATGGCGTGTTGCAGGCGCCAGGTTTCGTCCGTCATGCCGTCCCGCTCTTTCAGATCGCCGCCGGCGCAGAACGCCTTGTCGCCGGCGCCGGTCAAGATCACCGTGCGGGCATCGCCGGGATCCAGCAATAGCGAGCCAAACAGGTCCAGCATATCGCGGCCGAGCTGGGTATTCATGGCGTTGCGCCGGTCCGGCCGGTTGAAGGTAACCCGCAACACGTGGTCCTGGGGTTGGTCCAGCAAAAGGGTTTCGTAGCTGTCTTGCATGACGGTTTCCTGTTGTTTTACATACCTGCCGGGCGAATGACGTTGATCAATTCGCCGCCGGTCAGCAAAGCTTCTATGTTGTCTCCGGTCTTGGCCCAGCGACGTAGCTGCTGCCCTTCCGACCAGCCGGAAATATGCGGCGTCATCAGAACATTGTCCAGTTCATGATAGGGCCGGCGCGAGGGGCGGATGGTCGGGTTGTCAGCGCTGGCATATTGATACCAGGTATCAAGAACGGCGCCACCGATGACGCCGTCCTTGAGGGCGGTAAAAAGCGCATCCTCGTCGGCGATATGGCCCCGTGCCACATTGATCACCACGGTCGAAGATTTCATCGCGGCCAGCTGCGTTTCGCCGATAATGCCCCGGGTCTGCTCGGTCAGGGGACAGCAGACCACGAGGAAATCAACTTCGCCCAGGATCTTGGGCAGATCATCAAGGCTGCCCATGAAATGCGGCTCCGGTTCCATCGGCCGCGGGTTCCTGGTCAGGGCCATCACTTTCATATCAAACGCCAAGGCCCGCCGCGCGATGGCCTGGCCAATATTGCCATAGCCAAGACAACCGACTGTCATGCCGGCCAATTCGCCCCTGGTCTGCCCGCCCATGCCCGGGTTGCCGGCCCAATCACCGCCCTTGAAGACCATGCTTCGCCGGGCCAGGCCGACCACCCATTCCAGCATGCCGTTGAAGGCATATTCGGCGATCGCCACTTCATGCTCATAGACGTTGCAGATCGCGGCAGCAGCCGGTACCGCATCGACGTCAACCTTGTCCAGACCGGCGACGGGCATCTGCAGGACCTTCAGATTGGGCGCGGGGGGCAGACCGGCGCCATATTCAATGGAAATCATGAATTCGGCCCAGGCCATGTTCGCCGCCACGGTTTCGGCGTCGTCATCGGCAGTGATTTGCCGCAGGCTGATACGATCGCCAAACCGTTCGGGTAAAATTTTCATGCCGCGCCGCGCGACGCCACCGTTCAACAAGACTTTCATGCGTGCTATCCCTGTGCTTTAACGCCCTGTGTATCAACGTGTTAACGACCAATGATGGAGGCTTCCGGGCCAATGAGCAAAGATAAGATCAAAATCCGCACCGAAACCGACAGTTTTGGCCCGATCAAGGTTCCCGCCGACCGCTATTGGGGCGCGCAGACGCAGCGCTCGCGGCAAAATTTCAAGATCGGTTGGGAAAAAATGCCTCTGCCCGCCGTCCATGCCCTGGGCATTGTCAAACAGGCGGCGGCGGAAGCCAACATGCAATTGGGCGTGCTGGATAAAAAACGTGGCCGGGCCATCGTCCGTGCCGCGAAAGAGGTCGCTGCCGGCAAGCTGGATGATCATTTCCCCCTGGTGGTCTGGCAGACCGGTTCGGGCACGCAAAGCAACATGAACGCCAATGAGGTGATTTCCAACCGGGCCATCGAGCTTTTGGGCGGCACCATGGGCAGCAAGGCGCCCGTGCATCCCAACGATCATTGCAACATGAGCCAGTCGTCCAACGACACCTTCCCCACGGTCATGCACGTGGCGGCGGTCATCCAGATCGACCACCTGCTGATCCCGGCACTTGGCCATCTGCAAAAGGCGTTGGAAGCCAAGGCAAAGGAATTCAACAAACTGATTAAGATCGGCCGTACCCATTTGCAGGACGCCACGCCCCTGACCCTGGGTCAGGAATTCTCCGGCTATGCCATGCAGGTCAAATACGGCATCGCCCGGGTCAAGGATACGCTGCCCCGGCTGTACCAATTGGCCCAGGGCGGCACTGCCGTGGGCACCGGCCTGAACGCGCCGGTCGGCTTTGACAAAGCGGTGGCGGCGCAGATCGCCACGATCACCGGCCTGCCGTTCAAAACCGCCCCGAACAAGTTCGAATCCCTGGCCGCCCACGATGCCGTGGTCGAGGCCTCGGGCGCCATGAACACTTTAGCGGCCAGTTTGATGAAAATCGCATCCGATATCCGGCTGTTGGGCTCCGGCCCCCGCTCCGGCCTGGGAGAATTGAGCCTGCCGGAGAATGAGCCGGGATCATCAATCATGCCCGGCAAGGTCAATCCGACCCAGTGCGAGGCCATGACCATGGTTTGCGCCCAGGTTATCGGCAACCACACCACGGTGACCGTGGCCGGCGCCAACGGTCATATGGAGTTGAATGTCTTCAAGCCGGTGATGATATATTCCCTGTTGCAGTCGATCCAGCTGCTTGGCGACGCGGCCAACAGCTTTACCGACAATTGCGTCGTCGGGATCAAGGCAAACGAGAGCCGAATTGCCGACCTGATGGCGCAATCGTTGATGCTGGTAACGGCCCTGGCGCCGCATATCGGCTATGACAACGCCGCCAAGATTGCCAAGCATGCACATGTTAAAGGTCTGACCTTGAAGGAAGCGGCGGTCGAGCTGAAGCTGGTGGCGGAGGCCGATTTCGACCGTTTCGTGCAGCCAAGGAAGATGCTGGGCCCTAAATAGGCCGGTGCCGTCATGTCTGGTGCGGACGAGGAACTGCTGCGCCGCTCCTTCCGTATTGCCGGGCATCAGACAAGTCTGTCCATGGAGCGGGCGTTTTGGGACGAATTCCGCCGCATGGCGCAGGCGGATGGCCGCAGCATGACCGACCTGATCGCCGAAATTGACAACCGGCGCACGGCGGGATTGAGCCGCGCCGTGCGCGTCTACATATTGCAACGCCTGCAGGCGCGGGCACCTGAACAAGGAGAAACACCATGATCGTCGATCATCGCACCTACGATTTCCATCCTGGCAAGATCAACGCCTGGATCGCTGTCTATAAGGAGTTCGGCCTGCCGGTGCAGCAGAAGCATCTGGGCCGATTGCTGGGCTTTTTCACGACCGAGGTCGGACCCATCAATCAGATCGTGTTCATGTGGGCCTACGACAGCATGGGCGATCGGGAACAGCGCCGCGCCGCCATGGCGCAGGATCCTGACTGGGGCGCGTTCCTGGCAAAAGCCGGAGGGTTGGGCGCGTTGAAGCAGCAGACCAACAAGTTCATCGTGCCGACGGATTTCTCGCCCATTCAATAGTCCGGGCGGCCGTCGGGCCGGCACGGCGGCCTACCTCTTCTTGTTTAGGGCCTTGAGCAAGCCCTCAAGCAGCTGCTGCTTGGGGTCGACGCGCTGCTGCGGTTGATTTTGGCTGGGCTGCGATGGTGGCGTTGTCGAAGGCTGCGTTGTCGAAGGCTGGGGCGTCTTTCCACCGCCGCCCGTAACGGCGTCCAGCAATTTGCCAATGCCACCTGATTTCGCCTTGTCGCCCAGCAACTCCCGCCCCAGACGGGCCAGCAGCCAGCGTTCCAGCTTGGCCGTCTTCAGGTTGTGGCGCGGTTGATCCAGGGGGCCATACAGGTGTGCGCCCATGTCCGGGGCATTCCGATGTTCGGTCAGGCGCATCACCGCGCGCAGATCCATCTGCCAGGTGGGCAGGGTTACCGCACCTTTCAAGGTCGCCTGGCTGGCGTCCAAGCTGGCCAGCATATCCTCGGTCCTGGCCACGCCGTTCTTGATTTTCCAATTGCCGTCCACGCTTTGGTAGTTGGTCGTGCCGCCGGAAAAGGCCCGCTGTGCCAGATTCAAAAAATCCGTTGATTTGTTCAGACGGCCGAGGCGTTCCGAGAAGCTTTTCATATCGAAGCCCCGGATCGACCCATTCTCCGCATGTACCTTGGCTTGGCCGGCCAGGGCGTTGACCAGGTCCCATTGGCTGGAGCCGGTGGTTTGAAACTGGCCGGTAAGATCCAGCGTGCCGCTAACCTGGTCCATCTCCAGCGCTGTCCGCATGGCCTGATTGATATCGGCACCATGCAGTTGCAGCGAAAGGCCCAGGGCGGGCAGGGGCCGGGATTGAAGGTTCGCCTGCAATCCAACCTTGCCCTCGAACAACCGGCCCGTCAGCTTCTCCACCCGCATCACGCCGTTCTTGATGGTCATATGCAGGCTTGGCTGCACGAAGGGGTAGCGTTGAAAGACCAGCCGCTTGGCCGTCAGCTTGACGTCGGCATCCACCGCCTGCAAGGCGCCGAGGTCGATCGCTTCCCGCGACCAGCGTTCTTCACCACGCCCGCGGGGATTCTTGCCGCCGCTTTGTTTGCTACCCGTGCGGCTGGCCTTGCCTTGGCCGCTGGCGCCCAGGAAATGATCCAGCACCACGTCGCCGGCCTGTAGGTTGGCCGTGACCATGGGACGCGGCCCATCCAGGCGCACGCCGGCACTGCCGCCCAGGGTCATGGGGCCAACTTTTCCGCTCAGATCACTAAACTCATAGGCATCGCCGCCGCCCTTGATTTTACTGGCAAGGGTGACGCCGCCGGGCGATTTCTGATCCGATGGGTATTGGTTGCCTAGGGACGCCAGCAGGCGAACCAGATCCTTGTGCGCCGCGTCGGCCGTCAGATCGATTTGCGGTGTCTTATCCAAAGCCTTGGCGGTGCCGTTGAGCTTTATCTGGCTGCCGGCCAATTGTGCCGTCAGGTTCAAATTCAACGCCGATGTGCCGCCTTTCACGGTTCCCTGTAACGAAACCGGCGTATCGGCACGGGGCAAGGGTTTGAGACCCAGATCGAAGGTTTTCGACAGGCTGGCCAAACTGCCATGACGCAGGTCCAATTTCAGGTCCGCGGCTATCTGTCCCAACAGACCGGTCGCTGTTCCGCTGGCCTTGCCGGTCAGCCCGGCCAGGCTTGTTCTGATATCGAAGTTCATCCGCTCGGCATTGCCGCCAATTTCGCCGTCCAGGGTCAGGCTTTTCAGGCGCTTGGGCGGTACCGGCAGCTCAAGACCCGCCAGCCTTGCCAGGCCATCGAAATATTTCGCCCGCAAACGTACCTTTGCCTTGCCCGTGGGCGTGCCGGCGAACCCCTGTCCGGTGCCGCTCATGGAAAAACTTGCTCCCGCCAGGTCCCGCACCGCGGCGCGCCGGATAGTCAACTTGCCGCCGGCCAGGCCAAGTTCGGCGGAAAGCCCCCGTATGGGCGCGGCGTTATAGGTCATTTCGCCGATATTCAGGATAAGATTACTGTCAAACTTTTCCAGCACGGCCATTGGGCCGGCCACGGCCTTGTCGCTGGCCTTGCTGGGTGCCTTGCCGGACGAATGGCCTGCTGCCCGCTCTGCGCCGTTCGGCAGATAGCCATTCAGGTTGATACGATCGATGTTCAAGGCCAGGCCAAAAGATGGCCGCGCCTGCAGCAGAACCGTCGCGGCCCCTTCAACCGAGGTGCCGTCCAGGCGCAGGTTCATATTGTTGATCTGCGTCTGCTGCTGATTGATGCTGAATTCGCTGGTCAGGCTCATATTTGCCAGGCGCCCGGCGGGAATGGTCGTCGGATTGGCATCCAGCCAGGTCAACAGGCCGCGCAAATTATTCGATGCCAGTTCGATCTGGCCATCAAAACGCGGACCGCCGTCTTGTTGGCCCGTTTGGCCGGAAAGGCGCAGGTCGGATCCGCCGGGCAACAGGGCCGAAAGCCGTTCCAGCCGCAAGGTGCCATTGTCGGCGGAAGCGTCCAATTGTACCTGGCTGACCACGCCGTTACGGTATTTCAAGCCTTCAATCGTGATGACCACGCTGCCGCGTAGATTGGCCGGAATTTCAGGCGGCTGCACGGCCGCCGCGGGATCAGCGGCGCCTTTGTTCTGATTGGAGGGTGAAGATGATGCCTCCGCCATGCCCTGCAACAACCGGTCCAGATCCAAATGCCCGATCGCCAGGGCGAGATCGTAGCTCGGTTCCTCACCCAGGCTGGCGCTGATGGCGCCGCTTGCCTGCAGCGGGCCGAAAGTCAGATCGATATCGTTTAGGGTCGCCTGCTTGGCTGAAGCTTCCACGGATGCCTTCAACTGCAATGGCTGACTCAGGATCGGTGATGGCGCTCCGCCCTTGAGCACGGCGGCTTGTAGCGCCGCGACGTCCGAGGCCGACAGGCTAAGCTGTCCACTCAACCGTGGTTCGGTTTCCAGCGCCTCTACCCGGCCCGAGAAACCGGCCTCGGCCTTGTCACCGGCCAGTTTCAGGCCAAGCCGGATACCAACCGGTTTGCCATCGGCCATGGTGTCCACGGAAACGTCGAAGCCCAGGGGCAGACCGCGCGCGGATGCCGTGCCGGTGAAGTGAAATGGTCCCTGCAATGAGGCGGCGGAGCCGTCCAGGCTGATGGCCTCTATGCGCTCCTCAAAATTCGTTCGGCGGTCGCGATATATCAATACGGCGTCTTCGATGGCGAGTTTATCCAGGGAGAGGGCTGGACTCGTCTGGCCGCCGCCTTCCATTGCCGCCGCGCTATTGCCGTCGGTGCCTTCGAAGTGCCAATTGGCTTGTCCATCGGACAAGATTTCAAGCACCAGCAACGGCTGGATCAGCCGCACGGATGTTACCTGGATTTTACCTGAAATTAGCGGTGCCAGGGCGACGCGGACGTCCAGCGCTTTCAACGTCAGCATATCCGATGCCTCGGGGCCGGGCAGGCCGGCCAGACGGACATCCCGGACGGAAAGAGCGGGCGCGGGCAAGATTCGCAAGCCTATGTCACCATCAATCGCCAACTCCCGCCCGGTTGCATCGCGGACGGCCGCTATGATCTCTGCCTTGTGGTCGTTCCAATTGACGAAACCGGGGCCAAGCAGCAGGGCGGCGATCAACAATGCGATCAATACACCGACGCCGATGAGCAATTTCTTCACGACACACTCCTGCAGCGCCCTCGGGCGGGGTCAACATTGGCAACAGGCCGCAAATCCGATTACATGCTCGCGGAAGGTTGCATGCGCGGCCATATAGCCTAATCTAGTACGTGGGACCAGGGTTGGAAAATTGTTTGAGCTAGAGTTTCCGCGATATGGTTCTCGATTGTACGGCATGGCAATGAATAGCAACGGATACGGGGAGTGACGGCGTGGCCGAGATCATCAATCTCAACCATTTTCGCAAGGCGAAAAACAAAGCCGACAAGAAAACCCGTGCGGCGCATAACCGGGTCCGTCATGGCCGCCGCAAGGATGATCGACTGCGTCATGAATTGAAGGAAGAACGCCAGCGTCAGGACCTGGATGGCCACTGCCTCGAAGGTCGCCGTTCCGATGATGACGAGCCCGTCTAGAGCGCTTTTCAATCAATGGATTCGCCCTGGCGATCCAAGTGATTGGCTCAATTGGTCTTTTCTTAATAGTCCCAGGTATCTGAGCATGTTTAGAAAAGACATGCTCTAGGGACCGTGGATAATTGCCTTGGCCGGCCGCTTTCCTTGGCTGCCAGATTCAACATCGGCTCCGATCTCTATCGCCGGGTGTCGTCATGCTCCTCGGCCTGGGCTTCAAGCAGGGCACGGTTATAGGCGCGCAAGACGTCACTATGATGGACGATGCCAAGGACGCTTTGGTCGTCCGGAGCCGCGATCACCGCCAGATGTTCCTCACCCGATACATCCATCACCGCCAGAACTTCCTCCAGCGTGTCGTCCGCCAGCGGTGCCGGGGCCTGCGTATGCGCGACATCACGTGCGTTGATCAAGCTGTCCAGGCCACTGTCAAAGGCGATATGTTTCAAATCCGCGAAGGATATCGTGCCCACCAGTTTGTCACTGTCATCAACGACGACGAACGTGCCATGAGGTAACCGGCTAAACAAACTCTTGATTTCCGCGATTGATGTGCGTTCGGGTATCTTGTCGAAGTCCTTGGCCAGAATGTCCCGCACCGTCAGGGTTTGCAGCAGGTGACGGGCCCGGCCGCCGCGCAGGTTCAGGCCTCGGTTCTCCAATTGCCAGTGAAAGAAGCTGCGGCCCTGAACTTGCTGAACGATCACCGTGGCGGTCGATGTTGCCACCATGACCGCGACGGTAATCTGATAGTCGCCGGTCAATTCGAAGACGATCAAGATGGTTGAGATCGGCGCACCTAAAGTAGCGGCGGCCACGGCGGACATGCCGACGATGGCATAGGCGCCTTGCGAGGCGGCAAGATGGGGGAAGGCAGCCGCCGCGATGATGCCGAAGGCGCCCCCCGTCATGGCGCCCAGGTACAGCGAGGGTGAGAAAACGCCGCCGCCGAAACGGCAGCCGATGCTGATTGCCGTGGCCGCTGTCTTCAATGGTATCAACATCAATAACAGCCATAGGGGCAACAGTTCGTTCAAGGCCGCATCCGTTGCTTCGTAGCCGACACCCAGGACATGCGGAAACTCCACCGCGATGGCGCCCACCGCCAGTCCACCAGCGGCGGGCTTCACCCAATCGGGTATTTTCAGGCTGTCGACAACCCGTTCGGCATAGAATATCGACCACATGAATATGACAGCGACGGCGGCGCAGACCGCGCCCAGCATCATGAAGGCGGGAAACTCCCAGGCCGAGTGGATGCCAAACTGCGGCAGCAGGAATGCCGGTTGCTCGCCCAAATGGGCCCGGCAGATGACCGTGCCCGCGACGGAAGCGATGACAACGGGGGCAAATGCGGACAGGGCGTAGTGTCCGATGATCACTTCGAGCGCGAAGAAGACACCGGCGATGGGCGCGTTGAACGAGGCCGCGACCGAGGCCGCGACGCCGCATCCCAGCAAGGTTCGGGCCAGATGGGGCGATAGGCCGAGGCGACGGGTGGCACCGCCGGCAATGGCCGCGCCGAGGTGGACCATGGGGCCTTCCCGCCCGGCGGACGCGCCGACGCCCAATGAAAGGACGCTGACGCTGGCGGCGGCCAAGCCGTCACGCAGGCGCATGCGGCCGTTGCGCAGGGCCATGGCCTCGATCACGTTGGCGACACCCATGGGGCGTCCGCCGGGCATGATAAAGTGCAGAAATAGCCCGACCAGCAAGCCGCCGGCTGTCGGAACCAGCAGCACCTGCCAAATGGGCAGTTCCGCTACCCTGCCAATCAGCCGTTCGGCGTAGATTCCATAAGACAGCCATTGCACACCGCCAATGCTCAGGCGAAAGGCAATTGCGGCGTAGGCCACCAGGACCCCGACCAGAGCGGCGACCACAGCCATCAGCGCCTGGTCGTTGCGCAAGACGCGACGGGCACGGGTAAATTGGCCGGCAAGATTCATTTTGAATTCAACGCCGGGGCCGAATGCCGATGGAGCGGCCGACACCATCGGGTCTGGGCAGGTCGGCATGGGCCGCAAGAAAAGTATCGATGCGTTGCATAATTGCCGCTGGGAAGGGCGTGGAGCGCCGGCCGTCAAGGCTCACATGCAGGGCGATTTGTTCCGAGGTTGATGCCAGATATCCCAGCGTCGCGTGATGCATCTCGAAATAGTAGTGCAGACGTTTTTCGTCGGCGTCAATCAATTGGAAGACAAACCGCAGTGGATCATCCAGCGCCACTTCCTGTTGGTACGTTACGTGGGTTTCCAGCACAAAAGCGGAATGTTTTTGACCTCGTACATAATCCACGCCCAGATCGATCAAATCAAAAAACCTGTCGGTGGCATTGTCGAACATCAGGACGTAGTACGCCATGTTCAGATGACCGTTGTAGTCGATCCATTCCGGCAACACGGTGGCGCGGTGAATTTCAAGCGGTGCCGAGGGTACAGTATCCAGACCTGGACGCAGAGGAACATGCAGGCTGTGCACCGGTCGATACGCCGATGGAATGGTTGCTTGGTTGTCTTCGGTCTGACCCTGATTGCTTTCGTGTGTCATGGGTCGGCATATTAACCCTGCCTAGTGGGAAAAATCCAACATATGGGCGCCGGATATTGAAATCTTTGTGTTCGAGCGGGGGACCCGCATGTGACGCGACTTTCACTCACTACGAATAGAGGCGACCGATTCGCCCCGCACCGACGATTGGTTAAGCTCGGCCAGCGTACCGCGACCAGAAACGGTGAATACTTCGCGGGTTATCCATTTTGACCGGCTGCAGAATAGCTGCACCACTTAGCCCCGCCGGACACCAGCATCAGGTGTCTACAAGAAAAGAAATAGTCCAAACAGCAATAGACAGCCCGCCGATTGGCGGACTGTCTATCAACACGAAAATATCGACGTCGTTAGTTCGTAGAGGTAGACGTGCTGCTCGACGCGTCTGTCGTGCTTACCGAGTTGCTATCGCTAGCCGCCGCCGAAACAGCAATCGCGACGGCCGCTGCAACAGCCACGCCAGCCGCGATAGCACCCGCGCTCAAGCCGGCCAGGCCAGCACCGCCTTCGCTTTGGCCCGCGGTTACGCCAGTTGTTGTGCCACTACCCGTTTTCGCAGCTTGCGACTGCGCATAGGCATAAGTCGGCGCAGCCGCCAGAGCCAATGCCAAACCAAATGCAGTCAGTGTCTTGTTAACGACCATTGCCGAGGACCTCCAATTGAAAACACGTCAAAATCTTAGCGACTTTAGTAAAACCAAGCAACCATTATTCCGTTACAAATCAAAAACAAAAATCGGCTACGGAACAGTCTGCCTATCTCTTACATTTAAAGTGACCCGATCCAACTCTCAAAAGTGCAAGGGAAAGATCAGATATAGCCACAAACAAATGAATTCTACTTTTAAGAAACACCTGCAAGGTATGGATTTTCCAGCACCTTAGCAAGGGCATTTCTATCTGCACAGCAAGAAAATCACATTTTGTGGCATCAATGCAACAAATATGGAGTTCAAACCACGATGGAATTTCTTCCCGCCGTCTTCGTGTATCCGGTAAAGGTTAATAAACTTGCTCCATTTGGCCATATTGTTTATCGATGTACACCTATTTCCAAATCATGATGCTCAAGATGGTGCGCCTGTTAGACGCGATAGATATCGTGAAATTCCCGGCCGCGCCGGCACTTCTGGCTTTTTGCCTGATTTGGCCTGGATTTGCGACAGCCGAATCGACATTGCATTGGCGCATTGATTTGGCTTACGACGTCTATCTCGGTGGTTTTCTTGCTGGCTCCGTCGACCTGACGGTGGAGCAACATGATGGCCGATACGATATTGCCACGACCTCACGAAGCCACGGCTTGCTTGATTTCCTTATCGAATTTCGTCGCCGGAACAAGACCGTTGGCAGGATTGTTGAGCAGCAGGCAAAACCATCGCGCTACGTTACGGAAGGGATTTGGGCCGGCCGGAAGCGGTCGGTGCAGATTAAATATGGCCTCGGCGACGGACTACAGTTCACGGCGCGGCCGAATGCCGCCGAGGATGAGCGCGAAGCGGTACCGGCGCGGCTTCTGCCCGGCACGGTCGATCCCTTCAGCGCGCTGTATCTGGCCGTGTTTCGATCGGACGGTGACGACGGCTGTGACGGCAAGAGCAAGGTTTTCGATGGCCGGCGGCGCTATGATTTCCTGTTCGAAACGATTGGCGACGGAAAACCAAAGGGGCCATTCTATTCCGGCCCGGCCCGCATTTGCCGGGTGCGTCAAATCCCGATCGCCGGATTTTCCAAAAGAACCTGGTTGCCGCGGCTGGTGCGGCCGGAATGGACGGATATGTGGCTGGCCAAACCCGGCGCCGACATGCCCGTGGTGCCCGTGCGCCTGCAGGCTGAGGCCGGTCTTGGCGATATGGTGGCGCATTTGGTCGGTATTGGCGGCAGAACGCATCCGGCGGGCACATTGCGGCCCGCCGATGCAGTTCTCGATCCTGACCCGCAAGATCCACCGCGGCGGCAATAGTGGCAATCCACTAACTTTGGACCGCCGCCGGAACAAAACCGCAGCAAGATCGTTTGGATTGTTCCTGAACAAATCTATTGTTCCCGCAGGAATTCCAGCGCCGCTCGCATGGCGCCCCGGTGGCCCCAAACATCATGCGCCGCGCCGCCGTCGATGACCAAGGAGCGCGAGCGGGCCGGGGACTTGAAGAAAGCACTGCAATCACCAAGCTGCCCCTCGGTGCGTTCCGGCTGATACCAGGGATCGTCGCTCCGCACGATTGCCAGTACGGCTTCGCCTTCGGGAGCCGCCAGGCCGCGAATAAAGGGCGCGCCGTGGCAGGTCCATTGGGCGATGATCCGGGCCCGGAATTCCTCTCCCCGATACAGCGCCGCCGCGACGCCGCCTTCCGAGGTGCCGACAAGAAACAGCTGTTCGTTGTCAATCCAAGGCAGTTGCGCCATGCGTTGAAGGGCATAGGAGATTTCGACCAATCGGAAATCGAAGACAAAAATGTTGTGCCCGCCGGTCTGCTCGGATGGGCTGCATTGCAAGGGGCGAAAGCGCCGGGCAAAACTATTTGGCGCGATGACGGCAAAACCGGCCCTGGCAAACGCCAGCAACGGCGCCAGCCGGCCTTGACCGGTGCAACCATGCATATAAAGGATCGTCGGATAGCGCCAATCGGCCGGCAAATTGGCCAGATGGCCGCTTAGGCTCTTGTCGGTCAATTTTGCCACTACTGGCTCCAGGCCTTTTTGCCTGGGCAGGACAATGGTTGCCTGGTCGAAGGTCCGGGCGATGTCGCTGTCGCTTTCGGTCAGGCGCGAAGGGTTGAGCAACTCGCTCCGGTTCAGCATTTCGCTGTCACAGGCGGCCAGGAGCAGCAACGGCGCGGCGAGAAATCGCCCGATCCACGAGCGGGCGCGGCTCATCCCATGGCGCATCACTGTCCGACTCCCTCGACGGCGCTGGCCTGAACCCACCAGTCCGCCCCCGTGGCCGCCAGGGCGCCGGCGGCGGTTTCGGCGTCGGCCAGATCATCGAATAGCCCGAAACAGGTCGCGCCGGATCCGGACATCCGCGCCAATCGGCAGCGCGGCAGGACGGCCAGTGCCTCCAAGACCTGGCCCACCACGGGCGCCAGCCGGCGCGCCGGAGCTTCCAAATCATTTCGCCGCTGGGATAGCGCCGCGGTCAGGTCCCGCATGGCGGCTTGCGGCGTGGCCGGCAATTCGGACCAAGGCTGGCTTGCCGTGAAAGGCTGTCGCAGCTCCTCGAAGACGGCGGCCGTTGAAAGATGCTGTAACGGATTGACCAACAACAGGGCAAACGAAGGCAACGGCGGCGCGGGTCTGACGTCATGCCCGATACCGGAGATAACGCTGGGATGCGCGTCCAGGCACACCGGAACGTCGGCGCCCAGGTCCGCGGCCAGGTCTTGCAGTCCAGCATCGTCCATGGGCAATTGCCACAACGCGCGCAACGCCAAAATGGCCGCCGCGGCGTCCGCGGATCCGCCGCCGATGCCGGCCGCCACCGGCAGCAGTTTGTGCAATCTTATCCGTGCCTCGGCTCGAACGCCCGCCGCCTGGGCTAGTGCCAACGCCGCCTGCCACACCAAATTTTCCCGATCGGTAGGCAATCCTTCGGCGAAGGGGCCGTCAATATTGAGTATCAGATCGTCGCACGCCTCAACTTCCAATGTGTCGCCCAGATCGGCGAAGACGATCAGACTTTCCAGGCAATGATAACCATCGGCCCGCCGGCCGGTAACATGGAGATACAGGTTGACCTTGGCGCGTGCCAGCCAAGTTCTTGCCCGGCCGCCGGTTGTTCCGGGTTTAGTCACTGCTTTCGCTTTTGCCGCCGTTCTCTTGCTGCAGCGGTTTGGCTGGGCCAAGACCTTTGTTCCGCTTGGCATGAATTATCGGCAGCAGCTTTTCCTCGGCGCCCAGGTCAATGGCATGGCTCCATTGAAAACGGGCTTCCAATTTTCGTCCGGCCCGCCAATAGGCGTCACCAAGATGGTCATTGATGATCGGGTCCTGGGGCCGTAATTCCACCGCCCGCTCCAAATGTTCCACCGCCTTGGCGTATTTGCCAAGGCGAAAAAACGCCCAGCCCAGGCTGTCGACGACGTAACCGTCATTGGGCCGCTTCGAAACCGCCTTTTCGATCATCTTGCGGGCGCGGTCCAGATTGACACCCTGGTCAATCCAGGAATATCCCAAATAATTCAGAACGCTGGGCTCGTCGGGACGAAACTCCAGGGCGCGCAGGAAATCAGCCTCGGCCGCTTCCCATTGTTTCGAGCGTTCCAGGGCGATGCCGCGTTCGTAAAGCAGGCTCCAGTGCCGCCGTTCCACGGTGCCAAGCCGCTCCAGCACGTTGCCATAGGCCGCGATCGCCTCCTTGAATCGCTCCTGGGACCGCAGGATCCGAGCGGCGGTAATCAGCGCCGAGGTATCTTTTGGCCTTTCCTTCGCCATGCCGCGCAGCAGGGTGACCGTTTCGTCGATCCGGTCCAGGCTGTTCATATTGGCGGCAGTGCGGATACGTGCATTCCAATGAAACGGTGATGCTTCCGGCACCTGGCCGTAGACGCCGATCGCTTCTTCGTAGCGCTCCACATTTTCCAGGATTTCAGCCAATAGCATTCGCGCCGAGTCCAAATCGGGACGCAGGAACAAGGCCATATGGGCATAGATTCTCGCCGTCTCGCCGCCGCGCGCGCTGGCGATCGCGAAACCGGCCGAAAGAAACGCCTCGGCTACGCCATGCGCCACCGATGTCATCGGCGGCCACAAATTCTTACCCCGCAGTAATTGGTCCCGGGCCTGGTCGATTACCGGATTGGTCGGCAGCCGCTTCAGAAAGCTGCCGTACAGCGCCATTGCTTGCTGGCGCTTGCCGCTACGGCTCAGGAAACCGCCGTAATGCAAGGTGACCCGCGTAACGCGGCGGGCTTCGCTCTTCATTGTTTCACGATATGCCGCGGCCGCCGCATCCTCATAGCCGGCGAAATCGCTGATGAGGGCCGTGTGGTAGCTGCGGAAGGGTTCGAAAGCGGCCCGGCCGCGCAACTGTTCCAAGGTCTTTATGGCGTTTCCGTATTGATCGCTGGCGGCCTCGACCCAGGCCAGCAGCATCGGCCGCAATAGCGCCATGTAGTTCTTGCGCGACGCTTTGTCCAAATGCCGCCGGGCCGTTTCCAGATCGCCAGTGCGAATGGCATCGACCGCCAGTATCAGCCTCGCCATGGCGGCGTCGTCCTTATGGACAATTCTGTTTTCCGCCAATTCCAGGGCCCGCTGTATGCGGCCTTCGGCCAGCATCAGAACCATGGTTTGATGCAATAGCGGCTGATTTTCGGGCGAGGCGGCAAGTGCTATATCATAGAAGCTGGCCGCGCGGTCGGAATCCATTTCGTCGCGGGCCAGGCGCGCCGATAGATAATGGCCCAGGGGCGAAGGGTCGGGCGTTGCCAGCGCAAGGTGGCCCAGGCCGTCCACGCTATTTTCCGACGCGCTGTCAACGCAGCCCGACAACAGCGGCAGCGATAGTGCCGCGGCCGTCAGTACGGCGCGCACGCGCGCGGCGCCAAATCGTTTACATATTGGGATAGTTCGGGCCACCCATTCCCTCCGGCACTGTCCAGGTGATATTTTGTGTTGGATCCTTGATGTCGCAAGTCTTGCAATGCAGACAATTTTGCGCGCTGATCGTTAGCTGGGGATTGCCGCCATCGTCATCGGTCACGATTTCATAAACCCCGGCCGGGCAAAAGCGCTGTTCCGGCGCGTCATACAGCGCCAGATTATGGTCGATGGGTACCTTCGGATCCTTCAGGCGCAGATGCACTGGCTGATCTTCCTCGTGATTGGTGTTCGAGATAAAGACCGAAGACAACTTGTCAAAACTGAAAACGCCATCCGGTTTCGGATAGTCGATGGGCTTGCATTGTCCTTTCGGCTTCAGGCTCTCATGGTCCTGATGCGGATGGTCGAATGTCCAGGGCATATGACCGCCGAAGAACTGGTCGACGCCGGCATACAAGGTGCCGCCGATCAGGCCCCATTTCGCAAACGCCGGCCGGAAATTGCGGGCCGCTGTGAGCTCGTCCCAGACCCAGGATTCACGCACCGCGACGGGGTAGTCGTCCAACACGGCTTTCGGCATCGCCTCGCCGGCGGCATTGGCTGTCTGGATCGCCTCGAATGCGGCCTCGGCACCCAGCATGCCTGTCTTGATCGCCGTATGGCTGCCCTTGATCTTGGGTACGTTCAGGAAGCCGGCGCTGCAGCCGATCAGCGCGCCGCCGGGGAAGACCAGGCCTGGGATGGATTGCAAACCGCCTTCATTGATCGCGCGGGCGCCATAGGCGATGCGTTTGCCACCCTCCAGATGTTTGCTGATATCCGGGTGGGTCTTGTAGCGTTGGAATTCATCGAACGGCGAGAGGTAGGGGTTCTGGTAGTCCAGGCCGATGACGAAACCGATGGCGACCTGATTGTTCTCCAGGTGGTATAGGAACGAACCGCCGTAGGTGGCATTGTCCATGGGCCAGCCGGCGGAATGCAGGATCAGCCCCTGCTGATGCACCTCGTCCGGCACTTCCCAAAGCTCCTTCAGGCCGATGCCGTAGGTTTGCGGCTGGCACGCCTCGGTCAGATCAAAACGGTCTATCAGTTGTTGCGACAACGAGCCTCGGCAACCCTCGGCGAACATGGTGTATTTGGCATGCAGTTCCATGCCTGGTTCGAAGGCCGGCTTCTGTTCCCCCTGGGCATCGATGCCCATGATCCCCGTGACCACGCCCTTGACCCGGCCGTCGTCGTGGAACAGTAGCTCGGACGCCGCGAAGCCTGGAAAAATCTCGACACCCATGCCCTCGGCCTGTTCCGCCAGCCAGCGGGCGACGTTGCCCAGCGAAACGATGTAGTTGCCATGGTTATGGGTCGCCTTCGGCAGCAGGAAGTTCGGAAACGGGATCGAATTGACCTCCGTTAGGAACATGAACTTCTCTTTCGTCACCGGCGTATTCAGCGGCGCGCCGCGCTCGGCCCAATCGGGGATCAACTCGTTCAGGCCCCGCGGTTCCATTACCGCGCCGGAAAGGATATGTGCGCCAACCTCGGAACCTTTTTCAAGTACACAAACCGCAAGCTCGGTGCCGG
>CAZVYX010000015.1:0-54364 GCA_964631725.1 uncultured Rhodospirillaceae bacterium | reverse complement strand
CGACAGCCCGGCCGGGCCGGCGCCGACAATCAAAACGTCCACTTCCATCGATTCGCGTTCCATGACGCCTATCCTTACTTCAATCCGCTTACGAAGAACCAAACTCTCAATTGTTCCGTTATGCCGCCGAACCAACGCCTGGGTCAATGCTTGCCATTGGCCTCAGCCTGTATCCCGTTCCCCGACCGTGCTAAAATCGCGCCATGGAGAATACAGCTAATCATCTCGCCGCGCTGAACTTCTATATTGATGCGGGCGTGGATGAGGTTATCGGCAGCCGTCCCGTGGATCGTTTCGCGGAAAGCAAGGCCGCGGCTTCGGGGAAATCGCAAACGCCGGCACCGGCGCCGCGGCCTGCCAGCCGGGTTGAACGGCCGGCGGCTGCATCCGGGCCCGGGCAAGCGCAGACCGAGGCCGAGGCTTCGGCCCGTGCCCTGGCGGCGGCGGCGGGCGATTTGCCGGCCCTGCGCGCGGTGATGGAGGGTTTCGATCAATGCCCCCTGAAAAAGACCGCCGCCAATACCGTCTTTGGCGCCGGCAATCCAGCCGCCCGGTTGATGCTGATCGGCGAGGCGCCAGGTGCCGACGAGGATCGCCAGGGCCAGCCGTTCGTCGGCGTTTCGGGCCAACTGCTTGATCGCATGCTGGCCTCTATCGGGCTCGATCGAGACAGTGTCTATATCACCAACATGCTGGCCTGGCGTCCGCCCGGCAACCGCAAGCCGACGACTGAGGAGACCACCATGTGTCTGCCGTTCATCCGGCGGCATATTGAACTGGTGGCGCCGGGAATTTTGGTTTTCGTCGGCGGTACCGCTGCGACGACCCTGTTGGAACGCCGCGACGGTATTACCCGCATGCGCGGGCGTTGGTTCGACTATCCGCCTGGCGGTGGCGGTGATGCCATCGCCGCCATGCCGATTTTTCATCCCGCCTATCTGTTGCGCAATCCGGCCTTGAAACGGCAGGCCTGGATTGACCTGCTGGAGATCAAGGCGCGGCTACAAGATATAGCTTGACGTCCATATATTGCAGTTAAATTTGCCGCGACCGCAAAATGCGGTGTATGCTGCCATTTGCCCGACTTGCCCGGCTTGTACCTATGGGCTATTTAGAAATCCTATGCCGGAGGAAACCTTTCATAACGATCAGCGCCCCTTCCGCTGCCTGACTTGGCGTTCGCGTCTGTTGCGGCGGGGCCGTGCGTTGGCGGTCGGAATGCTGTCCACGGGTTGTTGCCTCATGGCGCCCCAGATAGCCATGGCCAGCCAAACGGGAGGCGGCGAACCTGCTGTGAAGGTCGCGACCGCGGCCTCGCAAGATATCGTCGGGGCGGAAAGACCGGCGCGTGATGTGGGCCTGCCGAAAATCCTGACGGCGGCGGATGCCACGCTATATGGCCGTATCTTTGCCTTGCAGGAGACCGGCAAGTGGAAGGCGGCGGACCGCCTGATCAAGACCCTCGATGATGATCTGCTGATGGGTCATGTGCTGTTCCAGCGCTATATGCACCCCAGGAAATACCGCTCCAGCTATCTCGAATTGAAAGGCTGGTTGGCGCACTACGCGGACCACCCGGGCGCCGCCCGGGTGCATAAACTGGCGCTGCGGCGGCGGCCGAAAAATTATCGCGCGCCGCGCGCGCCGGTGGGTCCCCGGCGCGGCCATGGCTATGCCGACTGGCGTCCCGAACCCCATTATCGCTCGCCGCGCAAGCGTAGCGCCGCCCAACGGCGCCAGGTACGTCAGATTACCTCGCAAATTCGCCGCAATGTCCGGCGTGAAGTCCTGACCGTGTCGCAGAAATATCTGGCGCGAAAGGACGTGATCAGGGCGTTGGACACGGTGGAGCGCGATGCCTTGCTGGCGCGCGTCGCGGCGGGCTGGTTCTATCGCGGCAACGCCAAAAAGGCATTGGTGTTGGCCGGTCCGGCGGCCGAACGCTCGCGGCGGCATCTTTCCAACGCTGATTGGATCGCCGGTTTGTCCGCCTGGCGCCTGAAGCAATACGGTCTGGCGGCCCGGCATTTCGAGGCTCTGGCCCAATCCCAGGCGGCCGATGACTGGAATAGCGCGGCCGGCGCATTCTGGGCCGCGCGGGCCTATCTTGTCGATCGCCAGCCGGAGCGGGTCAATCCCATGCTACGCCTGGCGGCGGAATATCCCCGCACCTTTCACGGCTTGATAGCGGCCCGGCAATTGGGCGTCGATTTGGATTTGCATTGGACGCCGCCGCCGCTTACGGCGGAGGGCATGGTGCAGGTCGATGGCATCCCCGGCGCCCGCCGTGCCATCGCGCTGGTCCAGGTCGGCAGGGTGCATATGGCGGAGCGCGAATTGCGCCGCTGTTACCTGAGCGGCGATCAATTGAATGGCCCGGCGCTGTTGGCCTTGGCGCACAAGCTGAACCTGCCCGCCATGCAGTTGCGCATGGCCCATGGCGTTCGGGGCAGTGACGACCGGCCCTATGACCAGGCCCTGTTCCCCATGCCGCCCTGGCAGCCGGCCAAGGGCTTCGCCATGGACCGGGCCCTGTTGTTTGCCTTCATGCGTCAGGAATCGGGCTTCAATGCCCGCGCCAAAAGCCCGGTGGGCGCCCGTGGGTTGATGCAGTTGATGCCGCGAACCGCCTCCTACGTGGCCGGCGACCGCAGCCTGCGCCGGCGCAACCGCGCAAAACTGTTCGATCCCGAGTTCAATCTCGAACTGGGCCAGAAGTATCTGGGCGTTCTGTTGCGGGACGATCTGGTCAAGGGCGACTTGTTCCGCTTGGCGGTGGCCTATAACGCCGGTCCGGGCAATTTGAGCAAATGGCTGCGCAAGGCGAAGTTCGATGGCGATCCCTTGTTGTTCGTGGAGAGCATTCCCTGGCGCGAAAGCCGATTGTTTGTTGAGCGGGTGCTGACGAATTTTTGGATCTACCGGGAGCGTTTCTCCCAGGACAGCCCATCCCTGGATGCGGCGGCCACCGGCCATTGGCCGATCTATTTCAATCTCGATAACGCAACAACGGCGGTCGCACGCAATGCCCGGAATTGACGAAACAATCACCTTTCGCCCCATTAACATAGCCATCCTGACGGTTTCTGACAGCCGCGCACTGGCCGACGATAAGTCCGGTGATATCCTCGTCGGCCGCCTGACCGAGGCCGGCCATAACCTGGCCGACCGGGCCATCGTCAAGGACGATATCCCCGCCATCACCGCGCAACTGCGGACCTGGACCGCCGATGCGGCAATTGAAACGGTGATATCCACGGGCGGTACCGGGGTCACGGGCCGGGATGTCACGCCGGAGGCTTTCGCCGAGGTCTATGAAAAAGAGATCGCCGGCTTTGGTGAACTGTTTCGTCAGATCAGCTTCAAGTTCATCGGCACTTCGACGGTTCAGTCCCGCGCCACCGCCGGCGTGGCGAATGGCACCTATCTGTTTGCTCTGCCCGGCTCCCCCGGTGCCTGCCGCGACGGCTGGGACCATATCCTCAAGGATCAGCTCGATATCCGCTACCGCCCCTGCAATTTCGCCGAGATGATGCCGCGCCTGCAGGAGCATTTGCAGGAAAGCGCCTGAGATAGGCCTGATAGTCGGCCGCCGTATCCACATCCGACAGGGTTTCCAGCAATTCCACCCGCGCTGTCGCGGGCAGGTTCGCCAGTGTGTCGGCCAAGGTTTTGGCGTCAGACCAGCGCACATCACGAAACAGCCGCTCCGCCCATCGGCCCCGGCGCAGGCCGACCAGCCAGAAACCGCCATCTTCCGCCGGGCCGAACACGGCGTCGGCGCGTTTGAGGGCGCGCAAGGCCTCGGCGATATGGCGTTGCCGCAGATCGGGGATATCGCCGCCGACCAGGATCACCGGGCCGTCCTCGGCTGCCATGGCGCGGGCCATGCGCCGGCCCAGACCGCCCCGGCCTTGCGGCCGCCGCGCCAGGCCGTGGGGCCAGCGCGCCACGGTACCCCGGTCCGGGCTGACGGCCAGTACCGTGCGCCAGCGTTTGCCAGGCGGGAATTCGCGCCATAGCCCGGTCAGCATGGCGTTGTAGAAGCGCCAGGCCGCCAGGGGGCCAATGGCCGCGCCCAGGCGGGTCTTCACCTGGCCCAAACGCGGCGCTTTGACGAACAGGATCAGCCGTGCGTGTTTCATCCGTACAACCGCGCCAGAAATCTTGGCGGCAGGCCGAGAAAATACAGGCTCAAGCACAACAGATTCCGGGCCGGGCGGCGCCAGTAGCCGCCTTCCTGATAGCGCTGGGCGGAGGTCCGTGCGGCCATGGGCAGCATGGTCAGGCGTTTCCTGCCAATTCGGCGCACCAGATCCACATCCTCCATCAAAGGCAGGTTACGAAAGCCGCCGACCTTGCCATAGAACAGCCGTGACAACAGCAGGCCCTGATCGCCGTAGGGCAGCCCGAACCTGGCACAGCGCCAGGCCACGATCCGTTCCAGGCGTCTGGCGGCGGCGGCCGGATCATCCAGGGCAAAACGAAACGCCGCCGCCCGGTTGATGTTCTTGCCATCGGCAATGAAGGCCTCGGCGGCGAACAGCCATTCCGTCTGCAATACCGTGTCGCCATGGAGGAACAGCAGCCATTCGCCCGCCGCTGCCACGGCGCCGCGCTGCAGTTGCCCGCCGCGTCCCTGCGGTCCCGTCAAGATCCGGGCGCCCGCCGCTTCCGCGATGGCCACGGTGCCGTCGGTGGAGCCGCCATCGCTGATGATCAGTTCCTCGATCAGGCCCGATTCCCGGCCCGATTCCAACGCCGTCAGTGTCGCGGCCAGGGTTGCCTGCGCGTTCAGGGTCGGTATGACGACGGAAATCATAACGCCATCATAGCGGAATTTGGCCGCCGCTATTCAAGATCACAATGGGTAAGATTATGTTCTTGATTTGTTCTCATATTTTCGTAGAGTCGATCGGTTATGGACGAAAACAGCACAATTCAGATGCATCCCGCCGCCCGCCGAGGCCGGGGCGCGAGTTCCAACCGTTCGGGCCGCCATGAGGCGCACGAGCGTGAATGGTGCGATGATGGCTGGGGCAGCCTGGACGCGGCACCGCCCCGCCTGAGCACATCGTTGAGCAAGGACAGCAGCCGCAAGGTGATCAGCTACAACACCTCGCCCGATATTGGCTTTGACCGCTCGGTCAATCCTTATCGCGGCTGCGAACATGGCTGCATCTATTGCTTCGCCCGCCCGACCCATGCTTGGCTTGGCCTGTCGCCGGGCCTGGATTTCGAAAGCCGGCTGTCGTTCAAGCCCGATGCCCCGGCGGTGCTGGCGCGGGAGCTGCAGCGCCGGGGCTACAAATGCCGGCCCATTGCCTTTGGCACCAACACCGATCCCTACCAGCCGGTGGAGCGGCGCCTGGCCGTGACCCGGGAGCTTCTGAAGGTGCTGGACCGTTTCAATCATCCGATCACGATCGTCACGAAATCCAATCTGATATGCCGGGATATCGATGTGTTGGGCCCGATGGCGGCGCGCAACCTGGTCAAGGTGGCGCTGTCCGTCACCACCCTGGACCGCGCCCTGGCCCGGGCAATGGAGCCGCGCGCGGCGACGCCGGAGCGGCGCCTGGGCGCGATCGCCGCCTTGGCCAAGGCCGGCATACCCACCGCCGTCATGGTGGCACCGATAATTCCGGCCCTGACCGATATGGAGATAGAGGCGATCCTGGGCCGGGCGGCGGCCAGTGGCGCCCAGGGCGCTGGCTATATCCTGCTGCGGCTGCCGCTGGAGATAAAGGCGCTGTGGCGGGATTGGCTGGAACAGCACTATCCCGACCGGGCCGAGCGCATCATGCGCCATATTCGCGAGGCCCGCGGCGGCAAGGACTATGACAGCCGGTTCCACCAGCGCATGGTGGGGGCGGGCCCCTATGCGGAGCTGATCGCCAGGCGTTTCGAGCTGGCCTGCCGGCGTCTGGAGCTTGATCCCGGCGCGCGCGGCGGCTGGGAGGAGCGATTGCTTGATTGCAGCCAGTTTCAGGTTCCCCTGGACCGCGATGATCAGATGTCCCTGCTCTGATGGAAAAAACCAAGGCCGCTTGATAGGATTGGGCAAAATGCAGCAACCGTCGCGCTGGGAGGAAAACCATGCTGACCGTCGAAACACCGCAGGATCTGAAGCAGCACGTGGGCGAGGAAATGGGCGTCAGCGAATGGGTCACCGTTGATCAGGCGCGGATCGACAAGTTCGCCGAGGCGACGGGCGATCACCAGTGGATCCATGTGGATCCGGAGCGGGCCGCGCGGGAGCTGCCGATCGGTTCGACCATTGCGCACGGTTATCTGACCCTGTCCCTGGTCTCCGAGCTATCGACGCAAGTGTTGCAGATCAAGAAGAAACGAACCGGCCTGAATTACGGCTCCAACAAAGTTCGTTTTACCGGCATGGTGCCGGCCGGCAGCCGGGTTCGCCTGCGCTCCGTCCTGAAGGCGGCGGAGGACGTCAAGGATAACGGCGTGCGCGTCATCTCCGAAGTCACCATGGAGCGGGAGGGCGCGGAGCGTCCGGTGATGGTGGCCGAAACCATCTCCATCGCCTACGCCTGAACCGGGCTTTTAGACGTTAAAGCGGAATAGCAGCACGTCGGCGTCCTTGACCTGGTAGTCGCGGCCCTCCGAGCGCATGCGCCCGGCATCCTTCGCGCCCTGTTCGCCGTCGCAAGACAAAAAGTCGTCGTAAGCGATGGTTTCGGCGCGGATGAAGCCACGCTCAAAATCGCCGTGGATGACGCCAGCGGCAGCCGGCGCCAGGGTGCCGTCGGTGATCGTCCAGGCCCGGACTTCCTCGGGGCCGGCGGTGAAATAGGTCAACAGGCCCAACAGCTCGTAGCCGGCCCGGATCACCCGGTCCAGGCCCGCTTCCGCCAGGCCAAGGTCTTCGAGAAAGGCGCTTTTTTCCTCGCCGTCATCCAACTGCGCCAATTCAGCCTCGATATTGGCGGAGATCACCACCACGCCGGCCTTTTGCCGGGCCGCCATCTCCTCGACCTGGCGGCTGTATTCGTTGCCGGTTCCGGCTGCATCCTCATCGACGTTGCAAATGTAGAGGACCGGCTTGGAGGTCAGCAGTTGCAGTTGCTGGAATGACCCGGCCTCGTCCTTGCCGATTTCCACATCCCTGGCCGGGCGGCCGTCCTGCAATGCCTCGATAATACGCTCCATCAGGTGCAACTGCGCCGTGGCTTCCTTGTCGCCGCCGCGCTGGCGCTTGATGGCGCCCTGGGTGCGCTTTTCCAGGCTTTCCAGATCGGACAGCATCAATTCGGTATCCACGGTCTCGGCGTCGCCGATGGGATCGATGCGGCCATCCACGTGGGTGACGTTCTCGTCCTCGAAACAGCGCAGCACATGCAGGATGGCGTCGACCTCGCGGATATTGCCCAGGAATTGGTTGCCCAGGCCCTCGCCTTTCGAGGCGCCGCGCACCAGCCCGGCGATATCGACAAATGCCAGCAGGGTCGGCACGATCTTCTTCGGCCGGGCGATATCGGCGATCAGTTGCAGGCGCGGGTCCGGTACGGGTACCTGGCCGACGTTCGGTTCGATGGTGCAAAAGGGATAGTTTTCCGCCGCCGCCGCCGCCGTTTTTGTCAAGGCATTGAACAGGGTCGACTTGCCGACATTGGGCAGCCCGACGATGCCGCATTTGAAACCCATTCGATGCTCCGCTGATACCTTCGCGCCCTTGCGGACGGATATTGCTGGGGGAGGGCGGGGCATAGCGCCCACGATGCGGTTTGTCCAGTCCCGCTTGCGCGGTTACGGTGGGCGGAGCTGATTCGTCATGGATCGTTGGGCAGAACATTGGTGTAATTCCGCATGCTGGCACTGTATGCCGTGACCCTGGGTTTGGGCGCCTTGTTGTTGTTTTGGGTTCAGCCCATGTTTTCCAAGATGGTGCTACCCCTGCTGGGCGGGTCGCCGGCGGTGTGGAATATCGCCATGGTGTTTTTTCAGGCCGCCCTGCTGGCCGGTTATCTGTACGCCCATCTGGGGCATCGCTTCCTCACCCCCAAGCGCCAGGCCATGGTGCATTTGCTGCTGCTGGCGGTGGCTTTCGCCGCGCTGCCAATCGCCGTCGCCGCCGATCTGCAGCCGCCCGGTGATGTTCAGCCCGCGATGTGGCTGCTCGGCCTGCTGACCCTGTCCGTGGGTCTGCCCTTTTTCGCCCTGGCGGCGACGGCGCCCATGTTGCAGGCCTGGTTCGCCCATACCGGGCACCGGGATGCCGCCAACCCGTATATTCTTTACGCGGTGAGCAATTTTGGTTCGATCCTGGCGTTGCTGGCCTATCCCATTTTGCTGGAGCCGGTATTGACCCTGGGCCAGCAAAGCCTGACCTGGGCTCTTGGCTTTGTCCTGCTCGCGCTTTTGATCGGCGCCTGCGCCTGGCTCCTGATACGGCACTACCAGGTGCTGGGTGCCGATCAAAGGGCGCTGGACGAGGTCGGCCTGTCGGACCGGGTGGATTGGACCCGGCGGCTGCATTGGCTGGCGCTGGCATTCGTGCCGTCATCCCTGTTGCTGGGCGTCACCCAACATATCAGTACCGATGTCGCCTCAGCGCCGTTGTTGTGGGTCATTCCCTTGATCCTGTACCTGGGCACCTATGTCATCGTGTTCGCGCGCCGGCCGGTGATCTCCCACCGGATCGCCCTGTTCATACAGGTGCCCATGGTGATGATCATGGCGCTGCTGTTCTATTGGCAGATCAATTACCTGCGCCTGATCCTGCCGCTGCATTTGACGGTGTTTTTTTTCGTCGCCCTGGCCTGTCACGGCGAACTGGCCAAGCATCGCCCGGTGCCAAGCCGGCTGACCGAATTTTATCTTTGGATGTCCCTGGGCGGCGTCCTTGGCGGCGCTTTCACGGCGCTGTTGGCGCCGAACATATTTGATACGGTGATGGAATACCCCCTGGCCCTGGTCGCCGCCTGTTTTCTGCGGCCGCGGCAGGATCACGATCCCATGACCTACCGCAAGACGCTGCCCCTGATGATCCTTGTGACGTTATTGGTGGTGCCCCGCCTGGCCGGCTATGAGCCGGGGGATTTTTCCCTGCTTTGGTTACTACCCTATTTGATCCCGATCGCCCTATTGGCCTATGGCTGCCGCCGCCGGCCGCTGTTGTTTGGGCTGGCAATCGCGGCAATCCTGTTGACGGGGGCCTATGATGACCGCACGGAAGTGATCGCGATTTCACGCGGCTTTTTCGGGGTTAACCGGATTCAAGCCAAGGGCAGCGGCGATGAAAGCGCATTCGCCTTCAAGCACGGCACCACCAAGCACGGCGTCCAATATGCCGACCCGGCGCGACGGCGCATACCGCTGGCCTATTACCATCGAAAAGGGCCCTTGGGGCAGGTAATCCAGGCCATGGACAGCCGCCTCGACCACGTTGCCGGGGTTGGTCTGGGTGTTGGCACGGTGGCCTGCTATGAGCGACCGGGGCGGCGCTGGACGTTCTACGAAATTGATCCCCTGGTGGTCTCCCTGGCCCGGGATCAGGGCTATTTCCATTACCTGACCGATTGTGCGCCCGATGCCCGCATCGTGGTCGGCGACGGCCGCCTTTCGCTGGCGCGGGAGATTGGCGAGAATGGCGATGCGCCCGCTTTCGATATGCTGATCATGGATGCCTTTTCTTCCGATGCCATTCCGCTGCATCTGGTCACCCGCCAGGCCATGGCGGTCTACCTCGCCCGCCTGGCGCCCGGCGGCCTGATCATGTTTCATATCTCAAACCGGCATATCGACCTGCGTCCGGTCCTGGCGGACTTGGCCGGTGATGCGGGGATCGTGGCCTATGTTCAGCGTAACCATCCCAAGAAGCGGGACAAGTACCATTACGGCTCCTCCTGGGTGGTCATGGCGCGGAGCGCCGAAGATTTGGCACCTGTATTTGCCTCCGCCCCAAAAAACGATCCCTGGCGGCCGCTGCTAGCCGAGCCGGGTCGGCGGGTCTGGACGGACGACTATGGCAATTTGATTACCATCACGCGCACGTGGCGCCGCTTCAAGGGCATTCAATTCGTCGATTGATCGTTTTCAGGCGCCATTGCCGCCGGCGTGGGTGCCGGCTTGTGCACTGGCGGATTCAAAATCAAGGCAACCTTGGAGGCAAAGGCAGCGTCATCCTTGCCCGCCAACAGCGGCGCGGCCTCGGCCATGGCGTCCAACAGTGGGTCCAGCCACTTGTCATCGGCCTTGGGGAAGTCGCGCAGGACATAGCGCATCACGCGGTTCTTGTCGCCGGGATGTCCGATACCCAAACGCACGCGGCGAAAATCCTTGCCGATATGGGCCGCCAGACTCTTCAAACCGTTGTGCCCGGCCAAGCCGCCGCCCTTCTTGACCCGCAGCTTGCCCGGTTCCAGATCCAGCTCGTCGTGAAAGACAACGATCCGGTCTGGATCAAGCTTGAAGAAGCGCACGGCTTCGCCGACGCTCTTTCCGGACTCGTTCATGAAGGTTTGCGGCTTTAGCACCAGCACCTTTTGCCCGGCCAGCGTTCCTTCGCTGGTCAGGCCTTGAAATCGCCGGCGTTCGGGGGCAAAGCCATGGCGGCGGACGATCTCGTCCACCGCCATGAAACCGATATTGTGCCGGTTGTCGGCGTACTTGCTTCCGGGATTGCCCAAACCCACCAACAACAACATGGTGATCGCTCCCAGTGTTCGCGGGCCGGGGCGGGCGGTCTACTCTTCCTCGCCGCCCTCTTCCGCTTCGCCAGCGCCCTCTTCGCCCTCTTCGCCTTCGACGCCTTCCAGGCCTTCCTCGCCCTCGGCTTCTTCTTCTTCTTCCTCGATGGCCTGAATGGTCGGGGCGGCCAGGGTGACGATGGTGAAGTCACGGTCGGTGATGGTCGGCACCACGCCATCCGGCAGGGGCACGGCGGAGATATGGATGGAATCGCCAATTTCCGTACCCGTCAGATCAATCTCGATCGAGGCCGGAATGGCACCCGCCAGGCAGCGCACTTCGATCTGATGGCGAACGATGTTCAGCACGGCGCCTTGGCGCAGGGCCTCCGATTCTTCCTCGTTCACAAACGACACGGGCACGGCGATGGTGATCTCGGTCTTGTCCGAGAGGCGCAGGAAATCAACATGCAAGGGCACATCGGTGACCACATCCAGCTGCACATCGCGCGGCAGCACCTGCTGTTTTTTGTCGCCGGCATGCAATTCAAACAGGGTATTGAACAGCCCGGGATTTTGCAGCAGCTTGTCCATCTGTTTGCGGTCGACCGAAATCGGCTGGGGCGGCTTCTTGTCACCATAGACGACGCCGGGCACCACACCCGCACGCCTTGCCGCCCGGGCGGCCCCCTTGCCGACCCGGTCACGTAGTTCAACTGTAATCGTGTTCTCTGACATCTCTAATCGCTCCGATAAGCTATGGCGTCCGACTAACAGCCCATTGCCCGGAAAGGCCGCCGCAGCCTCCAGGGGTGCTGCGTCAAAACCATCAAAAATCCGGGACCAAGGCCGCGCGTGCCGTTGGAAGCCGCCCATATACGCGGATTGCCCAAGAAACTCAACCGAAACTCACACAATTTGGTGGCCGGCAAGACGGGATATTTCGAGCCGGCTATTCGAACAGGGACGAGACTGACGTCTCCTCGCTGATGCGCCGGATGGCTTCACCCAGCAGCGGCGCGATGGGGATGGAGCGTATATTGCGCGCATGGCGCATGGCATCCGTGGCGGCAATGGAATCGGTAACCGAAAGATGCTCCAGTGCCGACGAGGTTACCCGCGCCACGGCGCCACCCGACAGCACGCCATGGGTGACATAGGCGGATACCTGTTTCGCGCCCGAATCTATCAAGGCTTGGGCCGCATTGCACAATGTGCCGGCGGAATCGACGATATCGTCGACCAGCACGCAGGTGCGCCCGTCCACATCGCCGATAATATTCATGACTTCCGACACGCCGGCCTTTTCCCGCCGTTTGTCAACGATCGCCAGATCAGCATCCAGCCGCTTGGCCAGGGCCCGCGTGCGCACCACGCCGCCCACGTCGGGCGAGACCATTACCAGCTTTTCATCGCCGCTTTCAGCCGCGATCTCCCGCGTGAAGACCGGGCCGGCGAACAGATTATCGGTGGGAATGTCAAAAAAGCCCTGGATCTGGCCGGCGTGCAAATCCATCGTCAGAACCCGGTTGGCTCCGGCCGTGGCGATCAGGTTGGCCACCAGTTTAGCCGAAATTGGCGTCCTGGAGCCAGATTTGCGGTCCTGGCGGGCATAGCCGAAATAGGGCAGTACAGCGGTGATGCGCCGGGCCGAGGCACGGCGCAAGGCATCGATGCAGACGAGGAGCTCCATCAGATTGTCATTCGCCGGCGAAGACGTGGACTGAACGACAAAAACATCCTCGCCGCGCACATTCTCGTGGATTTCCACGAACACTTCCATATCGGAAAACCGCCGCACATCCGCGTTGGTCAACGGTGTTTCCAAATAGGCCGCGATGGCTTCCGCCAAGGGCCGGTTACTATTTCCCGAAAGCAGCTTCATGGCGCCTGGCGACCTCCTCGACTGAACTCGTCACAACCGTATCCCGAACGGTGCATTCCTGCACCACGGAAATCCAATTTCGTTCCAGGATGGAGTCATAATCAATCGTTCCGCCGCCTGCAAACGGACAGATGCAGCGCCGTTGCGCCCTGGCCTCAACGGTGTTTGAACTGTGCGGTTCGCTTCTCCAGGAAGGCCGCCATGCCCTCCGCCTTGTCCTCGGTCGAAAACGCGGAATGGAACATTCGCCGTTCGAATCGGACACCCTCCGCCAAGGTGGTTTCATAGGCGCGGTTGACGCATTCCTTGGCGATCATCACCATCGGCTGGGATAGTTTGCAGATTTTTTCAGCCACGCTAATGGCTTCGTCCAGAAGATCGTCCAGCGGCACCACCCGGCTGGCCAGGCCCGCCCGCTCGGCCTCTTCCGCCGTCATCATGCGGCCGGTCAGGATCATTTCCATCGCCTTCGATTTGCCCACGAAACGGGTCAGACGCTGGGTGCCGCCGGCGCCGGGCAAAATGCCCAGGTTGATCTCCGGCTGGCCGAATTTGGCATTGTCGGCGGCAATGATGAAGTCGCACATCATTGCCATTTCACAGCCGCCGCCCAGGGCAAACCCGGCCACCGCCGCGATGATCGGTTTGCGGGACTGGCTGACCCGTTCCCAGCCGGCGGTAATGAAATCCTCGCGATAGACCTCCATGTAGCTTTTCGGCGCCATTTCCGAGATATCGGCGCCGGCGGCGAACGCCTTGGCGCTGCCGGTCAGGACAATGCAGCCGATATCATCGTCGCTTTCGAAGCCGTCCAGGGCCTGGCCCAGATCCGCGATCAGTGCGCTGTTCAGGGCATTCAACGCTTCCGGCCGGTCCAAGGTAATGATGCCGACGCTGCCTTTGGTTTCCACCAGGATGTTTTCGTATGCCATGACCCTCATCTCCCAACTGTTCAAGCTGTCGCCCGCAACATGCAAAATGGGCCCTGCGCGGGCCCGTTAATCGGTTAAGGGCGCCGTCCTACTCGGTTCCGGGCGCAATAGCAAAGCGAACAATCAATGCGCCGTCGCTTTTTTTTGCCGTGATGTGCAATCTTTCGCCGTCCCTGATGAAATTGCCGGGTCCCAGGCGGTGCCAGCCCAGTTGCGGCAGGGTTTCATCATAAAACCGCCAAAGCGCGGTTTGTTCGGTTTTACCAACCGCCATGGCCCGCACCAGCCGGCCATCGGGCTTGTCAAAAACCATGGCCATTTCAGGCAGTTCCCGCAATCCCGGCATCAGCGGCAGGTCTGCCGCGCCGGCGAGAAAGGTGCCATCGGCGCGGCCATCGGCACCTTGGGCCGGGCCCATGGTCGTTGTCAGCGTCAACAGCCAGGGTGCCACCAGCGCGGCGATAATTATCCTTTTGCCTATCATGGTGGCAATCTAGCACAATGACATCCGATGGTGCACCGCCGGGCATCCGGATGAAATCAAAATCATGTAGGGCGACAATGGGATATCGGTTGTTACGAAAATTCAGGACGCCATTGACCCTGCTGGTGCTGCTGGCCGCGATGGCGGTGGCGTCGGGAATATTGGCGGGTAGTGCCCGGGCCCAGGCATTTGCCGCCGATCCCTTGATCACGGCGGCCGAGCGCGGCAATGTCACCGCCGCGCAAAAGGCGCTGCTGGCGGGTTCTTCGCCAAACGTCCGCGACGGCAAGCATCGCACCGCGCTGATATTGGCGGCCAATCTGGGCGCCGTGGATCTGGTCGAGTTGCTGTTGACGCGCGGCGCCATCATTGATTTGGATGATAATGAAGGAAATACCGCCCTGACTTTCGCGGCCTTCAAGAATCACGATGATGCCGTCAATGTGCTTCTGGCGGCCGGGGCGGCGGTCGATCGCGACAACAAGCAGGGAGAAACTGCCCTGATGCGCGCCGCTGCCGGGGGTAGTGAGAACGCGGTTGCGGCCTTGCTTGATGGTGGCGCCGACCCGTCCTTGACCGATTTCACCGGCCGAACCGCCCTGGATCTGGCCAGGGAAAACCGGCGCCACCGTATCATCAAGATTTTTCGCGAGGCCGGGATCAGCCGCTAGCCGTCGTATTCCCGTTGCTCTTGCGTTGGGCCGCCGGCTTTTTTTCGCTGGCTGATTTCAACTGACCGCAGGCCGCCATGATGTCGCGGCCCCTGGGTGCGCGGACCGGGGCGGCGAAACCGGCATCGTTGAGCACCGAGGCAAATCGGCGAATGCGGTTGTTCGAACTGCATTCATAAGGCGCGCCGGGCCAGGCATTGAACGGTATCAGGTTGATTTTCGCCGGCAGGCCGCGCAGCAGACGCACCAGTTCATGCGCATCTTCCAGGCTGTCATTGACCTCCTGCAACATCACATATTCGAAGGTAATGCGCCGGGAGTTGTTGGCCGAGGGATAGTCGTGGCAAGCCTGGATCAATTCGGCGATGGGATGACGCCGGTTCAAGGGCACCAACTGGTCGCGCACCTTGTCATTCACCGCGTGCAGGGACACCGCCAGATTGACGCGCAATTCGCGGCCACACCGTTCCATTGCCGGGACCAGTCCGGCGGTGGACAAAGTGATGGCCCGGCGCGACAGGGCGATGCCGTCGCCATCCATGATGATGTTCAGGGCCTGGGCCACGTTGTCATAGTTCAGCAACGGCTCGCCCATGCCCATCATGACGATGGTGGATATCTTGCGGTGGCCGTCGGGATCGGGCCAGTCGTCCAGGCTATCCCGCGCCAGCATGAATTGGCCGAGGATTTCGCCGGCGGTCAGATTGCGCACCAGGGGCATGGTCCCGGTATGGCAAAACCGGCAATTCAAGGTGCAGCCCACCTGGCTGGAGATGCACAGGGCGCCGTGGTCCAGATCCGGGATATAGACCATTTCCACTTCATTGCCGTCGCTCAGGCGCAGCAGCCATTTGATGGTGCCGTCGGTGGAATTTAGGGTTTCCGCCACCGCTGGCCGGTCGATGCAGCAGCTTTCGGCGAGGCGTTGGCGCAACTCCTTGCCCAGATCGCTCATCTCGGCAAAGTTGGCGGCGCCGCGATTGTACAGCCAACGCCAAAGCTGGCTGACCCGCATTCTCCGTTGCCGCTCCGGCACGCCAAGTTTGGCCACGATGTCCGTCAGTTCGGTGCGCGTCAGGCCGACGAGATTGGCTGCATTTCCGTCCCTGGCGGTTTCTGCCGAAGCTTCTGTCGCGGCCGGGCTCATATCCGGCCTATTTCACCTTGCAGGCCCGGTTGATGGCCTTGTGGGCGCGGGTGAAACCCTTCAGGGAATATCGGTCGGTTGTTTTGGTGCCCCGTTTGGAGACGCCGCGAACGACCATTTTTTTGCCGGCTCGCATCGCCTTCACCAGTTTTGCTTCCATCTTCGGGCTTTCCACCCAGGCGGTGTCATCCACGGTATAGAGTTTGAACTTCTTGCCATCGACGTCGATGGTGGCGGTGCTGCCCGGCTTCAGGGGATAGCCGACATATATCCCCACCTCGCCCTTGATCTTCTTGTAGGGCCGATGGGTGATCAGCACCCAGATCGGGCCGCGCTTGACCCCGGCCGGTCTGCTGTCGCCCGGCTGGCCCGCCATATAGCAGGCGAGGCCCTTGCCTTCCTTCAGGGAAAAAGCGCCCCAGACACCGGGATTGCGCAACAGCGATTTGGGCGATGCCGGTTTTGCCTGTGCCGCCACGGCAACGCCACACAGCACCGCAATGATGGCCAAAATAGTCAGATACTTTTTCATGGCGACAACATAGGGCTCGATTGCGGCATTTTCCAGGCCAAGTGGGTCATATTTCGCTTAATCCTGTTGCGTGCGAAATTTTTGCGCGCCCTGCACGTGCGGCGCGGGCGCTTCGCCGGCGTTGCGGCTGAATGTCGCCCGTTGGCCGAAACGGCCCAGACTTACCGTGCGGTCATACAGGACGATGGCGCCCGCCGTTGCCACATTGATGCAAAATGCGGTTGGAATCTTGATGACATGGTCGCATTTGGCCAGCATTTCCGTCGACAGGCTGCCCCGCTCCGGGCCAAGGACATAGGCTGCCCGCACGGGATGCTTGAAGGTTGGCAGATCAACGGCATCGTCGAGCAATTCGATACCGATCAGCAGGCATCGTTCGGGCAGGATCATGTTGGCCACGCTGTCGAACTCGTAGTAGGGCAGTTGATGGGTCGAACGCGAGGTGTCGGAGGCGGCTTGCCGCTGGCGATAGCTGCCATCCACCGTGAACAGGAACCCGGCGCCAAACGCCTGCGCGGAACGGAACAGATTGCCCGCGTTCATGGGCTTGCTCAGACGCTCCACACCGATGCCAAAATAGCCGCGCATGACAACCTTTCGAATCATCCGGTTCAGAGAATAGCGCCTATGGGCGACAAACGCCCATGCTTTGTGTTAAGCCCCGGTTCAGAAACTATTACGCGGGAAAGCTTGAGGAAAGACACTGATGAAAGCGATGTTGTGCAAGGAAAATGGTCCCATTGAAAGCCTGGTGCTGGAGGATTTCGAACTGCCGCCGCCCGGCGAGGGCGAGGTGTGCGTGCGGGTCCGCAGTGCCGGGGTCAATTTCCCCGACATCCTGATCACCCAGGGGATCTACCAATTCAAGCCGGAGCATCCCTTTTCTCCCGGCTCCGAATGCGCCGGTGACATCATTTCCGTAGGCCCCGGTGTGACGGACCTCAAACCCGGTGACAGGGTTATTGCCATGACCGGCCACGGCGCTTTCGCCGAGGAGGTTAATACCCTGGCCAGCAATTGCCTGCACCTGCCCGATGATATCAGCTACGAATTGGGCTCCGCCTTCGTGCTGACATATGGCACCTCGATCTACGCGTTGTTGCAGATGGGCAAGCTGGCGAAGGATGAATGGCTGTTGGTGCATGGCGCCGCCGGCGGCGTCGGCCTCTCTGCGGTGGAGATCGGCAAGGCCATGGGGGCTAAGGTAATCGGCACCGCCAGCAGCGACGAAAAGCTGAAGATTGTCACCGAACATGGCGCCGATCACGTCATCAACTACACGGACGGTCCCTTCAAGGATAAGGTGAAGGAGATCTGCGGCAGTGCCGGGGCGGATGTTATTTACGATCCGGTCGGCGGCGACGTGTTCGATCAATCCCTGCGTTGCATCAATTGGGATGGCCGGCTGCTGGTGATCGGCTTTGCTTCCGGCCGCATACCGGAAGCGCCGGCCAATCTGGCGCTGTTGAAGAACTGCTCCATCGTCGGCGTCTTCTGGGGCGCCTGGAACAAGCGCAATCCCGAAGGGCACCGCAAGAACATGGATATGCTGTTCCAGTGGCTGCGCGAGGGCAAATTGCGCCCCAATATTTCGCATCGCTTTCCCCTTGCCGAGGTGCCGGCGGCCTTGCAGGTCCTGGTCGACCGCAAGGTGGTGGGCAAGGCCGTTATCACCATCGACTAGCGGGGAGGTCCGGGAACGGGTGTTGTCATGATGGCTGATGGTGACGCCAGCGTTCGGAGGCAGTACGAGGCCTATCCCTATCCGGCCCGTGACCCGACGGATGAAGCGCATCGCCTTATTATCGGTTCGCCGAGCCATTTGCTGGAGATCGAGCATTTCGTGCTGGCCGGTGGCCGGGCCCAGGACTTGCCCGACGGAGGATTGCGTGCCCTGGTGGCGGGCGGCGGCACCGGCGACGGCGCGATCATGCTGGCGCAACAATTGCAGGACCGTGGCGCCGGCGGTGTCACCTATCTGGATATGTCCACGGCGTCGCTGGAGATCGCCGAGGCGCGGGCGGTGGCACGCGGCCTGAACAATATCTCGTTCCATCATGGTTCGCTGCTGGATCTGCCCAAAATGGCTTGGCAGCCGTTCGATTACATCGATTGCTGCGGCGTGCTGCACCATCTCGCCGCGCCCGAAGAGGGCCTGGCGGCGCTGCTGTCGGTGCTTACCGACGGCGGTGGCTTGGGACTGATGCTCTATGGCGAATTGGGCCGGACCGGGGTCTATCCCGCGCAACGGGCCATCGCCCGTCTGGTTGGCAATGGCGCGGCGGAAGAACGTCTGGATCTGGCCCGCCGGTTGGTCGAGGCCATGCCCGAGGGTAACTGGCTAAAACGCAACGGCTATCTCTCGGATCATCTGGCGGGCGATGCGGCGGGCTTTTACGATCTGTTGCTGCACAGCCGGGACCGCGCCTATCTGATTGATGAAATTGCTGCCCTGATTGATGCCGCCGATTTGCGCATTACGGGATTTTTGCCCGCTGGCGAGTATGACCCCTGCCAGTATCTCGACGACCCGGAACTCCGGGCCCGGGCAGCGGCGCTGCCACAGGTGCAGCGCTGGGCCCTGGCCGAGGAGCTGTCGGGCGCCATGAAGACGCATGTTTTTTATGCCGTGCGCCGGGGCAATCAGCAGGGCGGCGCGGCCGGCGGATTTGATCCGGCGATGGTGCCGGCCCTGCGCGAAATGCCGGCGCAGCGGCTGGCGGCCAGCCTGGAACGCGCGCCCATTTTGCGGGCCGAACTGGGCGGGGTCGAGCGGCGCTTCGAATTGCCCGCCGGCGCGGCGGCCATCGTTGCCTTGATTGATGGCAAGCGCAGTCTGCGGCAAATCCATGGCCGTCTGCGCGCGGGCGGCGCGAAGATGAGCTGGCCTGATTTCGAGGCGGAATTTTCCAGGATTTTCGATATCCTGCACCCCCTCAACCTGCTCTTGTTCGCCGGCCGCAAGGCGGGTCCATCGTGACGGACTGGTTCTAGAATGCACACCGACGGCCTATTCGAGATCGCCCTGCTGGCGGCCGGCGCCCTGATCCTGGGGCTGGTGTTGCAGCGCCTGCGCCAGCCGGCCATCGTCGGTTACATCGTCGCCGGCGTTGTCCTTGGCCCCTCGGGGTTTGATCTGTTCCCCGACCGGGCGCCGATCGAGACCCTGGCGGAACTGGGCGTGCTGTTGTTGCTGTTCGTCATCGGGATGGAGCTGTCATTACGCGCCTTTCGCCGTGTGTTGCGCCTGGCGGTGCTGGGCGCGGGCGCGCAGATCATCCTGTCCATCGGCGCCATGCTGGTGGTGGCCCAGGTGTTTCACTACAGCGTCGAAACGGCCGTAGTCATGGGCTTTGTCGTGGCTTTGTCTTCCACGGCGGTGGCGATCAAGCTGCTGGAGGATATTGGTGAACTGCGCACCGCCGTCGGGCGTACGGCGATCGCCGTGCTGATCGCCCAGGATCTGGCCATCGTGCCCATGTTGTTGATCGTCGACGGCCTGGCGGGCGGCGGCGGCATTCCCGTGACGGGCTATTTGAAGCTGTTCGCGGCGGTGGGCCTGTTGGCCGCCATGATCGCATTGTTGACCCGGCGGTCCCGTGTCGGCGTACCGTTCGCGCGGACCTTGCATGGCAATGTGGAACTGGCGGCGATCACGGCGCTTGCTTACTGCTTCGGCGCCGCCCTGGTCTCCGCCCTGTTAGGGTTGTCGCCGGCCTATGGTGCCTTTCTGGCCGGTTTGTGGATTGGCAACTCGACGGCCCGGGCGCCTTTGCTGGCGGCGGCGCGGCCCATTCAAAGCGTTCTGCTGATGATGTTTTTCGTTTCCATCGGTTTGCTCCTGGACCTGAGTTTCATCTGGGACCATCTCGCCGAGGTGCTGAGCATTCTGCTGGTGGTCACGCTGCTGAAAACCATGATGAACGTAGGCGTGCTACGCCTATTGGGGGAGCCCTGGCCCCGGGCCTGGATTGTTGGTGTCGCAATCGGTCAAATCGGCGAATTTTCCTTTGTCCTGGTGGCCGCCGCCGCCGGTGCCGGGTTGATCCTGGATACCAGCGGTCGGATCGCCGTCTCGGTCATTGCCTTGAGCTTGATGCTCTCACCCCTGTGGTTGATCTTCAGCCGCCGCCTGGAACGGCTGGTCGGCAGCAACGTGCAAACTCTGCGTGAGTATTTGCAGGATCTGTTTGCGCCGGAAAGCAAGGCACTGGCCACCATGGTCCATCGTCCCGTGGGCTTCTCGGTGCATCTGGGTCGGGGCGGACGGCAGGCGGCAGAGGATCTGGCGGCGCGGGAAGCGGCCGCGGCGGACGACGAGGACGATGCCCGCCTGGACGACGAAGACGGCGGCAATGGCAAAACCGAAGCTTGAAGCGGACTATACGTTCGAGGCCACCGCCGCCGCCCGCGGTCTTGCCCCCATTTGCGGCATTGACGAGGCGGGCCGTGGACCCTGGGCCGGGCCGGTGGTCGCGGCGGCGGTGATCCTGCGGCCGGATGGAATTCCAGCCGGCCTGGCGGATTCCAAAACCTTGTCAAAAGCGCGCCGGGAAGCCTTGTTCGCGGAGCTGCAGGAGGTTGCCGTGGTTGGCGTTGGCCGGGCCGAGGTGGCCGAGATCGACCGCCTCAATATCCTTGCCGCCACCATGCTGGCCATGGCCCGCGCGGTCGCCGGTCTGGCCGAGGCGCCGGGCCATGCCCTGGTCGACGGCAACCGCGCCCCGGATTTGCCCTGCGGCCTTGAATGCCTGGTCAAGGGTGACGGCCGCTGCCTGTCCATCGCCGCGGCATCGATTGTTGCCAAGGTCAGCCGTGACCGGGAGATGGCGGCCCTGGCCGAACGCTTCCCCGGCTTCGGATGGGAGCGCAATGCCGGCTACGGCACGGCGGAACATCGGGCCGGTTTGGCCCGTCTGGGGCCGAACGAGATGCACCGGCGTAGCTTCGCGCCTATACGAAAACTTTTAGACTCGCGTCTAAGCGGCTGACTCCAAAGAAAAAAATGAGTTGACTGCCGATTCGCACTCGACCAGTATGCGCCGCCGTCATGAGCAAACGACCGAAAATAGAGCGCAACAGCATCCACTTGGGCGATTCCGTCCAGGTGATGGCAAGCCTGCCCGATGCCTCGGTTGATCTGGTTTTTGCCGATCCACCCTATAATTTGCAGTTAAAGGGCGATTTGCACCGCCCCAACAACAGCAAGGTCGCCGGCGTCGATGACGATTGGGACCGGTTTGACGGTTTCGCCAGCTATGACGAATTTACCCGTGCCTGGTTGAGTGAGGCCCGGCGCATCCTGAAGCCGAAGGGCGGTTTGTGGGTCATCGGCAGCTATCACAACATATTCCGCGTCGGCGCGATTTTGCAGGATCTGGGCTTTTGGATCCTCAATGACGTGATCTGGCGCAAGACCAATCCGATGCCGAATTTTCGCGGCAAACGCTTCACCAACGCCCATGAAACCCTGATTTGGTGCACCCCGTCGCCGGACGGTCGGGGCTATACCTTCAATTACGAGGCCATGAAGGCGTTGAACGAGGATTTGCAGATGCGCAGCGATTGGCATTTGCCCATCTGCACCGGCGGGGAACGCCTGCAAAAGAACGGCCAAAAGGCCCATCCGACGCAGAAGCCGGAGGCTCTGTTGCACCGGGTCTTGCTGGCCAGCAGCAATCCCGGCGATCTGGTGCTCGATCCGTTTTTCGGTACCGGCACCACCGGCGCAGTGGCGAAACATCTGGGTCGGGATTTCATCGGTATCGATGCCGATCCCGGCTACGTGGATCTGGCCCGCCGACGGATCGACGCCGTGGCGCCACTGGCGGAACAGGACCTTGACGTGACGCCGTCAAAGCGGGCCCAGCCGCGCATTCCCTTCGGCTGGCTGGTGGAACGGGGCATGCTGCGCCCTGGCGCCACGTTGTATGATGCCCGCCGCCGCTTCGCCGCCCGCGTGCGCGCCGATGGCTCGGTGGTGGCCGACCGCTCCCGTGGCTCGATCCATCAGGTCGGGGCGGCCGTCCAAGGCGCGCCGGCCTGCAACGGCTGGACCTTCTGGTGCTTCGAAGATCGAGGCAAGCTGGTCCCCATCGATCTGTTGCGGCAGAAACTGCGCTCGGAACTGCACTAACTTTCGAGCGCGTGGCGCAGTACTTTCTTCATCACCGTCGGTAGGGCGAGATCACCGAGATCATTCGGTGCTTGCCAGATTTCGCCTTCCAGTGCCGCTCTGCTTCCTATTCCCGATCGCACCGAAAGTTCCAGGCGAAAATGCGTAAAGATATGAACGACGGTGCCCGGCAGGGTTCGCCATTCCGTGGCCATGGGCACGTGTTGGGAAATCTCGCCCGCTGGCAATAATTCCTCCTGCCAAGGCGTTGAAGGTACTTCCATCATGCCGCCCAGCAGCCCCCGCTCGGGCCGCCGGCGCAGTAACAACCGGCCGGTGTCATCGAACAGGCAGAAGGCCACGCCGTGGCGCGTCGGCCGGGCCGCCTTTGCCTGCCGCCGGGGCAGTTCGGCGGCGATTTCCCGTTTGTGGCCGGTGCAGTCCTTTGACAGGGGGCAGCGTTCGCACAGGGGCCCGCGTGGCAGACAGATCGTGGCGCCCAGGTCCATCAGGGCCTGGGCGTGATCGCCGGCGCGGCGGTCTGGCGTCAGACCCGCCGCAAGCCGGCGCAGCTCCGCTTTGGCGGCGGGCAGGGGGTGCTTCACGGTGAACAGGCGTGCGACGACACGCTCGATATTGCCGTCGACGGGAGAGGCCTTGCGGCCAAACGCGATCGCGGCGACGGCGGCGGCAGTATAGGGGCCAATGCCAGGCAGGGTGAGCAACTCTGCCTCGGTATCGGGGAAGCTGCCGCCATGATCCGCCACCACGGCCTGGGCGCATTTATGCAGATTGCGGGCCCTGGCGTAGTAACCCAGGCCCTGCCAGGCATGCAGCACCTGATCCAGCTCCGCCCGCGCCAGGGCCCCGACCGTCGGCCAGCGGCCGAGAAAATGGTGATAGTAAGGCACGACCGTCTTGACCACAGTCTGTTGCAGCATGATTTCCGACAGCCAGACGTGATAGGGCTCCGCCAGCGCACCGGGCGCCGCCCGCCAGGGCAGCTTGCGATGCTGCTGGTCGTACCAGCGCAACAATCTGTTCCCGAGATCTGGAATATCACTTCACCGAATTTTTATTGACCCCATGCGCTTGCAGGATGACTCCACAGCCAATCTGCCACAAGATGGGGCGATGAATGAACGCCGTCATAAACGCCATCCCGTGGCCGCCGGATCGGTTCTGCGCCGGGCCACGGCGGCGGCCCTGCGGCGGCGCGGCTTTGCCGAGGGCGAGGTCATCGCCCGCTGGCCCGATATTGTCGGCGCGGAGCTGGCGGCCCTGACGGCGCCGGAAAAATTGCAGCAACGCCGCGGTGATCTGGCCGGCGCGGTACTGCATATCCGGGTTGCGGGCGCGGCGGCGGTCGAGTTGCAGCATATGGCGCCCACGGTACTGGAGCGGATCAACGGCTTTTACGGCTACCGGGCCGTGGATCGGATAAAATTGGTGCAGGGCCCCCTGCCGGTGCCCGAGGAACGCCCGCAGGCGACAATTGAGGCACTGACGAGGGCCGAATCGGCTGCTTTGAATGCACGGACGGCGACGACAAAAAGCACCGATCTGCGCCAGGCCCTGCAGCGTTTGGGCGCCTCCGTCCTGGGCCGGCGGGAGCCGCCGCCAAAGACCGACTGAAACATAGTCCCTTGGGGCCTTGATCGTCATCGTTTTGCCCCAATGTCTTGTCAAATTGCCACCGTGAGGCTTGTGAGTCCGTCATGGCAGGCCTATAATCAATACCACATATTGTGGGTAGGAGATCGAATGACCCAAGTTAGAGTATTCTTGCCAGTGCTGGCGTTGGTGCTTATCCTGCTGGTGAACGGCGGCCCGGCGCGGGCCGGCGCGCCGGCCTATGCCAAGGGCGATATGGTCCTGGGCGCCAAGGATGCACCGGTGACAGTGATCGAATATGCCTCCATGACCTGCCCCCACTGCGCCAACTTCCACATGGGCACGTTCAAGGAGCTGAAGGCCAAGTATATCGATACCGGCAAGGTGCGCATGATTTTTCGCGAATTCCCATTTGATCCCCTGGCCTTGCAAGCCTCGATGCTGGCGCGCTGTGCCGGCGAAAAGCGTTATTTCGGCATGCTGAATGTGCTGTTCAAGAACCAGATGAAATGGGCCAAGGCGGCTAATCCGCAACAGGCCCTGGCCAACATCGCCCGGCTGGGCGGTTTTACCGGCGACCGATTCAAGGCCTGTATGACCGACCAGGTGCTGGCCGACATGATTTTGCAGACCCGGTTGGACGGCAACGAGAAATTCAAGGTCGATTCGACACCCAGCTTCATCGTCAACGGCGAAAAAACCTCCGGCAACATGACCATGGACCGGTGGGACGAGCTGTTGGCCCGCCATTTGAAATAGACCCGTTGAAATCAGGTCGGATATCCGGCGGGTCCAGAACAATACGTACCGAAATGGGGAAACAACCAGGTGCATTTTACAAAACTACGGCTTACCGGATTTAAGTCCTTCGTCGACCCGGCGGAACTGGCCATCGAAACCGGCCTGACCGGCGTTGTCGGCCCCAATGGCTGCGGCAAATCCAATCTGGTCGAGGCCTTGCGTTGGGTGATGGGCGAAAATTCCGCCAAGCGCATGCGCGGCGGCGCCATGGATGATGTGATTTTCAACGGTTCGCAAAACCGCGGCAGCCGTAACCTGGCGGAAGTTTCCCTGGTGATCGATAACCAGGATCGTTCGGCGCCGGCCATTCTCAACGATTCGGAAGAATTGGAAGTGACCCGCGCCATTGAGCGTGACCATGGTTCCGCCTATCGGGTCAACGGCAACGAAATGCGGGCCCGCGATGTGCAGTTGCTGTTCGCCGATGCCGCCTCCGGTGCCCATTCCCCGTCCCTGGTCTCCCAGGGCCGTATTGCCGAAATTATCAGCTCCAAGCCGGCCGACCGGCGGGCCTTGCTGGAAGAAGCCGCCGGTATCACCGGTCTGCATTCCCGCCGGCACGAGGCCGAATTGCGCCTGCGCGCGGCGGAAAACAACATGGAGCGGCTGGACGATGTCATGCAGTCGCTGGAGGCGCAGCTACAGAATATGAAGCGCCAGGCCCGGCAGGCCAGACGCTTTCGCAAGATCGGCGAACAGGTCCGCCATTTCGAAGCCATTCAATTGCACCTGTTGTTCCAGCGTGCCGAGCAGCAGTTGCAGGCGGCCGGCGAGGAATTGGCCAAGGCCAATGCCCAGGTTGCCAGTCTGACCCAGGAGGCGGCCCAGGCCACCACGGCCCATACCGAGGGCGCCAACGGCCTGCCGGATCTGCGCCAGGCCGAGGCCGTGGCGGCGGCGGCGCTGCATCGCCTGGCCGTGGCCCGCGATGGCCTGGATCAGGAGGAACAACGCATCACCGAGGCTTCCTCGCAGTTACAGGCCCGCTTGCAGCAGATCGAAATCGATCAGGCCCGCGAAAAAGGTTTGGGTGAGGAGGCGGCGGCAACCATTTCCCGCCTGGACGGGGAAGCCGAAGCCTTGCGCGAGCAGCAGCAGGGTGAGGCGGCGGCGGGATCTGCGGCCGAGGCGAAGGTTGCGGCGGCAACCTCGGTCCTGGCGGAGGGCGAAGGCAAATTGCAGGCCCTGACCGATCAGGTGGCCGAAGGCGCGGCCCAGGCCGATGCCCTGCGCCGTGGCCTGGCCGTGGCCGAACAGCGTCTGCAGCGCCTGTCGCAGCGTCAGGTCGAGGCCAAGGCCATCCACGAGCGCCTGGCGGCGGAAACCCAGGGCGATGCACGCCTGAGTGAGGCCAACGCGGCCCTGGTCAAGGCCGAACAGACGGCGGAAGAGGCCATGGCGGCGCTGGAGCAAAGCGAGGCCACCCATACCGCGGGGGAGGAAAATCTGGCGCGGGCCCGGGAGGCCGGTCAGCAAATGGAGGGGCAGGACGCCCAGTTGGCGGCCGAGGAAAAGGCCCTGGCCGAGTTGCTGCGGCAAACGGATGCCGATCTTTGGCCGGCGGTGATCGACGCGGTCGCGGTGGAGCCCGGCTATGAAGCCGCCCTGGGCGTGGCCCTGGGCGATGATCTGGACGTTCCCACCAATGAAGCGGCGCCGGTCCACTGGCGGACCCTCGCGCCCAGGGACGATGCCCCCGGCTTGCCGGCGGGCGCGACGCCCTTGTCGCGCTATGTCAAGGCCCCGGCCGCCTTGGCCCGCCGCCTGTCCCAGGTTGGCGTGGTCGACGAAAATGATGCGGTGCGGCTGGCCGGCGAATTGGCCTATGGCCAGCGTCTGGTCACGGTCAACGGCGCCTTGTGGCGTTGGGATGGCTTCACCGTGACGGCGGGCGCGGAAACCGCCGCCGCCGTGCGTCTGGCCCAGGGCAACCGTTTGGCGGAGCTCGGCCGGTTCCGGTCCGAACTGGCGCCTGGATTGGAAAAATCGCGGAACACCCTGGTGGCGGCGCGCGATGACCTGGAAACGGCGGCGCGGCAGCGGGCCACGGCGCGGGAAGCGGCACGGCTGGGCCGGGAAGCGCTGGATCAAAGCCGCAATGCCCAGGCCAGGGCGGAAAAGGACGCCGCCGCGCGGTCCGCCCGTATGACGACGGTGGTGGAAAGCCTGACCCAAATCGAGGCCGATTTGGAGGAAGGCAATGGGGCGATGGCGGAGACCCAGGAACGGCTGGCCGCCCTGCCGCCGTTGGATGACCTGCGCCAGCAGCTCGAGGCGCTACGGGCGGAAGTTTCGGGACAACGAACTGACCTGGTCGAAGCGCGTGGCCAGCATGACCGCCTGCAACGGGAGATCAAGGCGCGGGCCGAACGGCTGACCGGGATCGGGGCTGAGCAGGACGGCTGGCGACGCCGGGCCGAGAGCGCGGCGGAACAGTTGTCGGAACTGGCCGAGCGGGCCAAGGCCGGTCAGGCGGAGTTGGAGGAGTTGCAGCGCAAGCCGGCCGAGATCGCGTCCCAGCGCCAGGCCTTGTTGGGTCAGATCGAGACAGCCGAGGCGACACGCAACAAGGCCGCTGACGACCTGGCCGCGGCGGAGGCCAATGTCGGCGAACTGGCGGCTGCCCAGCGCCGGGCCGAAACGGCCCTGGCCGCGGCGCGGGAAGGACGGGTACGCGCCGAGGCGGGCGTCGAGCAGTGTGAGGAACGGCGCGGCGAAATTAGCCGGCGCATCCTCGAAGCGCTGGACTGTCAGCCCCAGGCCGTTCTGGCCAGCGTCGATATCGACGCGGAGGCGGAGCTTCCGCCGCTCGAAGAGGCGGAACGCAAGCTGGAGCGTTTGAAGCGGGAGCGGGACAATATGGGCGCGGTCAACCTGCGCGCCGAACAGGAAGCCGTGGAATTGGAGGAACAACTGGACGGCATGGTGACGGAGCGGGCCGATCTTGAGGCCGCCATCGCCCGCCTGCGCCAAGGCATCTACAGCCTGAACAAGGAGGCGCGGGAACGCCTGCTGGGCGCCTTCAAGACCGTTGACGGCCATTTCCAGGATCTGTTCGTGCGCCTATTCGGCGGCGGCAAGGCCCATCTCAGTCTGACGGAATCGGACGATCCGCTGGAGGCCGGCCTGGAGATCATGGCCTCGCCACCGGGCAAACGGCTGCAAAGTCTCTCCCTTCTGTCCGGCGGCGAGCAGACCCTGACCGCCCTGGCCCTGCTGTTCGCGGTATTTCTGACCAATCCCGCGCCGGTCTGTGTGCTGGATGAGGTGGATGCACCCCTGGATGACGCCAATGTGGAGCGGTTCACAAATCTGGTTGGCGAAATCGCCCGCGTTACCGGTACCCGATTCCTCATTATCACCCATCATCCCTACACCATGGCCCGCATGGACCGCCTGTTCGGCGTCACCATGTCCGAGCGCGGGGTGTCGCAACTGGTTTCGGTTGATCTGGCCCGCGCGGAACGCATCCGCGCCACCGGCTAGCGTAGTGAGTAATATTGTCACATCGGGTGATTATATAGGAAAATCAAATAGTTAGGGTATCGGCATTGGCTCTTGACAGGTCACGGGTCAATTCGTATCGTGCGCCCGCTTCCAGCCAGTCGCGGCTGGGTGCTTGTAATGCCTTGCGGGGGCCGGATTCAGTCATGAATCGTTGGACCGGGCAGGGTAGATGGCCGCCGGCCCAGCAACCGGTATCTGGCTGATCGAGTACCCGATCACGGCGCAGCTTTCGAGCGACATGTCCAATCCGCAACACCCCCCCTCCTCGGAAAAGCCTTCCTTGGACGAATTGGGTGGCAGGATCTCCAAGGCCCGCCACAACGCTGGGCTTGAGAAAACGGCGGCGGAATTGGAGGCGTTGGAAAGGGGGGCGGGTGCCGATCTGGGCGCGGCGTGGCGAATTTCTATTGAAATCGTCGTCGCACTCGTGGTTTGTACCGCCATCGGCTGGGCCCTGGACTATTGGTTCGGGACGACGCCGTGGCTGATGCTGCTGTTCTTGTTTCTTGGCGGCGCGGCGGGCATAAACAATGCGGTGCGAACCGCGCTGCGGATGGATGCGCAAGCGGCCGAGGCCTTGCAGCGCAAGCCGCCGGCGAGTACACAGGCTTCGCCTGATGTCGTGGTGAAAAAGGCTTCACCCGGCTTCACGGTGAAGAAGGAAAAGGGAGAAGGGCGTGACGGCTGAACGCCACATTGATCATAGTAGCCCGATGCATCAGTTCGTCATCGGACGGCTGAACGATTGGCAGTTGGGCGGCTTGGATATTTCGTTTTCCAAGGCGGCCGCTTTTATGTTCGGCGCCGTTATCGTGGCGACGCTGTTCCTGGTCCTTACGACGTCCAAGCGCTCCATGGTGCCGGGGCGCTGGCAGTCGGTGGCCGAGCTTTGGTACGAGTTTATTGCCGATATGATCAAGGAAACCATCGGCAGCGAGGGGCGGAAATACTTCCCCTTCGTGTTTTCCCTGTTCAGCTTCATCGTCATGTGCAACCTCCTCGGCATGCTGCCCTACAGCTATACCGTGACCTCGCATATCGCCGTCACCATCACCCTGGCGCTGTCGGTATTCATTCTCACCACCTTCATCGGCATTACCAAGCACGGGACGCATTTCCTGTCGTTCTTCGTGCCCAAGGGCGTGCCCCTGGTGATGCTTTTCCTCGTTGTTCCGATCGAGGTGCTGTCCTATTTCATGCGGCCGATCAGCCATTCGGTCCGCCTGTTCGCCAACATGACCGCTGGCCACACCATGTTGAAGGTGTTTGGCGCGTTTGTTGTGCAGATGGGCGTCTTCGGCGTTTTGCCGTTTGCCCTGATTGTCGCCCTGACCGGCCTGGAAGTCGCCATCGCCGTGCTGCAGGCCTACGTCTTCACCATTCTGACCTGCCTCTACCTCAATGATGCCATTCATTTGGAGCATTGATCCGGGGCCGGACCAGATACCTTAGTCATTATGTTAGCCAATCCCATCCACTCTCTAGAAAACGAAGGAATTTGAATCATGGATCCAGCTGCTGCGAAGCTGATTGGTGCCGGTCTTGCTGCTATCGCCATGGGCGGTGCGGGTATCGGTATTGGCCTGATTTTCGGTAACTACGTTGCCGGTGCCATGCGCAACCCCGGTGCGGCCCAGGCCGTCTTTGGCCGGGTTATTCTGGGCTTTGCCTTGACCGAGGCCATCGCCCTGTTCGCGCTGGTCGTCGCGTTGATCATCCTGTTCGTCTTCTAGTCTGCTGCTGGGCCCAGCGCATTTGAGCCCAGCAGCGAAATCTGTTCCGGCGCACCTCCATACTTGTAGAGGTGTTGGGACGGCAGGAAGTTAGAACGGAGCGAGACCATGCCTCAATTTTGGATGGAGGATTTCGCGCCACAGATGGTGTGGCTGGTGATTTCCTTTATCGCGCTTTATCTGCTGATGGCCCGGGTGGCACTGCCGCGCGTGGCCAACGTTCTGGAAACCCGGCACGGCAGGATAGCCGATGACCTGGACCAGGCGGCGCAGCTAAAGGCGCAAGCCGAGACCGTGATCAGCGAATACGAAGCGGCCCTGGCCGATGCCCGCGCCCAGGCGCAGGCGACCATCGCCCAGGCCGGTGCGGAAGCGGCCGCGGCGGCGGAAAAGCGTAACGCCGAGGTGGCCGAGGCCCTGGCGGCGGAAGCCGCTGCCGCTGCCGAACGTGTGGCCGCGGCCAAAAACGATGCCTTGACCGAGCTGCGCGGTGTCGCCACCGAGCTGGCCCAGGCGGCGGCCGAGCGTCTGCTTGATGGCACTGTCGAAGCGGCTGATGTCGCGGCGGCGGTCGATTCCGCCCTCGGAAACGCCGAGCAAGAAAACGCGAGTGGGAGCTAGCTGATGGACGCGACATTTTGGGTCGGCGCGGCCTTTTTGCTTTTCGTCGCCATTCTGTTCTACCTCAAGGTCCCGGGCATGCTGACCAAGGCCCTGGACGACCGGGCGCAAAAGATCAGCGATGATCTGGAGGCCGCGCGGCAGTTGCGCGAGGAAGCCCAGGCATTGCTGGCCAATTACGAGCGCAAGCAGCGCGATGCCCTCTCCGAGGCCGAGGAAATCATCGCGTATGCCAAGGAAGAGGCGTTGCGCGAGGCCGATATCGCGGCGAAAAAGCTGGACGAGGCCATCGCCAGGCGGCAGCAGTCGGCCCTGGACAAGATCGCCATGGCCGAGGCGCAGGCGGAGAAGGAAGTCCGCGACGCCGCCATCGAAATCGCCATCTCCGCCGCCACGGCGGTTGTGGCCCAGCAAGTCAAGGGCGAGCGGGCCGATGCCCTGATCGCCACGGCAACAGCGGATTTGGGCCGGCATCTGAACTGATCAGATCTGGCACTGGAAGCTTAAGAAACCCCGCCCTCGGGCGGGGTTTTTTGTTGCGGCTTGGCGATCCACGGCCTCTCAACGCTGCTTGATCTTGATGAACAGCATTAAGGGCAGGGCGGCGACGCAGGCCAGGGCGTACATCAGGAAGGCGTTGGTGTAACCGATCAGCGAGGCCTGGCGGCCGACCTCGCCGGCCAGGGCGCCCAGGCCGTGGGCAGTATCGACGCTCCACAGGCCGCGCAGGCTGTCGAAGGCAAGGGCCGCGTTGGACGGGTTAACGGTTTCGCTGATCTCGGCGTAGGCGACGCTGCCGCTGCGCACGATGGTCAGTACGCTGAGGGAAATGAATATGCTGCTGCCGAAATTGCGCAGCAAATGAAAGATCGCCGAGGCATCGGGCAACAGCCGGTCGGGCAGGGTAGCGAAGGTGACCACTGACAGCGGTACCCACATCAGGCCGCAGCCGAAGCCCTGCACGATGCCGATCCAGCCGACCTCCAGGGCCGAGACATTGAAATCGAAGCCGGCCGTCCACCAACCGCTCAGGCCGATCAGGCCAAGGCCGAGGACGATGCCGATGCGCGGGTCGAGCCGGCCCATGCGCGAAGCGGCGAGAAAGCCAAACACCATGCCGCCGCCCCGGGTTCCCAGCAGGGTGCCGATCAGGCTGTCGGGGAAACCCATCAGGTTCTGCAACAGCGACGGCAACAGCACCAGCGGCGTCAGGTTCAACATGCCGTAGACGAAAACCAGAAACAGCCCGACCGAGAAATTGCGGTCAAGAAAAAGCGCGGGACTGATGAACGGCCGCTCCGCCGTCGCCGTGTGCACCACATACAGATAGAAGGTCAGGCCCATGACGGCGACCAGCAGGATGACCAGTTCGGACTCGAACCAGTCAAGCCGTTGGCCCCGGTCCATGAGGAACTGCAGGGCACTGACCGCCAGGGACAACAGGATAAAGCCGGTCCAGTCGAGCCGGGTGCCTGCCTGCCTGCCGCCATCGCGGATGAACGCCAGCACGCCAACCAAGGCGACGAGGCCCAGCGGCAGGATCAGCAGAAAAATCCAACGCCAGCCGTATTCCTCGGCCAGGTAGCCGCCCAGTGCCGGGGCGATGGCCGGGCCGATGACGACCGACATGCCGAACACGCCCTGGGCCATGGCCCGCTGCGCCGGCGGATAGTTGGCGACAATGATCGCCTGGGCCAGCGGCACCAGCGGCGCGCCCAGGGCGCCCTGGCCGATGCGATAGAGCAGCAGCGGCGGCAAGGTCGTCGCCGTGGCGCACAGCAATGAGAAGACGGAAAAGCCAACGACCGACCAGATCAACACCTGGCGCTGGCCGAACCGTGCCACCATCCAGCCGGTCATCGGCGTTACGATCGCCGTCGCCAACACGTTCAAGGTAACGACCCAGGAAATCTGATCCGGCGTTGCCGACAGGGCGCCCTGCAACTGCGGCAAGACCACGTTGACGATGGTCATGGTCAACGCGTACAGCATGGTGCAAAGAGACACCGTCAACAGAATGATGGCCCGGTTGGCCGGCCCGGACTGCGAGACCGCAACCGTCTCGGAGGTACTCATCACGCAACTGTAGAATAGCCAATGCGCTGCCGCAACGCGGCAAGGCAAGTCGTTCCGGGCCGTTTCGAACCGTTTTGGTGCCGTCTATGCGTTTCGGTCGGACAGGGCGGCCACCAGGCCGGCGAAAAGCCTGGCGCGGGGCACCAGGGAGGAGACCAGCAGGTGCTCCTGCTTGGTATGGACACCGCCGCCAACGACGCCCAGGCCGTCCAGGGTGGGCACGCCAAGGGCGCCGGTGAAATTGCCGTCACTGCCGCCGCCGAACTGGCCATGATCCAGCTCCAGGCCGACATCGCGGGCCACCCGCTGGGCCACCCCCAGCAACTCCATGGTGCCGTCGTGGGCTTGGAACAGCGGCCGGATTGGGCCGGCTTCAACCTCCACCCGGACGTCCGGGTCGGGTGAAGTTATGGCGGACATACGGGCCTGGATCTCCGTGAAGGCCGCGTCGCTGGGGGCAACGCACAGCACTTCGGCGTGACAGGCTGCGGGGATGACATTGACGAATGTGCCGCCCTGGATATTGCCCACGCGGTAGGTGATTTCACGGGCAACGTCGGAGTAGCCCTCGATTTCCGCAATCAGGCGCGCCATGACGCTGATCGCGCTGCGGCCCACGCCCACCGCATGGCCGGCATGGGCGGGCTTGCCATGGGCATGGATCTTGTAGCGCAGGAAGGCATGGCGGCCGGTGACGAAATGCGCTTCCCGCCCCGGTTCCGGCACCAGGACATATCTGTTCGCCCTGGCCGCATCCTCGATCAATGACCGGGTGGAGGGGCTGCCGATTTCCTCGTCCGGAATGAACATGAAGGTCACCGGCAGGTTCAGGCGGCCACGCAGGGCCAACAGTTTTTCCACCGCATGACAGGCCAGATACATCCCGCCCTTCATGTCCAGCACGCCGGGCCCGAATAGCTGATCGTCATCACGCCTTACCGGCAGTTCGTCCGCCAGGGTGCCGGCCAGATGAACCGTATCGAGATGACCAAGGACCAGTATCCCCGGCGTTCCGGCCGGATGATCAAAATTGAAGAAGGCCTTCACGACGTCGCCATGGCCATCCCGTCCCGGCGTCCGTTCGATCCCGGCACCCATGGCCGTCATGGTCTTTTCCGCCAGGTCCAACATCCGGTTGACGGCGGCGGGGTCGGTACTGGGGCTTTCGATACCGGCCCATTCGGCGATCGCGGCGGCAATTTCCTCGGCGTCGAAATTCAGGGCGTCAATGACCATGGCGGATCACGGTCGCCCGTAGGCGTCCAAGCCTTGCCGCGCCAGGGCATCCGCCGCCTCGTTGCCGGGGTCGCCGGCATGGCCCTTGACCCAGTGCCAGTTGATCTCGTGCCGGGCGATGGCCTCCTCCAGGCGCAGCCACAGATCGACATTCTTGACCGGTTTCTTGGCCGCGGTCTTCCAGCCATTGCGTTTCCATTTTTCAATCCATTTGGTGATGCCGTCACGCAAATATGTGCTGTCGGTATGCAGATTGACCAGACAGGGCCGCTTCAGAGCCTCCAACGCCTCGATTGCGGCGACAAGTTCCATGCGGTTGTTGGTGGTCGATGGTTCGCCCCCCTTCAGCTCCCGCTCATGCTCGCCGAACTGCAACAGGGCACCCCATCCGCCCGGGCCGGGATTGCCCGAGCAGGCGCCGTCGGTATAGATGGTCACCTCATCCATTCTTCATTCCGGGTTTCTAGTCCAAACCATACGCGCCGGGGCTGCCGATGCGGCGGTGAAAGCGCATCTTGTGCAGGTATTCCAACGGGTCCTTTGGCTTGACCATGGCGCCGTCGACCTGGTTCAGCCAATCGTACAGGCGGGTCAAAAGGAACCTCAGGGCGGAGCCGCGGGCCAGCAGGGGCAGGGCTTCCAATTCGGCCTCGTTGACCGGGCGTACATCCCGGTAGGCGGACAGCAGGCGCCGGGCCTTGGTAATATTGAATTCCGCCCCGCGCTCGAAACACCAGGCGTTGAGACAGATCGCCAGGTCATACGCCAGGGCATCTGTACAGGCGAAATAGAAATCGATCAGCCCGGTCAGCCTGTCGCCCATGAAAAAGACATTATCGGGAAACAGGTCCGCGTGGATGACCCCATTGGGCAGATCGATCGGCCAATGGCTGGAAAGATACTCATACTCCCGGTCGATTTCCGCGCCCAGGCCGGAGGCGACTTCGTCGGCGCGGGATGCGGTCGCCTCGACCAACTGCGCCCAGCCGTCCAGGGACAGTGAATTGTGCCGGGTATGGGGAAAGTCCAGGCCGGCGATATGCATGCGCGCCAGGGCGGCGCCGACTTCCGCGCAATGGTCCGCCCTGGGCCGCTTGGGCCAGATCCCCTGCAGGAAGGTGACGACGGCGGCCGGCTTGCCCGCCACTTCCCGGAGGGCGCGGCCGTCGCGGCCATGAATGGTCGGCGGGCAGGGTACGCCGCGGCTGGCGAGATGATCCAGAAGGCCGAGAAAAAACGGCAGATCGTCGGGATCCACCCGCTTTTCATAGATCGTCAGAATATAGCTGTCGCGATCGGTCTGCAGCAGATAGTTGGTGTTTTCCACGCCCTCCGCGATGCCCTTGCAGCCCGTGACCGTGCCAATGTCGTACTCGGCCACGAACGCGCGTAGCTCTTCGTCGTCGATTTCGGTGTAGACCGCCATGACCGCTATTGCCCCGACTTCGGTTCCGCCGCCGGCTCCGGCGCGCGCAACTCCGCCGGCAGCTTGAACTCCATATCCTCGTTCGCCACTGAAATCTGCTCCATGGTCACGGCAAAACGCGCACGAAACGCATCCAGAACCTCTTCCACCAGCACCTCCGGTGCCGATGCACCGGCCGATATGCCGATGCAATTCCGCCCCGCCAGATCTTCCCAGACGATATCGTCGGCGCGCTGGATCAGACGGCTGTAGCCGCAGCCGGCGCCGTCCGCCACTTCCACCAGGCGCTTGGAGTTCGATGAATTCGGCGCGCCGATAACGATCAGGCCGTCGCAGCGTCCCGCGATGGCCTTGACCGCCGCCTGCCGATTGGTGGTGGCATAGCAGATATCGGCCTTGCGCGGACCCGCTAGATCGGGAAAGCGCTGACCAAGGACCTCAACGGCGGCGGCTGTGTCGTCCACCGACAGGGTGGTCTGGGTGATATAGGCGACTTGCGCGCTATCGGGCGGTGTGAAAGCCGCTGCTTCGTCCGCCGATTGCAACAAGGTTATTTCGCCGGGTGGCAATTGCCCCATGGTGCCCACGGCCTCGGGATGGCCGGCATGGCCCAACATGACCACATGACGGCCCTTGGCATGGTGGTTCTCCGCCTCCCGGTGCACCTTCGTGACCAGCGGACAGGTGGCGTCGAGAAACGACAGGCCCCGGTTCCTGGCTTCCTCGGGCACGGATTTCGCGACCCCATGGGCGGAAAATATGACCATGCCGCCATCGGGCACCTGATCCAGTTCATCGACGAAAATCGCGCCCCGCCGCTCCAACCCCTCGACCACATAGCGGTTATGGACGATCTCGTGGCGGACATAGATGGGCTTGCCATAGCGTTGCAGGGCCAATTCAACAATCTGAATAGCCCTATCGACGCCGGCGCAGAAGCCGCGCGGCGCCGCCAGCAGGATCGTGATCGCTTGTTTGCTCATGTCGTCCAATATGTCCGCATCGCAGTGGAATGGCCCTATATACTCCGAATGCGCTCTGGTACAAGTTGGCGCATGATGTATTAGCGTGATCCGCGAATGAGCATGATAAATATGAAGAGATTTCGCAATATCGGCGGTAAGGCCGCCCTGATCCTTGCCGGCGCCTTGTTGCTTTCGTCTTGCAGCTTGTTTCCATCAAGCAACCCCAAGGTCTGCCCACCGGTCGCACTGCTGAACGACGCCGCCAAGATGACGAAATATCGTGACGGGCCGGGCCGGGATCTCATTGATGTGATGTATGAAGCCAGGGTTCAGGATATCAAATCGGGCTGCAAATATGTCGAAAACCGCGTGCGGGTGGAGGCCAAAATCGACATCGTGGCGCAGCGCGGCCCCGCCTCCTCCGGCGGCGGCGCGCAGGTGCCCTTCTTTGTCGCCATCATCGACAGGGCGCAAAATATCGTCGCCAAGAAAGTCTTCCAAAGCGAGATCGAATTTCGCGGCGGCCGGCGCCGTGCCGGGGTGCGGGAGGAAATCGACCAGACGATTTTCTTGAAGAAGGGCGAACAGGGTGCCGACTATGAAGTCATCGTCGGCTTGCAAGTTTCGGAGCAGCAATTGCAGCAGAATCGGGGCCGGCGCTACTAGATCCGGCTTATTGGTTGCGGCCGATATTTCTGGTTCCGTGCTGAATGGCGCACCGGAGCACGAATTCCCCGGATCCCGGCAATGCATCGTTGACTCTGCGCCCGCCCGGCCTATCATTCCCACAGCGTTTGCGGCTGGTATGTGGTGCCGGCGCGAACGGCCAGACAGATGAACCTCGCGGGAGAGCCCGGCCGATGTTTCGGCCGGCGCCGAAGGAGCAAGCACCCCGCAAACTCTCAGGCCCATGGACCGCGAGGGGATGTCACTCTGGAAAGCAGGCGCGGCCACGAATGTGTTTGGGGGATCTATCCGAAGACATTAATCGCGCTTCACCGAAGGGGCTAAGTTCCGCCGATCCGTGATGGCGGGACGAACTCTCTCAGGTCCGACGACAGATTGGGGGCGGTGGAATCGACGATCGACCAGATCGTGGATGCCGCGCCGAAGACTGTTGGAGGACCGGATGAATAATCCGCCCGTCACTGATAAAGCATTGAAGACGACGCCCCGAAAGACTCCATTGCATGACCTGCTGGTGTCGCTGGGCGGCAAGATGGTGCCCTTTGCCGGCTATGAGATGGCGGTGAATTTCCCCCTTGGTGTGCTGGGCGAGCATAAACATACCCGTACCGCCGCCGGTCTGTTCGATGTCTCGCACATGGGGCAGGTACGCTTGTCCGGCGCCGGCCGGGCCGAGGCCCTGGAAAGCCTGCTGCCGGCGGATATCGTCTCGTTAGCGCCGGGCGCGATGCGCTATAGCCAGTTGACCAACGACCAAGGCGGCATCATCGACGATCTGATGGTGACCAACGCCGGCGATTATCTGTATCTGGTGGTCAACGGCGCCAACAAGGATGGCGATCTGGCCCATATGCGGTCGGCCCTGCCTGACGGCATCGGGGTGGAACACCGGACGGAGGATGCCTTACTGGCATTGCAGGGCCCTGGCGCCGCGGCCGTGATGGCCCGCCTGGCGCCTGATACGGCATCAATGATCTTCATGACCGCGAAGGCCCTCGCCGTTGGCGGCATTGATTGTTATGTCACCCGCTCCGGCTATACCGGCGAGGATGGTTTTGAGATATCCCTGCCGGGCGGGCGGGCCGAGGAATTGGCCCGGCTGTTGCTGGAGCAGGATGAAGTGGAAGCCATTGGTCTCGGCGCCCGTGACAGCCTGCGCCTGGAAGCCGGCCTGTGCCTGCATGGCCATGATATCGATCCCATGACGACGCCGATAGAGGCCGGCCTGAACTGGTCCATCCAAAAGCGCCGCCGTCAGGAAGGCGGTTTTCCAGGGGCAGAAATCATCCAGACCCAGTTGCGCGACGGGCCGGCCCGTAAACGTGTTGGCATCCTGCCCGAGGGCCGCGCGCCGGCCCGCGAGGGTACGGCCGTCGTCGACGCCGGCGGCACGGAAATCGGCGCCGTGACGTCCGGCGGCTTCGGGCCCAGCCTGGGCGGTCCCCTGGCCATGGGCTATGTCGCCGCCGGTCACGCCGCCGCCGGTACGCCGGTCGGGCTGGTGGTGCGTGGCAAAACCTTGCCGGCCCAAGTGGCTAAGATGCCTTTCGTGCCCGCCAACTTTCATCGTGGCTAGGCGCGTGCAATTAATTTCATAAGGAGAACCAAATCATGAGTGCAATTTATTTTTCCGAAGACCATGAATGGATCCTGGTTGAAGGTGATCTCGGCACCTGCGGTATTACCGAGTTCGCCCAGGAGCAGTTGGGCGATATTGTCTACATCGAACTGCCGGAGGTGGGCCGCGAGGTTGCCCAGAACGACGAGATAGCGGTGGTCGAGTCGGTCAAGGCCGCATCCGAGCTGTATGCGCCCGCCAGCGGTGAGGTCACTGAAATCAATGAGGGGCTTACTGACGATCCCGCCAGGGTGAATGCCGACGCCATGGGCGACGGCTGGTTCTTCAAAATCAAATTGAGCAACCCCGGTGAGCTGGAAAATCTGATGGACAAGGATGCCTACGATGCCCTGGTCGCGGGGCAGAGTTGATGCGTTATCTGCCTCATACGCCGGCCGACCGCCAGGCCATGCTGGCGGCGGTCGGCGCCAAGACCATTGATGATCTGTTTGTCGACGTACCGGCCGAGGCCCTGCTGCCCGAGGCCCCGGATCTGCCGGGCCATGCCGGTGAAATGGCGGTTGAGAAAAGCCTGACGGCGATGGCCGGCCGCAATCTTCCAATGGGTGCGGCGGCATCGTTTCTAGGCGCCGGCGCTTATCGCCATCACGTGCCGGCGGCGGTTGATCATTTGATCCAACGTTCCGAATTCATGACCGCCTATACACCCTATCAACCGGAAGTCAGCCAGGGCACCTTGCAGTATCTGTTCGAATTCCAGACCCAGGTGGCGATGCTGACCGGCATGGACGTGGCCAATGCCTCCATGTACGACGGCGCCTCCGCCTGTGCCGAGGCGGTCTTGATGGCGCACCGGGTGACCAAGCGGAACAAGGCCATCCTTTGCGGCGGCCTGCACCCCCATTACCGGGAGGCGACGGAAACCGCGACCCAGTTTATTCAGTTTGATATCGATGCCCGCCCCGTTGCTGCCGACGGGACGGAGGACATGGCGGCACTGATCGATGGCGATACCGCCTGTGTCGTGATCCAGACGCCGGATCTGTTTGGCCGTCTGCAGGACCTGCGCGCCCTGGCGGATGCGACCCATGACAAAGGTGCCCTGCTTGTCGCCGTGGTGACAGAGGTGGTTTCCCTGGGCGCGGTGACTTCGCCCGGCGAAATGGGCGCCGACATCGTGGTGGCCGAGGGGCAGTCCATTGGCAATGCCCTGAACTTTGGCGGGCCCTATCTGGGCCTGTTCGCGACCCGGCAGAAATACGTGCGGCAAATGCCGGGCCGCCTGTGCGGCGAGACCGTGGATCAGGAGGGCCGGCGCGGCTATGTCCTGACCCTGTCGACGCGGGAACAGCATATCCGGCGGGAGAAGGCGACCTCCAATATCTGCACCAATTCGGGCCTATGCGCCCTGGCCTTTTGTATCCATCTGTCCTTGTTGGGCGAAGCAGGCCTGCGCCAATTGGCGCAAGTGAACCATGGCCGTGCCGCCGCCCTGGCCGATCATTTGGCGGACATTGATGGCGTGGAGGTGCTGAACGACAGCTTCTTCAACGAATTCACCGTACGCCTGTCCAGGCCGGCGGCCGGGGTGGTGGAGGAACTGGTGGGCCGTGGCATCTTGGCCGGCGTGCCGGTCGGCCGCCTATATCCCGACGATCCGGGCCTGGCCGACCTGCTGCTGGTCGCGACCACGGAAACCAATACGGACGAGGACGTGGCGGCATTGCTCAATACCCTGCGGGAGGTGCTGTAATGGCCGTTTCAGATAGCATTCAGACCCATAGCGGCCATCGCGGCCTTGATCTGGCGGAACCGCTGATCTTCGAATTGGACAGCCCGGGCCGCAGTGGCGTTGATCTGCCCGATGCCCCGGATGTACCGAACCGACTGGGCGGGTTGGAGCGTAGCGCGCCCATCGGTCTGCCCGGCCTTTCCGAGCCCCAGGTGGTGCGCCACTTCGTCCGCCTGTCGCGCAACAATTTCGCCATCGATGCGGGGCTGTATCCCTTGGGCTCCTGCACCATGAAGCATAATCCGCGCCTGAATGAGAAAATGGCGCGGCTGCCGGGCTTTGCCGATCTGCATCCGCTGCAACCCTTGGAAACCGTCCAGGGCGCCCTGGAGTTGATCGACACCTTGGCCAAATGGCTGATCGACCTGACCGGCATGCCGGCGGTCGCCATGTCACCGGCCGCCGGCGCCCATGGTGAGCTTTGTGGCCTGATGGCCATCCGGGCCGCGTTGGAGGCCAAGGGCGATGCCCGCGAAGTGGTGCTGGTGCCGACCTCGGCCCACGGCACCAATCCGGCCACGGCGGCGATCTGCGGCTATCGCATCGAACAGATCCCGGCCGATGACCGGGGCCGGGTCGATGTAGCGGCCCTGAAGGAAAAACTGGCCCCCAACGTGGCCGCCATCATGCTGACCAATCCCAATACCTGTGGTCTGTTCGAAAACCAGATCATCGAGATCGCCGAGGCGGTACATGGCATTGGCGCCTATTTCTACTGCGACGGCGCCAATTTCAACGCCATCGTCGGCAAGGTGCGGCCCGGCGATTTGGGCATTGATTGCATGCATCTGAACCTGCACAAGACCTTCTCCACCCCCCATGGTGGCGGCGGTCCCGGCAGCGGACCCGTGGTCCTGGCCGAGGCACTGGCGCCGTATGCGCCCCTGCCCATGGTGATGCGCGGCGCCGACGGCCTGACGCTGGCGGAGCAGAAGTCGGAGGATCTGGGCACGGCGGCCAGTTTCGGCCGGTTAAAGGGATTTCACGGCCAGATGGGCATGTTCGTCCGTGCCCTGGCCTATATCCTCAGCCATGGCGGCGACGGCCTGCGTCAGGCCTCGGAAGATGCGGTGCTGAACGCCAACTACATTCTGGCCCGGCTGCAGGATCTGTTTTCGCTCTCGTTCCCCGGCCCCTGCATGCACGAGGCTTTGTTCGATGACGGCTTCCTGAAGGACACCGGTGTCTCGACGCTGGATTTCGCCAAGGCGATGATCGATGAGGGTTTCCATCCCATGACCATGTATTTTCCGCTGGTGGTCTCGGGCGCGATGTTGATGGAGCCAACCGAATCCGAATCCAAGGACAGCCTGGATCAGTTCATCGGCTCCATGCGCCATTTGGCGGAACGGGCCTTGGCCGGTGATGCGGAGTATTTTGCCGGCGCGCCCTATTTGGCACCTTATCGCCGCCTGGATGAAACCCAGGCGGCGCGTAAGCCCGTGCTGCGCTGGCAGCCGGACGTGGCGGAGGCGGCCGAGTAGGCGGCGCATGTCGGACAGTTATTTCTCGCGGCAGCCCGCACCGGCGGAAATCGAGGCGCGGATGGCGGCTTTGGGCGCCTGGTTCGAGGTCGACCTGGACAATATTGCCTTCAACTTGACGAGTATTCGTGACCGCGTCGGCCCTGGGGTCGAGATCATGCCCGTCGTCAAGAACGATGCCTATGGCCATGGCCTCCTGCCGGTCGTGGCAGCCTTGGCCGGGGAGGGCATCAACTGGTTCATGGTGGCGCGCACCGCCGAAGCGTTGGCGATCAGAGGCGCCGGCATCCCCTGCGGCATCATGAATATGGATGCGCTGTATACGGACGGGCAATACCAACGGATCGTCGAACAGGATATCAGCCAGGTGGTCTATACCCTGGCGGCGGCGGAAAAGCTGAACCGGGCGGCGGAGTTGGTTGGCAAAATGGCCGGCGTCTTCATCAAGATCGATACCGGATTGCGCCGGGTTGGCGTTCCCCATGGCGAGGCCGTGGCGCTCATCGAGAAAATCGCGGCCCTGCCGCATTTGGAAATACGCGGCATGTTTTCCACCTTCATGTTGCACCCGGAACAGGACGCGGATGTTCTGGCGCGGTTCCGGGCAATCATGGACGGGCTGGCGGAAAAGGGCATCGACCCCGGATTGTGCAGTCTCGCCGCCAGCCACGGGATCTTTCACCGCCCGGATGCATGGCTCGACATGGTGCGTCCCGCGATGTCGCTGTTCGGGGTTTATCTTGAGGATGAGGACCGGGCGGCGGGCCTGCCGCTGCGGCAGGCGCTGTGCTTCAAAGTGCGCATCGAACATCTGAAATGGATTGAGGCGGGCGATTCCGTCACCTATTTCGGCCGCTTCACGGCGCCCCAGCGGATGCGGGTTGGAACACTGCATGTGGGGTTCTACGACGCGGTTCCGCGCGAACTTTCCAATCAGGGCAAAATCCGCGTCGATGGGGTCATGCGATCCTGCATCGGTTCGGTCTCGCTCAACCACTATCTTTTCGATGCCACAGATTTGAACGTTCGGGAAGGCGATGTGGTTGAAGTCTATAGCCGCGAGGGTGAGAACGATGTTGCCGGGGTTTCGCAAACAGCCGGTTGGATGCCCTATAGCCTGCTGAATCATCTGAGCCCGTTCATTCCGCGGATCTACTACCGTGGGAACGCACCGGTGGCGATCCTGCAGCGCGATATCGCGGGTTAGGCCGTGGTTTTGCCCTTGTAACCGCAGACATCCCTGACAATGCAGTCGGGGCAGTTGGGCTTGCGCGCCTTGCAGACATAACGGCCATGCAGGATCAGCCAATGGTGGGCATGCTGCAGGTAGGCTTTCGGCACCCGCTTTTCCAGCTTGCGCTCCACCTCCAGCGGGGTCTTGCCCGGCGCCAGGCCGGTACGGTTGCCCAGGCGGAACAGATGCGTGTCCACGGCGATGGTGGGCTGGCCAAAGGCGATGTTGCAAATCACATTGGCGGTTTTGCGGCCTACGCCGGGCAGGCTTTCCAGCGCTTCGCGGCTTTCGGGCACCTTGCCCTCGAAATCGTCCAGCAGGCGCCGGCTCAAGGCGATGACATTCTTGGCCTTGGTATTGAACAGCCCGATGGTGCGGATGTACTGCTTCAATTTGGCCTCGCCCAGAGCGACCATGGCAGCGGGATTGTCGACCTTCTCGAACAGCGGTTTTGTTGCCTTGTTGACGCCCACGTCGGTGGCCTGGGCCGACAGCACCACGGCGACCAGCAGGGTATAGTTATTACGATAGTTCAATTCGCCCTTCGGCTCCGGGTCGGCGGCCTGCAGGCGGGCAAAGAAGGTCTCGATATCTGCCTTTTTCATGGGCTACACTGTTGGCTATGGGGACTGAGAGACTGCAGGGGGAGCCGGCGCTGCTGTTCAATGCCGAACTGCGGCCAAACCGCAGCCTGAGCCCGAAAGGGTTCCGCATCCTGATGCTTGGCGTTGGACTTGTCTGCCTGACGGTCGGGTTGGGATTTTTTCTGCAAGGCGCCTGGCCGGTGGTGGGATTTTTGGGTCTGGACGTGGCCGCGATCTATCTGGCATTCCGGCTTAGCTACCGTTCCGGCCGCCTGCGGGAGACGGTGAAACTGTCGCAGGCGGAGTTGGCTATCGACCGGGTTCAGCCCAATGGGCGGCGGCGGCATTGGTCGTTTCAGCCCTACTGGGCGAAGGTGCGCCTGGAAGTCGATGACCCCGACCCGGTCGATATCGTGGACGATCCCACTGTGATGGAAGGGCAGGGCAGTGTCGTCGTCTCGTCTCACGGGCAACGCGTCCGTCTGGGCCGTTTCCTTGCACCCGGCGAGCGGCGCTCCTTCGCGGATGCGCTTAGCCTCGCCCTCAGCCGTTTGGCTCTTCACTAGGCTAGAGTGTTTCCGATTACGGCTGAACCGCCCGCTCCCCCGCCCGGCCACCCATTGAGCATGATCCCGTGGGTGGCCGGGCGGGGGAGCGGGCCGGCCGGGTAATTCGACGATAGTCGAAACCACGCTAGAGTCCGAGAACATCGGCCATGCCGTATAGGCCGCTTTCCTTGTCGGCCAGCCAGCGGGCGGCGCGCACGCCGCCACGGGCAAATATCGCCCGGTCCGTCGCCTTGTGGCTCAGTTCCACGCGCTCGTCATCTGCCGCGAAGATGACCGAATGTTCGCCGGCCACGTTGCCGCCGCGCAGGGCGGCGTAGCCGATCGCGCCGCGGTCCCGCTCTCCGGTGATGCCGTGACGGCCGCCGGTGGCAACCGTGTCGTGGTCCACGCCTCGGCCCGCCGCCGCCGCACGCCCCAACAGCAGCGCCGTGCCCGATGGCGCATCGACCTTGTAGCGGTGATGCATTTCCACCACCTCGATATCGAAATCATCATCCAGCAGGCTCGCCACTTGTTTCGCCACCAGGGCCAGCACGTTGACGCCCAGGCTCATGTTGCCTTCCCGCATGATGGCGATCGTTTCGGCTGCTTTGTTGACCGCCGCATCGTCATCAGCCGTCATGCCCGTAGTGCCGATAACCAGGTTGGTCTTGGTCTCCACGGCCAGGGCGGCATGGGCCACGCTGGCGGCGGGCACGGTGAAATCCAGCACCACGGCGGCCCGTTCGAACATCGGCTTCGGATCAGCTTCGACCGCCAGGCCCAGTTCGCCAAGACCGGCCAGTTCGCCCAGATCACGCCCCAGATCATCGTGCCCCGGCCGCTCGGAACCACCGACGATGGCGCAGCCTTCCGTGGCCGCGATTTGCCGCAGCAGGTTGATACCCATGCGCCCGGCACAGCCGACCACGCCCAATTGCAAGTCCGTCATTTTCCATCCTCCCCGTTTTCAGTCGATTTTATACCATTGTGTTCGCCGATGGGCTGGATATCTCGTATCGAGGCCATATAAGGTAGAGATCGGCTTCGCGGATAGATCATTGCCATGCTTATCACCTTGAATGTCACCGACCGTATTTGGGCCGTTCCTTCCGTTCTGGGACAGGCGGAGGCCCTGGGCGCCCTGCACGGTAGGTTGCGGGAGCGTCTGCGCCCCGGCGACTGCCTGGTTTATCTGGGCAACTACATGGGCCATGGCCCCGCCGTCGCCGAAACCATGGACGAGCTGTTGCGCTTTCGAAGTGACCTGGGGTCAGCGGCCGGCGTCCAGGTGGCGCATCTGCGCGGCGCGCAGGAGGAAATGTGGGTCAAGCTGCTGGAAATCCAGTGGGCGATGCGGCCGATCGAGACCTTTCAATGGATGATGGCGCATGGGGTCGAGGCCACCTTGCGGGACTATGGCGGTGATCCGGCGGAGGCATCGGCGAAATTTCGTTCCGGCGTGGTCGTGACCACCCGCTGGACCACGGAACTGCGGGAAAACTTTCAAAGCCATGCCGGTCACTACGAATTCCTCCACAGCTTGGCCTCCGCCGCGCCGACCTCGGATGGAAGACTGCTGTTCGTCAGCGCCGGGATCGATCCGAACAAGCCGTTGGAGAAGCAGAACGACGCTTTCTGGTGGAATGCCGCTGGTTTCGACGGCATGCGCGCGCCGTTCGAGAATTTTGCCTATGTCATCCGGGGTTTCGATGCCGATCACAAAGGCTTTGCAACCGGTCCCCACGGCATCAACGCTGATGCCGCCAGCAGTTCGGCTGGTCCTTTGCAAGCGACCTGTTTCGCGCCGGACGGCGCCGTATTGGAAAGTCTTTCCGCCTAGGCAGGCTGGCTAAAGGCTACGCGCAGCTACATCACCACGCCGCCATCGACGGTATAGACCTGGCCGGTGCAAAAGGCGCTTTCGTCCGAGGCCAGGAACAGCACCAAGTTAGCGACCTCTTGCGCCGTGCCCAGACGGCCCATGGGCTGGCGGGCGATGAAATCCTTGCGTTGCTGCACGGGATCGTCAGCCGCGTTGATGCGATCACCCAGGGACGGCGTATCGACGGTGCCCGGCGCGATGGCGTTGCAGCGGATGCCCTGGCCCACATAGTCGGCGGCGATGGATTTGGTCAGGCCGGTAACCGCCGCCTTCGAGGAACTGTAGACGCAGCGGCTCACAATGCCCTTCATGGCGGAGGCAACGGAGGATGTATTGACGATGCTGCCGCCGCCGTTCTCCAGCATGGCGGGCAGGAAGGCGCGGCAGACCCGGAACATGGATTTCACGTTCAGATCGAAGGCAAAATCCCAGTCATCTTCCGTGGCCTCCAGCAGCGTGCCGCCGTGCACGAAGCCGGCGCAGTTGAACAGAATATCCACAGCGCCGTGCCGCGCCGCTGCCGCCTGGATCGCCGCACCGTCGCGGGCATCCAGTTGTTCAATGATGACATCTCCCGCGCCGTCCAGTTCACTTAGGATATCCAAATTGATATCCGTCGCGATGACTTGCGCGCCTTCACGCAGGAAGGTCTCGGCGGTGGCCCGGCCAATGCCTTGGGCGGCTGCCGTGATAAAGGCCCGTTTTCCGGCCAGACGTCCGCTCATGAGGATGCTCCCTTAGTCCAATTCGTCTTCGATATAGGCGGCGATCACGTCCGCGATATTGTCGTCGCTGGGGAAACCCAGTGCGCCGGCCTTGTCCGAAAAAGTCGTTTTCGGCCAGCCATCGACAATGGCCTGGGTTGCCGGATCGACCTTGAAGGTGATCTTGCCCCGGGTCCGGTTGGTATCCAGGTTGTTCACCGCCGCCGCCGTATCACCCATGGAGACGCTGAAACCGGAGAGTAGAATGGCCCGGCTGGCGCCTAGTTTCGTGGCGTCCAATTCGTGCATATGCACGAAGCATTCGACCACGGTGCGCGGCGACATGATGGCCATGCGTGATTCCGGCGTCACCGGACAGACCATGTCGACGCCGTTCAGGGGTTCCCGAATAATGCCGGAGGCGAAGCCGGATGCCGCCTTGTTCGGCTTGCCCGGGCGTACCACGATGGTCGGCAGGCGCATGGCGCGGCCATTGATATAGCCTTTGCGGCTGTAGTCAGTGATCAGATACTCGCCCATCACCTTTTGTGCGCCATATGAGGTTTCCGGCGTGATCGGGGTCAGATCGCCGACGGTGTCGGGGACATCGCCGCCATAGACCGCCAGGGAGGAAGCGAAGACCAGACGTGGGGTACCGTTGGCGGCGCGGGCCGCTTCCAGAACGTTGCGCGTGCCTTCCAGGTTGACCTGATAGCCCAGGTCGAAATCGGCCTCCGCGCCGGCGCTGACCACGGCGGCCAGGTGAAAGACGCTGTCGGTGTCCTTATCGATAACTTCGGCCACCAGGCCGGCGTCGGTTATATCGCCGACAACGGCACGCACGCGATCATCGGTGAATTCACCATCCGGCGGCGCCACGGCATCGAACAAGACCAGCTCCGTCACCGCTTCAGCCGGCCCCGATGGCCCCGTCAGCGCCCCCAATGCCAGGATCCGGTGCGCCAGCTTGCGGCCGATAAAGCCGCCGCCGCCCGTGATTACAACTTTCATGCCTTTGCTTCTCCGTATTTCTAGCCCAACAGCGGTTCCAGGCGGTCCATGGCGTCGTCAAGCCGGTCCAGGGTGGAGGCGAAGCAGAGCCGAATATAACCCTCGCCCTCCGGCCCAAAAGCGGCGCCGGGCGCCAGTCCAACATGGGTTTGGCGCAGGATATCCTTGCACATGCCCAAGGAGTCGGTCATCCCATCGACGGCGAAAAAGGCATAGAAGGCGCCGTCGGGTCGATGCACCCGCACTTTCGGCATGCCTTGCAGCCGGTCGATCACCAGATCGCGCGCCTGTTTGTAGCGGGCCACGGTCTCGGTGACGAAGTCCTCGCCCTCGCGCACGGCTGTGATGCCGGCGACCTGGCTGAAATGTGCCGGGCAGGAATAGTGAAACTCGATCATCTTCTCCAATGTGGGCATCAGCGCGGGCGGCGCCGTCAGCCAACCCAGCCGCCAGCCGGTCATGCACCAGGACTTGGAGAAGCTGTTGACCACCACCAGGCGGTCATCGGGTTCGGCGAGTTCCAGGAAGCTTGGCGCGGCGGGTCCGTCAAAATACATTCGCGCATAGACCTCGTCGGAGAGGACCCAGATGCCACGAGCGCGGCAGAAATCCAATACCTGCTGCATCTCGTCCCGGCTCATGACCCAGCCGGTGGGATTGGAAGGGGTGTTGATCAGCATGGCGCGGGTGCGGCTATCGACCATGTCGAACATCCGCTCAATATCCAGGCTCCAGCCCTGGTTGCCGAACTGCAGCCAGGCAAAGCGCGGCTCGCCCCCCATCACCCGGACGGTTTCGATCAGGTTAGGCCAGACCGGCGCGGTCACGACGACATTGTCGCCAGGGTTGGTCATCACCTGCTGCATCAGATTGGTCGCGCTCATGCCGGAGGAGGTGACGGCCACCCGGCCGCTATCGATCGGGCGTTTGTACAGGGCCGTCATATATTCGCCCAAGGCCTGGCGCAGCTCGGGAATGCCGAAATTCTCGGTATAGAAGGTATTGCCCTGCGCCAGGGCGGCATTGGCCGCCTGGCAGATGAAATCAGGCGTCGGCAGATCGGGCTCGCCATACCAAAGTGCGACCACGTCATCCAGTCCCATGCCCGCGTGGGCCACTTCCCGGATCAACGAATTGCCCAAATTTTCTACCGTCTCGCGTGCGCCGGCCGGGCCGCTCGCTAAATTATTGCTTTTATTATTGTTTTTACTATCGTTCATATGCTTTCCCAACTTCAGATCCCCTGGTATAGCATGACGCCATGGCGACTGGCTCTTCGAAAATGGCGGTTTATGCCGCTTTAGTGGGAAATTTGGCGATCGCGGTGACAAAATTCAGCGCGGCGGTGTTCACCGGCTCGTCCGCCATGCTGTCGGAAGCGATCCATAGCCTGGTCGATACGGGCAACCAGGCGCTGTTACTGTATGGGATGTATCGGGCCAGCCTGCCGGCGGATGCACGGCATCCCTTTGGCTATGGCAAGGAGCTGTATTTTTGGAGTTTCGTGGTCGCCATACTGATTTTTGGCCTGGGTGCGGGGTTTTCTATTTATGAAGGCGTGCACGGCATCATGCAGCCGACCCCGGTGACGAATGTCATGGTCAGCTACTCGGTCCTGGGCCTGTCTCTGGTATTCGAAGGCGTCGCCTGTTTCCTGGCCCTACGGCAATTTCTGCGGCAAAAGGGCGATATGGGCTTCTTCGAGGCGGTGCGCCGAGGCAAGGATCCGGCGTTGTTCACGGTGGTGTTCGAAGACAGCGCGGCGATCCTGGGCCTGATGATCGCCATGGGCGGCATTTTTATCGGCCATCAGTTCGGTCTGCCCTGGATGGATGGCGCCGCCGCTGTCGCCATCGGCCTGGTGTTGGCGGGTGTCGCGCTGTTCCTTGCCTACGAGTGCAAGGCGCTGTTGATCGGTGAGGCGGCGGAGCCCGAGGTGGTGGAAGGCTGCCGGGCGCTATTGAATGGCGACCGGCGGGTGGTGCGGGTGGCGGACGTGCGCACCATGCATCTGGGACCGCAGGAAATTCTGCTGGCAGCTGATCTGGACTTCGCTGATGGCCTGACTTCGGAAGAGGTTGAAGCGGCCACTGGCGAGTTGGAGACCAAATTACGGGAGAATTTTCCGGAAGTCCGCCGTATTTATCTGGAAACACGCGCGCTGACCTGAATGGGGCCGGGCGGGTCCACCGTAAGTGCCGGCGCAAAAGCGCAAGATGTCGTTAACCATATTGAAACCGACTACGGTCAGACTGCAGCCTGAATAACTTTGGGACTGCATCTCGGTGATATTGCACCTGTTCATACTTGCCTCTTACGGGGCGGTTTCGGCCGCGGCGGGCTTTATCCTGTTGCAGGCAATGCCGGATCTGGCGCCGACAACCTGTTATCTGATTGCGGGCGCCGGTTTTCTCGGCGCCGTCCTGCTGCATGAGACTTTTTCCCGCCGGCTTGACCAACGTGATGTGGCGAGCCAATTGGATGAGGCATTCGACGAGTTGGACGAACTGCGCGAGGCAAACGAAGGCCTGGTCGCGGATCTGGTTCGTGCCCGCGAGGAAATCAACGTCCTATGCGATGTGGTCGAAAATGCCGCCGCCGGGGCCAATCAGACATTGGCCAAGGAAATGAAGGTGCTGCAATCGCAATTGGGCCTGCTTGAGTCCGCGAAGCAGACAAAGGCCGCGCGTCCAAGCCGGCGCAAACCAAGCAGAAGAGCCTTGAAGGAGCGTCAGGCCGCCAACCAACAAGATGGGTCCGACGCGGGCGAGGTAAATGAGACGGCGAAACAGCCCGCGCGTCCCAGCCCCGAAGGACCGGTTGATGAGCAGGAAATTCTAGGCTTTATCACCGAAGCCCTGGAGACCAACCGTGTCGACCTCTACCTCCAGCCGATTGTCAGTCTGCCGCAGCGGCGAACCCGGCATTACGAGGCCTTTTCCCGAATTCGGACCAGCGATGGCCGCATGGTCGCGGCCGGGCAATACCTGGACGTGGCCAAGAAGCAGGGCCTGATCACCGCGATCGACAATCTGTTGCTGATGCGTTGCGTACAATTGCTCCGCCGCACCGAAAAGCGGGAGAGCGATGTCAGCTTCTTCGTTAATATTTCGGACCATACCCTGAACGATACGGAGTTTCTTGATCAGTTCATTGGCTTCATGGCCAGCAATCCCAACCTGGCGTCGCGGCTTGTTTTCGAGATCGCGCAGCGGGACGTGATGGCACTATCCGATTCAGTGTTGCAGCAATTGCGCGCCTTGGGTGAGTTGGGCTTTCGTTTTTCCATGGATCAGGTCGAGGAACTGGAGATTGACTTCCAAGCTCTGGCGCAGGCCAACTTCCGCTTCATCAAGGTGCCTATACAGCTATTGTTGACCCTGCCCGAGGATGGCGCGAACTGGGTCCATCCGCGGAATTTGAAGGCCAAATCGACGATTTCGGAAATCTCCTTGGTGGTGGAGCGGATTGAACAGGAGTCCGACGTTATCGAGGTTCTGGAGTACGGTTTTGATTTTGGCCAAGGCTTCCTTTTTGGTGCGCCCAGGGCCAGCCGCGAGCAGGCCGACGCTGCCTGAAAATCCGGTCCACGTTTCGACCACGCTTCTACCGCGTTACCGCAACCCTTCAGTAATCAGCCAAGTTGTTCTAGGCTTACCCAATCTTTGTCTTTGCGTGAGATTGGGTGCCTGCCATGGATTTGACCTTTAGCCCGGAAGATGCGGCGTTTCGAGCGGAAGTACGGAACTATCTGGCCGAGGCGATGCCGGCGGATCTGAAATACAAGGTCGACAACGGTATCGAAATGCAGCGCGACGACGTGGTCGGCTGGCACAAGATCTTGTACGAAAAAGGCTGGGTTGCGCCGAACTGGCCCAAGGAACATGGCGGGCCGGGCTGGAGCCTGACGCAAAAATACATCTTCGACGAGGAACTGGCCCTGGCCGGGGCGCCGCGTATCGTCGTCTTCGGCATCAACATGTGCGGCCCGGTGCTGATCGGCTTCGGCACCAAGGAACAGCAGCAACGTTTCCTTCCTCCCATGCTCTCGGGCGAGCATATCTGGTGCCAGGGCTATTCCGAGCCCGAGGCGGGCTCCGATCTTGCCTCGCTGCGCACAATGGCGGTGCGCGACGGCGATGAATGGGTGATCAACGGTGTTAAAACCTGGACCACAAAGGCCCATTGGGCCGATTGGTGTTTCGTGCTGGCGCGCACCCAGACCGGCGGCAAGAAGCAGGAAGGTATAAGTTTCATCCTGGTCGACATGAAAACGCCGGGGATCGAGACCCGGCCGATCTATTTGATGGACGGCCTGCACGAGACCAACATGGTTTATTACACCGACGTCCGGGTGCCGGTGGAAAATACCGTTGGCGAAATTCACAAGGGCTGGTCGATCGGCAAGTATCTATTGGCGCACGAGCGCATGTCCGGCGGCTCCCTGGGTCAGCAGAAGTCGCTATTGCGGCAGCTCAAGGAGATCGCGGGGGAGGATGAACAAAACGGCGGCCAGCCTCTCGCCAAGGACCCCGCTTTTGCCCGCCGGATCGCCGAGATCGAGATGCAGTTGCGCACCCTGGAAGCCTTTAACATGCGTGCCATCGACAAATTCTCCCGCGATGGCGAGTTGGGCGGCAAGGCGTTGGGGGCGGAAGCCAATATCTTCAAGATTCGCAATACGGAAATTCAGCAGCGCCTGACCGAGCTGAAGGTGGAGGCGATAGCCTATTACGCCATGCCCTATCAGATCGCGGCCCTGCAACATGGTTGGAAAGGGATGAATACGGAGGCGGTGGGAGCGGAATACGCCAATAGCTGCATGCCCAGCTATCTGCATTTCCGCAAGGTTTCGATCTATTCCGGCTCCAACGAAATCCAGCACGGCATCATCGCCAAGGCGCAATTGGGGATGTAGGCCTCACCCTGACAGAGGATAGACGGCGCCTCGATCCAGATGCTCGTAGGGCAGGAATCTCAGATCGGACGTGCCCCAGTCCGGCGTGTCGACGATCAGGATTTCCTCCGCCAACGGCTCGTAAACCGCGCGGAAATGGGTTTTTGAACGCAACACGATGATGTCGAAGTCCCGCGCGTCGAGCCCGAATATCGTGAAGGCATCCTCGTCAATGGCAAATCCGAACTGGCTGGTCAGACTGACGCTGATGCCGTCAATATCGATCAGGGCAGTGACGCCGAGATCAACCGGATGGCCGGTCATCACCGGCCCGGAGACCCGGTAGCTCTTTTCACCCGATTGCAGGACTTTGCACCGGACCTGCAAACGCGGGCCGGCCCGCCGCGACGACCAGGCACCGATCTCCAGATCGATCTCGGCGCCGGCGCCGGCCCTGTGCGCCGCCCGCGCGGCGTCCGCATCCCAAAGCAGCGGCACGGCTGCTTTCCTGACGTTTTGCCGGATCAATTCGGCCAGCACATAGGTGGAATCGTTCATGCGGTCGGCATGTTCCAACAGCACATATGGCCTGGCCGCCTTTCCAGCCCGCGCTGTTGCATGGACAACCGCCGCCTCGGCGCTGAACAGGGGCACCGCGTTTAGTAAGTCTTTCCGGGCATCCCAGACCTGCCGCGACAAGCTCTCGGCGACCGCATCAAGGTCCGCCTTTGCCAAACTGCCGGTGACAAGAATGGAAAAGCCGGTGTCTTCGGTATCGCCGTAGGCGAAGCCGGCCATCACCGAAATATCGACCTCGCCATGGTGCTGTTCTTGAATATCTTCGGCGTTCTTTAGGATGCCCGCGAGTACCGGCAGGGAGGTGGCGGAAAAAATACTGGGGATCACAATACCTGGCTTCGCGATCGCCACGGCAACCGGTGCTCCGTCCACGGCAATCCGCTTGAACCAATGTCCCGCGCGCCGGCCCGTTTCACCCATGTCCGTATGGGGGGATTTTCGGTAGGCAACAGCCGCCGACAGTTTCCGCACCGAAGCGGCGCTGAGATTGCCATGGTAGTCAAAGCCAACGACCAGCGGCAGGGATGGACCGATCACCTCTCTGACCCGGTCAATGTAATATGCCTCCACATCCCGATGGTTGGGCGAGACGGCGGCGCCATGCAGGTGCAGGATGACACCATCCAGGGGTTCGTCCATGTCCCGCAGGGCATCGGCAATTTCGGCGGCGTAGCTTTCCACCGCCTCGTCCGTGGCCGGACCCACGGCGCCCTGAAAGGCATAGACGATGGGTACGATTTCGAACCCGAATTCCTCGCATTTGGCAATGACGCCGCCTGGCACGGTATTCGTGCCACGATAAGTGGTGATGATGTCGGCGCCACGGCTGGTCTGTTCCTCGAACATCGCCCTGGTCGACAGGGTTTCGAGGAAACTCACGGATTCGATATGGAAACCGGCAAAGGCGATGCGCATGACAGCCATGCTTGTTGTTGATGGTGGTACCCGGAACGCAATTAGATTACATGTTCCCTTGGTGCCGG
>CAZVYX010000014.1:0-113270 GCA_964631725.1 uncultured Rhodospirillaceae bacterium | reverse complement strand
GGGTCGTTTTCCAGATCATACAATTCGCACTGATCACCGGGCGACAGGTTCAGCTTGAATCGGTCTGGCGAGACCGCGCTGCGCCACGGCAAGACTCAACGGTGTCGACCCCCAAAGCCTAGCTGACCGATGTTCTGGGCCGCATCGCCGATCACAAAATCACCATGCTCGACGAACTCATGCCATGGCTTTACGCTGAGGCCTCAGCGTAGCAGGGACATCCGTCCCAGGGTAGGGCGGCGACGCCAGACGGTTACCATAATGGGGCGAAAGTCCTGGCCAGAGCCACAACTGTACAAAAGGGAGACGGATGTGAAAGAGCTACTCGAAGCAATCTCGTACAACGAAAAGCGCTCGAGCATTGGCCGGACGATCGGCGAAGGTGACTTTAGCATGCTCGTCAACCTGAACTGGACGGTTGGCCCTATCCATGCTGATAGCGAGCACATGCAATCGACCTCGTTCGGCGAACGGATCCTACCAGGTGTGTGTGTTCTGAGCACGACCATCGGGCTGGCGAACACTAGCCGCATCCGGGGTCTCATGGCTGACCACGGATTTCAGCTCGTCGCCCTGCTCGGCTTCGAAAGCGTGCGCTTCACCAGCGCGGTCTATCCCGGCGACACCATCACGGTAGAGAGCGAAATTCTGGACGCGCGTCCCAGTAGCGCGCCGAGGCGCTGCGTCGCCCGCTTGAAGGATGTGACAAGGAGACAGACCGGTGAGATCGTTCTGGAGGCAGTGCGAACCGAACTCTATGAACTCGCAGTCTGAGCAACCGAACGGAGATTGGGAATTTCGTTTTCTAGGTCTGAGCAGTAGACTTTGCCCCGCTTCGCTACACCCTGGTCCCCGTTTGTGTCCACCTAAGCATGCGGACATTAAGCCTCATTTAGGCGTTATGTATTAGGAAATCCTAACAGGACGCTTATGGCACAAGGCGCTGGCAATGGGTCTAAGCGGCGACTTCCGCTGTTACCCCGTTATCGAGCCGAGCCCGAATATGTGGCAATCGCCAGGGATGTTCTTCAGAGCATATCAACTTTATGGCAGTGAGACTGTGTTAGGCTGAGCCTCTCTAAATGCTGGCGGCAAATCCAGGATTTTTTATTGTCAAAGTGAACATACGCGGCATGTTGTCTTTTAATCCGACCTATCGCCACGGGGTGATCCTTGTTCTGTTCGCCGGCTTGTGCTGGTCATCCATGGGCCTGGGCATACGGTTCATAGAGACGGCCAATGTCTGGCAGATTCTGTTTTACCGATCGCTCAGCCTAGCGCCGTTTCTGTTCCTGGTCATTGCAGCGCGCTCGGGCGGCAATCCGTTTCCGGTCATACGCAAGGTCGGCTTGGCCGGACTGATCGGCGGCATTGCGCTGGTCTTCGCCTTTACGGGCGGCATTTTCGCTATCCAGGCGACGACGGTCGCCAATGCGATGTTCCTGTTCGCCGCCGCACCGTTTCTGGCCGCATTGCTCGGCTTGGTCATATTGCGCGAGCGGGTCCGCACCGCGACTTGGTGGGCGATGATTGTAGCCATGACGGGCATTGCCATCATGGTCTGGGAAGGCATTGCCCTGGGCCGCATGAGCGGCAATATCGCCGCGCTGATTTCGGCGCTGGGATTTGCTGTCTTCACCATCGCGCTGCGCTGGCGAAAGGTGGAGGACATGATGCCGACGGTTTTTCTGGCCGGCCTCTTCGCCATTATGATATCGGCGGCTATTTGCCTGCTTGCCGGGTATTCTCTGGTCCTGCCCACGCGGGACATTCTTGTCGCCTCGTCCCTCGGTGTGTTTCAGGTAGGCGCGGGAATGGTGATTTACACCATTGGGTCACGCGCCGTGCCGGCTGCGGAATTGGCGCTTCTGTCCATGACCGAGGTCGTACTGGGGCCATTCTGGGTCTGGCTTTTCCTTGGCGAAATGGCTGATACGTTTACGTTGCTGGGTGGCGGTGTTCTGTTGGCCGCGATCGCCGGAAATGCGTTGTCGGGACTCCGAAACAAGCCGCCGCCCATCCTTTGAACACGGGAATTATGTGATCCCCACAAACTCGATGCCATCCCTCCGTAATTCCCTGAATGCGAGTAGCAATGCAGATCCTCACCACGTCAGCCATTTTAGAACGAACGGGTTCTCGTGCCGCACAAAATGACGGCGCAATTCGTCGCCGATCAGGATAAGAGCCGCGAAGGGAAGGCTCAGCGTGAGCTGCCAGAACGCGAGTGGTTCGGTGCCGAAAAATACGTTGCACGCGGGCACGTAGGAGATCAGTGCAAGCAGAAAAAGTTCAGTCCCGATCCCAAGCAGAACCAGCCGGTTGGACAGCACGCCCACGGTCAGCAGGCTCTGGCGCCGCGTTCGGCAGATGATCACATCGGCAACCTGACAAATGATGATCGAGGCGAAGAAGCCGGTGATCGCGGTCCGATAGAGCGGGTCGTCGTTGGCGAGCTCCTGACCCCACTGCCAGCCACCGGCATAAAGGATGACAAAATAGCTGAAGAAGCCAGCGGCGGCCTGGATCATGCCGACAACGCCATAGCTCATCAGCAGCAGGTTCCGTGAGAGCAGTCTCTCGCCGCGTGGGCGCGGTTTCTTTTTCATCACGTCGGTTTCGGGCCGCTCCGCGCCGAGTCCAAGCGCCGGCACGATATCGGTACCGAGATCGATACTGAGTATCAGAACCACCGTTAGGGGCAATGGAATGTCGAGAAGCACATAAGCGATGAACGGCAGGATCTGAGGTATGTTGCTGGTCAGGATGTAGGCGATGAACTTCTTGATGTTGTCGAAGATCGTCCGCCCTTCCTCCACCGCGCTGACTATGGTGGCGAAATTGTCGTCCATCAGCACCATGTCACTTGCCTCCTTGGCGACGTCGGTGCCCATGCGCCCCATGGCGACGCCCATGTCGGCGTTCTTCAGCGCGGGCGCATCATTAACCCCGTCGCCGGTGACGGTGACGGTTTCGCCAAGCGCCTGAAACGCCTGCACGACCCGCAGCTTCTGCGCTGGCGCAATGCGCGCGAAAATTATCTCCTCGTTGTCGGATAATATTTCCGCCAGCGCTTTGTCGCTCAAGGTCGAAAGTTCGTCGCCATGGATGACCATGCCGGGACCAGAAATCAGCCCGATCTGACGTGCGATGGTCGAGGCGGTAAGGCCGTAATCACCAGTGATCATCACGACTTTGATGCCGGCTTCGTGGCATTTCGCCATCGCCTCCGGAACCTCCCCACGCGGTGGGTCGGTCATGCCGGTAAGGCCGATAAAGATGTAACCGTCTTCCGGCAGCTCGCCGTCGGTGGCGGTCCGCCACGCGAAAGCGAGGCCGCGTTCGCCGCGACCCGCAATTCGGCGGTAATGGTCCATCACGGCCTCGCGGCATTCCATCGTGAGTAGCTCCGTCCGGCCGTCGAGCATGATGCTGTCACACATGCCAAGCACCGTTTCCGGCGCCCCCTTGACATAGGTGCGCGGCGCAGCGCCGTCTGGGCCGCTATAGGTCACGATCATGCGCCGGGAGGCGTAGTTGAAAGGCTGTTCGGCCAATTTCTTGGCCCGGCGCATGGCGCCGAGATCCGCGATTTCGTCGACGTAGAGCAGTAGCGCGCCATCAGTTGCGTCGCCCGAGAAGCCGTCGTCGGTGAGCTCGGCGGCATTGCAGAGCGCCATGCATTGCAGAGCATAACCGCCGACCGGGTCGTCGGTCACGCTGCGGTCACTGGCCGTATATTCGCGTCCGCCGAGAACCACCGTGTTCACGCCCAGACGGTTCTGTGTCAGCGTGCCGGTTTTATCAGTGCAAATCACGGTCGTGCTGCCCAGCGTCTCGACGCTTTCCAGATTCTTGATGAGGGCATTCTTGGTGGCCATGCGCTTGCTCGCCATGGTGAGGGCGAGTGTTACCGTCGGTAGCAGCCCTTCCGGCACGTTGGCGACAATGATGCCGATGGCGAAGATCAAACTGGCGATGGCGCTGTTGCCGGTCGAGACGCTGACCAGGAAGAACAGCAGGCCGAGGAAAATCGCGATCGCGCTGATCACCTTGATGAAATAGTTGAGCTCCCGGTGGATGGGCGTTTCGGTTTCTTCCGTCGCCTTGGTCAGCGCGACGATACTGCCGATTTGTGTCGACATACCGGTGTTACAGACCAGCACCAGGCCTTCGCCGCTTTGCACCAGCGTGCCCGAGAACACCATGTTGCGGCTTTCGAGGATATTCCTGTGGCAGGCTTCTGGGTCGAGACGCTGTGGCTCGCTCTCGCCGGTCAGGCTGGCGCAGTCGATTTCAAGGTCGCTTGCGGTGATCAGGCGCCCGTCCGTTGGCACGCGGTCGCCCTCATACAGCATGATCACGTCACCTGGGACCAGCGCCTCGGCCCGGGTCCGTCGCGCCTGCCCATCACGCAGCACCGTGACCATGGCGGGTAGCATCCGGCGGAAACTGTCCATGATCCGTTCGCTCTGGTGTTCCTGGATATAGGTGAACACGGCGTTCAGCAGTACAACCCCGAGCAGGGCGATGGCGATATAGAGGTTTCCCTGTTCGGGATCGAGCCGTTCCGCGATGATCGCGAGTGCGCCGCCAACCAGCAGCAGCAGCGCGAAGAAGTTCTTGAACTGCAGCAGGAACTTGACCATTTCCGGAACATCCTGCCGGACGCGCAACTCGTTGGGGCCGTGCTGTTCCAGTCGCCGTGCGGCCTCCGCCTCGGTCAGCCCGCGTGCCGAACTGCCTAACTCGTCATAGAGACTGGCAAGGGGCAGCTTGTGAGTGTCCAAAATGAAATCCCTCAAACAGGCCGCGACGGATTTTCCGTGACAGCGGTGCGCCCTCGCCCATTTCCCAAGAAACAGAGCGGCTATATTAGACCAAAATTGCAGATCGGTGACGATGGTCGATCAGCATCGCAGAATTTCATGGGCGTGCGCGTGTCAGGTTAAGCGCCAATCGGCTCTGTCACATGCGACAATTTATCGTATGGGGCAGGCAGACCATGCACCCCATCTAAGAGGCCAGGGGCCTCTGTGCAAACAGCCCGCATGTGATGTCTTTCGCGTTACCCATTGCGGAGTGCTGTCCGCCAGATGACCGCTGCAGAGTTTTGCCCGGTTTGAAATTGGGAGAATGCAGATGAACAAGAAATTCCTGGTAGCAATCGATGGATCAGGCCATGGCTGGAAGGCGTTGGATCTTGCGACCAATCTAGCCAAGTCTTCCGAGGCTGAATTGATTGTCCTCCACATCGTGCCATACGAGCCAATGCCGGAGGGGCTTGCACAATTTGCTAAAGCCGAGGGCTTATCAGTCGAGGAAGAGAAGGGCCGCTATCACGAAGGCCGGCGGGTCGGTGACGGCATCACGGAGGAAGCCGAGGCGCGCGCGCGAAAGAGTGGACTTGAGAGGGTCACGAGGCGCGTAGAGGAAGGCAACCCAGCAGAACGGATTGTTGCCGTGGCGAAATCGGAAGGCACGGAAATGGTCTTCCTAGGCAGTCGTGGCCTTAGTGATGTCAAGGGACTGTTGATGGGCAGTGTTTCGCACAAGCTTATGCACCTTGCTCCTTGTACGTGCGTTGTCGTGAAATGATCCCGCCGCGTCGCTAGGTTGTCGCAGAGCCAAAGCGGATATCCCGATGCTCAAAAGAGCGCGCCAAGGCATTGTTGTCGAGGTCTTGTCAGTGTTGAACACCCCACCGCCGCCGGCTGTCCCCGGTCTCTGCGGCATAACGTCCCAAGCCATCGCAAATAATAATGCTGAAGCACATCTATGTTGTGGCGTTCGCATTGATCAAACAGGGAGCGATCCGGAGCGTGACTATCCGCTGTAACCACATGCGTTCAACTGCTGGCCGCCTGAACGAGGTATTGATGAAGACAACATACCCGTGCCGTCGAGACGCATTCGGGTCACTGGGTCGCCATTATCTGGGGTTAATTGTACTCGCTGGCAGCCTGTTGGCCGCGCCCGCACCGGCTCTATCGGGAGATGCCGAAGCCGGGCGGGATCTGGCACGAAGATGGTGTGCGTCCTGCCATTTCGTCGAGGCTGATCAGAACAGGACGAGTGATGGCGCGCCCGCCTTTGCCCAGATCGCCAACGACCCGGCAAAATCCAAATCGGACATTGTCGCATGGCTCACCGATCCGCACCCACCAATGCCTAAGCTGAGCCTAAGCAAGCGCGAGATCAAAAACCTTGCCGCCTACATTGAGAGCATGAGGACAAATTGAGCGCGAGAGAACACGGCTATTAGGCCTATTTGGTCTTCGCGCCCATGCTGAAGTTGGAATAATTGCCTCAGACCGACGGCAGGATCATGTCGTCACCGGTTTCCGCCTGCCATACGCGGATGCGCGCGGCCATGTCGCGCACCCGGTCCCGGTGGACGGGCTCGTCGAACAAATTGTGCTGTTCGTGTGGGTCGTCTTCCAAATTATACAATTCGCACTGATCACCGGGCGACAGGTTCAGCTTGTATCGGTCCGGCGAGATGACGCTGCGCCACGGCATGGCGACCATGCGGTTGATCGCCTCGCTGCCGAGATTGCGGTCGCCGATGCCGTTCCATTCGACGAAAACATCGTTCCCGCCCAGGTCTGCTTCACCGCGCAGGACATCGACGCGGCTGGTGCCGTGGATGTCTTCAGGCGTGGTTGCGCCGGCCAATTCAAGCAATGTCGGCATGATATCCACATGGCTGATCGAGCCGGTGACGCGCGTCGCGTTTTCGCTGTTCAGCCAGGGAACGTGGATCAGCAGCGGCACGCGTGCCGCCTCCTCGTACAGGTTACGCTTTTCGCACATGCCGTGGTCACCCGCCATTTCGCCGTGGTCGGAGGTGAAGACGATGATCGTGCGTTCGGCCTGGCCGCTATCTTCCAGCGCCGCCAAAATCTGCCCAAGTTGCCGGTCGACCAGGGTCACATTGGCAAAATACTGGGCCCGGAGCTTGCGCCAGCCGGCCTCTGTCGTCGTGTCATGAGCATCGCCGCCCGCGACGCCCAGCGGATTGTTGCCGCCGCCGAGATAGAAATCGGCGCGCAGACGATTGACCAGGGAACCGGTGTCGGGCCGTTGCATGAAGGCGGGGCCGACGTCCATGGCATCGTGGGCATAGAGATCATTGAACGGGCCGGTATAAGGCGGGTGCGGCTCGAAAAAATTCACGTGAAGCAGCCAGGGGTCTTCGGCGTGCGGTCCGTCCGGGTAGGTGCGGATGAAGGCGGATGCCACATGTCCCAAAAATCCGGCCTGTGTCTGTTCCTCGGTCAAGCCGGCGCCACCGGCCCAGGCCTCATAAGTCATTGTCCAGGGCGGCGGCTCCACGCCATGGTCTCTGAGCCAGTCATTGTAGGCCGGTTCGACGTTTCGGTATTCTTTCCTGGTGTAGTTTGGCCGATGGAAATCCTCGACCGCGACCCAGGTATCGTAGCCACGCTGCTGGATGACATCGTCGCCCAGGTGCCATTTGCCCATATGGGCATTGTGGTAGCGCTCCGGCATCAATTCGCCCAGCGATGCCGTATCCGCCGGCAAGGGGATCTTGTTGCGCACAACGCCTGTCGCGTGCGGGTAGAGGCCGGTCATCAACGAACCGCGCGCGGGCGTGCAAACCGGCTGCGTGCAATAGCAGTTCTCGAAAACGAAACTTCGTGCCGCCAGCGCATCCATATGGCGCGCGTCGATCCAGTTGTTGCCGTAGGCCGCCATGGAGTCGAGCCGCTGCTGGTCGGTGAGGACGAAAAGAATATTCGGTTGGGTAATGGTCATGTCCGGCCGTGCTTCCCATATGATTTGACTGCATTAAAGCTCGAATACCGGGTCTGGCACAATCCACGTCATCGCACCCCGGATCGTGAAACCCCTGGCAAACGCTGGATTTGTCGAATTAGATTAGCTCCGTCCGCCCCAGCATAGTAGACTTGAGCTTAGCCAATGCTACCGCCGGGGAAGGCAATTGTTCAATCTTACGACTTGTGCCGAAATGCTACAGGACTCGCCTCATCGGCTTGCCTTGTTGAACGCCTGGTTGGGTTGGCGCGGTGATGATCCGGTCCCGACCACTGACACAGTCAGAGCCGAGGATCTCGGCGCCACGATCGGATACGTTTCGGTGATTGAGGTGCTGTCTCCTGATCAAGCGATCTTCCGGCTTGTTGGGGAGTGGTATGACAGGGTAACCGACCAGAAACTAGTCGGCGAAAACTTCATCGACATGGTTGCCGAAGAGCATCGACCAGCGCGCGGCAAGCGAGTTTGGAACATTGTGTCTGTCCCGTGCGGGATATTTGCCAATGTCGATGTGAAACGACCCAGTGGCCGGAAAGTCGAGATTCGGGGATTGATGCTCCCGGTCCGACCGACTTTGCCCGAGGAACAGATGCGGGCATACCTGGCCGTGGATGTCGTCTTGGGAACGTCGGTGGCGGGCTATGACAGTATCGGGTATTTGGAGGTGCCCTGGAAGTCGGATTACATCGACATCGGATTTGGCGGCCCTGTATGAGGCGCCCCGGCCCACCTCGCCGTATCAGCGGCTTCATGATACCAATTGGGTCACGATGAAATAGCCGGATTTCAGGAATAATGGGGGCTTCGATGCCAGATGACCTGCTTCACGTAACAACGTGGCGGAACGGCGAGAAGGCCTGGTCGCCGTTTTCCGAACAGGAGCTGCTCAGCCGGCAAGAGATAATCCGGGCCTATGCGGCGGCGCACGATATCGATGCCTGCGTTTTCACCTCGCATCACAATATTTGCTACTACTCCGGCTTTTTGTATTGCTATTTCGGTCGCAAATACGCCCTTGTGGTTGATGGCGACGGCGCGACGACGGTGACGGCGGCGATCGATGGCGGGCAGCCGTGGCGCCGCGGCGTCGCCGGCAACATCACGTATACCGATTGGAGCAAGGACAACTATTTCCGCGCCCTTCAACAATTGCTGCCCAAGGTCAAACGCCTGGGCATTGAGTTTGACCATGTCAGCCTGGATCTGCAACGGCAGCTGGCGGAGGCATTTCCCGATGTTGAAATGGTCGATGTCGCGCCGGCGACGATGTGGCAGCGCGCCATCAAATCCCCGGATGAACAAGCTCTGATCAAGACAGGCGCGCGGATTTGTGAAGTCGGCGGACAGGCATGCGTCGATGCGGTCGCGGCCGGCGTTCCCGAGCACGAGATCGCCATCGCATCCAACACCGCAATGATCCGGGAGATCGCCCGCAGTTTTCCTTTTGTCGAGCTGATGGATAGCTGGACCTGGTTTCAATCGGGGATCAATACCGACGGCGCCCATAATCCGGTGACCAATCGGGTCATTCAGGCCGGCGACATTTTGAGTTTGAACTGTTTTCCGATGATCTTCGGTTACTACACGGCGCTCGAACGCACCCTGTTCTGCGAATTGGCCAGCGATGAACATCTCAGACTGTGGGAGGTTAATTGTCAGGTCCATCGCCATGGCTTGGGATTGCTCCGTGCCGGCGCCAAATGTAGCGATATCGCCAGGGAACTGAACGATATCTATCGCCGCCACGATTTACTGAAATATCGCTCGTTCGGCTATGGGCACTCATTTGGCGTCTTGAGCCACTACTACGGCCGGGAAGCCGGCGTGGAACTTCGGGAAGACGTGGAAACCGTGTTGCAACCGGGCATGGTGGTCTCCATGGAACCAATGATCATGATACCGGAAGGGCAGGCGGGCGCGGGCGGTTACCGTGAGCACGACATCCTGATCATCGGCGAAGAGGACACCGAGAACATCACCAAATTCCCCTTCGGCCCGGAGCACAATATTATCGGCAAATAGCCAGGCATTGGAAATCCCGCCGCGCCGCTTGCGGCGTCCTGCGCGGCCTGATCGTCATTCAGGGAGATCGTGGACTATCCTATCTGACGTAATGTGCCCGCGATGCACCGGGTGCAATCGGATCGCCCGAATCCCGTTCCGCCACCGCCTGTTTGAAGCCAACTTCCTGAACCCGCTCGCGGAACCAAACCCCTTCGGGCGAATGGCGCGACACGCCATCGAACAGGGTCGCGAACATTTGCGTCTGGTTCAGCCCCATATTCTCATAGGCCTGGTTGACAACCATTTTGGTCATCATCAGTTGGTTCTTGGGAACGCCCGTCAAACGACCGGCGATCTCCGACACCGCCGCGTCCAGCTCCGCCTCCGGCACGACCTTGAGCGCGAGGCCAAGCTCGGCTGCCTCGTGTCCGGTAATCAACGTACCGCTCATCATCATGTATTTTGCCATTTGCAGGCCGAGGCGATAGACCCACATTGAGGGCGTCGGCACGCCCCATACCCGGGCCGGCGGGTATCCGATACGCGCATCTTCGGCCATGACAAGAAAATCACAACAAAGCGCGATGTCCGACCCACCGGCCACGGCTGCGCCATGAACCCTGGCAATGGTCGGTTTGCTGGCGCGCCAGAGCGACATGAAATCCTTGGTGTTGCGCCACATCATCCGGAAATCGACGGTGGGGTCCCATGGCATTTCCTGGGAGCCGACCACATCTCCCTCTGCTTCGGCGTAATGCTTCAGATCATAGCCGCCGCAAAACCCTTTTCCCGCGCCACGGAGGACGATTACATGAATATCATCATCGGCTTCGGCTCGATCGACCGCGCGGGCGATTTCTTGCGGCATTGGATCGACGATCGCATTGAGGACGTCGGGGCGGTTCAGGGTGATTGTCGCGATCCGGCCTTCAACCGAATAAAGAAGCGTTTCAAATCCCATTGGAGGCCTCCAATATGCTGCCGTTCAATCAATTCAAGCCGAAATAGTGTTCTTCAAATCGGAACCGATCGTAGATCAGCCCCAACACTGAAGAAAGAAATATTGCCCCTTCGGTTAGTCAAGCGCCCGCTCTGCGGTGATGCCGCCGTGTCCGTCGCCCACCCACCTACAAACCGGCGCCGAAAATTAGGAAATTCGAATAATCTGGTTGGAGCACGAGGGTGTCTACTGCGCGCTGATCGCATATTGGGTCGGTATTGGCCGGCATCGCTCTGATCATGGTGGCGATTGTCACCATCATCCTGACGAGCTAGCACCGAGCGGCTGCCGAACCTTCCCGCCGGTACGCCCGCGAGCGTCGCGCGTCATGCGGAACCGCATCGGCAAGAACCTTCCGGCCCTCGTCAGCTTGGCCCTTTTCCGTTCGGTTCGGGGGATTCTCTTGCGCTCATGCATGAATGTCCGCAATGCATCCAGCTTCGAGCGTAATATTAGCGAACGCTAACGGGACGCTTTTGACCCATCTCGAGCATCAGGGAATGGTTTGAGGGCCTTCTGGGCAACAAAGCAGGTGCCTCGCTTGACGACCAATCATTCGACAACAGAGAACCGCCAAACCTCAAAGATCGAGGCAAATACAAATTGGTTCATCTCGGCTTTGGTTCCCCTGGGGTTTCGGAAAATCGGACTACAGAAGCTACGACCCATGACGTTCTTATCCGAAACGAAGCAAAACAGACCATCCCTGACATAGCCTTTCCCTGTGCTTTTGAATTTCTTGACGCGATAGCTCCAGGCGCCGCCTTCGGTCGTATCCATTTCAAATTCACCGCCGAACTTGACCTCACCCTTTATTCGACGGCCGAACACAAGTGCCTTGATCTCTTCACCAGTCAAACGATGAGTTTGGTCGCCCTTGAAACCGGCAGGCCATTCCGGCACACCAGCTTTGCGCATGGCATCGAGCCAATGATCGCTGATCTTGGTGTTCCAATGTCGGAAGAGAACAGAAAAGAAACGCACGTTATAACCGGGCCAAAACCCAAGCACAGTCTTGAGTGACGCCTTGGCCTCATCCACTCGGCCCAGTTGGGCATAGGTTGTAATAAGACCGTTGTAACCTTTGAATGCCTTCGGTGCACGCTTCGCTATTTCTTGGTAAAGCAATAACGCCTTTTCATAGCGTCCGCCAGCGAAGTGTATTCTGGCGGCGATATCTTGATCACGCGCGTCGGGCTTCGGATCCAGGTGCCGCGCCATATCGACCGCAGTTTGAGCTTTCGCTATGTTTCCCGTGATCAAATTCATCTCCGCCAGCAGCATCAGACCAGGGGCGCTACTAGGATCCATCGCAACCACCTGCCGAGCAATTCTGGAGGCTTCATCCAGTCGGCCATCAAGCGACAGCATCAGCGCGCGCGCGCGCAGTGCAATCACGTTTTTCGAATCGAGTTGCAACGCGCGCGTGACAGATTGTTCATAGCGGCGTCGCGCCTCAGTACTGGCCATCACGTTTGCGAAGGAGGCGAAGAAAATGCGAGCCGATAGAAATGCATCCTGGGCGTAGGCGTCAGCAAAGGTCGGGTCCTTGTTGATGGCATCCTCGTATAGTGCCAGAGCATTATTTAGCGTTCCGCGACTAAACTGGTCTCCTAACTCCTTGGCTTTGAGGTAGCTGTCGTAGGCTTCCAAATTTTCGGTCGGTTTCCTCGCCAGCGTGGTCTTCTCCGTCGGCGTCAGCTTGACCTTCAACGCCCCGATGATCTTGGCCGTGACCTCGTCCTGCAAAGCGAAGATGTCGCCAACAGGTCGGTCGAATCGATCCGCCCACAAATGGGTTCCGGTCTTGCCATCAATTAACTGAGCGGTGATGCGCACCTTCTCGTTTGACTTCCTAACGGAGCCCTCCAAAACATGAGTGACGTTCAGGTCCTTGGCGACTTCCTGTACCTTGACGCTCTTGCCCTTGTAGGTGAAAACAGAATTGCGGGCGATAACCAGCAGGCCTGACAACTTGGACAGGTCGGTGATCAAATCTTCGGTAATGCCGTCGGCGAAATACTCCTGCTCCTTGTCGTCGGACAGGTTGGCGAAGGGGAGGACAGCGATGGATGGCTTCTTGGGTCGCGAAGTCTCGGGCAAACCTAACCTGACGAGAGTGGGGCCATAAGTTCTGAAACCCCAGTCATCGGCATAGGGGTGAAGAATTGGATCGAACTGGCCGCGTGCGCTGTAGCGGCTATTCTTCGCCATCAAATCCGACACCACCTTTCTGGCATCGTCTTCGTTATCCAGCGCCGCGAGCGCCAAGGCCTTGAAAACCATCCCGCTGGAGTTCAGATCATACCGTTCTTCGTATTGCGCGATGTGTTCCAGTGCCTCTTCATATCGGTTGGCGTTGACATAGGCGAAAAGGCGGTGCCATTCCAAGGCGCGGCTTGGGCGGGCATATAGCCGTGCGGCCTGATCATAGGCGGTCAAAGCCTTTTCCGGTTGACCGTTGTAAAGAAAAACCGTGCCCAGGGTATGGTGAAAGGTGCTACTGCTGGGATGCCGGCTGGCGGCTTCTTCGATCCTTTCGATGCCGCGCTCATGTTGTCCCCGCCACATATCCAACCAGCCTTGCACGCCAAGTCCACCTGCATAGTTCGGATCAACTTCGACAGCTCTGTCAGCGGTTTTCATGGCCAAATCGATTTCCGCCTTGCGATCCTTGACAAAATAGAACCGCGCCCGGACAGCATGCATCGTGGCGCGACCAACAAAATTCGCGGTGAAATTTGGGTCTTCCCGTTCGGCCTTCTGGTATAATTCCACAGCCTTTGCGCTGCTGGCCGGTGTATATTTTCGAAATTGGCCTCGCGCGCGCATGTAATATTTGTATGCTCTCAGGTTGTCGGTCGTTGAAGCAATCATCGCGCCTTGATCGCCTGTGTCGAATTGGACATCCATTGCCATCACGATTTCTTTGGCGATGTCGTCTTGCAGCTTGAATAATCCGGATACATCGCGGTCAAAGGTTTCTGACCATAGATGGCGCCCATTTTTTGCGTCGGCCAATCGTACCGAAACTCGAAGCTTGTCGTTGGACTTCTGTACGCTCCCCGACAGCACATATCGCACACCGGCATTCTCTGCGACCGATTGAAAATCTTGATCCTTGAATTTCGCGGAACTCACCGCAGTCCAATCGACCACCAGCAGTTTGGGCAGAGTGCCCAGAGCTGAGGCGATATTTTCTCCCAGACCATCGGCTAAGTAACCGTTCTCTTGCTTGTCGCCACTTGAATATTTGAATGGCAGCACAGCGATGGACGGTTGGTCCGGAACGGTAAATGCCATCTTACTCTGATCGGCGGGCTCGAAGTCCGGCTGCTGCTGCCACCACCAGGCGCCGCCGCCAGCGAAGACGGCGACAATAAACAACGTCGTCGCCGCATACTTCAACCACCTGGCTTTGGACGATTTTGTCTTGGCTGCCGCTTCACCCTTGCCCAATACCCGAAACACTCGGACCGGACGGGTTATGTTCTTGACTTCGACTTCGCCCAAGTCTTTCAGATTAATATCCATGCGATCGCGAACCTGGTCGCGGGCGGCGCGGGAGAGGCAAATACCGCCTGGTTCAGCCAATGCCTCAATTCGGGCCGCTACATTGACACCGTCCCCCAAGAGGTCGTCACCGTCAGATACGACATCACCTAAATTGATGCCGATGCGATATTCGATGCGTCGATCAACTGGAATGTCGGCATTTCGCTTAGCCATGCCATCCTGCACGGCCATGGCACAGCGTACTGCTTCGACCGTGCTGGAGAATTCAAATAGAAAACTATCGCCTGCCGTGTTTGCGATACGCCCATTGTATTCCGCTAGGAGTGGCTCGATCAGCTCGGCCCGATGCTTGCGCTGGGTAGCAAGCGTAGCTTCCTCATCGATCTCGACAAGGCGTGAGAAGCCTGCAATATCCGCAGCCACGATCGTCGTTAGCCGACGTTGCCCTTCTGGCATGTGATCCTCCCAATCACGCGCGGAAAGGGTACGTCAGCTTCACCAAGACCGCAACGGCTCTCACTTTCGAAATTGGTGTTGACTACGGCCCCAGCCACCGGCATCTAGGAGCCATACATTAGGAAATTCTGAGAGTCTGTTCATGGCACTCTTCAAGCTTCAACCGGCGTGAGGGCTATTTCCGGACTTCACCCAATAGCGGGTTTTCTATAAACGGATGCCGACGCGGTGGTATTGGCCTTGGACCGTGATGTTCACCGCTCTCCCGTTCTGCGAGGAAAAAATCTCGGCTGTGGAGTTCGCCGGCACCGCGCTGATCATGCTTGCCACTGTGGCGATCATTCTGACCGGCTGATGGCGTCTTACAGTCCGCCGAGGAACTCGGCGAATGCCCTGTTTACGACCTCCGGCTGGTCGATGTTGACGCCGTGGCCGGCGTCGGCCACCAGGATATTGACGGCGACGGGAATGCGGGTCGCCATATAGTCGGAGCCTTGCAGATAGTAGGTATCGCCATCGCCGACGATGATCAGCACGGGTACTGAGATGCCGGGCAGGCTGTCGATCACGCGGGCATCAACCTGGCTCAAAATGCCGCGCGCCGCCATGGCCAGGCCGGTGGCGCTGCCCTGTACCGACGCGCCGACCTCCGAGGCGCCGCCCAGGGCGTTCAGGCCGCCGTCGTCGAGGGATTGCGCCCGCGCCTCGGCCCGTTCGTTCCAGGTCTCGCGCGCCTTGTCGCTGCGGTAGCCCGGCCCGCAACCCTGCAGGATCAGTGCCCTGACCCGATCGGGGTGGGCCACGTTGAAGGCCAGGGACATAAAGCCGCCCAGGGAGTGGCCGGCGATCACCGCTTTCTCGATCTCCAAATGATCGAGCAGGGCGCACATGTCGTCCGCGGTGTGGTCCTGGCTGTAATGGCGCAAATCGTCCGGACATTCGGTTCTGCCGTGGCCGCGCATGTCCCAGCGGATCAGGCGGTAGCGATCGGCGAACACTTCGACCTGGCCGTCCCACATGCCCGTTGAGGCGCCGAAACCGTGGGAGAGCAGGATTGCTGGGCCGTCTCCGCCGCTGTCCTCGTAGAAAACACGGACGCTGTCTCGATCCAGGTACGGCATGGCAAAATCCTTTCCGGCTTCAGGCTTTGTTGTCGCCATCCTGCACGAACGCGGCGCTTTTCCGTATCAGGTCATGCAGGCGGTCTTCATCTTTCAGTAGATCGTCGGACAACACCACATAATTCCGTTTCACGTGGCCCTTCTCGAAATACTTCAGTGGCGCGCCGGTGCCGTCCGCCATGAGGTTGCGGCAGGTTTCATCGGGCAGTTTCGCGGCCAGGCCAAACTTGCCGTGGGTCAGAAAGATCTTGCCGTTGGCATAGGCGGCGACTGCACCAAAGACGGATTTGTAGGTGATTTGGTCGTCGCCAGAAATGCCGGCCGCGGCAATGATGTCCTCAAGCCGTTGTTGAAACCCGGTCATTGCCGCATACGGTTGAGGCCGGCCAGGACCCGGTAGCAGGTTTCCACCGTGGGTACGGCGAGGTTCATTTCCGCGGCCTGCTGGACGACATAGCCAAAGGTTTCCTCGACCTCGAACTGTTTGCCCTTGTCCACGTCCTGCAGCATGGATTGGCGGAAGTCGGGCGCGATCTTGCTCTGCGCCTGGCCGCGCTTGAGCAAAAGTTCGACCACGTCATCCTCGCCCTTGGTCGTGACCACGTCGAGATTGAACGGCGAGCCGGTCCGCAGGGGAATGTCGAGATGTTGGGGCAGTTGCGCGGTTTCGCGCATGATGCGGGCGACAATACGGGCGGTATCGGGATCGGCGAGGAATTTCCAGGTTTCCTGGCGGGTCAGGACAGCCAGGCCCGACAGGCCGAGCCAGCCGACGAATTTCGACCATTCCTCCGTCAGGACAGCTTCCGAGGCGCTGGCCTTCAGCCCGGCCGCCGACAGGGCCGCGACAATCTCTTCCACCCTGGGGCTGGTGCCGCCCCGTGGCTCGCCCAGGAGGATCGGGCTGTTCATCATGAAATTGGCCGCGCCGTTGGCTTCGATGGCGCCGCCCAGCATGCCGACGGCGCCAAGCACCGCTTCTTCGCCAAAGGCTTCGGCCAGTTGCGCGTTCTTCATCACGCCGTTCTGGATGGAAAAGGCGCTGCCCAGTTTCATCTGGCGCACGCTGTCGATGGCGGCGGCGGTATCGTAGGTCTTGGTCGCCAGGATCAGCACATCCGCCGCCTGTAATGCGTCCGGCTGATCGATGATTTCCATCTCAACCGTGAAGTCTTCCAGGCCGGTAATGGTGACACCCGCATCGGCCAGCAATTTCGCCCTGGCGCCACGCGCGATCAGCGCCACGTCCTCGCCGGCGCGGGCCAGATAGGCGGCGATCACCGTGCCCAGGGCGCCGGCGCCCAAAACGACAATTCTCATACTCTGTTCCTGTTCCTAAATCGGCGCCCGCTAAATGGGAGGGTGGGCGCGGATGACGTCTTCATTCAATTCCGTTCCCCAGCCTGGCCCCTTGGGCAGCTTCAAATAGCCATCTTCGATTTCCGGCACATAGGTGACGATCTCGTCCTTCCAGGGCACATCGTCGACGTCGATTTCCATGATGCGGAAGTTGGGCACGGCGGCGCACATATGGGCCGACATGATGGAGGAAAGATGGCCATAGAAATTGTGCGGCGCGACGTTGATTTCATAGGCCTCCGCCATGGCCGCGATCTTCATGGAATGGAAAATGCCGTTCCACGGCAGATCGATGATCGCCACGTCCATCGCATGATGCTCGAAGAAGGGGCGGAATTCACGCAGGCGGAACAGGCTTTCGCAGGACGCAATCGGCGTTTGAACCGAATTGCGGATGTGGCGCAGGGCCGCCGGGTCGTAGAGGTCGATCTCGAACCAGGTCAGGCCCAGATCGTCCAGGGCCCGGGTGATTTGCAGATAACCCTCGGTCTTGCAGTTGAAGTTGATATCGAGATGGATGCCCATGTCGGGACCGGCACCTTCGCGCAGGGCTTGCAACTGGGCCCGCAGGTCGTCGATGATCCGCTTTTCCACATTCAACTCCGGGCCGCCCGGACCCCGGCCAAACCCGGGCATATGCAGGGGCGGGGTCTCGCCGAAGCGGAAGATGTTGGTTTTCAGGCCCTTGTAGCCGCTCTCCCGCACCCTGGCGCCCAGGGCGACCACGTCGTCGAGGGATTTCAATTGTGGCTGGCCGATCGCCTCTGCCGCCGCCGGGTTCATCAGATAGGTGCCGCAATGGGACCAATAGAGCTGCATGCGGTCCCGCACCGCGCCGCCCAACAGATCATAGACCGGCACGCCCAGGGCCTTGCCCTTGATGTCCATCATGGCGTTTTCAATCGCCGCCATGGCCTGTTGATTGATGCCGCCCGGCGCCTGCCGGGTCATGGCGTAAAGCTGCTGTGAGATGGCCTCGTGATTGCAGGGATTTTGTCCGATCTGGGTTTCCACCAGCGCTTCGATCACGGCGGACAAGCCCCTGGAGCCGTAGCTTTCGTTGTATTCCGCAATGCCGGTGACGCCTTCATCGGTTTGCAGTTTTAGGAAGGAAAAGTTTCGCCAGCCCGCACCGCAATGCAGGATTTCACAGCCGGTGATTTTCATATGCTCGGTCCCGAAAATTTGTTTCCACCCACAGCTTAACAATTGGCCGGTCGCTTTGCCCACGCTTTGTTTCGCAAGCAATTGTTTTGCCCGCCATTTCGCGATACCGTCCTGGTCATAAAAACGAGGCTTTGGGGATGGAGGCGAAAAAAATGTCGCGACCCTGGGAGAAATATTACGGCGAGACCGCCAAGAACTTCGATGCGGATGCCATGGCGCATGGCACCCTGGTCGATCTGATCAACCACGCCGGCACGGAATTCGCCAATCGGCCGGCGATGACCACGGTTCTGCCGAACGGCGCGGCGACGACGCTGAATTATGCCGAATGGCTAAACCAATCGAAGGATTTCGCCGCCTACCTGCGCGAAACCGCCGGTCTGCAGCGGGGCGAGACGGTTGCGATGATGACGCCCAATTGCATTGATTTCACCATCGCGGCCGCCGGAGCCTTTCTGGCCGGTGCCGTCTGCACCAATATCAACCCCCTTTATACCTCGCCGGAGATGGAGCATCAGCTCAACGACAGCAAGGCCAAGGTGTTGATCATCATCGATATGTTTGGCGACAAGGTAGACGAGGTTGTCGGCAATACCGGCGTACGCACGGTGGTGAAGATTTCCCTGCTGGATTTCTTCCCCTTCATGAAAAAGCTGATCATCGGCATCGTGCTGAAGCATGTGAAAAAAGCCATTCCCAACATGGCCCACGCGCATGTCGATTTCGCCGATGCCCTTGCCGCCGGCGCCCGGGCGCGCAATGGCGGCGATATCGCGGCCTATACCTCAGGTCAGACGGGGGCGGACACGGCCTTGTTCCAATATACCTCCGGCACCACGGGGCGTAGCAAGGGTGCTGAATTGAGCCATACGGGCATTCTGGCCAATGCCGCGCAGGCGGGCTGCCTGGCCGAGGAAATCACCAATCCCGACGGCGATACCACCTTGGTGATCCTGCCGCTGTATCACATCACGGCATTTGCCTTGATTTTCGTGCTCGGCATCGGCGGCGGCGACCATATGGTCCTGGTGCCGTCGCCGCGCCCGCCCTCGAACCTGAAAACGGCGTTCGAGAACTTCAATGTCACCCGCTTTACCGGCATCAACACGCTTTTTGCCGTGCTGTTGGAGGAACCCTGGTTCAGCCGTGATCTGGTCAAGAACGTCACGTTCTGCGGCTCGGGCGGCGCGGCGCAGCAGACCGGCGTGGCGCGGCGCTGGGCCGATGCCACGGGCGTGGAAATCTACCAGGGCTATGGCATGACCGAGTGCTGCGGCGTGATGAGCCTTAATCCCGTGGGCGAGAACCGTCTGGGTTCGGTCGGTATTCCGGTGCCCGGCCTTGATGTGCGTATCGTCAATGACGAGGGGGTGGAGCAGCCCATCGGCTCGCCCGGCGAATTGCTGTTTAAGGGCCCGACCATCATGAAGGGCTATTTCGGCCGCCCCGAGGCGACGGCGGAGGCCTTGCGGGACGGCTGGCTTTATTCGGGCGATATCGCGGTGATGGACGCGGACGGGTTCCTGGAAATCGTCGACCGGAAAAAGGACATGATCCTGGTTTCAGGCTTCAACGTCTCGCCCAACGAGATCGAGGATGTGATCACCACCCTTGACGGCGTCGTCGAGGTTGGCGTCGTCGGCATTCCGGACGAAAAATCATCCGAGGTGCCCATGGCCTTCATCGTCACCAACAATCCCGCGTTGACGGAGGAAGCCGTGATCGCGCATTGCCACGAGGGACTGACGAACTACAAGGTGCCGAAACGGATCAAATTCGTCGACGACATCCCAAAATCGCCGGTTGGCAAGGTGCTGCGCAGGGAACTGCGCGATATGGTTACCTAGCGTAAACCCAATCGGGGAGGAAAGCGCCGCCGACGGGGTTGATTTGCCGTCAGCGGCTCCGGGTGTCGAACGGCGAGAGCAACCCGCATTCAATTGAATGCGGATAAGTTGCTCTATTCTAAAGGTTTCAGCGCATGGGTTCGGGTTTGATTAAATCCGACATGCGCTAGGTGAACAGGGCTGCCTTGCGCGCGGCGAAGTTGAACAAAAAGCTAATCGCCGCCGACATCAATTTGGCGCCCAGCAGGGGCCAGACCAGCACCTCCATGCAGGTCCACAACGCCGCCTCGTTGACGCCAAGTCCGAGTACGCCGATCAGAAGAAAAGCCAGATATTCCAGTGCCTTGTTGTCAAGCCGCCGTTTCTTGAACACCCAGCGGACGGACGCCAGATAGGCAACGATACTGCCCGCGACAAACGAAACGACGTTGGCCGCCAGATAATGCACGGCGAATAATTGCGTCAGCGCCAGCAGAATGCCGATATCAACCAACAGGGCAAACAGGCTGGCGACGAAATATCGGGCCAGCTCGGCCGATCTGGCGGCTGCCTGTTTCCGCGCCTTGGGCGCTATCGTTGTCATTTGCTCATCATCCGTACCGACTGGCGAGCCTTCCTGAGCTGACACCGTTCATACTAGACTTAAGGATGCGTGTCTCGCGGCCATGCTGGGGCGCGGCCACAACCGGCCACGGCTATGACTTCACCAATCGCGCGGAACCCCGTAGGATGGCGTTTCATCTGTTAATCAGGGGACGGGGCGGCCGGAAAAATGACACCACAAACCATTGCGGTCATTGCGCCGGGAGACATGGGCGGCGGCGTGGGCCAGGCCCTGAAAGACGCCGGCCACGATGTGGTCACCTGCCTGGCCGGGCGCAGCGCGGAAAGCCGGGCACGGGCGGAACGGGGCGGTTTTCGCGATTTGCCGGATTTGGATGCGGTGGTGCGGGAGGCAGCCTTGATCCTTTCAATTCTGCCGCCGGCTTCAGCCATCGGGTTGGCCGGCGAGGTCGCGGCGGCCATGACGCGGACGGGCAGTTTTCCGGTTTATATGGATTGCAACGCCATTTCACCGGCCTCGACCGGCAAGATCGCGGCGATCATGGCCGAAACGGGCGCACCCAATATCGATTGCGGCATCGTTGGCGTGGCGCCGGGGAAGGGGCCGCAGCCCACGCGCCTGTATGTTTCCGGGCCCGATCTGGCGCCGACGCAAGCCTTGGCGGTGGATGGCATCTGGGTCAAGGCGCTCGGCGACGAAATCGGCCGGGCCTCGGCCCTGAAAATGCTTTACAGCGGCCTCAACAAGGGGCGTTTCTCGCTCTTTGCCACCATCACCACGGCGGCGGCGTCCCTGGGATTGATGGAGGAACTGGGGGAGGAGCTGGCTTTCAGCCAGGGCGATACCTGGAAATATCTGCAGACCGGGATTTCCCGCCTGCCGGCGGATTCGGAACGCTGGTGGCCGGAGATGGATGAAATCGCCGAAACAATGGAAGGCGCCGGCGTCACCGGTGATTTCCATCGCGGCGCGGCCTGGATATTGAAATTGATGGCGGCCACGCCCCTGGCGGCTGAGACCCGCGAAACCATTGACAGGGACCGCACATTGGCGGAAACCGTACGCGTCTTTGCCGCGCATCTGAATGGCCGGACGGACCAGTAGCAGCAAGTTGGAATTTCATGACTTATCATGTTTATAGCGGCGACCGCACGGTGGCCATGGAACAGGTGGCCCTAAACGGTGCCAAAACGGCCAGTGGTCTGGTATCCCTCGGCGTTGGCGATGGTGACAGTTTCGCCACGGTGATGCGTAACGATATCGCCATGCTGGAGACCAAGATCGCCGGCAATCTGGTCGGGGCCTATGCGGTGCCGGTCAATTGGCACGCCACGGCGGAAGAGGCCGGTTATATCCTCACCGATTCCGGCGCCAAGGCGATCGTCGTGCATGCGGATCTGCTGCCTGGGATTGCCTCGCATTTGCCCGAGGGCGTGCCTGTTCTGGTTTGTGCCACGCCGCCGGAGATTGCCGCCGCCTACGGTATCCCGCCCGAGGCCCGTGAAGTGCCGGACGGCGCGATGGATTACGAAGCCTGGCGCGATGGCTTCGAACCCCGGATGGAGGCGCCGCCGCTGGAGCGGGGCAGCATGATCTATACCTCCGGCACCACGGGGCACCCAAAGGGCGTGCGCCGGGAACCGACAACGCCCGAACGGCAGGCCAAACTGGCCGAACTGGCTATGCGTTCCTTCGGCATCGGCACGGGCGGCGTCTGCGCCATGACGGGACCGATGTACCATTCCGCGCCTGGCGCCTATGCCAGCATTGCGATGGCCCTGGGCAACGATATCCACCTGCTGCCCCGTTTCGATCCCGAAGGGCTGTTGCAGGCTATAGACGCCCATAAGATCAGCCATATGCATGTCGTTCCTACAATGTTCATGCGCATGCTGCGCCTGCCCGACGCGGTCAAGGCGAAGTACGACCTGTCCTCCCTGGTGCATGTGATCCATGGCGCCGCCCCCTGTCCACCCGAGGCCAAGGCCGGGATGATCGAATGGTGGGGCCCGGTGATTTTCGAATACTACGGCTCCACCGAGGCAGGCATCGTCAGTGTCGCCAGCAGCGCCGACGCCCTGGCCAAACCCGGTACCGTGGGCCGGCCCCAGGAAGACACCTTGGTGCGGGTCTACGACGATGACGGCAATGTTCTGGGCACGGGGGAAAGCGGCGAGATTTACATGACCATGCCCAATCTTTCCGACTTCACCTATCACAATAAGGATGACAAGCGGGCCGAGATCGAGCGTGACGGCATGGTCACCAATGGCGATGTGGGTTATCTCGACGAAGATGGCTACCTGTTCCTGAACGACCGCAAGCGCGACATGATCATTTCCGGCGGCGTCAACATCTATCCGGCCGAGATCGAGGCTGCCCTGCACCATATGCCCGGCGTCCATGATTGCGCCGTTTTCGGTATTCCCCACGATGAATTCGGTGAAAGTATCGCCGCCGCGATCGAATCTCAGCCAGGCGAGGATTTAACGGTCGAGGAAGTGCGGGAGTTTCTGGCCGGGCATATTTCGGCGTACAAGATTCCCCGCGAAGTGACCTTTCATGACGCCTTGCCCCGTGAAGATACGGGAAAAATTTTCAAGCGGAAGCTACGCCAGCCTTATTGGGACAAAGCGGGCCGGCAAATCTGAGTCCCTTCGCGCGCACGAATTTCATTCGGCGTCCTAGCTCGCCTTTTTCGCATCGCGAATAACCAGCCATGTAATCGGGTCCGGTTCGGCGAGCAGCCGCTCGTTGTTCCGCCGCACGATGCGCGCCTGGTCCTTCAAGGCTTGATCCAAGGATCGCAAAGGCCGTCGCAGGTACGGACTGCAGGTGCGCTCCATTTTCCTCTTATCCATGATTTATCCACAGGCTTATTCACAAGATATGAATGGAACCTGAAATAAATAGGTTAACAATGCGTTAACGCCGCGAAGAGTTGATAACGATGGTTACCAGACTGTCGGCCATGCTTGCGGATGCCGGAAATCATATAAATAAAACAAAGCCTTCGGATCAATAATCGGTTTTCCCGTGCGGGTAGAAACGCGTTACTGGACATATGATCCCATTGGCGTGGGCAACCGGTCAATGGTTCCAGGGTGCAAAAATTCACCGAACGGACGAATCGATTTTGCCGGTCGGCATATATACGGGACTTCCTGGACGATGGATCGACTCAACTGTCGCCAAAGACCTCGGCCGCCGGACGGCGCAGGTGGCGGACGTTGCCTTGCCGTCTCGTCAGGCCGGAAGTGTCAAAGAACTCCAGCACCTCAATCGCCACGTTCCGGCCGATGCCGGTATCATTCTTGAAGGTGGCGGCGGTGAAGCCGTCCTCCCCCGCCGCCGCGCATAATCGCTCCACCACCGCCGCCAATTCCCACACGGCGGCGGGCGGGAAAAACCGGTTTGGCGCCACCGCCATCAGGCGGCCCTGGCGGGCACAGCGTTTCAGAAACGCTTCCAGGCGCGCCGGTTCCATCCTGAGTTCTTCCGCCACCTCGCGCACCCGGGGCGGACGGATGCCGCCTTCTTCCAGAATAAGCGCGACTTTTTTCCACAACTCCAGATCCGCGTCCGAGGGGCGCGGCGAATGATCCGGCAGGCGCAGGGAGATACCATCGCGGATGATGGTGCGTTGATCTATCAGATGCGCGATTGCCGCCGCCAGCAGCGCCGGCGCCGGTGCCGACGTCATGGCCGCGCGCAACGCGTTGTCATTGGGGCCGACGGCCTCGGGCTGTTTCTTGTGCCAGGCCGCCAGGGCTTCCAGAATGCCTTGTTCCACCGCCCGCCATCGGTCCTGGGAAAGCGCCAAATCGCCGTTGTTTGCGGGTAATACGATCTGCCCATCGATCTGGCGCAGATTTTCGGACTCGGCCTCGGTTAAATTGCGGGTTTGGCTGAATTGCGCCAGATTTACGCCGCTATCGGCGGCCGCGACCATTGTCGCCAGGGCCTCAGCCGGCGCCTCCGCCTCCATCGCCCGCAACATCGCCAGACGCTCCGGGCGGGCGCGGCCGCGCCGCGGTGGGAAGGGGTCGATCACGCCGCCGCCGGCCAGGGTGCGTTGGGCGGATTGGTCGCGGAGGATGAAACGGTCGCCGAACAGGGCGCCGATGGGCGCATCCAGAACCAGTTGCGCCAGGCCATCCTCGCCCGGCATGATCCTCCGCTCCCCCAGAATGGCGATCCGCCCAGTGACGTCGGCGGCGGCAAGATGAAGATGCACCGGCGTCCAATGGGCCAGGGGCCGGCTTTCGCCGTCGAGGACCCGGACGCGTGCATCGAATTTGCGCACAGGCGCGTGGGCGGCCTCCGCCAGCAGCCAATCGCCCCGGCTGACCAGCGATTGATGCAGATCGGCGCCGGCGATATTGATCGCGCAACGCTGTCCGGCCCGCCCCACGGTCGCCTCGCGGTCCAGGGCGCGCAGGCCGCGCACCCGCACCTCGATCGCCTCCTCCGTGTCCTGGGCCGCCAAAAGCAGGCGGTCGCCCACCGCCACCTGGCCGGAAAACACCGCGCCGGTGACGATCAGGCCGGCACCGGGCACCGTGAAGGCGCGATCGACGGAAAGGCGGAAATGACCTTTGACGGCGCGGTCGGCGTGGCTTCTGGCCGCATCTTCCAGGTGCTGGCGCAATGCGTCCATACCGGTGCCGACTTCGCCCGAAACCGGAAACATTGGCGCGCCGGCCAGGGCGGTCGGCGCCAAAAGGGCTTCGACCTCGGCTTCGACCTCGTGCACGCGGTCCGCCTCGACCCGATCGATCTTGGTGATCGCGACGGCGCCATGTTGGATGCCCAGCAGGCCGAGGATCGCCAGATGTTCCTCGGTTTGCGGCATCACGCCGTCATCGGCGGCAACCACCAACAGGGCGAAATCGATGGTGGCGACCCCCGCCAGCATGTTCTTTACAAATCGTTCATGACCCGGCACATCGACATAGCCCAGGGTCACATCCGCCCCGTCCGTGTCCGCTATGTCCTGATAGGCAAAACCGATGTCGATGGTCAGGCCACGTTTTTTCTCTTCCGGCAGGCGGTCCGTATCAACCCCGGTCAGGGCCCGTACCAGCGTGGTCTTGCCATGGTCCACATGGCCCGCGGTTGCAATGATCATGGCCTATTTAACCCGTAAGTCCGACAATTGCGCCAACCAGGCGGTTTCGCCCTCGCCCGCCTCGAGGCAGCGCAGGTCAAAGTGCAGGGCATCATCCGCGATCCGGCCCAGAACGGGCACGGGCAGGGCGCGAAAGGCCGCCGCCAGGCGTTTCAGGGCGGCGCCCGTCTTCTTGCCGCCGCTATTCGGGCGCAACGTCAGCGCCACGCTATGCAGGACTTCCACCGGCAGGGAACCGCTGCCGATCTGCCCCGTGCAGGGCGAAATATCCACTATTGTTGCCGCGCCCAGGGTTTGCCGCAGGACGGGTGCGATGCGTTCGGCCATGGCCTGGATATCCGCGCGGGGCCGGGTCAGCAGGCGCAGGGTTGGCAGCCTGGCCTGTAGTTTTTCCGGTTGGGCATACAGACGCAAGGTCGCCGCCAGGGCCGCCATGGTCACTTTATCGACCCGCAGGGCCCGTTTCATGGGGTTTTTCTTGATCTTGGCGATCAGATCGGCGCGCCCGGCGATCAGCCCCGCCTGCGGCCCGCCCAGCAGCTTGTCACCGGAAAAACTGACCAGATCGGCGCCGTTTTCCAGGGTTTCCCTGACGGTGGTTTCATGCGGCAGGCCCAGGGCCGCCATGTCGATCAACGAACCGCTGCCCAGATCGACCATGTAGGGCAGGCCGTGTTGCTGGGCCAGGGCGGCAAGATCACCGTCGCCGACCTCCGCCGTGAAGCCCTGTACCACGTAGTTCGAGGTATGGACCTTCATCACGATGCCGGTGCGCGGGGTCATGGCATCGGCGAAGTCATGCAAATGGGTGCGGTTGGTGGTGCCGACCTCAACCAGGCGGCAACCGGCCCGGCGCATGATCTCCGGGATCCGGAAGGCGCCGCCGATTTCGATCAGTTCACCACGTGACACCGGCACTTCGCGCCGGTTTGCCAGGGTATTGAGCATCAACAGAACGGCGGCGGCGTTATTGTTGACCACCGTCGCCGCCTCCGCGCCCGTCAAACGACAAAGCCAATCCTCGACATGATCATCCCGGTCGCCGCGCCGGCCCTTGGCAAGATCAAATTCCACATTGGCCGCGCCCCGGGCCACCTTGGCCATGGCCTCGATCGCCTCTTCCGCCAGGGGCGCCCGGCCCAGATTGGTATGCAAAATGGTACCGGTTAGATTGAAGACCGGACGCAGGGACATCTCCAGGGCCGCGCCGACCCTGGCCTCGATCCGCCGGGCCAGGCCATCCAGGCTGAGATCATCAGTTCTGGCACTAGATTTGTCCAGATTTTGGCGCATTTGGCCCAGTTCGGCGCGCGCCTCCTCCAGGACCAATTGGCGGCCGCTTAGGGCCTGCAATTGTTCCAGGGCGGGCGTGCGCAACAGGCGGTCCAACGACGGGATATCGCCGTGACCGGGATGAATTGTCTTTTCAGTCGCCTTGTTTAGCCTGCCCATGGGAGCCGTGCGCTGTTTCCTGCCTAATTCGAGGCAATGAAGCTAGGCCCACATGGCGGCCCGGTCAACGGCGGTCGGCAAGTTATTGGGCAACAGTCGGGTCAGGCGGCGATTTTGTGGGAATAGGCGCCGTAAATGAAATCGACGCCATCGTTGGGCGCGCGAACCGGCATCATGACACAGCGAAACAGGATCTCGTGGTCGGCGTCGTCGCGATAGCTGCCTTCAACGGGAACCGGGCAACCTTCCTTGAGGGAGCGTTGGCAGCCTTCGGCGAAACGGTCGCATAGCGCCACCGGCAAACTATCTTCCAGGGTTTCGCCCAGACGCTGCATTTCCCAATCCGATTGCAGGGTGTCGCCGCAGGCGATGAAAACGGCGTGGTACATGTACATATCGCTGCGGATCAGGAAACGGTCGTGCCAATCCGTTGCCGTATCGCCAATCCCCAGGCTGCTTAGGGTTGGTGCCTGCGCCTGGCCGCGCGCCTTGCGCCAGTTGACACCGGCCCGCGATGTGGACCGCCGTTCACGACTTCCATATTTGGCGTCATCACGACTGGCGGACTCGGTATCAAAAGCAGTTTCAACAGTTTGCAACGACATAGGGCTCACACTCCAATATTGCACACAGGCTATCCGCCATCTCTTGCAATGCAGGAAGCATGCCAAGTTGTGTTGAGCGTCATGGCAATTCTGTGTTGTCCGGGTTTGCCGTTTGAATCAGCCAAAAAACAGCCGGCGTGCCGTAGTGTAATGGCGAACCGCAAAAATTTGGAAATTTTGCCGGATTTGTCGCAACGCATGATCGGCGGGTGCATTTGACCTGGCCGGCAACTATTTCCTAGCTGTCGGACAAATTCGGCTGTGCGCGCCCGTCCGGTCTCCCCGCTGGGAAGATTTTGCCTACTCCGAGACGCCGGAGGCCGGTTTTTTGACGAACCGCCCGCGCATGCCCTCCGGCAGCCCGCCCGGGTCGACGGGAATGCCGTGCACTTGCACATTATGGCTGTGGCAAAGCTGATGCAGGGCGAAAACCTGCGACATCGCATTGGGCCGGCCCATGGCATCCTGGGTCTGGTTGACGGCTTCCTTGGTTAGTTTCAGGGCGAAAAGCGGTTTTTGTGCGATCCGTTCCGCCATCGCCAAAGCGGTTGCCAGCAATTCATCGCGCGGCACCACCTGGTTCACCATGCCAAGCTGCCGGGCCTCCTCCGCGCCCAGCCAATCGGCGGTAAACAGCAATTCCTTGGCCTTGCGCGGGCCCACTTCCCAGGGATGGGCGAAAAATTCGACGCCGCAGACGCCCATTTCCACCACCGGGTCGCGGAATTCCGCATCGGCGGAGGCGATGATGATGTCGCAGGCCCAGGCCAGCATCAGGCCGCCGGCGATGCATTTGCCCTGCACGGCGGCAATCGTGGGCTTGGGTACATTGCGCCAACGCTCGGTCATGCCCAGATAGATCTCGCTTTCGCGGGCAAAACGGCCTTCCGCGCCGGGCGGGTCAAAGCTGCCCCAGGTGTTGACCTGGGGGAAATCGGCCCAGGTCTTGCCGCTGTCGCCGGAAAGGTCGTGACCGGCGCAGAAATGCGGATCGGCCCCGGCCAGAATGATCACCTTGACCTCCCCATCCGCCGCCGCCCGCTCGAAGGCGTCGTTCAGATCGTAGGTCATTTGCAGATCCTGGGCGTTGCGCGTCTTGGGCCGGTTCAGGGTAATCTGCGCCACGCCGGGCAGGGGGTGGGCGTAGGTGATGGTCTCGTAGCTGGGTATTTCAGACATGGTATCAATCGCCATCGGGGGTTTGTGGATCAATGGAAGGATCGATCACGGCCAGCAGCGCCGGCCAGTAGGCGTCGGCCAGAACGCCCTTGGTTGAGGTTTCCTGCAAGATCTCGTTGGTGGTTTTGGCGCCCTTGACGTCAACGCCGGTTTCTTCCGCCAGATCAAGGGCATACCCCATGTCCTTCAACATATAGTTGACCGAAAATGCGCGCAGCGGAAAGACGCCGGGCAGCATCGCCTTGACGCCATGATTGCGCAGCACGAAGCTGTCGGCGGAACCCTTGGCCAGGGTGTCCAGCAACAGGGCGTCATCCAGGCCGGCCCGGCGCCCGATGGTCAGGGCCTCGGCCACCGCGTTGACGGTTTCGGCGACGATCATGTTGTTGAGGATCTTCACCACTTGGCCGCTGCCCACGTCGCCACAAAGGGTGATATCGTTGGCATAGCAGGCAATCAGCGGCTCGATCCGGGCAAAAACCGCATCCCCGGCGCCGACCATCACCGCCAGGGTGCCGTCGCGGGCCGCCTGGCGGGTGCGCGCGATCGGGGCGTCGGCGTAATCGATGCCTTGTTCCTGAAATTTCGCCGCCAGATCCTTGGTCAGGGCGACCGGCGCCGTGGTGGTATCAACAATCGTCTGGCCCGATGTCATGTGCGGCATAAGACCGCCACAGACCTGTTCCAACTGCACGCCGCTGGGCATGGAAATAAAGATTATGCCGCAGTTTTTGGCGATTTCCTCCAGACTGTCCGTTGCTTCCAGGCCGGCCGCGCGGGCCCGCTCCAATGGCGCGGGGTCGATGTCGCAGGCCATGACGGTTTGGCCGGATTTCTGGTGCAGATTATGGCACATGGGCTCGCCCATGACGCCCAGGCCGATGAAACCGATATGGTTCGCGCTCATGGCATCATCCTTTCGCGGCGTTGGCCCCGGCGATCCGGCCGAAAACCGAACCAGACATCAGGCCGCTGCCGCCGGGATAGTTGAAATAGAACAGACCGCCGACCATCTCGCCGGCGGCATAGAGGCCTGGAATGCCGTTGCCGTCGGTATCGATGACGTTGGCGTCGGTATCGATGCGGACACCGCCAAAGGTGAAGGTGATGCCGCAGGTGACACCAAAGGCCATATAGGGCGGTTCGTCCAAGGTGTTGGCCCAGTTGGTTTTTTCGACCGCTAGGCCCTTCGTGCAGCGGCCGTCCTTGACCGTTGGGTTGAACTCGATATCGGTCTGTACGGCGGCGTTGTATTCCGCGACGGTACGCAGAAATTGCGCCGCATCGACCCCCTCCATCTGCGCCACCAGGCCTTCCAGGGTATCCGATTGCGCCTTGGTAACCTCGCGGATGCGGTATTCATCGCGCAGCAGGTGAACGGTTTTCTGATCGAATACCTGATAGGCGAACTGCCGCGGCTGGTTGAGGATTTCCCGGCCGTATTTGGCGTAGGTGTAATTGCGGAAATCGGCGCCCTCGTCGACGAAACGCTTGCCGTCGGCGTTGACGATCAGGCCGAAGGGATAGCTGTGTTTCTGGAACCCGTCGCCGACCGCCAGATCGCCGAATTCCGGCGCGTTGCGGTCCCAGGCCACGGCGTGGCAGCCCGACCAGTTGCCCCGCGGGCTGGCGCCGGCCGCCAGGGCCATCTGGATGCCGTCGCCGGTGTTGAAGCGGGTGCCGCGCACCGGCGCCAATTCCCAACCGGGGCCCAGATAGCGGGTGCGCATCTCGGCATTGGCCTCGAACCCACCACAGGCCAGGATCACCGCTTTGCCGCTTAATTCCGCCGTTTTGCCGTCCTGGCGCAGGATCACGCCATGGACGCCGTCGTCGTCATTGAGCAGCGACAGGGCGCGGGCGTTGTAGCGGATTTCGATGCCCTCGCGATTGCAGACCTCCGTCAGGCCCTCGACCAGACCGGGTCCGCCGCCATAGGCCTCGACCGTCAATCCGCCCCAGAACTTGAATTTGCCATCGATCTTGAAGGCCTGTTTGGCGAACAACGGCATGTAGCGCATGCCCTTGCCCTGCAGCCATTTCAGGGTCGGAAAAGACTGCGTGATCAACAACTCGGTCAGATCCGGGTCGGCCCGGTAATCGGTCACAGTGCCCATATCGTCGAAGAATTTCTCTTCCGTGTAGGAGCCGAAATCGCTGTTGCGTTCTTCGGGCGAGAGGTCGGGCATCAGATCCAAGATATCTTCGTCGCCGTTGTAGACCGTGCGGATGGCGCCGGCGGTAAAGGCGGTATTGCCGCCCGCTTCCTCCTTCGGTGCCCGTTCCAGAACCACGACCGAGGCGCCCTTTTCGCGGGCGGAAAGCGCGGCGCACAGGGCGGCATTGCCGCCGCCAACCACAATGACGTCATAATCGGGCATCTTCGATGTCTAACCTCTGATCTGAATTCAACACAGCAACACGAGCAAGCTACATAAGTAGCCGCGGAATCGGATCGGGTCAAAAGCTCTACCGATCGGTCTGGAATAATTTGAAATCCGTGGCCAAATGATCCGGCAACGGCACTGCCGTGAGCCAGGGCGGCGGTTGATCCGCCTCCAGCCGCATGAGCAGGCTCGGGGCGCCATCATCAAGGCGGTAATTGTCGGCTTCCGGGTCGCCGGGGCAGATCAGCACCAGATCGATTTGCCGTTTTTCGATCACGGATTGCGCGGCCTTATCATCGCGGCCGCGCAGGAAGTTGATGGTATCGACGATGCCGGCGGTGTTGCGGTGGTAAGGCGTCGCGACGACGAAATGCGGCGTGTGGTAGAGCAGCTCCGGTCCGGAGTAGATGAAATTCAGCAACGTATGGCGCCGCTCGGCGTAATTATCCGCTAAAAACCGTGATATTTCAGATAGTTCGCAAGGTGCCGCCCGTTTCGGGACGGGCAGGGCCTGGCGCAATAGGCTGCCGCCGATCAACGGACCCGTGGCCAAGATGATGACGGTCACCACCCGCACCGCCGCGCGCCCGATCCCGGGGCCGGCGAAACGTGCGAACAGCGCCTGCAGCAACGCGATACATGGCGGCAGGCACAGCACCTGCGGGTAGCCCATCCAGCGCGCCTCGCGCAGGGCCAGGGCCGTGCCCGCGGCAAGAAAAATCCCCAAAATCAGCCAATGACGCCGGCTTTCGCCTTTCCGGCGGAGGATCAGCCCCAGCACCGCCGGCAGGGCCAGCAGCACCAGCCCCAGATGGGCGATGAATTTCGGCCCCGTGCGGCGCAAATCGTCGAATTTCAGGACCGGGCTGACTTCGGCATTGTTGCGGAACCAGACCTCGTATACCAACGGGTCCATGGCGGCCATGGGGCCGCGATGGAAGTCCGGCAGCCACAGAAACATGACGGTCAGGGTCAGGACGGTTGCGGCGGCGGTCAGGCAAAAGCGGCGGATTGGCCCGCCAGCCAGGCCGGGAAGGGCCAAAACCGCCAGGACAGACAGGGTAAACAGCCCAAATAGGGCCAGGTGCACGACGGACAGGCGGTCGTATTCCAGGGCCAGCAGATCACCGGGCGGCCGCTCCAAAAACAGAACCAATAGCAATCCGGCGCTAAGAGTGAGCAGAAACCAGAAAATCCGCCGCAGATAATCGCCGCCATGGACGATCCAGGCGATGGCCAGGGCGCCCAGGACCATCATCGTGCCCAATACACCTTCGATACTGATCCACAATCCAGCCGTGGCGGTCAAAGCGGCCCAGATGGGAAGCCTTTCGGAACAGTCCGCTTGCGCGAGCCTAAAGGCGAAGCCCATTTGCCAAATGAACAGCAGGGTATTCAGGCCGTGATGATCGGGCCGCCCAACAGCGAATTGAAAACTTATGAAGAATTGCACCGCGAATAACAGGCCCAGCAGCATGATCCCGGCCTGATCAAACCCATTACGACAGAATAGGGGCCGGCAGGCCCACAACAGGACGACAATGGTCACAATATGTAACGTTGGACCGATCATGGCGGCCCAAACAAACAAGGCGTCATCGAAGCCCGCCAAGGGCGCTCCCAGGGCACCGCCCAGCAGCAGCAACAAATCCAGTGGCCGGGTCCAATGCAGGACTTCGCCAAAGGGGGCATTGCTGCGTTCCGATATGGGATCGTACCAGGCGCCGCCGCTGCCCAGTTCCATGACCCGCAGCACCCGCATATAGGCATCGGGGCCGATCAGGCGGCCCTCCAGGACAAACCAATCGGCCAGGATTTGCAGCAATACATGCGCGCCGGTCACCATCAAGGCGGGTATAAGTGCCAGGAGCACTAGCCGCCGCAGGCTCATAGCCACACCTTGTACAGGCGCCATTGGCGCAGTTGCGGCGGCAGTTCCAGCGGACGCAGCCAGATCGGAAGCTCCGGGCGGGGGCCGTAGATCCGGCTCTCCCGATCGGCGGGGCAGGTCAAGACCAGATCGATCCGGCGCCCGGTGGCGATGTCATAGGCGATCTTGGGGTCCTTGGCCTGGAAGAAGGCGATCGTGTCGCGTCCGCCCTGGGCGTTGCGGAAATACGGCGTCGCGATGACGTCATGCTGGCTGCGGTAGAGGATCGCCGGAGCGATGGTCATATAGGATAGAATGCGCTGCGGCGCTGGGAATCGATCGGCCAGATGCTGGGCCATCGAATCGGTTCGGCATTTACTGTGTGTTTCTGGTGCTTTAGGAAGATATGCTGAAAGCAAAAGTAAACCGAAGGCAAATCCCAGAACCACCGCCGTCCGCGCCATTGCCGTGACGAATGTCTGAAAGAGCGATTGCTTTAATGTCAATGGTTTAAGCGCTAGAACTAAGACCATACTGTAGCCGGGAAGGGCCAGCAGTGCGACATATGGCGCCCAGCGCAACTGCATGATGGCCAGCGGCAGATAGAGAATCAGCCCGCCGGTGAGCAATAACCAAGGCCATCGGTCTTCTTTTTGCGCCGGTTTTCGTATTTTCCAGAGGCCAAAAGGTACCGCCAGCAAGGCCGACCCCAGGTAAAGTGTCAGTTCAGAAGGAGATTGTAAGCCTCTGGTTTCACCGGCATATTGGAATATATGAGCACTAAATGTTGGATCCTGTCCTGCCAAGGGGCCGTGAAAAAAATCCGGAAACAGCCAAAATTGACAGAGCGGTACCGCACTGAACGCCAACAGGCCCGGCCAGCGGGCAGGGACATGGGCGGCGACGAAGAATGAGATCATAATCAAGACTAGGAATATCACATAAACGATTGAAATTTGGTCATAAACGCCGATCAGTATCTGGTCGAAGCGATGTTCGGCCAAAATTCCCAATGCGCCGACCGCGGCAGCCGTTGCCGAGAATGCCAATCCGGCCCGCGCCCAGGCCCGGCCCTGGATCAACCAGCGCATGCCAAACAGGGCAAAGGCCATGGCGGCGGCCAGCAAAGCCTCCACGCTGACCCAGAGCATCAGGCCAACGAAAAGACCCGCCAGGGCGGCCCAGAGTTGCAGGTTGCGTTGCATTGCCCGCACCAGCGTCCCAAGGGTGCAGGTGAACAAAAACAGAATCAAGGCGTGATGGTCCGGCCGGCCCGGAGCGAATTGATGGTCGAGAAGCAGTTGCAGGGGAAACAGCAGCCCCAACCACAACAGGCCCCAGGAATTCCCGTCTTGTTTGAATAGGGGCTGAACAGCCCAGAGCAGCGCCAATAGCGTTAACAAATGCATAAGTGGCGAAATCCAGACGCCGGCCTGGTGCAGGCCGTCGCGCCAACCCAGGGCGGGAGAAAGCATGGCCGCGCCGCTCAGCAACAGAACATCGAGGGGGCGGGTCCAATGCTGGCTGTGGCCGTTGGGGGCATTGGCGCGGGCGATTTGGTCATCGTACCAGCCATCGCCGTCGATTAGTTTTTGCACCCGGACCAGGCGCATGTAGCTGTCGCTGTCGAACAGTTCGCCCTGAAATACGGCGCCACCCTGACGGCCGCTCATCCACCACTGGGCCGCCAGCAGGGCAAGGATGGAAATAATCAGAATGAATGCACGCTGCATCTATCTCGCATCAACGAAGCCAAAGGTCCGGTTACTTCTCCTCATGATATTCGGCTTCGGTGTTGACCGACCAGATATTCGATTTATCGGACTTGCCGGCGATAATGTTATCCACCGCAACCATGGCCGTCAGCATGGAATGATCCATGTTGTTGTAGCGGTGCATGCCGTTGCGGCCGAGCAGGAAAAGGTTCGCCAAACCGTCGGTAAATTCACGCACTTCATCGAATCGGTCGTAGCTGCCGAAATAGGCCGGGTAGGTTTTCGGCACCCGGATCACCACCTGATCGAGCACCGCATCCGGCTCAATGACGTTGATCTTGCGCAATTCCTCGATCGCGAAGGCGCTCAGGGCATCGTCGTCCATGCTCCACAGATCGTCGCCTTCGTCGCAGAAATATTCCAGACCGATCCAGACGTGATCGGGATTGGCGACCAGATAGGGGCTCCAATTGTTGAAAAACTGCAATCGGCCCACCTTGACGCCCGGTTCCTGTACATAGATCCAGTTGTCGGACATCTTTTCGCCGATATCGCGCCCGGTGGCGTCACCGCCCAGCTTCAGGCGTTGCAGCAACAGGCCCACGGTGATGAAATCGCGATAAATCAGGCCATCGGACACCGTCGAAGCATCGGCCGGCGGTTTTGGCTGCATGGCGCCCATCAATTGGCGCACATCGGTGGTGGAGAAGTAATAGTCACCCTGCACCGCCCGTGGCTTACCGGTGCCGTTCATCATGGTGGCGCCGGTAATTTGGCCGTTTTCATGGCGCAGACCGGTCACCTTGCAATTGGTGTGAACCTCGCCGCCCCTCTCGCGGATCATCTCCGTCACCCGCTCCCACATCTGGCCGGGGCCGTGTTTAGGATAGAGAAACTGTTCGATCAATGAGGTTTCCACCTCCTTCTGCGCCAGATCGCTTTTGGAGCGGAAAACAGCGCCCAAGGCGTGTTTGACGATACCAAGTAGCGACAGCCCCTTGACCCGCTGGGCGCCCCATTCGGCGGAAATCTGATCACACGGCACGCCCCAGACCTTTTCCGTGTAATCCTTGAAAAATGTCGAATAGAGGCGGCGGCCGAAACGATTGATGAAAAAGTCTTCCAGCGACGATTCCGGGCGGATCGGCAGGATTTGGCTGCGCAGAAAACTGAACCCGATCAACATGGTAGAGCCCAGGCCCAGTTTGCGCAGGGTTTCCAGGTTCAGCGACAGAGGGTAGTCGAACAGCTTGCCGCCCCACAGAATGCGCGATTTGCGCGCCCTGACCAGCATGACGTCATCCACCTGATCGGGGTTCGGGCCGTCGGCGGGCATGTCCAGCCAGCGGGATTGGTTCTGATAATTCAACGAGATAGCTTCATCCTGGCCATCCTTGCGGCCTTGCAGGGGCAGGATCTTCGACCACCAGTCCATGACCCGGTCGGATTTGGAAAAGAACCGATGCCCGCCAATATCGATGCGGTTGCCTTCGTGGACGAAGGTGCGCGCAATGCCGCCCACATTGTCCGAGCCTTCATAGACAATCGGCTTGATATCCGTGCGTTCGAGCAATTCCAGGGCGGTGGTCAGGCCAGCCGGGCCGCCGCCGATAATGATCGCCGTGGGTTTCTCGTTCATGGGGGCCTCATTCATGGAAGTTTGGCTTAGGCGGAGAACAGGATCAACTTGCGGGCGACAAAATTAAACGCGAATGATGTCACGGCCGCCGCCGCCTTGGCAAATAGCAGGGAAAGCGCCGCGATCTCGATGCCGAGCCACATCATGCCCTCGTTGACCGCCAGGCCGCCGACGCCGATGGCCACGAAAATCGCCAATTCCAGCCCGGAATTGGCGAGTTTGCGCTTCTGAAAGGCCCAATGGACAGAGCCGAAATAGGCCACCAGGGCGCCCAGGACAAAGGCGATGGGGTTGGCGATCAGATAATGGGCGCCAAAACCGGCTGTAAGCAGAAAAAGCCCGCCTAAATCCACCGCCAGGGCCGCCGCGCTGACCACCAGATAGCGGGACAATTCGCCGCCAACGGCGCCGCCTGCGGGCGCATCCATTAATCCGGATTGGCTGGCTATCGTTTCTTGTTCAAAGGTCAACTGCGACATACGGTGTCCTCCCGCGCTAGGCCACATACGTGGTGGCCGGGGGGCCGGGCGCCAGTGACAGGTCTCACATTCGTCATTATTGAGGCGTGTGAATGGCGGCCAAGCCGTCGTATGATCCGAACACCTATTTATGACTGGGTTCTGTAAACACTTTGTTAAAGATTTGGGGATCGGCATGAATGACGAACCGTTCCATCCGGTAAAGGCATATCGGGACGTAGACTTCCTGAACAGCAGGGCAGCCCGGCCCCTGCGAATTTTGGCGGAGTATATGGAGCCCGAGGAGCGTTTCCGCCAGGCGCAGGTACGCGACACCATCGTGATGTTCGGCTCGGCCCGGATTCCCTCGGCGGAAGCCGCGCTGGCGGCCATGGAAGCGGCCAAGGCGGGCGGCGGCGATTTGGCGAAGGCGGAAAAAGGCCTGAAGATGTCCCGCTATTACGAGGACGCCCGCATGCTTTCGGCGCGCCTGACCAATTGGTCGAAGAATTTGGGCCGGGAGGACAAACGTTTCGTGATCTGTACCGGCGGCGGCCCCGGCATCATGGAAGCGGCCAGCCGGGGCGCATCGGAGGCCAAGGGGCTGAATATCGGCCTGAATATCTCCCTGCCGTTCGAACAATTCGCCAATCCTTACGTGACCCGCAGCCTGGCCTTCGAATTCCACTATTTCTTCACCCGGAAATTTTGGTTCGCCTACCTTTCCAAGGCCATTATCGCCATGCCCGGCGGCGTCGGCACCCTGGATGAACTGTTCGAGACCATGACCTTGATGCAAACCCAGAAAATCCGCAAAAAAGTGCCCATTGTGCTCTACGGCAAGGAATTCTGGGATAGGGTCGTGGATTTCGATGCCCTGGTTGATTTCGGTACCATCAACCCGGAGGATTTGAAGCTGTTCTACCGCTCCGACAGTGTTGATGACGCCTTTGATTATCTGACGTCAGAGTTGACGGCACATCATCTATCGGACCCGGATCCATATATGTAATACAAATGGTTATGCGGTGTTTTTGCTTTAGTACTTGAGATATTGGAGTGTTTGATGAACGGTATTTTGCGCGGCCTCAGGGTCATCGAAGGCTCGGCCTTTATCGCGGCGCCCAGCGCGGGCATGACCCTGGCGCAGATGGGCGCGGAGGTAATCCGTTTCGATCCCCTGGGCGGCGGCCTGGATTATCGCCGCTGGCCGGTGACGGAATGCGGCGAAAGCCTGTATTGGGCCGGCCTGAACAAGGGCAAGAAATCCTTCGCCGTTGATATCCGCAGCCCCAGGGGGCGGGAGCTGCTGACCCAATTGATCTGCGCGCCCAATGACAAATCGGAAAACAACGGCTTTTTCCTGACCAATTTCCCCACTTCCGGCTGGATGTCCTACGACAATCTAAAGGCCCAGCGCGACGATCTGATCATGTTGAACATCATGGGCAACCGCGATGGCTCGTCCGAGGTCGACTATACCGTCAACCCGGCCACTGGCTTTCCCAATTTAACCGGTCCGGCGGGCGCCGAGGCGCCGGTCAATCACGTCATGCCGGCCTGGGATATAGCCACCGGGTTGGCGGCGGTGAACGGCATTTTGGCCGCTGACCGACACCGCCGGCTGACCGGGGAGGGGCAGTTCATCTCCCTCGCCCTGACCGATTTGGCCTTTGCGACCATGGGAAATCTGGGCTTTATCGGCGAAACCCAGATCAACGGCAGCGAGCGGCCGGCCACGGGCAACGACCTTTATGGCGCTTTTGGGCGGGATTTTACCACCAAGGACGGCCGCCGGGTGATGATCGTCGCCATTACGGGGCGGCAATGGCCTGCCTTGGTGGAAACAGCCGGTATCGCCGATGGCGTGGCCGAGATCGAGGCCCGGCGCGGCCTGGATCTGAAGCGGGAAGGGGACCGATTCCAGGCCACGGCGGACATTGCCGCCTTGTTGGCGCCTTGGTGCGCGGCCCGGAGTTTTGCCGAATTGTCGGAAACATTGACTGCCGGCGGTGTTGCCTGGGGGCCGTATCGGAGTGTTGCGCAGGCATTAGCGGAGGATTGGCGCTGTTCCACGGAAAATCCGGTGTTCGAGGACGTGGAACAGCCTGGCATCGGCCGCTACCTCACCCCGGGCTCGCCCCTGGATTTCGGTGCCGCGCCACGGGAAGCAGTGCAGCCCGCCCCGGCCCTGGGCCAGCATACGGACCAGATTTTGGCGGATATCCTGGGCCTGAGCGGTGGCGAGATCGGCGCCCTGCACGATGACGGCATCGTTGGTGGTGGCGACTAATGTTAACCACCGGGGGTATCGGCCATGAAAATCACCAATGTCATCTGCGCCGCCGGCGTCAGTGGCTATTTCAACAAGGATCTGGCCGCCGCGAAACAGGGGGCGCGCCAGGATGGTTTCGGCTTTATCGACCCGCCGGTGACACCGGGCTTCGATCAGGTGCTCCAGCCCGGCCAGGCGCTTTCCGTCATGCTGCGGCTCGAAGATGGCCAGGTGGCGTTCGGAGATTGTCTGGATGTAATTTTTACAGGCGCCGCCGGCCGCGATCCCCTGTTCAAGGCCGAGGCGCACCGTGCCCTGGTGGAAGGCCCCCTGCGGGCGTTGCTAACGGGGCGGAAATGCGACGAATTTCGGCCCCTGGCCGGTGAAATCGAGAATTTTCGCCACGACGGCGAGCGGCTGCACACCGCCCTGCGCTTCGGCATCTCCCAGGCCCTGTTGCAGGCCGCGGCCATGGCGGGCCGGTGCACGGCGGCGGAGATCATAGCCGCCGAGTATGATTGCGAAATCGCCACCGCGCCCATTCCGCTGTTGGGTATGTGTCCAACGCCGCAGGAATTCATGGTCGAAAAGATGATCATGAAGCGGGTCGATATCCTGCCGCACGGTTCTTTTGCCAATGTCGCCAACGATTTGGGCCCCGATGGCCACAAACTGATCGACTATGCCGCCTGGGTATCGCAACTGATCACCAAAAAAGGCGGCGCGGGCTACGAGCCGGCCATCCATCTCGACGTCTATGGCACCATTGGCGAGTTGCTCGACGGCGATATCGATGCCATCGCCGATTTCACCGGCCGGCTGGCCGAGGCGTCGGCGCCCTATGAGCTGTATCTGGAAACACCGATGATCGCCGAAAGCCGGGAAGCGCAGATTGTGGCCTTCAAGGACCTGCGCGGGGCATTGCTCCGGCGCGGCCATGGGGTCAAGCTGGTGGCGGATGAATGGTGCAATACCCTCGATGATATCCGGGCCTTTGCCGATGCCGGGGCGGCGGACTATCTGCAAGTCAAGGCGCCGGATCTGGGCGGTTTGGGCAATTCCATCGAGGCCCTGCTGTATTGCCGCGACCGGGGCGCGGGCGTTTATATGGGCGGCTCGGCCAATGAAACTGATCAATCCGCCCGGTTGTCGGCCCATGTGGCCCTGGCCTGCCGGGCCGATTTCCTGATGAACAAGCCGGGCCAGGGCGTCGATGAAGGCGTCTCGATCCTGACCAACGAGATGGCCCGGACCCTGGCCCTGATTAGGGAAGGAAAATAGCGAATGGTGGCGGAACTGTCTGATTTGAATATCGTCAAGGTCGAGCCGGTACTGCTGCATGCGCCGATCGAGACACCGGTAATGACCTCGTTCGGCACCATCACCAGACGTGTTGTCCTGCTGGTGCGGGCGGAAGATGCCGAGGGCGCTGTTGGCTGGGGCGAGGTGTTCGGCAATTTCCCCGTGCATGGCGCCGAAAACCGCGCCCATCTGATCCGCGACTATCTGGCCCCCATCGCGACGTTGAAGGCCTGGGCCACGCCGGCGGACGCGTTCGATGCCATGACCAACCAGAGCCATATTCTGGCCATTCAGTGCGGCGAGCCGGGTCCTTTTGCCCAGGCCATCGCGGGCGTCGACATCGCGCTCTGTGACCTGGCCGCGCGGCGGGCGGGTGAGCCGTTGTGGCGTTTTCTGGGCGGGGCGCGGGACACGGTGCCGGTCTACGCCTCCGGCCTCAATCCCCGTGGCTTCGAGGATATTGTCGCGGCCAAGCTGGCGGAAGGCTACGCCGCCTTCAAGGTCAAGATCGGCTTCGGGCGGGAGACCGATTTGGCGGCGATTGGCACCATTCGAGAGATGATCGGCGACCGCCGCCTGATGACGGATGTCAATCAAAAGTGGGATCTGGACACCGCCTGCGCCAACTGGCCGGACTATTCCAAATTCGGCCTGACTTGGATTGAGGAACCAATCCCGGCGGACCAGGGCCTGGATAGCTGGCGCCGTCTGGCCGCACTGCCCGGCGCACCGGTGGCGGCGGGTGAAAATCTGCTGGGTGATGCGCAGTTCGATGCTCATATCGCCGCCAAGGTGTTGGGTGTGGTGCAGCCGGATATGTGCAAATGGGGCGGTTTCACCAAGACGCTGCCCCTGGCCCGGCGCATTATCGAGGCTGGGCAGTGCTATTGCCCCCATTTCCTGGCCGGCGCCATCGGCCTTTTGGCCTCCGGCCATTGCCTGGCGGCGGCGGGCGGTGACGGCTTGCTGGAGGTTGACGCCAATCCCAACCCGCTTCGCGAACAGCTAACGGGCGGCCTGCCGGCCGTCATTGATGGCATGATGACCCTGCCCGCGGGGCCCGGCCTGGGCGTCGAACCGGACCCGGATTTCGTCAAGGAATTTCACGCCTCATGAGACGGGCGCCATGAAGATACGCCCGGCGCAACTTGAGGATATCGACGTTCTGACGGCGCTAACGTTTCGCTCGAAACAGTCGAACGGCTATGACGACGCCTTCATGGCGGCCTGCCGGGATGAACTGACCGTCACGGCGGATGATTTGCGCGCCGGCGAATACTGGGTCGCGGAAGACGGAATGGTATGTGGCTGCGCCTGTTTGCGGCCCGATCCGGATGGTTCCAAGGGTGAGGTGCATGCCTTTTTCATCGATCCGGATTGTCAACGCCAAGGCGTCGGGCGCTTGCTGTGGCAGAAGCTGGTTGAGCGGGCCCGGGCGCAAAAACTTGTGGAATTGCGCCTTGATGCCGATCCGTTCGCGGTTCCATTTTACGAGAAACTGGGATTTGAAACTGTTGGCACAATGCCCTCGGGCTCGATCCCGGGCCGCGAAATTCCGCACATGAAAATCGCCATCGACCCATGATCACGACCTCTGTGCCGCATTCTTACCAACGGTGCATTACCTAATCAGCGGAGCCGGCGGCGAATTTGCGTCCTTTTTTATGCCCGGCCGCTGCCTGGGCTATGCGTTCAGGATTTCCGGCTCCACGGGCGGGTTGCCGTTATCGTCAAAGAAAGCTGAGGGGCGGGTTTTGCCGCGGAACTTGCCGGACAGCATCCAGGGTGCGCTGAACAAAAACCACGAAATTGGGAAGCCGGCGTGGACCTTTTGTTCCGTGCGCGCGCCTAGCGCTGTCTTGCCTTGAACGTAGAAATTTACCGGCCCCAGGCAATCGTCCGGCGGGCCATTGCCTGCAAGCGCATTGTGAACCAGCCCGACAAAAGGGAAGCCGGGGGATATGGTGTTGGCAATGGGCGTTTTGCAACAGCCGGCATACCAGCGGTAAAGGCCCTTTGGCGTCAGTCTCAGACAACGCAGGTGCTCCATGCCCTGGTCGATTGTCACCTGTGCCGGCGTCAACTGGACAATGTCGGTGCCGCCGAATTCGTCCATTGTCCCGCTGTCTTCACCAAGATGTCGGGCGTAAGCCTGGCAACTGCCGCAATGGCACACGGTTCGGGTACTGCTACGTGGCGAAAAGTCCCGCACCCGGCCTTGAACATTTCCGCAGCGGCATTGCAGCTTTAGTTCCGACATGATTTTCATGTCCTTTGCGTCGCGTGATATTTGCGTCCCCAAGTTCGAAACGCGCCGGCAAGGGGCGTTTCAAGCAATGCCATGATACCATGAACGGCGCGTTTATCCGAACGCGGATGCCACCCCAGACAGGTTGGGCTTATCTGCTCAATGGGATATCCCGGTGTGGTGGCCCGGGCGCCGCGCCGGACGTTGATTTAATCGCGAATTTCCGAATTGAATACGGAGTGGGGATTGCACTTCAGCCTATAGGGAACGGATCGGGGTGGATCGTTGGCATCTTCAATGGCAGACGACTTTCCGTGTGGCGCAATGAGAGCTTTGCGCGTTAGTACGCCGAATAAGCGGGTTTGGAGAATGGCAAGATTGAATCTTCATCGCCCAAGTGCATCGATTTGACATATCATCGGGATTTAGGGTCATAATAATGTGGGTCGATGAATCATAGATGGGTGTATCAATATGTCCGAAGGGGCGTCGCCAAAACAAAACGCCGTTACCACCCCTCCGTCTCTCGCCAGCAAATTGGAGGGCTTGCTGAAGCTTGGCGCCGCCAGTGTCGGACTGGCGGCGGCAATGGGTATACCTGCGGTCTATCTTCACCTTTCAGACTACAACGTACCTTCACATGTCATAGGCTTTGAAAGCACGTTTCGGGCCGGGGTCTTGCCCGGCATATTGCTTGGTCTATTGGTATTTTATGTAAATTCCGGCATCGCGGGCCTGCAAGCCAAATCTAGTCCAAAATCTCGTTTCCACTCCATGAATATTGGTATCAACGCCAAGAAATTCGAACTCCATTTCATGCTGCCGATTGTTGCGCTAGCGCCGTTCATTATCGCCGCATATCTAATTCTTTTCGTTGGCACGTTTTCCTACTGCATTTTGGGCATCTGGCTAGTCTTGTCGGCATTTGTTTGGATAATCGACCTGGCCGTGGACATCAATGTATCGGGCAGAACCCTCTACCTCGCATCTATTGTGATTCTAGTGCTCGTTGGTGCTGTATCGCTGGCGGTCTATTATCTTGGCGATCGAATACCCTGGCTAGGGAGAATTCGAAAGGTGTTTGGCGGGTCGGAAGTAACATTTCGCTCGGACGATAATGGAATATCCACGGTGGGGTCACCTCCTGGCGATGACCAAATTGGCGATGCGGCCGATGAAGAGGAGAAGAATCTAACGATCAAGAAGTTTATTTATGCCGCCGTTGTCTTAGGCGCTTTTATGACGTTCATGCTCTTCTGCATGCGATGGTCACTGCAGATACTTGAGCTATCGTGGTACCAGGAATTTGCTATCTATCGTATAGCATTGACTGTCCTTATCTTCGAAATTGTCTTCGGAGGACTGTGGTTGGTCGTAACGGCAATGGAATGGAATAACTCCGACGAACGGAATATGGCGAACTGGGGCACGGCGGCCATTCTTCTGGTCGGAGCCACAATAATTTTCGGCTCCGTTTCAATTTACACGACGCATCTCTATCCGCTAATACCACCGGCTTTCGGAGGCGGGAAACCTGAGATGGTCAGCCTATGGGTGAAAGGCGCGTCCGCACCCGCTAATTTGCAGGAAAATTTAGGCTGCGAGTCCAAGCAGAATGAAGAGAGTTTCGTTCGCTGCAATGACATATTCCTGCTCTATAATGATAGCACCTCATTGGTTCTTTCTTCGCACGAGGCCCCTTCGTCCACCAACCATGCCGTAAAAGGTGTGATACTCGACCGAGACACGATTGCAGCTATTAGCTGGCCGTGATCGAAGTCCCATCGTGTGTCAAGATTGTGCACGGGCTTTTGAGTGGATTTATTAGCCGATCATGAACAAATGTGAAGCAACCACTTTTGCTGAAAAATAAGTTCCTTTCCCCGTTGTTCTTGCACCTGCCGCCGCCCGTCTGCCACTATGGTGCAAAACGGGATCGGACGAGGGAAGGACCTGACAGTGAGCGAGTTAATCAGCGCGGAAGCGAAATCGTGGATCGGGCGCAGTGGCGAGCCGCAGCGGATCGAGATCAACCGTAGCGACATCATCAAATATTCCATTTCGACGGAGCAGCAGCAGGAGAAATTCCTGAACGGCGACGAGGCGCCGCCGATGTTCATGTTCGGCGCCCTCAGGCCCCTGGTGCCGTTGGCGAATCTGGGCCCGGACGGTCTGTCGCACGAGAGTTTTCTGCCCGACCTGCCCCTGAAGCGGGTCATGGCCGGGGGCACCGAGATGACTTTTCACCGCACCGTGCATCCGGGCGATGTGCTGGTTGCCACACGCTCGTTGGCTGATTTGATTGAAAAACAGGGCAGCACCGGACCATTGATCTTCGTGGTCTATAACCTGCGTGTCGAGACCGATGCCGGCGAATTGGTGATGGAAGAAAAGCAGACGAGGATTTTCCGATGAGTAATGTCAATATTGCCGATCTATCCGTGGGACAGGCCCTGCCGGAACGCCAACACACCGCCACCAATGTCTCTCTGTTCTGCTACAACGCGGCGATCTGGAACCCCCATCGCATTCACTATGACGAAACCTATACAACGGAAGTGGAAAAACATCCCGGCGTGGTCATTGATGGCCCCCTGCAGGGCGATTGGCTGAACCAGGTGGTGGTCAACTGGATGGGCGAGAGCGGCACCCTGGTGCAGTTCAATTACTCCAACCGCCGCGCCTCCTACATCGGCGAGACCCTGACCTCGGGCGGCGCCATAACGGCCATTGATGCCGCCGCCGGTACCGTCGACATGGATGTCTTCATCAAGAATGAAAACGGTGACGTCATAACCCCCGGCACGGCGCAGGTGCGGTTCAGTTGAGATGCACATCGATTTTCAGGACGTTCTGATCTTCGTTCACGTGTTTCTGTTCGGCTATTGGCTCGGCTCGGATCTGGGTGTGTTCTTTTGCGACAGCCAGTTGACGCGGGAGGACCTGAGCCTGGATGAGCGCCTGCGGGTCAGGGAAATCCGCCGCAAGGTGGATATGGCGCCGCGCACCTGCGCGCCGTTGATCCTGCCCATCGGCTTTACCCTGGCCCTGCAGCACGGCAGCCAGGTCACTGGCGGCTGGCTGGTAACGATCTGGGTTCTCAGCTTGGCTTGGCTGGCCATGCTGTGGGTGGAGAAGTTCTCCATCGGCACGACGCGAGAAGGTTCCATGAACCGCTTCAACCGGGTGCTCTGGTTTGCCGTCGCCGCCGCCATGACCGTGCTGGGCATTTATGCCCTGATCTATGGCGCGCCGGTATCGCAGGGCTGGCTGGCCCTGAAATTGGCGCTTTACGGTCTGATGGTTCTCGCCGCCACCTGGATCCTGCGCGCTGCCGATCATTGGGAGGGCATTTTCGAAATGGTCCGCGCCGGTGGCGAACAGGCCATCGAAGGTGAACGACGCATGAAGCGGAACCGTATCAATGCCGGCAGCGCCGCCGTGACCTTGTGGTGTGTGGTGCTGCTGATCGCCTTCGTCGGTTCGACCAAACCGTTCTAATTCATGTGAGCAGACGACCAAGGCCGGGCAGCTTCGCCTCCAGACCGGCGGCGGCCAGGGCGGCCCAGAGGGTTGCCTGGCTGGAGGTGACCACGGGTTTGCCCAATTCCTGTTCCAGTTTCGCGATGACGCCGAAGGTAGGCAGATCGGTGCAGCTGATCAGCAAGCCATCGGCATCGGGATCATCGACCCGGCGCGCCAGGTCCATGATCTCGTCCCTGGGGACCCGATGCATCAGGGTGTATTCCCGCGGCCCGTTGGCGCCATAGCCCAGGCCCTCGATGGCCCGCACCGTGATGCCCTGGCTCTCAAGGAACGCGGCCTCGTGGTCGTTCAGGCGTTTATCGTAAGGCGTGGCGACGGAAACAGACTTTACGTCCAAGGCAACCAGCGCATCTACGATCGCCGCGCCCGTGGTGACGCAGGGCAGGCCGCAGACCCCGGTCATGAACTCCGCCAGCGCCGCCCGTGGCGTGACCAGGGAACCGGCGGTGCAGCCATAGGCGATGACGTCCAGTCCGGCCGGGGCGAGACTGTTGACGGCGGTCGTCAGATCGTCATGTAACGCCGCCTTGCCCGTGGCGGACTCGAGATCCGTATGCAGCACCATCCGGGCGCTGTGGATACTGACCCCGCCGGGCGCGGCCATGTTCCATTCCGCCTCGTTGATCGTATTGGTGGTCGGCACGATCAGGCCGAGCTTGGCCCGCCAGCCATATGTGGATTTAGGTTCCATCACATGAAGATCGTGTCGGCCCTGTGGCCCAGCATGTAACGGCCCACGGTTTCGTAGTTGGTGAACCGGGCCTGGACCTGCTGCGAGACGGCGTGGATGTCGCGGAAGCGCCGTTCGAACGGTTCGTTGTCGAAAATCGCGGTGGAGCCGGCCAGATGATAGACCTGCTCCGACACCGCCGTCGCCTGATTGATGGCAAAGGTGGTGGCGAGGCGGATACGGGCCCGGTTGTCCATGGACAGCTCTTCCGTCGCCGCAACCTGGTCCCAGATCTCCGACAGAATGGCGTGCTTGTAGGCCCGCGGCGCGCCAAGTTGTGCCTCCAGCTCCGCCAGCCTGCTCTGGAAAACCGGGCTGTCTCGCAGGGCGCTGCGGGCGCCGCGCGGAGTCTTGTCCCGCGCCAGGGTGAGCAGGTCGTCGAACATGCTTTGCGCAATGCCCAGGGCGACCGAGGAAAACAGCGAGGCATAGACGGCCGTGGTGGGAAAGCGGAACAGGGTGGTATTGACGCGCCGCTCGGCGTCGGTCTCCCGGTCCGCCGTCAGCCCCTCGGCGACGAACAGATTCTCTACCGTATAGGCCTCGCTGCGGGTGCCGCGCAGGCCCATGACATACCAATCATCGGCCATTTTCGCCTGCTGGCGCGGAAACAGGGCGGTGCGGTTCACCTGCCGCCCGTTTTCGTCCGTGCGCGGGCTGCCATCGGCCTCGAACACCTTGGAATGACCGCCCAGCCAAGTGGCGTTATGGCTGCCGGAGGCGAAGCGCCAGGTACCGCTGACCAGATAGCCGCCATCCGTGGCGGTCAATGTGCCTTGTATGCCGGCGCCCCAGGCCAGCACCGCATCGGCGGCATCGAAGATCTCCCGCGCCGGTTCTTCGTCCATGAAAGCGGCGGTCATGGCGCAGCCCAGGGCCTGGCCCAGGCACCAGGCGGCGGAGGCATCGGCGCCGGCGATAATCTCGGCCGCTTGGGCCATTTGCGGCAGGGCCAGTTCCGCCCCGCCATGGCGCCGCGGCAGGCTCAGGCGGAACAACTGCGCCTCGTGCATGGCGGCGACGATATCGGGGGGCAACGCCCGATCAGCTTCAATCCGGTCACCGGCGGCGCGCAGGACCGGCGCCACGGCACGGGCGTTGTCCAGGGCGGATGCCGCCAGGGCCTCGCCTGTCTCTGATCTCGATGTCATCGCCCCACTCGATTTGTTTCAATCCGTACCCGCGCCGCACAGCCTAGAGCACATTTAGACTAAATGTGCTCAGAATCTTTAGAATAGAGCAATTGAACCAATCACTTGAGTCGCGTAAGCGACCCAATTAATTGAAAATTGCTCTCATTCGATTACCCGCTTCAGGCAAGCCGGCAATCTGTTATGGTTGCGCCGGGGATTGTTGGAATGGAGGAGGAGCTGGCGATGGATCCGGAAATCAAGGCGGCGTTGGACAAGTTATTCACATCCGACAGCAGCCTATACCAGGAACGCGGTTTTCAGCGCCGCATCGGCTGGGGCGAAAAGCCGGCCCTGGTGGTGATCGACATGGCCAATGCCTGGACGCGGGAAGACAATGCCTTCACCTGTGAGGGCATGGACACCGTGATCCCGGCCCTGAACGAGGTTCTGGCCGCCTTTCGTGCCAAGGGTCTGCCGATTATTTTCACCACGACTGCATATGAGATTATCGAGGGCGAGCACAGTGACATGGGCCTGTGGGGTAAGAAAATCCCGGCCGAGGTGCTGCGCGCCGGCTCGGAAGCGGTCGAGATCGACAGCCGCCTGGAACGCCGGGATGACGAGATGCTAATCGTCAAGAAACAGGCCAGCGCCTTTCGCGGCACCAATCTGCAAAGTTATCTCACGGCCTGCGGCGTTGACACCGTGGTTGTCACCGGCGCCACCGCCTCCGCCTGTGTCCGCGCCACGGTGGAGGACGCCATCGCCGACGGCTTCCGCCCGATCATCGTGCGCGAATGCATCGGCGACCGCATCGCCGGCGCCATCGAATGGAATCTCTACGACATGGACGCCAAGTTCGGCGATGTGGAACCCTTGGAAGCCGTGCTGGACCATATGCGCCGGAATACCTAGATGGCGGCACCGTCGGCGGGCATCCAATATTGGCGCGGCTTCAAGATCCGCTTTCGCGAGCCGGTGGCGCATGCCGCCGGGCGGCCTGTTGGCCTGGATACCGCCGACGGCGCGCGCATCCGGGGCGTCTACTGGACGCCCGAGGCTAATCCGGCGACGAAAGTGGCGGTGATCGCGGCCCACCCCCGGGTCGACTTCACCGAGCATCATACCTTTCCCAGCTTGCTGCGCGCCGGCTACGGTTGCCTGGGCGCCAACCTGCGCTCCCACAACAACGACATGGATTGCCTGCACGAAAAGCTGGTGATCGATATCGCCGCCTATATGGCCTGGCTGAAGGAGCAGGGGGTGGAGAAGATCGTTCTGCTGGGCAATTCCGGCGGCGGCTCGCTGTTCTCGTTCTATCAGGCCCAGGCCACGGCGCTGCCGGAACAGCGGATCAGCCAGACACCCGGCGGCCGCCCGACCCATCTGGACAAGGCCGAACTGATCCCCGGCGATGCCATGATCTACATGGCGGCCCATGCCGGCCAGGGCCTGATCATCAACGACGTGATCGACGCCGCCGTTACCGACGAAAACGATCCGTTCCAATCCGATCCCGATCTGGACATGTACGACCCACGGAATGGCTTTTTGCTGCCGCCGCAATGGACACGGTACGAAGCGGCGTTTGTCGAGCGCTATCGCCGGGGCCAGCTTGACCGGGTGCGCCGCCTGGACGCCAGGGCCCATGATCTGATCGCGGTGGCCCGGGATGCGGCGCGGCGGCATGGGGCCGAGAGTTTCGACGATCTTCCGATCGGGGAACGCCGCGCCGTCCTGCAGCGGGAGGCGTTCGAGGCGGTGATGGTGATCTACCGCACCCTGGCCAATCTGAACTATGTGGACAACAGCCTGGACCCTTCGCCGCGGTCTTATGGCTCCCTGATCAGCCCGCGGCCCGATTTGAAGAACTTTCAGCGTGCCGGCTTCGCCCGCGTGATGACGCCCGAGGGCTGGCTATCGACCTGGTCCGGTCTGTCGTCAAACGCCAATATCGAGAAGACCGGCGCCGCCATGACGGTGCCGTCCCTGGTCATCCAGGCCGGCCGGGATCTCGACGTCTTCCCGAAAGCCCATGGCGAGAAGATCTTCAACGCCATCGCCGCCAGGGACAAGGCATTCTGGGATTTTCCCTACGCCCTGCATTATTTCGAACCCGACGAAGGCGAAACCGCAAACACCGCCCTCGACGCCCTCATGGCCAGGCTGGTGCCCTGGCTCCAGGACCGTTTTCCGCTCTAGCCATCCTTCGCCGTGTAATCCTTGATCACATCCGGGTCCGGGTCCAGGCCCAGGCCGGGGCCGGTGGGGACGGTGATGTTGCCGTTTTTGGCCACAATGGCGTCGCCATACAGGCTGGCCTCCAGGGTCTGATAATAGAAGGTTTCGGCCAGGCATTCGTCGGGCATGGTGGCGAGCAGTTGCAGGGTGGCCAGCAGGCCCGGCGCGAAATAGGGCGCGTGGGGCATCACCGTCGTTCCGGATAACTCGCCCAGGGTGATGATCTTTTGGAATTCCGTGATACCGCCGACCTTGGTGACGCTGGGCTGGACATAGGTCACCGCCTCGGCCTCGATCATCTGCTTGAATTCGAAGGCGGTGCAGGCGTTTTCGCCGGCCGCCAGGGGGATATCCACTTCAATGCGAAGGCGGGCCAGGCTTTCGAAATCCTCCGGCGGAAAGATCGGCTCCTCCAGCCAATGCAGATCGTAGGGCTTGAAGGACAGCGCCGCCTCTTTCGCCTGCCACGGCGTCCAGGGACAGTTGGTGTCGACCATCAGGGGCACGCCGTCACCCATGGCCAGACGGGCGGCGCGCACCGCCGGTTCGGTGGTCTCGTGCAGCTTGATGGATTGGAAGCCTTCACCAATGGCGCGTTGGCAATGTTCGGCCACCTGGTCGGGGTCGGTGTAATTGAACAGCGAGGCATAGGCCGGAATCTCGGTCCGCCGCGCGCCGCCAAGCAGAGTGGAGATCGGCTGGCCAGCGGCCTTGCCCGCCAGGTCCCAGAGCGCGATGTCGATCCCGGAAATGGCGAACATGGTGATGCCATAGCGCCCAAGCAAGTGGTTGCCCTGCTGCAGGAAATACGACAGTTGCCCGATGGCGGCGGCATCCTTGCCAATCAGCGGTGGGGCGATCCGGTGATCCACCAGCGCCTTGACGGCGGGTGCGATGCCGCCGTAGCCGAAAGCATCGCCCCAACCGACCATGCCGTCTTCGGTCTCTATGCGGATCAGGACATAGTCCAGCGTGGACCAATCCATATTGCCGATATTGCCTCTGCCGCCCGTGCTGTACGGCAGTTTCACAATGATCGTATCCACCTTGCCGATTTTCATTGTTCAAATCCTCCTAAGCATCGACGCGGTAACGCGCGACAGCGTCCTCATCAAAGGTAAAGCCCAGGCCCGGCCGGTCCGGGATCAACAGATCGCCGTCCACCAGTTCCATGCTTTCGTTATAGAGCGCGCCGAACCAGGGCATCATTTCGCTGTATTCCACATTGTTCAGGGCGCCGCAGAGCTGCAGGCTTTGTTCCGTGTAGACGTGGGGCGAGACCGGAATGTCGAAGGCATCGGCCATATGCGCCACCTTAACGAATTCGGTGATACCGCCGACCCGCTCCAGATCCGGCATCAGCACATCCGCCGCGCCCCGTTCGATCATGTCGCGGAAGCCATAGCGGGCATATTCGGTCTCGCCGCTGGCGATGGGGGTGTCGATTTCCGCCGCGACCCTTGCCGACCCGGCCAGATCGTAAGCCTGCACCGGCTCCTCGAACCAGACCAGATTGTAGGGCTCCAGCGCCCGGCCAACGCGGATCGCATGGTTGACGGTGAAGCCCTGGTTGGCATCGGCCATCAGATCGACCGCCGGGCCGATCGCTTCCCGCACCGCCGCCACGCGCTCGATATCTTCCGCCACGGTTGGCTTGCCCAGGCGCATCTTCATGGCGCGGTAGCCCTGGTCCAGATAGTCCTTGGCCTGGGCCTGCAATTCATCGATCGACAGCGAGACCCACAAGCCGCCCGAATGATAGGCCCGCACCCTGTCCCGGCTTTGCCCCAGCAGGCGGCAGACCGACATGCCATGCGCCTTGCCGACCAGATCCCACAACGCCATGTCGATGGCGGCGATGCCGAACAGCGTGATGCCCTTGTGTCCGAAGAAATTGACGTCGGCCCACATCTCCGCCCACAGGCCGGCATGTTCATGGGGATCACGGCCGATCACCTTGCCGCTTAGGCTTTGGATCATCGCCTCGAGCACGGGCAGGCGGACGGGGTTCATGCACCAGACCAGACCCTCGCCCACCAGGCCCTCGTCCGTATCGATGCGCAGCAGCACGCAGCAGAGCGAATCCACGTAATGGATGGCGGTACGGATCGGCGTTTCAAAAGGTATCTGCACCGCCTCCGTGCGCAAACCCGTGATCTTCATGACCGCCTCCATCCAGAACCCGCGCCGCCGCGATCAAACAGCAGCATCAAAAAATAGCCCGCCACGAAGCCGCCGATATGGGCCTCCCAGGCAATTGCCCGGACTTCGCCGGCAATGGGCAGGCCGGTATATCCTATCACCAGATTGCTGCCGATAAAGACCACGGCGGCGATCCAGGCCCGTTTGGTGGTAACCCGCAGCACGGCGCCGAACAGTCCCGATACGGCGCCCGAGGCACCGACGATGATGGTCTGCTGATAGGTGTAGTAGAACAGCGCCACGCTGGCCCCGGCCGCGAATAGGGCGCAAAGAATATAGATAGTCAGAAACCGGGCCCGTCCCAGTCGCCGCTCCATGGGCGTGCCGAAAGCCAGCAGAAACGCCATATTGATAACCAGATGCAGCAGATCCGCATGCAGGAAAGCGTAGGTGAGGGGCGAGGCAAGCAGGAAGGGGACGTAATCTTCCTGTTCGCCCATGACGGCGCCAAGGAACCATGGCGGCGAAAACCCGCCCAGGGTGGCGGCAATCATCGACCATTGCTCCGGCAGCAACAGGCGGACAACATGGATGCCGACATTGACGGCGATCAAGGCCAGCACCGTGGGCGTGGCATTGATCATGGGCTGGCTGGATTGGGACAACTGCGGCTCGTTTGCTTGGCGGCGTACATCTACCGTGGAAAAGGGGTTTATCCAGCATAAGCGCTGATGGTGGTCAATCAAGACTGGTGAAGGGGCGTCGGCCGGGTTATTTTCTGCCCGAGCAATAGATAAGAGGGCACATCATGAGCAACATCGACTATCAGGCAGTCTTGCCCGAGGGCTGGAACCGGGCCAGGGGGTTTTCCTATGGCGTTGTCGCCAACGGCGCCAGGATCCTGCGCATCGCCGGACAGATCGCCGCCACCGACGGCAACCAGCCGGTGGATCCCAGCCTTGATTTCGGCGGGCAGTGGGAGCGCGCCATGGGAAATCTTGTCACCGTTCTGCGGGCCGCGGGCGGGGAGCCGGAAAATCTGGTCATGATGCGCGCCTTTGTCACCGATATCGATGCCTTCAACAGTGCGGGCGCGGCGGTCGGCGCGGCCTGGAGCGCGCATCTGGGCAAGCATTTTCCTGCCATGACCCTGGTCGAGGTCAGCCGTCTGATCGATCCCAACGCCATGGTCGAGATCGAAGGCGAGGCGGTCCTGCCCTAGTTTCGCCTGCGGCCATATGCCCTTAATAGGAATATTGCGTCGCCAAGGCCAATGGGTATGCTTACGCCAGCGAATGGGGAACGGAACTTATTGAATGGCTGATCTTAATCGAGAGACGTTTGAGCGGCGAACGGGTATCCGTTCGTCGGACTACGATCAGCTCAAGAAAATTCCCCTGTTCGCCGGCATGGGGGATGATGCCATCATGACGCTGTTGCTGGACGCTACGGTGCGGCGTTATCCGCGCGGTACGTCGCTGTTCATGCAGGGGGAACAGGCGGATCGTTTCTTCATCATCATGGATGGCTGGGTAAAGGGGTTTCGCCAGGCCCCCGATGGCCATGAAAGTGTAATCGCGGTCTTTGGTCCGGGCGAATCGTTCGCCGAAGCCGCGATGTTTGTCTCTGGCAACTTCCCCATTAGTGCCGAAATTGCCGCCGATGCACGGCTTTTGGTGATCCCGCGCAGCGGTATGTTGAAGCAGTTGCGCGACGATCCCGATATCGCCCTGAAAATGTTGGCGTCCATGTCCCGCCGCCTGCGTGGTTTCGTTCAACAGGTGGAGCAACTGACCGTTAAGTCGGCGACCCAGCGCCTGGCCTCGTTCCTGGAAAAACTGGTGGATGTGGAGGAGGGGCCGGACGAGTTCGAGCTGCCCCTGGACAAAATGCTGATTGCCGGACGTCTCGGCATGCAGCCGGAGACCCTGTCCCGCGCCCTCTCGAAACTGCGGTCCATTGGCGTGGCTACTGAAGGACACCGTGTCATTGTTAAGGACGTTGCGGCTTTGCACGCCATCAATGATGATGACGAGTAACTTGTTTAGGTAAAGCGGCCTCGCACATCATTGTTGTCCAGGCCAATAGTATTGTATATATATTGTTGGGTATACAAACAATTGATGGGGTGACAGTGATGAGCACGACGCGGAAAGTGCCGCAGTATTGTTATCAATGTGTCGCCGGACCGGATTTTTTGACCGTCAAGGTCGAGGACGGCGTCGCCACCGAAATCGAGCCGAATTTTGCCCTGGCCGACGTTCACCCCGGTGCCGGCAAGGCTTGCGTCAAGGCCTATGGCCTGGTGCAAAAGACCTATAACCCCAATCGTTTGCTGACCCCGATGAAGCGGACCAATCCGAAAAAAGGCCGCGATGAAGATCCCGGATTCGTGCCCATTTCCTGGGATGAAGCCTTGGATCTGGTGGGCGATAAATTGCAGGAAATCAAGGCCAAGGGGCAACGGGATGAGTTGGGTTATCCCAGGGTCGCGGCGACCTTCGGCGGCGGCGGTTCGCCGACCTACTATATGGGAACCTTCCCGGCCTTTCTCTCCGCCTGGGGCGCGGTGGATTTCAGCTTCGGATCGGGGCAGGGGGTGGGCTGCACCCACTCCGAGCATCTGTACGGTGAATTGTGGCACCGCGCCTTTACCGTAGCCTCCGACACACCGAACACGAACTATATCCTTTCCTTCGGCGCCAATCCGGAAGCCTCCGGCGGCGTCATGGGTGTCACCCGCCACGCCGCCGCCCGCGAACGCGGTGCCAAACGGGTGCAGATCGAACCGCATCTGTCGATCACCGGCGCCTGTTCGGCCGAATGGGTGCCGATCCGGCCAAAAACCGATCCTGCCTTCATGTACGGCCTGATCCACGTGATGCTGCATGAAATTCCGCGTGAGCGTCTGGACCTGCAATTCCTCACCGATCACACGGGCTCACCCTATCTGGTGGGTCCGAACGGCTATTTCTTGCGTGATCCCGTCAGCCACAAGCCGTTGATGTGGGACAACCGAACCGGCGCGGTGCTGCCCTTCGATACGGAAGGTATCGAACCGGCGCTGGAAGGCAGCTTCACCGCGTCCGGTATCGAAGTGGGCGCCGACGATGAAGAATGGCAACATGAAGATATTCAGGTGGAAACCGCCTTCACCCGCCTGGTGCAGCAAATGGCGCAATACACACCGGAATGGGCCGAGGAAATCTGCCAGGTTCCAGACGGCTGCATCCGCCGCATCGCCGACGAATTCGTCACCCACGCCCAGGTTGGCGCCACCACCGAGATCGATGGCGAGGTCCTGCCGCTGCGCCCTGTCGCGGTGGTCCTTGGCAAGACCGTCAACAATGGCTGGGGCGGCTATGAGAGCTGTTGGGGCCGTACCTTGCTGGCTTGTCTGGTCGGCGCCCTGGAAGTACCGGGGGGAACGCTGGGCACCACGGTGCGCCTGAACCGGCCGGCGACAACGCGTCAGGCCTCGGTCATTGGCGGACCGGACGGTTTTATGCAGTTCCCCATGAACCCCACGGACAAGGGCGGCTGGCACGATAAGCCCAATGTCCGCCATGCCCACGATGTTCTGGTGCCGCTGTCGGCCGACTCGCCGTGGAGCCAGGCCCTGGGACCGACCCATCTGGCCTGGATGTTCCGCAAGGAAAGCCCGGAAAACTGGCCGGAGGTCTCGGCCCCGGATCTTTGGTTCGTCTACCGCACCAACCCCGCCATCTCGTTTTGGGATACCAATTCGGTTACCGAGCGGATCGCCGAATTCCCCTTCATCGTATCGTTTTGCTATATCCGCGACGAAACCAATCACATGGCCGATGTGCTGCTGCCCGAGCGGACGGATTTTGAAAGCACGCAGTTGATCCGGGTTGGCGGCACCAAGTTTTCCGAGGCCTATTGGGACCATGAAGGCGTGGCCTTGCGCCAGCCGGCGATCGAGCCCCTGGGGAAAACCAGGGACTTCACCGATATCGCCACCGCATTGGCCGAGCGCGCCGGAATTCTCGACAATTACAACAATGCCATCAACCGTGGCGCGGCCGGCATCCCGCTGAGCGGCGACAACTATGATTTCAAGCTGGATCCGGGGCAAAGCCACGGGGCGGAGGAAATCTGGAACGCGTCGTGCCGCGCCGCCTCGGCTGAACTGACCGATGGGGCCGAGACCGACGGCCTGGAATGGTATAAGGAAAACAGCATCCGGACCCGGTCGATCTCGCGCCTGATCTGGTACCTGTTCCCCGAAATGCGCAAAAAGGGCCTGCGTTTTGAGATGCCCTATCAGGAGCAGCTCTACCGCATCGGCAAGCAACTGGGCAACCGGCTGCACGAAAAGGGCATCGAATGGTGGAACGAACAGCTCAAGGAATATGAAGCGCTGCCGCCGTGGAAGGATTTTCCCGGCATTTGGGAACAGGCAACGGTGAACTCAGGCGGCAGCCTGGATGAATATCCGTTCTGGCTGTTGACCTCGCGCAGCATGCAACTGGCCTGGGGCTCCAACAGTTCGATCCAGATCATCGACGAGGTCTCGAAGAACCTGCGCGGCCATCGCGCCATGGTGATGAACACCGGCCGGGCGGCGGAAATGGGCATCGCCGATGGTGATCTGGTGGAGATCAAGTCGACCCTGCGCAGCACCAAGGGCCGGGTGGTTCTGAAACAGGGTATTCGTCCAGACACCATTTTGATCCAGGGCCAGTTCGATCATTGGGTCACGCCCTATTCGAAGGATAATCCGGCACCCAGCATGAACAGCCTGGTGCCCATGTCCCTGGCGCTGACGGATTCCACCGGTTCTTCGGCTGATCTGGTCCGCGTCGCGGTCAACCGCCTGGAAGGTGGTGCATGACACGCTATGTGATGGTGGCTGATCTGCGCCGTTGCGTCGGTTGTCAGACCTGCACCGCGGCCTGCAAACATGCCAATGCCACGCCGCCGGGGGTGCAATGGCGTCAGGTCCTGGATATGGAGACCGGCAGCTACCCCCAGGTTCAGCGCACATTCGTGCCGGTCGGCTGTATGCATTGCGCCGATCCGCCTTGCGAGGACGTCTGTCCTTCGACGGCGACCAAGATCCGCCCCGACGGGATTGTCGAGATCGACTATGACATATGTATCGGCTGCGGCTATTGCGCCGTGGCCTGCCCCTATCAGGCCCGACATATCGTGCACAAGCGGGATTTGGCCTATGAAAAGACGGCCATGGCGCACGAGGAGGCGCGCTTCGACGAGGGGCGCATGTCGGTCGCCATGAAGTGCAATTTCTGCCAGGGCCGCATCGATACCGCCAAGGAAACCGGCCAGACCCCCGGCGTCGATCCCGAGGTTACGCCGGCCTGTGTCAATTCCTGTATCGCCGACGCGCTGCATTTTGGCGACCGGGATGATCCGGACAGCAATGTCTCCGGCTTATTGGCGGAAAACCAGACCTTCCGCATGCACGAGGAACTGGGCACGGACCCGGGCTTCTATTACATCTGGGACAAAAAGCCATGAGCCAAATTCCACCCCAGACGGAACCGCGGCTTCAGGCCAATTGGGACTGGCGCGCCGCCGGCAATTTTATCGGCGGCGGCAGCGGTACCGGCCTGGTGATACTGGCGGCGGTGGCCAGCGGCGGCGGGGCGGCCTACTGGCCGTTGGGTTTCGCCGGCGCCGTACTGGTTGGTGTGGGCCTGTTTTGCGTCTGGCTCGAAATTGGCCGGCCCTGGCGCGCCCTGAATGTCTTCTTTCACCCGCAATCGTCCTGGATGACGCGGGAAGCCTTTGTCTCGGCCCTGCTGCTGCCCGTGACTTTGTTGGCGGCGGCGGCTTCGGCGCCGTTTCTGCATCTGCCGGCGGTTGCCGGCGGCGCGGTCTGGCTGGCGGCCCTGCTGGCGGCGCTCTATCTCTATTGTCAGGCCCGGATCCTGCGGGCCTCGAAGGGTATTCCGGCCTGGCGCCATGTTGCCTTGATGCCCGTCATCATTATTACCGGTCTGGCGGAAGGCTGCGGTTTTATTCTGATCGGGGTGGCGTTGTTTGGCGGCGCGCTGGTTTGGCCGCTGGTGCTTTTGGTGGTCCTGCTGCTGGGGCGCTGGTTGGCCTGGCGCAAATACCTGGCTGAAATGACCACTACAGGCGCGCCGCGCAAGGCATTGGATGTGCTTAACGATGCGACGCCGATGATCAATGGCCTGGGGCATTACGGTGCCGCGATATTGGCGGTTCTGGCGCTTGGCCTCGGCGACGGCATGATCTGGGGGCCGTGGCTTGCCGCCCTGGCCGGCGCGGCGGCGATCGCTGGTGGCTGGCGGTTGAAATTCGTCGTTATCGCCCGCGCCGCCTATAATCAGGGCTTTGCCTTGCCCTTGACACCGGTGCGCGGTGCCGGTGAACCGGGCCAGGGGGACAAGCCCGGCTGGAGCATGCCGGGCCCGGGCGCGTCCTGATCATGGCGGCGGAACTGACAGCGCCCCACTGGCAGGCGGAGGACGGCTGGCATATCGATGTCCGCGATCTGCCGCCGCCGGAACCCATGCTGCAGATCCTGGCCTTGCTGGAAACCATCGAAAGCGGCGACGTGATCGTGCATCACCACCGGGAGCCGATCTATCTCTATCCTGAATTGGCGGAGCTCGGCTGGAACCACGAAATCGTCGAGGACGCCACCGGCAGCGGCGGCGAAATCCGCCTTCGTCTCTGGCGTAGTTGAGGCCCATGGCAACGGGCGCGACCACATTCCTGGGCAGTGCCTCGGAGCGGTTGTTGCCGCTTTCCCTGCCTTTCCGCTTTTTCGGCGCCGCTATAGTTTTCCATATTGCCACCTGGGCCATGCTTGCGGCTGCAGCGGGGGAGGTGGCCGAATACCGTGGCGGCGGCGGCCCGGTATTGGCGGCGATACATCTACTGACCCTGGGGGTTTTCGCCATGACCGCCATGGGCGCCAGCCTGCAATTGCTGCCCGTCGCGACCCTTCAGGGATTTGCCGCGCCGCGCCTGATTAGCCTTATTTGGTGGTTGTTCAGCCTGGGTACCGTGACCCTGAGCGCCGGCATGTTTCAGGTCTGGCACCAGGCCATGGCGGGCGGCGGCGCCTTGGTCGGCCTGGCCATCCTGTTTTATCTTTGGCTGTTGCTGGGAAATTTGCGCCGTGGCGGCGCCCTGGTGGCGGTTGTCGCCCATGGCTGGCTGTCGGCGGCCAGCTTGCTGGGGTTGCTGGCGCTGGGTCTGGCGCTGATCGTTAATCAGGAGCATGATCTGTTCGCCGATGCGCAACGGGGCGCGGCAGTCCATATGCTGCTGGCCGCATACGGCTTCATGGGCTTGCTCGCCATGGGGTTCAGCTACGTTCTGATACCCATGTTCGCCCTGACCCAGGTGCCCTCGGCCAAGGCGGCATTGGCGTCACTGGTTTTCGCCGTCATCGGATTGCTGTTGGCCCTTGCGGGGGTGTGGACCGGCCATGATGTTTGGGCCGCGATCGGCGGTGCGGCAGGTTTGATCGCGGTGGCGATCCATCTTGGCCTTATGGTCGTGGTCCTGCGGCAAAGAATGCGCAAACGCCTGGGGCCGGCATTCATTCTGATCCGCTTGTCATGGGCCCTGCTGCCCATGAGCCTGTTGTTGGGTGTCGCTTGGGCCCTGAATATGCTGCCTGAATGGGGCGGGACGATCTTTACACTTTCGTTGTTTGCCTGGCTGTTAAGCCTGCTGACCGCCATTTTGCAACGGATCGTGCCGTTCCTGGCCTCCATGCATGCGGCGTCGGCGATCAAGCGCCGCCCGCCGACGGTGACCGCGTTGACGGCACAGGGACCGCTTTCCGTTCATCTTTACTGCCACTGCACGGCCTTCGTTTTGCTCGGCGCCGGTATTGTCTGGCCGTTGCCGCTGCTGGTTGGCCTGGGCGGCTTGATAGGCTGTGCGGGCGCGCTGGCCTTCGCCTGGTTCTTCCTGGCGGCGGTAAAAAAGTACCGCGCGGCCCTGGAAAAAGCCGCTGCTTGACCCCGATCAATTAAATTGGTCATGCAATACCATTATTATGCGCCTCGGATTTGAACAGTTGAAACGCATTGGATCGCCGGATGTATTTAGATAGCCAAATCGCCCAGTTGCTGCACGACGAGCATCAGAAGACTCTCGATCTGATAAACCGTCTTGAAGAGCGCATCACTGGCCGCCGGGCGAAAGAGGTGCCGGGCGCCAATGACGCGGCGGCGGTGACCCTGCTGGCCGACCTGCATGCGGAATTGCAGGCCACCACGGGGCATCATTTCAATTTCGAGGAAGACAATATTTTTCCCGCCCTGAGCGCCATCGGCGATGTGGCGATCCCGCATATTCTGCGTCAGGAGCATGATCTGCTGCGCAACCTCTCGGAATTCATGCTGCCGGTGGTGGAAAAGGCCCGCGCGGATGGGTTTACGGCGGAAAGCTGGGCTGAATTCTGCGAGTTGGCCTTGGAATTGGTCGAACGCCAGATCAGCCATATCCAGAAAGAGGAAATGGGCCTGTTGCCGACCCTGAGCGGCCTGTTCGAGGACGACCGCGACGGCGAATTGGTCATGCTCTACGCCGAGGCTTCCTGAAGCATTAGTTGTGGTGATACTGCATAAGCGTGATCGTCGATCTGGCCTGATTTTGTCCATGGCGGCATAGCGGCTATACTTGGCGCAAGGGTAATCCCCAACCAAGGAGGCGCGGTGCAAATGAGCCATGTCGAATACATGCGGCGAATTCGCGATTATTACCTGGGCCAGGGCTATGAGAAGCCCTACGTCTGGGCAAACCATGCGGGCGTGCCTTTCACGCCGCTCAAGAAACCACTGTCGGAATCCACCATTACGTTGTTCTCCACTTCCGACGTCTCGGTCCGGCGGCCGGAGGGCGAGGGCCTGCCGGCGGCGGAAACCACGGTGGGCGAGGTTTATTCGGTTCCCTGGGACACCCCGACGGAGTCCCTGTACAGCCGGCAGGAGAGCTTCGACCGTTATGCCACCTCGCTTGACGATGTCGATTCATACCTGCCGCTGAACCGATTGCGGGAGTTCGTTCAGGCCGGGCGCATCGGCGCGGTGAGCCGCAGCTTCCACAACGTCAACCGCGGCTACAGCCAAAAACTGATGGTGGAGACCTCGGCCCCGGCGGCGTTGGCGAAGTGCCGCGAGGAAGGTGCCGACGTTGCCATATTGACACCTGTCTGACCTGTCTGCCACCAGACCGTGGGTCTGGTTGCACGTCATCTGGAAGAAAACGGCATTCCCACCGTCATCATTGGCGCGGCGCGGGATATCGTGGAACATTGCGGCGTTGCAAGGTTCGTGTTCGTGGACTTCCCATTGGGCAGCCCATGCGGCGAGCCGTTCGATAGCGCTATGCAAAGCCGGATCGTCGGCGCCGCGCTTGACCTGCTCGAGACCGCAACGGCACCGCGCACCACCGTGACCATGCCGCTGGTCTGGTCCAAGGGCGAGGCCTGGAAAGATACCGTCTTTACCGCTGATCAGCCCTTTTTGTCGGCGGATCAGGTGGAAAACTGGGAAGCGCGCAAGCAACGCTACCGCGACCAAAAAATAAAAGCCTAAGGCACCGGGCCGGCCGCATCCGCGGCACCGATAAGGCTTGGGCAAGGAGAGGAAACATGACCAAAGAGGATTTCACGCTCGGGATGAAGACCGAGCGCATGACGGACATCGCGCTCGCTTTCAAGAAAACCGGCACGCTGCTCGCGGCGATCGATATGGATTTGTTCTCCCATATCGCGGGCGGGGCCGGCACGGCGGAGGAAGTGGGCGCGGCGATGGGGATCGAGGCCGAAAAGGCCGACCGGTTGCTGACGGCCTGCAAGGCAATGGATCTGCTGCGCGAGGTCGATGGACGGCACGTCAATATGAGCGATGTGGAGCGTTATCTGGTGAAGGAGAGCCGAACCTATTTCGGCGATTATCTGACCTATATCGCACAGCGCGATTATGCCCTTTGGGATCATGTCGCCGATGATTTGACCGCCGTGCCCGACGGCGAGGGACGTGATGAACGTAGCTACCTCAATTACCTGGCCGATCCCGACGAAGCCCGGCGTTTCACCGTTGCCGGCTACGAAGCGTCGATCGGGCTGGGCCACAAACTGGCCAAGGAGTATGACTTTTCGCGCTTTTCGCGCTGGCTTGATATCGCCGGCGGGTCGGGCTGCTATGCGATCCCCGCCTGTGAGCGTAACCCGGACCTGCACGTGACGATCATGGATCAGCCGAACGTGATCGTCGTGGCCCAGGAATTCATCGCCAAACACGGCCTGGAAGCCCGGATCGATACCATGGCCGGTAATTTTCTGGAGACGCCGTTCCCCGGCGGCCATGACCTCGCCTCATACATCACGCCGCTGCAAGGCTATATGCCGGACGAAATCATTGACGTTTTGCGCCGCTCCCTGGACGCGCTGAAACCGGGCGGTGAAATGCTGATCCTCGATTACATGTTGAAGGACGACAAGACCGGCCCGCTGGATCCCGCCTTTGTCAATCTGGCCGGGGTGCGGAGGGGCCGCTATCTGGGACGCGTCAATACCGGCGCGGAGTGGTGTGATTTCCTCGCCCAGGCAGGCTATGTCAATGCCGTCTCACGCTGGTTCACGCCACACCAACTGGGGCTGATCACGGCACAAAAACCGGCCTAGGCTGTATCTTTCTCCAGAGGAGCAAAATTGTTGAAAGCACTTGTCATCGGCGGTACGGGGCCGACCGGGCCCTTTTTGGTGAACGGCCTGATCGCGCAAGGTTACGATGTCTCGATCATGCATCGCGGCACCCATGACAGCGACGAGATCCCCCGTTCGGTCGAGCGCATCATCGGCGATCCGCATTTCCGGGAAACCCTTGGCGATGCGCTGCATGGCCGTTCCTTCGATCTGATCATCGCGACCTATGGCCGTATCCGCTATATCGCCGAGCTTGCCGGGAACTATACCGAGCGGCTGATCACGGTGGGCGGCGCGCCGTGCTTTCGCGGCGTGCTTCAGCCGGAAGCGTTGACGCCGGCCGGCTTGCAAGTGCCATTGCCCGAGGATGCGCCCAAGGTGGGGAGTGAAGAGGAATTTCGCTTCGGCTATCTGGTGCGTCTGGCGGAAGAGGCGGTTATGCAGGGCCATGATGACGGCAGTTTCAGCGCCACGCATTTTCGCTATCCCGTCGTTTACGGGCCTAGGCAATTAACGCCCACGGTTTGGACGGTCATGCGCCGCTTCATGGACAAGCGGCCCTACATCGTTTTGCCCGACGGCGGCCTGACCCTGACGACCCGTGGTTATTCCGAGAACGTTGCCCATGCCGTCCTGCTGGCGGCGCGGCAGCCCGACACAGCCGCCGGTCAGATTTACGATTGCGGCGATGAGCGTCAACTAACGATGGCGCAATGGATCGAGGTGGTTGGCGGGGCCATGGACGCCGAAATCGAGATCATTGGCGTGCCGGACCAATATGCCTATCCGGCGCGGGGGTTGATGATGTTCCACGGGCCATCCAACCATCAACTCTTCGATCTCTTCAAAGTGAAATCAGAACTGGGCTATCGTGACATTGTCCCGCCGCTGGAGGCGATGGAGCGGACCGTGCGCTGGTACCGGGATAATCCACCCCAGGTGAAGCCGGAGTTCGATACCGAACTGGCAAGGAACTACGAGCTGGAGGATGCCATCGCCACGGTGTACAGGGATGCTTGCGAAAAGCTGGCCGCTATTGATTTCGAAAAGCCGGCCTTCCACCATCCCTATCCGCATCCAAAGGAACCCGGACTGCCGAAGGATCACCGCGCCCGCTAGAACAGGCTATCCGCGGCTGTCCCGGGGACGCCGCACCAGGCGCCCGTGGGGCGCCTGGTGATTGGGCCTATTTCTTGACGGCCTTAATTGGCAGAAGCGGACTTCCGGAAAAACTAAGGTCCGGGGCATAAGCCGCCCAGATCAGTTTCGTCGGCTTGAATTTGGCCAAGGGGTGTCCCGGAGCAACCGTGATCGCAGCTGAAACAGGCGTGGCCGCACAGGCGGTCAAATTGGCCGTATACTGTGTGATCATGAGTTTGCCGTCCGCCTTGGGCAAACTCGGGTAGTTCACCGAGCCCGTCGATGGACCGCACTTGGGCCCCTTTGCCAGCATTATGGCGGTTTCCAAGACGGTTTTCCCGTTGACGGTCGTGGTGCCCGAGATGCTATCGCCGTCCTTCTTCAGCGTTGTCTGTCCCATGACTTCGGGCAGGCCGGCCATCTTGAGCTTGCCTGGTCCGGTGCTGGTGGCGGACCACAAAACGTAACGCGCCTTGGTGCCGTTGACCGATTCATAGCCTTTCAAATCGACCCAAACATAGCCGCGTGTATATGCCGCCACGCCTGCGCCACCCTTCGATGTATAGACATTCAAGCCGCCGGTAATCCCCTCGGCCGGCTCCAACCCCGCGGGCAGCGCGGCCCGCACGGCTGCTTCGTCGAGTGTGATGCCAATCAGCAAATGTTGATTGCCGTGCACGACATATGGAAATTGACCCGCCTGTGCGCTCAGCGGCATGAGATTTGCCAACAGAACGCCGGCAAACAGCATTGCGAAATACGAGATAAATCTTTTCATTGAACTTCCCCCAAAGAAGTAACCCCAGTAGTTGAGGCTGAAGGAAAGCAAAATAGTTAACGCGAGTCCATCCCCAGTCGCATCCGGCGCGCCTTGAATGCCGGCATGGCTGCCGGCGACAGGATCTATTCCTATAGGACGCCGCGCTTCCTCAATTCGGCCAGTTCGGCTGCGTCCAGGCCCAGCAGGTTGCCGTAAACCTCCTCGTTGTGATGGCCCAGCATGGCGCCGCCTTCGAGTTGGGGCAGGGCGCCGCCGGAGAAGGTTACGGGGAAGCCCGAGACGATGCCGCGTTCCACGGGCTGGTCGGAGCCGTGTCGGTACATCGGTTTCAGGGTGCCCCGGTCGCGGAAGTGATCGTCGGCCATGACCTCCCGTAGGGTCCGGACACGGGCGATGGGGATGCCGGCCTCCCGCAGCAGCGCAATCCCGGTTTCGCAATCAAGCTTGCCGAAGCGGTCCTGAATTTCCCGGCGCAATTCCTCCGTATGCCTCTCCCGGCCTTCGGCCGTGGCGTAGCGGGGATTTTCCAGCAGTTCGTCCACGCCCAGGGCCCGGCATAGCTTTTGCCAGCGGGCCAGGTTGCCGATCGTAATGATCACATCGCCATCGACCAGACGGTAAAGTCCGGTCAGGTCGTTGCGGCTGTCGTTGCCGGATCGGGGCGGCAGGCCCTCGTGCAGGAAATGCTCCATGGGCTCCATGAACATCAACGACGCCAGGGTATCGATCATCGAGGCATCGAGATACTGGCCTTCGCCGGTTTTCTCCTTGTGCCGCAGGGCGCCGAGAATGGAATAGGCGGCATAAAGCGGCGTCACCAGATCGCCGACGAAAACACCGACCCGTGTCGGCGGTCCGTCGGTGGCGCCGTTCATGTCCATGATGCCGGACATCGCCTGGATCTGATGGTCGTGGGCGGGCAGGTCCTTGTAGGGACCGCTTTGGCCATAGCCGGCGATGGAACAGTAGACGATGCCGGGATTGACCGCCGCCACATCCTCGTAACCAAGGCCCAGGCCGGTCATGGAACCGGGCGATAGATTCTCAATCACCACATCAGCCTGCTTCGCCAACTCCAGGAACAGCCGTTTCCCCTCCGCATCCTTCAGGTTCAGGGTGACGCTCTTCACGCCTTCCGAACGCTTGAGGAAGCGGATGGAAAGATCCTCCTCCGTCTGTCGGTCGGAGTTGATGCCCTTGGGGCCCGTATAGGGACCGATATTGCGGATCGGATCGCCGCTGCCCGGCATCTCGACCTTGATGACCTCGGCCCCGAAACGGGCCAGCGTCATGCTTAGGAAGGGCCCGGCAAGGAAAACGGTGACGGAGAGGACGCGGATGTCTTCAAGGGGCTTCATAAACTGTCCTTCGTACTGTTGGGGCTAGGGCGAAGCGTCAGACGCCCCGAAATTCCGGCTTTCTTTTTTCCACGAACGCGGCGCGGGCTTCCTTGGCGTCATCGGAGGTTTGCAGAATGCCGCCCGCATTGGAGGTCAGCACCATGGTGGTTTCCAATGTCGTATCCAGGGCGGCGCGCATGATCCGTTTCGAGGTCCATTGCACCAGCGGCGGCTGGGCGATGATGCGCGCGCACAGCTCCCGTGTCGTTGCCTCAAGCTCGTCCGAGGCGACGAGATGGTTGAGCATGCCCCATTCGTAGGCGCGCTCGGCCGAGAGGGCGCCGGTATAGACAAACTCCAAGGCCCGGCCCAGGCCAACCATTTTCGGCAGGTAGTAGCTGCCGCCGTTCTCGATAATCTGGCCGGCTTGCTGATAGCCGATGAAGCGGGTGTTCTCGCAGCCCATGCGGATGTCGCAATGCAGTGCCATGTCCATGCCGGAGCCGACGGCGGCGCCGTTGATCATCGCGATGGTCGGCTTGCGGATGATGGAGATGTCGCGGTGCAGCTTGGTGAAGCCATGATAGAAATGCTGGCGCGCCGCGTCAGGGCCCTCGTGGGCACCGCGGGCACCTTCAACCTCGGGTCCGATCTCGTCCGCCGTTGGCCGGGTCTTAAGATCCGCCCCGGAACAAAAGCCCCGGCCGACGCCGGTCAGCACGATCACCCGCACATCGGGATCATCATCGCCGGCACGCATGTACTCGCCGACCTTGGCGACGGTGCCCAGGGCCTCCGCCGTGCCATACAGCGCGTTCATCTTTTCCGGCCGGTTGAACTTGATCCAGAGGATGCCGTTATCCTCTTTCTCGTACAGCAGATAGTCGACAAGTTGCGGTCCCATTCAGGTCTTCTCCGTCGCTTTAGATTGTTTGTTACTTGCTCTGAATTTCGTCCGTCCGCGGCGCATTGGCCTTGACCACATGCTCCTGATAGGCCGGGCGGGCCAGCAGACGTTCGTAATAGGCCTCCACATTGGGGTGCGAGGGCCGGTTCGGCGTCCAGTGTATCCAGCGATGGATGATCGAACCGGCCGGGAAGTCGGCCATGCTCAAATTTTCGCCATTGATGTAGGCGTTGTCCGCCAACTGTGCGTTGAGAATATCGAGCCAGGGCGTGGCGCTTCGTACCGCCGCCGCCAGCGCTTCATCGCTGCGTTCGGATTCCGGCAGGCGGAAGTATTGATCAAGATAGACCGGGTTGAAGGATGCCAGGTTGATCGAGCTCCAATCCATCCACTTATCCGCCGATGCCCGCTCGTGTAGGTCTTCGGGATAGAAATTCCCCATGCTGTGCCTGGCGCACAGATAACGCACGACGGCGCCGGACTCCCACAGGGTGAAGCCGTCGTCTTCCTCCAGCGTCGGCAGCCGGCCATTGGGATTTTTCCGCCGGTACTCCGGATCGTCGTTGCCGCCAAACGGCCCGCCCCAATCGATGCGTTCGTACTCGATCCCCAGTTCGCCGAGGCACCACAGTACCTTGATGACGTTCGAGCCGTCGTTCCGGCCCCAGATCTTCAGCATATTCCATTCTCCCCGCAGCGGTTATCGCCGATAAGAGGCAGAGTGTAGCGGCAGCGGTTCCGCCAATCCATGTGTGATTGCCGGGGGCTGTGCGAAGGCGCTTGAATATGGGCGCGGGAAGCACTTACGCTGGACCTAGTTTGAAAGAGCGTTGGGAGAGGAACCATGAGCTACGAAAACATTATCTACGAAAAACGCGGGCCGATCGCCTATGTCACCCTGAACCGGCCGGAGAAGCTGAATGCGCTGTCCGACGATTTGCAATTCGAAGTGCGCGAAGCGCTGGAGGATGCCGGATGGGCGGATGACGAAATCCGGGTGATTGTATTAAAGGCCTCCGGACGCGCCTTTAGTGCCGGTTTCGACATCACCTCCGGCAGCAAGACCAACGCGGCCCAACTGAGGGCCCGGTTCCTCAAGGGCAAGACGTTCAGCGGCTCCGCCTGGTGGGATGTGTTCTGGAACAACCCCAAGCCGATCATTGCTCAGATACACGGCTTCTGCATCGCCGGCGGCCTGGCCACCGCGACCTTCTGCGATCTGCGGATCTGTTCGGAAGATGCGAAATTCGGCGCGCCGGAAATCCGCACCGGCGGCCCCTATATTCCCGCTGTTTGGCCCTGGGTGGTCGGCATGACGAAGGCGCGGGAGATGCTCTATACCGGCAATCTGATCGACGCGGCCGAGGCCAAGCGGCTGGATCTGGTCAACGAAGTGGTACCGGCCGACGAACTGGATGCGGCCGTGGAGCGTCAGGCCCTGACCATCGCCAAACTGCCCGCCGTTACCGTCGAATACAACAAGAAGCTCATCAACATGTCCTACGAGTTGATGGGCGTGCGTCAGGTGGTCGAGCGTTCCATGGAGCTCGAAGCGATCGCGCTGGCGAGCAAGGAGTCCTCACCGGAGATCGACGAATTCAACGAGGTCCGTGCCAAGGATGGCCTGAAGGCCGCGCTAAGCTGGAACGCCGCCCGCTTCACCGAGGAGGATGCCTGGTTCAAGAAATCGCGCGAGCGCGGCTAGAGGGAAGGGTCACCGATACGGCGGCGGGATTTGGTCGGTCGCGTTGAGGCACCTACCGCTAGTCCTTGCGCCAATCGTCGCACCGTGCTGCGCCAAGGGGTCATGGCGGTGGAGTCCCACGACCTCAAGTTCACGAATGGTCTGCAATTTGCTTTTTGCGATTTCAAGGATTGCTCATTAGGAAATATCAGTAGGCGGCTATCGGTCTATTCGTATCACGGACCATGGACCTGCCGCCCCGTAGGTGGTATGTGGCGGTCACTATCGTCTTTCATTTTTCACCAGCGAATTTTCCAATCCAAATACCACGGTTCCTTATCGAGGCGTCGCGCGCCGCGGGAGCGCTCCGCATCGGCGATATTGCATCGATAGGTGCCACGGGCGCGAATGGAATAGACGAAACAGTAAAGTCATTGGATCACATGAACATATCTCAAAGCGACACGCCCCACCCTGAAGCGCCGGTCCTGTCCCTGGAAGAGCTGAAGGCACTGGGTCAGAAGCTTGCCGCGCATTGCAGAAATTACCGCGATGCCAGTTTAAGACGCAGCCTGACACAGCTTTTCGTCACAATGGGTTTGTTTCTCGGCAGCTTTGCTCTGATGCTCTGGAGCCTCGATATTTCCTATCTTCTGACCCTCGCACTGGCGCTGCCCGCCGGCGGGCTGCTGGTTCGTCTGTTTATCGTTCAGCACGATTGCGGCCACGGTGCCTTTTTCAGAACCAGCGCCGCCAACGACCGTTTGGGCCGTGTCCTCAGCCTTTTTACCGTTACGCCGTACACATTCTGGAAGCGGGCACACGCAATCCATCATGCCAATTGTGGAAATCTGGAAAAACGTGGCGTCGGCGATATCTCAACCCTCACCGTCGAGGAATACAAGGCCCTGTCCCTCCGGTCCCGGCTGCAATACCGTCTCTACCGAAACCCGGTGGTGCTGTTTCTGGTTGGTGTTCCCATTCACTTCGCCATTCTCCAACGTCTTCCCTTCGGCCAGCCGCTGCCCATGGGGCAGATCTGGCGCAGCATATTGGGCCTCGATCTTGCCCTGGTTTTCTTTATCGGCGGCTGCATGTACTTTTTTGGTGTTGGTGCGTTCCTGGCGGTATATCTGCCCATTCTGGTGGCCGCCTCGATCATTGGCGGTTGGATGTTCTTCGTTCAACACCAATATGAAGATGTCTACTGGGAACCGGATGGGGAATGGAATTTTCATCTCGCCGGCCTGTTGGGCAGCTCATATTATGTCCTGCCGAAAGCGGTGCAATGGCTCACGGGCAGCATCGGCCTGCATCATGTTCACCATCTCAACAGCAGCATTCCCAATTACCGGCTACAGGAATGTCTTGATGCCAGTCCCGAGCTATTGGCAATTCCAAGAAAACTACGCTTTATCGAAAGCCTGAAATGCATCCCCCTTGCCCTGTGGGACGAGGATAGCAGGAAACTGGTAAGTTTCGCGGAGGCCGGATAACGCCGGGCCGCTCCACGCCAAAGCATCCTAATGGACTATTGAAAACGCCTTAGACAGGCTGCTTCAACCGTTCCCCGCTGGCGCCGGCCCCGCCGTCCAAGACTTCAACATCGGCGCTTGGCACCCCGCCGGGACAATTGATTCCAAGCGGCCGGCCATCGACGTCAAATCCCTGCTGCTCTTCATAGACCGCTGGCAAGGCCGGTCCACCGGCGCAGGCAAGCCAAAGCCGGAGCAAATGGCGTTTGTTTTCCGGCTCCGGCCAATCCTCGTAGGCGGTGCGGCTGTGCAGGATGGAGTGATTGCTGACAAACTGCATGTCGCCGGGGCTGAACTTAATGCTCAAATGAAATACCGGACTCTCGGCCAGGGCGTCGAGGTAATCGAACGCCTCTTCCTGTGCTTCGGTAATCCGTGGCACTTCGTCAAAGCGCTGGGCCTTGCGAATGCCGCTGCGGACGAAATTCGTCAACATCCGGCCTTTATGGTGATTGAAGATAGGCATTGGGAACCAGGGCTTGCGGTTGGCCGGAATTTCGTCCCGGCGGTCACGATAGCTCGGCTGCATCAGGATACGGGCCAAATCGGGCCGCCGCTCGGCCATGGCATTGTACAGGGCAACGGACGAGACAAGGCTGGACAGGCCGCCGGATTTCGAGGTCTTCACGGACAGCAGGGCGACAATATCGCCGGCATCACAATGATAGGGCAACCGCGCGTTGGTCTGATATCCACGGGCACTGGGAACATTGTAGTCAAAACTCAGATCCCGGACATGGCCCAGAACATGCCCCTTGGCGTTCTGTGAGACGGGAGTGCCCATATGCGCACCCACGACCCAGAAGGCCCGGGCCGACTGCTCCAAGCTATAGCGTTCGATGGGAAAGCCCTTGATCACCATGAAACCATGGCCATGCAATATGGCTTCACGCGCAGCCGCCAGTCTGGGTGCAAGATGGGGCAGGGGTGCATCGGCCTTGGTGATATCCACGATGGGCTTATCCACCAACGCGGCGATGGCCTTGTCCAGATCGTCAATCTCATCCGGCGTAAGATCAAGGCTCCATTTTACAGGATCCTTTACGAGTTCAGGCCCTTTCCAGGCGCCATCGTACTGCGGCAAATCGTTCGACATCTAATAAATCCCCAAGAATTCCCGACGGCCATTATCCACGCTCAATCAACATTGGCAAATCGGCGCCTGCCGCCACGGCACCGGCGCCAATGAGCGCGCTGTTTAGAAGTAGGTGGGAAACGCCTGTCGAAGGTTTGCCGCAATGCGGTTGCGAACCGGCTGTGAGCCGTCCGGCGGAACAAAGGTATTGCCCGTGACCTGCTCGTATAATTTCACGTATTTGCTTGAGAAATCGATGATCGTTTCCGGAGGAATATCCGGTACCGGATCATTGTATGGGTCGCAGCGCGCGGTGATCCACAGGCGTAGAAACTCCTTGTCCAGGCTGTCCGGCTCCTGGCCGGCGGCAATGCGTTCCTGGTAACTGGCGGCGATCCAAAAGCGGCTCGAATCCGGGGTATGGATTTCGTCGGCCAGCGTGATGCGTCCATCTTCAGCCAGGCCGAACTCGTACTTGGTATCGACCAGGATCAGGCCGTTGCGCGCGGCGATTTCGCGGCCGCGCGCGAACAAAGCCAGACTGATGCGGGCCAGTTCGGCCCACTGTTCCGCCGGCAGCAGGCCAGATTCGACGATCTCTTCGTCGGTGGTCGGTACATCATGTTCGTCCTGCGCCGCCTTGGTTGTCGGTGTGAGTATGGTGCCCGGAAGTTTCTGATTCTTGACCAGACCGTCGTGAAACCGATGGCCGTACAGCTGCCGCTCCCCCCGCGCATACATGGGCCAGATGCTGGTTTCCGTGGAGCCGGTCATATAGTCGCGGACCACCATCTCAACCGGCAGCATATCCAGGTTGTGCGCCACGATGACGTTCGGATCGGGATAGCTGATGACGTGATTTGGGCAAATGTCCCTGGTCTCATCGAACCAGAACCGGGCTGTCTGGTTGAGCACCTGCCCCTTGTAGGGTACCGCCGCCAGGACCAGATCAAAAGCCGATTGCCGGTCCGTCGCGATCATGATCCGCCGTCCATCGGGCAGATCATAGGAATCGCGAACCTTGCCCAGGGAATGCTCCGGCAATTCGGGGAAATAGGCATTCACCAAGCAATTGTCGATAAGGCGTTGAGCCTCCAATCGAGACGCGTCGGTCATGATACTACAGTTCCAAAGCTGACGTCGGCCAGTCCCTGCGGCCTCAATTTTGGCGATTCACGCACAACAGGTTTATGCGATTACCGCGATGCCGTTGGAGACGGCGGCGGCGCCCTCTTCGTTGTAGACCGTGAAGCCGACCGCGCCGTCCAGCGGTTTATGCAGTTCGACGCGAATGGTGCTGCCGGGGATGACCATGGCGGTGAAGCGGCCATGCAGCCGCTTCAGGCCGTCGGGATCGCCGTTGCAGCAGGCGCGCATGATCTCGCGGCCGGCCAGGGCCCAGGTGGCGGTGCCGTGCAGGATGATGTCCGGCAGGCCGGAGCCGATGGCGACCTCCCGCTCGGTGTGGATCGGATTCCAGATATCGGCGCATTCGGTATAGCTGTGGGGCATCTCACGCGGAATAAAGATCTCGATCTCCTCCATCACCTCGCCGCTGCCCTCCGGCAGGGGCGGTGGGCCTTCCAGGGTGACGTCTTCGCCGACCACTTCGACATTGCGGGCGATGCCGCTGGACCATGACGTCACCACCGCCTCGCCGCTGTCCACATCCACCGTGCTCAGCTTGGTCACGGTCAGGGAACCGGCGCGGGTGCGGCGGATAGCGGCGATCCGGCCCGTTGTGCTCAGGTTCATGCCGGGGCGGACCGGTTGGTGAAAGATCGAATCCTGAATGGCGTGCACACTGCGCACCTGTTCCTCGGGCTGCATACCCACGACGCCGCGTGACAGCTTGCCATTGACCACCGGCCATTCCAGGGTAACGCAGAACTGCGGTGGCGCCATGATACCGCCCTCGCGGTCGTCATCGAAGACCCGGGTTGAGGTATCCGCGATACCGGCGGCATAGGCCAGGGCCATGCGCGTGGTCATGGCAACATTATTGACGTCCAGCTCCGATCCGGCGGCGGCGGTGTGCGCGGGCATGTTTCATACTCCTGGTAATGCTTTGAACCGGTCTTGATCGTAGCCGTTTCCCGGCCCGCTTCAAACCATCACGTGCCGGTGATGGTGAATTCTCTGAAATTACTTTAATGCCGCGTTGTCCGCCGCCTCAATCCATTGCGGTTCTTGCCAATGCCAGCAGATAATTGGTCTCATCGTCAATCGACTCGGCCAAGCGGGCCGCGGCCAACACGGGCAGCCAGGCTTGTACCTGTGGCGGCGTCGGTTCGCAGCCGTGGAAATAGTCTGCTTGATAGCGGTTGCGAAAAAATCGCCGCAGCAGCAACGTCATCATGCGTTGCCACGGGTTCATTTCGATGGGCGTGCCGATGGCCAGCAGCATGAGCGTGCGGGCGACATCCGCCGCCGGTTCGCCGGAACAGGCGGTCATCCAGTCGATCACCACCCATCCCCGCTGGGTCAGCATTATGTTGTCGGGGTGAAAGTCGCCGTGACAGACCATATGCCGATCCCGTGGCAGGCCGTGCAAGCGGCTTAGCACCCGTTCCTTGTCCGCCTCGGTCAAGCCGGTGGCATCTTGGATCTGTGCCGACAGGGAGTCGCGATACGACCTGAGTTGGGGAATTTCACATTGATGCAGTTGGCGATGCAGGGCCGCGAACTCGCGGCTGAAACGGCGCAGTTGATGCGGCCGCCGCCGCATCACATCCAGCATGGTTTCGCCTTGCAGTCGTTCATAGACGATACCTGGACGCTTTTCGATTTCAACCAGACCGTGGAAATCCGGTGCCGGCAGACCCGCCCTTGCGACCAACTCGGCGGCATGGGCTTCCGCTTCGACACTCGTCCGGGAAAGGTCGGGATGGAAGAGTTTGACCACGCGGCCGTCGTCGATGGCGAACACTTCCGCCGTCTGCCCGACCCCAATCCTGGGTCCAAGTTTCGTCCCTGCCGCAATTGCCGCCATGGTCCGAGATTTCCTAATCAATCCTGGAATTCACGGCCACGCCAAAGTCCCCCTGTCAGCCGGCCCCGTCGATACCGCTTTGGTGCGTCGACGGCGTCAGGTCCTTGACCGCCTTTTCCCGTTTCGACAGCCAGAATTGATAGGCCGGCGGCATCAGATCATAGGGTTCGTCCAGGCCCAGCTTATGGGCCGCATCGAGGGGCCAGTTCGGGTTGTATAGAAGCTCCCGGGCCAGGGCGATCAGGTCCGCCTCGCCATTCAGCAGGATCTGTTCCGCCTGATCCGCATGCACGATCAGGCCCACGGCCATGCTCATCATCTCCGCCTCGGTGCGGATTTTCGCGGCGTAGGGTACCTGATAGCCATAGCCCACTGGGCCGCTGCCAACCACCGGTGCGCCGCGTATGCCGCCCGAGGAGCAGTCAATCACGTCAACACCCATGTTCTTGACGATACGGGCCAGGGCGACGTTCTCCTCCGGCCCCCAGCCGGCGTCGTCCTCGACGGAAAGTCGCATGAACAGCGGCTTGTGCTCCGGCCAGTTGGCGCGCACGCATTCGGTTATCTCCAGGGCAAAGCGGTGGCGGTTGGCGTCCGAGCCGCCATAGTCATCGTTGCGCCGGTTGGCGGCGGGCGAGAGGAATTGATGGATCAGATAGCCGTGGGCGCCGTGGATCTCCAGCATCTCGAAACCCGCCGCATCGGCCCTGGCGGCGGCCTGACCCCAGCGTTCGACAACCTCGGCAATCTCCGGCCGGCTCAGGGCGCGGGGCTCGGGATCACCGGGATCGGCCAGGGCGGTCGGCGCCACCAGTTCCCAATCCCGCCAATCATCCACGCCCTCGGCCTCCGCCGCCGATTGCTCCAGCGGCTTGCCGCCCTCCCAGGGGCGAAAACGCCGCGCCTTGCGGCCGCTATGGCCCAGTTGCAGGCCGGCGATGGATCCGTGCTCCTTGATGAAATCCGCCAGGCGCTTGAAATGCGGGATCATGGCATCGTCCCACAGGCCCAGGTCGCCGACCGTGCCGCAGCCCCGCCGCTCGACCTTGGTCGATTCAACGATCACCAGCCCGGCGCCGCCGACGGCGAAGCGCCCGGCATTCATCAGATGCCAATCGGTGGGGAAACCCTTCTTGCCGGCGTATTGATGCATCGGCGCGACGACGACGCGGTTCTTCACCGTGATATCGCGCAAGGGCAGGGGCGTGAACAGCATGGGTTTCGACATGAAGCTTCCTCAAGATTTTTATAGTTGGGCCGTGAAGGTGCGCAGGTAACGCACGCCTTCGATGGCACGGCTGCCGTACCAGGATACCATCTTACCATCAATGGGCAGCAGCCGAGATTGTTTCGCGATCTTATGCTCATTGGCGAAGGCGTCGCGGTGTTTTTCCGCAAACGGAAACGGCTCGGTCGAGAACAGCACCACATCGGCGTCGGCCAACAAAGCGGCATTGATATCGACTTCCGGATAGCGCCGCGCGGGATCGTGGCACAGGGTCCGCATGCCGAACAGGCCCAACATATTGGCGATATAGGTGTCCCGGGATACCGTCATCCAGGGCTGTTTCCAGATCAAATACAGCACCTTTCGGTCGGGCCATGTGCCGGCCTGCTCCAACTCCCGCTGCAGATCCCGCACCAGAGCCGCCGCCTGCTGGTCACGCCCGAACAAACCGCCGATCAATTGAAACAGCGGGATATTGTCGGCCGGGGTGTTGGGATGGGTCACGACGACCGAAACGCCCAAGGCGCCGATCTGTTCGGCCAGCTCTTTTGGTGTTTCATCAACATTGACCAGGACGTGGCTGGGCTTCAGGGCTGCCAGCTTGTCGATCTCGGACGTCTTGGTGCCGCCGACCACGGGGATGGCATCGACCTGGCCGTCCGGTTCAATGCAAAAGGCCGTGCGTCCGACCACCTGCGCCTGTAAATCAAGGGCGAACAGCAGTTCCGTTAGGCTGGGTACCAACGATACGATCCGCGCCGGACCATTGAAGGGCGCATGCCGGTTCCCAACCGCATCGATCAACACGTGGCACTGCTCCCTATCGCCGTGCTAGATTCGAATAAACCCAGTGATGATAACAACCAAGTTTAGGAGTGGCGAGAGCATGACCGATGATCTTTTGGAACGCAAAGAAGGCCGCGTCGCCGTATTGACCATGAACCGGCCGGATCGGCTGAACGCCATGTCCGGCGCCATGCTCGATGCGATGGTCGAGGCATTGGAGCGATTGGCGGGCGATCCGGAAACCGGCTGTGTCATCCTGACCGGCGCCGGGCGCGGCTTTTGCGCCGGCGGTGACGTCAAGGCCATGGCCGAGGGCACTGAATTTCCCGACAGCACCATGGAAGGCAAGGCGCAGCAGTTGCGGGCGAAAATGGAAACCTCAAGGCTGTTGCATGAAATGCCGAAACCGACCATTGCCATGGTGCGGGGCCCCGTGGCCGGTGCCGGCCTGTCCCTGGCCCTGTCCTGCGACATGCGCGTCGCCTCCGATACCATGAAGATGACCTCCGCCTTCGCCAACGTTGGCTATTCCGGCGATTTCGGCGGCAGCTATTTTCTCACCCGTCTGGTCGGCACCGCCAAGGCGCGTGAATTGTATTACACCGCCGATCGGGTGGAGGCGGCGGAAGCCCTGGCACTGGGTATCGTCAATCGCGTCGTGGCGGATGACCAGCTTGAAGTGGAAGCCATGGCCCTGGCCGAAAAGATGGCCAACGGCCCCAGCATCGCGCTTGGCTATATGAAGCGGAACATGAACGCGGCGGAAACCGGCAGCCTGCGCGATTGCCTGGATCTTGAAGCCTGGCATCACACCCGGACGGGCATGACCGAGGATCACAAGGAAGCGGCACAGGCCTTCGTCGACAAGCGCACACCCGTATTCAAGGGACGGTAAGCCGGCGGCTATTTCCGCTTTGAACGATACGCTTCGGGCAGGAAAAACAGGTAATCCACGCCGGCCATGGCTTTGTGGCAGGTGAAACAGAAGGCCACATCCTCGGGGCTGTCGCCGGTGGTGTCACCAATGTAGCTGCCGTCGGGCAGAATTTGCACGAAGCGCCAATCGCCTGTGTCCGGGCCGCGTCCGGGCGCCAGTTTCTCCATGATGAACAGGGCGCCGGGAAAAACTTCACCCTCCTTGGTGACGGTATAGCTGTCCTTCACCACCACGGCGCCGGGCGGCATCTTCTGGCCGGCCTTCAGTCTGCCGTAGCCGGCCCTGACCGCTTTATCGTTGGCGAAATTGTTGGCGTAGCGGTTGCCGTGGGTGGCGGACAGGTAAGGTGCAACGTTAAAGCGCCGCCAGCGCGGATAGTTCTTCGCGATGGGGTCGCGGGATGGCGCGTAACCGTCCGCCATGGCGCCTTTTACCCCTTGATAGATCGCCTCCGCCCGCGCGGGCGGCAGGGCGCCTGGATCGCCAAGGCGCAAATGCTCTTCTTCGGCGGATCGGGCCGGGCCAATTAGGCCGAGGCCGGCAAGACCTATAATGCAAACAAGGCCAATAGGGGATAGATAACGCAGGCGAGCCATGGTCCTCTCCAATCAAAGGGCAGGTCCATGATGTGGGCAGGCGACACTGCTGGAAAAGCCCAAAAGCATCTCTGTCACGTAGCTTTGATCGCTTGGTGAGGCCGGCGGATCACCTATTGCGCCGCCAGATCGGCCTTTTCTTCTGTCGTTAGAACAGCTTGCAGGGCGGTGCCTTCCGGATCGGCCAGGGCGGCCTCACGGGCGCGGGCGATCGCCTGGGCCGCACCCTTGGCGTCCATCTCGCCGCGCAGGGCCGGTTCCGCCAGTGTCGCCATGATGCCGTCGAAGCTGCCCCGGCCATGACGATGGGTTTGGCCATAGCCTTTCAACAGGCGCTGGCAGACTACGATCTCCGTCGCCAGGCCCAGATCAAGCGCCGCCGCCTTGGCGATATTGCTGATCCAATGATCTATTAACGGCTGTTCGCTGCGATAGCGATAGCCCAAACTGCGCAGGGGCCGAAGGGACGCCAGCAGGCGCAGCAGAAAATGGCCCCACAGCGATGTGCTGGTCACGGTCATGCCGATGTTCAGGCGGTCGCGCAGGCCGGTCTTTTCGGCCACCGCCAGCAGCGGTACGGCAATCCAGCCCGGTAGCAATGCCGCCGCTTCATCCAGGCCTGGCTTCAGATATTCCCGTATCCTCACCGGTTCGTCCGGTTTGGCGCCGACTTCCTGTCTTATGCGTGCCTGGCGCTTCGGGTCCAATTTTGCCCTGGCGACCTGTATGACGTCCTCATAGCTCATCCATAGGGCCAGATGCCGGCCCGCCTCGCGCACCAGTTCGCCATGCCCGTCGGCATCCCGCTCGGCCCGGTCAATCGGCATCAGCCGTCGCAGGTAAAGTTCGGCGTAGGATAGATTTTGATAATCGAACATACGGTTGACGCCTTCGCGCAGTACAGTTCGCGCGGCGCCGGGAAATTCATCCCGCACCCGATGCTGAAGCTGTTCGACCATGGGCGGATCGGCGCGCCAGGGCCGCTTCAATTCGCTGTCCGGCGGCAGCGCCGCCAGATCGCCCCGTTCCACCGAGGCAAAACCGGCCCGGAAGGCGGCCAGATTGGCCTCCACCGCCCGGCCCGTGTCGCGGATCGCCTCCTCGAAGCCGGCCGCCGGGATGGGCAGACGGTTGGTGCCGGCAATGGCGCCCAGCAGGACCGCGTTGATCACGCTTTCATGTTGCCGCGCCATGGCATCCATATCGAACAGGATGGCGCGCTGGGCCAGATTGCGGGCCGCCTTGAGCACCCGAGTGCCGTCAAACCGGCCATCGCCCATGGCGGTGCGTTCGGCCACGGCGTAGACCCGATGGGTCGAGGCGATGAGGGTCGTGCAATTGGGCGTGACAAAGCCGTTTTGCATGGCGCGGGCGGCTTCGATCAGCTCTGACGCGACCATGATATCAACGCTGCCCGCCAGCGGATAAAGTGACATCACCGGCCGGGCGGCGCCGGTTTCCGTTTCCGCCAGGGCCTGCATTTCAATGTAATAGGTCGTGGCGCCGGTACGCTGCGCAACGCCGGGGATAGAGGTGCTTTGCACCGCCAGGCCATGGGCCATGGCCGCATCGACCAGCCATTGCCGCAGCACGCCGCCGCCTTCACCGCCCATGGCCGCGATCAACAGGCCTATGGGCCGGGCAGTCTTGCTTGCCTCCGTCATGGCTTAGGTACGCACCTTGGCCATATCGCCCAGCAGGCGGCGATGCAGGCCATCCTTGAAACGGTCCCAAGTATTGGGATTGCGCACGATGTCCGCCTTGTAGAACGAGGGGCAGAGCACGGCGGCATGGGCAACCTCGCCGCACAGACCGCAACCGACGCAGCTATCCAATACCGTTGTAACCGGGTCATCGCGAAAAGGATCGGGATTGGCCTTGATGGTAAGGGAAGGGCAGCCCGACAGCCGGATACAGGCCCGATCGCCGGTGCAGGTTTCATCGTCGACGCCGAAGCGGGTGCGGACATCGCGCTGGCCGCTTTGCAGGCGGGCGGCGACCTCCGGGCGGATCCGCCGCTGCCGCGCCAATTGGCATTCGCTGTCGGCGACAATCACGCGCAGCCCTTTGCCTTTTCCGGTCAATGCCTGGCGCAGGGTCTTCATCACCTTGCCGACGCGGTAATTCGGCACATTGCGCTGCCAGCCCGCGCCCATGCTTCTGATCACCTTTTCAATCGAGGCGCCGGTCGTCCGGCCCGGTTGCGGGCGCAGGGTGGAGGGCACGAATTGCCAGCCGGTGGCGGAGGTGTAGCCGTTTTTGATTACCATCAGGACGCCGTCCGCCTTGTTGAACAGGGCCGATGAGATACCGTTGGTGACGCCGCCATGCCAAAAGCCGCCGTCACCCATGATCGAGATCACCCGCTTGCCGAAATTCGGCGCCACGCCGGCGGCACTGGAAAGCCCAAGGCCATAGCCCAGGACGGTATTGCCCAGATTGAAGGGCGGCAGGGTGGAGAAGGTATGGCAACCGATATCGCAGGAAACATGGGTCGGCCCCAGATCCTTTTCCAAAATGCGGATGGCACTGAACAAGGGCCGCTCGGGACAGCCGGTGCAAAACGTCGGTGGCCGGGTCGGCAGCAAATCACCAAGCAGTTCAGCGGCCTTGGCCTTGTGCCGGTCCAGTTCGCCGACCGGCGCCGTCGCCGCGGCAAGGTCGACGCCACGGGGTTTGGTCTGCTCAAGAAATGCCGAAAGGCCGCGCAACACAACCTCCGCCGTATATTCTCCGGCCATGGGCAGGGGACCCTTGCCGATCACCTTGGTTTGCAGATCAGCCTTGCGCAGAATGACGTTGACGGCCTCCTCAAGATAATCCGGCTGGCCCTCTTCGACCATGAAGATGGCGGACTTACCGGCGCAGAACTGTGAGATTTCATCTGGCGCCAGGGGATAGGTCACATTCAGGGCCAGAATGGGTATGCGGCTGTTGCCCGCGGCATCGGCAAGACCTGTCTGGACCAGGGCACGCAAGGTGGCATTGTAAAGGCCGCCCTGACAGATGATACCAACCTCGTCGATGTCGCCGTCGAAGTGATCGTTCAGTTGCCGTTCCGTGATGAAACGGATCGCTTCGGGCATGCGCACATCGATCTTGTGCTTTTCCTGAGCATAGGTGGAGGGCGGCAAGGTAATACGGGCGAAATCGTGGTTGGGTTTTGGGATCACCTGGTTGCGGTTGAACTGACCCATTTTGTTGTCGGCGGCCTGAAACGCGCCATGCACGTGACAGGCCCTGATGCGCAGTTCCAACATCACCGGTGTGTTGGAATGCTCGGACAATTCAAAACCTTGCTCCACCATGCGGACGATGGTCGTCAGGTCGGGGCGGGGATCGAGCAACCAAATCTGGGATTTGGTGGCGAAGGCGTGGGTGCGTTCCTGCAGGATTGATGAACCTTCACCGTAATCTTCCCCCAACACGATCATGGCGCCGCCCGTGACGCCGGCCGAGGCAAGATTGGACAGGGCATCGGAGGCGACATTGGTGCCCACGGTGGATTTCCAGGTTACCGCGCCGCGCAGGGGATAGTTGATGGAGGCGCCCAGCATGGCGGCGGCGGCGGCCTCGGAGGTCGAGGTTTCCAGATGAACGCCCAGCTCGCTCAGCAGATCTTCCGCGTCCACCAGGACATCCATCAAATGGCTGATCGGCGCGCCCTGGTAACCGCCGACATAGCTGACGCCCGATTGCAACAAGGCCTTGGTAACAGCCAGAATACCTTCGCCATGAAACGTGTCGCCCTGGCCCAGGCGCAACTGTTTCACCTCTTTCGCAAACGAACGTTCCATGCTTACCGCTCCCCAACAGTCAGGCCTGCAAAGTGCGCCGACCTTCGGTCTCTGTCAACGGGGTGCGGGACAGGAATAACGAACCGAGGATTTTGTAAAGAAGCAGCTAGATCGTGCCTTGCGTACGGCCCTATTGACCGTCTTCGCGTGACGGGTCAGTGTCATCGATAAGTTTTAGTCTTAGGTGTTAAAAATATGAAAATATTAATAAAAAACAACGAACTACAGAACTAATCTAATTCGATATATGACGAAAAATTCGGAGATATGACAACCGAGCATAAACATTACCGAAGGGCTCGGAGCGCCCAATGGCCCGCACCGGCCCGAACATGCCGAGCACGGCGGTTGAGTGATACCACCGGCTTTGTTGAACCGGCGTCTGATCAAAGTTGATGTCTTGGCAATATGGGTTTCATTGACGCGTCATGGAACGCATCACGGGACCGGCCCAATCGCATAACCCGCTGCGATGGGTAACATCCCATTTACGGCATCGTAGACTTCTGTCCTGGCGCTCTCGACCGCTACTTGGAACCGCTTTAAGAGATGTAGGCCAACAAAAAATGCCTACGCGCCCGAGAGGCCTTCAGTTTGAATTCGGTTGCCCGAAATTCACTCGATGACGACGATCTTGTCCGCGGCACTCTTGCCATTGCGGCCGGCGGTCAGTTCATACTCAACCTTCTGACCCTCGTTCAAGGTGGACAAGCCAGCCTGTTCGACGGCGGAAATATGGACGAACGCGTCCTTGGAGCCGTCGCTAGGCTCGATAAATCCATACCCTTTAGTGGGGTTGAACCACTTAACTGTTCCTGTTGGCATCTGTCTTAGTCCCGGAATACTTCATATTTGGAAAGCACCGCCACCCTCATCACATCTAGCCTGATGTCGTTTAAGTCACGGAACTTTCATGATGCGGTAGCGTAGCAGATAATTTACGCTAACCGACGGAAATTTACATGGCGGTGCTGACAAGGCAAAGTTATTGCGCATTTTCGTGGTGTTTTCGTCGCGAATTGCGACAAATATGTCACGATTCTGCGAGCCGGCCGTGCAGCCGCAGTTGTTGAACATAATCCTTGATATGATTGGGAACCAGAATGGCCAGGCAAATCGTAGATATTTCCATATTCCTGGAAAATGACGTGATCTCCGATCCGATCGGATCTCAACCCAGTATCGAATATATTGATCACCAGGCGTCCGTCGAGGGCATGACCTCGTTCTTTCCTGGATTGGAGAAGTCCGATCTGCCGGACGGCGAAGGCTGGGCGGTGGAGCGGGTCGCGCTATCCACCCATAACGGCACGCACTTGGACGCGCCGTACCATTTTGCCTCCACGATGAGCCGGGGGGAGCGGGCCATCACCATCGACGAGGTGCCGCTTGAATGGTGTTTCCAACCGGCGGTGAAATTGGATTTCCGCCATTTCGAAGACGGCTATGTCGTCACCGCCGATGATGTGGCGGCGGAGCTGAAGCGGATTGATCACACCCTGTCGCCACTGGAAATCGTCGTCGTCAACACGGCCGCCGGAAAGGCATTCGGCGGTGACAACTATGTCGATACCGGTTGCGGCATGGGTGTCGAGGCGACCATGTATCTGCTGGAGCGCGGCGTCCGCCTGACCGGTACCGATGCCTGGTCCTGGGATACGCCGTTCAGTTTCACCGCCCAGCGTTTCCGTGAAAACAAGGATGCCTCGATTATTTGGGAGGGGCACCGGGCCGGACGGAACATCGGCTACTGCCATATCGAAAAACTGCACAATCTGGAATGCCTGCCCGATAAGGGGTTCTCGGTCGCCTGCTTTCCCATGAAGATCAGGGCCGCCTCGGCGGGCTGGACCCGCGCGGTCGCGATTATCGAGGATTGATAGCAGATGATCCGCCCGGGCAAGCGGCGGTGGCGGTTCTTGCTGCCCTTGGCCATGCTTTATAGCGGCGCGGCGGCGGGCGGCGAGATGCTGCATTACATGCCGCCCCATCCATTGACGGCTCTTTTCGTCGACGACCAGCGCGTGATCGCTAAGTTGGAGACACCAAAGGGGGCCGGCTTCTTTACCCTGAGCATGCAGGGCGGCACGCCAAAACTGTCCCGCCTGACCGGGTATCGCCCGACGCCGCCGGCGGTACGGGCGGATATGCTGCCAGACGGAATCGTGGCCAAGGGCAAAAGAGATATCGCGGCTGCGTGGCTAACTGGACCCACCACACGCTATGACCACGGTGTCCTAGGTGACGCGATTGAAGCCTCGGGCCTTCAGGTGCAACTGCGCGACGGCAGGAACTTGTCCTATACGCTGCCCGATAACTCCGTGTTCGAGGATCGCCAGGTGCGTTTGGCGGATCTTGACGGCGACGGCGGGGACGAACTGGTGGTGGTGCGATCATATCCCGCCGCGGGCGCAGCCTTGGCCGTGTTCCGGCCCGAGGGCGATGAAATCGTCAGGGTGACGGAAACGCAGCCCATCGGACTGCCCCACCGCTGGCTTAACCCGGCGGCCATAGCGGATATCGACGGTGATGGTTTTCTGGAGATCGCCGCGGTCGTAACGCCGCATATCGGCGGCGTATTGGTCGTGCGCGAACTGCGCGTGAACCGGCTGCGGTTGCAGTGGCTGCACGAGGAATGGTCGTCGAAAGGTTTCTCGAATCATGCCATGGGGAGCCCAATTCAAGGTATGGCGGCCGCTGTTGAGTGGGGGCGCGGTTGGGGCAGGGGCCCCGTCCTGCATTTGCCCGATGCCCGAAGGCGCGCCCTGCGCCAGGTTTTTTTCACCGAGAATGGCTACCAGATACGTGAACTGCCCCGGCATCAGCGGCCAATTGCCACGGCCATTCACACGGCCGATCTGGACGGCAATGGCTGGAAAGAGGTGGTTTATGGCCTGAGCAATGGAGACCTGGTGATCCTGCGCCGATCGCCGGCGCCCCCAGCAGCCGATCCGGGCGGCTGATCCGTTCAAATGAAAGGTTTGGAAAACGCTCGCGAAAGGTTGTTTTTTTTGCCATATCTGGTTATTGGCAAGGGTGAACGAACTGGTTACATTGCCCGACGCGACGGACGCCATTATCCATGCGTCAACAGGTGTCAGCCGTTTCGACAAATTTGGTATTGATGAAGCAGAATTGGCAGCAGCCCATGGCGGAAACCGCCGCTGGCGGACCGGCTAGGTAGCTAAGACACGCGGAACCCCAACCCTATGCAAATCAGCGTTTGAGACATGGTAACGAGCACAGCAGTCCAGCTTGAGCCGACCGGGACCCCACGCGAAGAAGTGGAATCGGTCGTCGTACGGTTTGCCGGAGATTCCGGCGACGGTATGCAACTAACCGGCAGTCAATTCACCCTGGCCACGGCGCTGGCCGGCAATGACCTGGCGACCTTCCCGGACTTCCCGGCGGAGATCCGCGCACCGATCGGCACCACATTCGGGGTGTCGGCTTTCCAGATCAATTTTGGCGCCCGCAAGATCGCCACCGCCGGTGATGCACCGGATGTGCTGGTCGCCATGAACCCGGCCGCGCTGAAGGTCAACCTGGGCGACGTCAAAACCGGCGGTACCGTGATCGTCGATACCGGCACCTTCACCGGGCGAAATCTGAAAAAGGCCGGTTTCGATACCGACCCCCTGGAAGACGACAGCCTGGATGGCTTCCAGGTTCTGACCATCGATATTTCCAAGCTGACCATGGAAGCGGTCAAGGAATTCGGTGTTTCCAACAAGGAAGCCCTGCGCTCCAAGAACATGTGGACCCTGGGGCTGATCTATTGGCTGTACGACCGTGACCGGGAGCCGACGCTGAATTGGCTGCGCACCAAATTCGCCAAGCTGCCCAATATCGCCGACGCCAATGTCGCGGCCCTGAATGCCGGTCATATCTACGGCGAGACCGCAGAGTTGCCGGGCGACATGCGCGGCTTTACGGTGCGCCAGGCGGATATTGCGCCAGGCCTGTACCGCGCCGTAACCGGGGCCGAGGCCCTGGCTTGGGGATTGGCGGCTGGCACTAAGCTTGCGAGCCTTCCCATGGTACTGGCGTCATACCCGATCACGCCGGCCTCTACCCTGCTGCATATCCTGGCCGGCATGAAACAGTTCGACGTGGTGACCTTTCAGGCCGAGGACGAGATAGCTGCCGTTTGCGCCGCGATCGGCGCATCCTTTGCCGGTTCACTTGGCGTGACCTCTTCGTCGGGGCCGGGCGTGGCCCTGAAGGGCGAGGCGATCGGCCTGGCGATTGGTGCGGAATTGCCCCTGATCGTGGTCAACGCCCAGCGGGCGGGTCCATCGACGGGCTTGCCGACCAAGACCGAACAGTCGGATCTTTTTCAATCCGTCTATGGCCGCAACGCTGATGCGCCCCTGGTCGTTCTGGCCGCTTCGTCGCCGTCAAACTGTTTTGAAATGGGCATTGAGGCGGTGCGCCTGGCAACCAAGTACATGACGCCGGTGATCCTGTTGAGCGACGGCTATATGGGCAATGCCTCCGAGCCGTGGCTGATCCCCGATTTCAATGATTACGAACCCTTCCCCGTCAATTTCGCCGACAAGGATCAGGTTGGCGAGGATGGCTTCCGGCCCTATGACCGCGACCAGGAAACCCTGGCCCGGCCCTGGGCCCGGCCAGGTACCGCGGGTCTGCAACACCGTATCGGCGGTATCGAGCGCGAGGACGGCAGCGGCAATATTTCCTACGACGCCGAAAACCATCAACGCATGACCGACCTTCGCGCCGGCAAGATCCGTGGCATCGCCAAGGATATCCCCTTGCAAGGGGTGGAACAGGGCAATGAAAGCGGCAAGCTGGCCGTGGTCGGCTGGGGCTCCACCCACGGCCCGATCAGCCGGGCGGTCGGCAACATGCGCGATCAGGGTCTTGATGTCAGCCATGTGCATTTGCATCATATCTGGCCGCTGCCGAGCAACCTGGGCGATCTGCTGTCCGGTTTTGAGCAGGTCCTGGTGCCGGAAATGAACAATGGCCAGCTGATCACGGTTCTGCGCGCCGAGTATCTGGTGCCGGCGGAACCCCTGAACAAGGTCAACGGCCAGCCCTTTAAGATCGCCGAGATCGAGGATGCCATAATGAGCCGCCTTGATGGACAATCCGGAGAAGCAAAATGAACGCGCCCGCCAAACCCAGTGCGCTGAAGGCGAAGGATTTCGCCTCCGATCAGGAAGTCCGTTGGTGTCCGGGCTGTGGCGACTACGCCATTCTGAAGGGCGTGCAAAAGGCCCTGGCAGACATCGGCACGCCGCCGGAGAATGTCGTCTTCATCTCCGGCATCGGCTGCTCCTCGCGGTTTCCCTACTACATGTCGACCTATGGTTTCCATACCATCCACGGCCGGGCGCCGGCCTTTGCCACGGGGGTCAAGCTGGCCAATCCGGAGATGGATGTCTGGCTGGTGACCGGTGACGGCGATGGTCTGTCGATCGGCGGCAATCACATGCTGCATGCCCTGCGGCGCAATGTGAATATGCAGATCATGCTGTTCAACAACGAAATTTATGGCCTGACCAAGGGGCAGTATTCGCCAACCTCGAAACAGGGTACGCGTTCGCCCTCTACGCCCCTTGGCTCCCTCGACCGGCCGCTGTCACCGGTCTTGTTCGCCCTGGGCGCCAACGCCTCCTTCGTGGCCCGCGCGGTCGATACCCAGCAAAAACATATGCCGGGCGTGCTGCAACGGGCCCATGCCCACCAGGGCGCTTCGTTCGTGGAAATTTATACCAACTGCATCGTCTACAATGACGGCGCCTTCAGTTCGTTCTCTGAAAAGACCAATGCCGCCGACGGCGAGTTGGTGCTGGAACATGGCGAGCCGATGATTTTCGGCCAGGATCGGGACAAGGGCATCCGCATGAAGCCCGGCGCCATCGAATTGGAAGTCGTGCAGCTTGGCGTTGACGGCATCACCGAGGATGATCTGCTGCGCCATGACGAAACCAACCGGGTATTGGCCGGTCTGTTGGGCGCCATGCGCAACCCGGATTTTCCCGTCGCCGTTGGCGTCCTGTATTGTGAAGATGCGGAAGCATACGACAGCGCGGTCTATCGGCAGGTCGATGCGGCCCGTGCCGCCGGCGGCGAGGCGGATATGAACGCGCTGCTGCGCGGCGGCGCGACGTGGACAGTGGGGGAGTAGCGGAGCTCTCGTAGCGTTTAGTTGGACAGAGCTTCGTTTTGACAATAGGGGGATAGGTTTTCCATGCCCATTCGCGTGGCTATCGTGGGCTCGGGCCCAAGCGGTTTTTATACCGCCGAAGCTTTGGCCAAGTCGGACGCCGACTGCCAAATTGATATTATCGAGCGTCTGCCGGCGCCGCATGGGCTGATCCGCTATGGCGTCGCCCCGGACCATCAGACGACCAAGAATGTCTCCCGCAATTTTGACAAGACCGCCGCCCGCGATCAGGTTCGCTTCTACGGCAATGTTGAGGTGAGCCGGGACATCAGCCTGGACGAACTGCGTGCCATGTACGATGCCGTGGTTATCGCCATCGGCTCCCCCGAAGACAACAAGCTTGGCATTCCCGGCGAGGACAAACAGGGCGTGATTGGTTCGGCGGCGTTCGTCGGTTGGTACAATGGCCATCCCGACTTTATCGATCTGAATCCCGATCTCGATACCGCCAACGTCTGCGTTATCGGCAACGGCAACGTGGCCATCGATATCGCCCGGTTGCTGGTCAAAACACGGGCCGAACTGTCACCGTCCGATATTACCAACGATGCCCTTGACGCGATCGAGGCTTCCTCCATCACCGATGTCTACATGTTGGGCCGGCGCGGCCCCGTGGAAGCCAAGTTTACCAATGTGGAATTGCGCGAGATGGGTAAGTTGGAGATCTGCGTGCCGCAGATCGACGGCACGTTGATCCCAGATGCGGTGCCGGAAGAGCTGGAAATGTCCGACCGGGACCGCCGCCTGCGCGAAAGAAACCTGGCTACGTTGCGCGAATTCGCTCCCCGTAAGGCGGACGAATTGCCGAAACGCGTGCATTTTCAATTTTTTGCCGCGCCCCGTGAAATTCTGGGCGGTGACAGGGTCGAGGGAATCCGGATGGAACACACCGAAGTGGTCGATGGCCGCGCGGTGGGTACCGGCGAATTTTTCGAGATCGAAACCTCCCTGGTCCTGCCGGCGGTGGGGTACCGCTCCGGCGGTCTCGAAGGCCTTCCCTTCAATGATGATTGGGGCGTGGCGATCAGTGACGATGGCCGGGCCGGCGAGGGCCTTTACGTCGTAGGCTGGATCAAACGCGGCCCCACGGGCGTGATCGGCACGAACCGTCCGGACGGCCAGGAAGCCGCAAGACAGATCATCGAGGATATTCCGGAAGGCCGAAAACCAGGCCGGGAGGCCTTGGATGAAGCACTTGCCGGCAAGGGCGCGCGGGTGGTGGATTATGCTGACTGGCTGACCCTGGAAGCCTACGAAAATGCACAAGCACGCGAGGGCGCGCCACGGGAAAAGCTGATCACCGTCGCGGCCATGCTTGGGGTTCTGGACGGCGCATAGCACCTCGCGTAGGTTCGGTGCATGGTTGATTATCTCCGTCCCACGGAACTGTCTCACGCCTTGGAAGCCTTGGCGGCGCGGGAGTTGACAGTTATTGCCGGCGCAACCGATTACTATCCGGCCCAGGTCGGCCGGCGGCCGGATCATGACATTCTGGATCTGAGTGCGATTGAAATGCTCCAGGGCATTGCGGCCGACGGCGATTTCTGGCGCATTGGCGCCATGGCCACGTGGCGCGATGTGCTGGATACGGATTTGCCTTCCTGCTTCGCCGGCCTGAAGGCGGCCGCGCGGCAGGTCGGCGGGCCGCAAATCCAGAACGTTGCCACGGTCGCGGGAAACCTCTGTAACGCCTCGCCGGCGGCCGATGGCGTGCCGCCGCTGCTCTGTCTGGAGGCGGAGGTGCTATTGCAAAACCAGTCGCATTCGCGGCGGCTGCCCCTGTCGGAATTTATCCTGGGCAATCGGCGCACCGCATTGGCGCCCGGCGAAATGCTTACCGCAATTCTGGTGCCGAAATCCCTGGAGCAGGGACGCTCTGGTTTCATCAAATTGGGCGCGCGCAGTTCGCTGGTCATTTCCATCGTTATGGTCGCTGGATGGCTGGACCTTGATGATCATGGCCGGGTGCGAGAGGCCCGGCTGTCGGTCGGTGCCTGTTCGGAAGTTGCCCGGCGGTTGCCGTTGCTGGAAGCGGCGTTGCAGGGTCAAACGCCGAGCCGATCGTTGCTTCGGCCGGAATATTTCGCGCATCTCTCCCCCCTCGACGATCACCGGGGCACGGCGGCCTACCGTCTGGATGCGGCGGCGACCCTGACCGGACGCCTGTTGGAGGCATTGGCCGCATGAGCGGGCGGAACGGAGAGAGAGTAACCCTGAGTTTCTTTCTCAACGGCGAACGGCGGGAAACGGCGCTGCGGCCAATGGCGCGGCTGTCGGAAACCCTGCGCGATGACTTCGGCTTCACCGGGGTCAAGGTGGGGTGCGACGCCGGTGACTGTGGCGCCTGTACCGTGTTGCTTGACGGCCGCCAGGTCTGCTCCTGTTTGGTGCCGACCGCGCGCATCGATGGCGCCATGGTGGTCAGTGCCGAGGGGATGATGGCGAACGGCTTTCTCAGCCGGGTGCAGGACGCCTTCCTGCGCCACGGCGCGGTGCAGTGCGGCGCCTGCACGCCGGGCATGCTGGCCGCCGCCACGGATATCGCGGCGGAAAGTCAGCATCCCACGCAAGACCAGGTTTTGGCCGGGCTGGGCGGCGTGCTGTGCCGTTGTACCGGATATGGCGGCATCGTTGCGGCGGTGCGGGACGCGGGCTATGACCCAAGCGCCGCGGCCGATCATGCTGGTCCCGCCGTGGGCGCCAGCCTGCCGCGAACGGACGCCCTGGATAAATTGACCGGGGCGGCGTCATTCGGCGCCGACGGCTTTCCCCAGGATGCCTTGTGGCTGCGTGCCGTCCGCTCGCCTCACGCGGCGGCAACCTTCACGGTCGGCGATTTGGCGCCTCTGCACGCGCGCCATCCTGGCCTGATCAAGATTTTGAGCCATGCCGATATTCCCGGCAACAAATGCTTTGGCATCTATCCTGACCTAAAGGATCAACCGGTTTTCGCGGACGGTCAGGTGCGCTACCGGGGCGAGGCGGTCCTTGCCCTGGTGGGGGAGCGGGAAGCGTTGGCGGCGATTGCCGACGAAGAACTGCCGATTGTCTATGAACCCCTGGTGCCGGTGACCGGGTTGGAAGAGGCGTTGGCCGAGGGCGCCAGGCAACTGCACGATGATCGCCCAGGCAACCTGCTGGTCGATGCCGACCTGCGCAAGGGCCTTGGCGCCGAAGCTCTGGGTCAATGCCGCTATACGGCAGAAGGAAAATGGCGCACCGGTTTCGTCGAACATGCCTATATTGAGCCCGAAGCCGGCTTCGCCCGGCGCAACGGCGACCGTCTGGAAATCCATGTCACGACCCAGACGCCATATATGGACCGTGACGAGGTTGCCCTGATCATGGATTTGGCGCCGGAACAGGTGCGTATCGTGCCGACGGTTTGCGGTGGTGGCTTTGGCGGCAAGCTGGATCAGTCGGTGCAACCCATGCTGGCCGCCGCCGCCTGGCAATTGGATCGCCCCGTCGCCTGCGTCTACAGCCGGCCCGAGAGCATGGCCGCCTCGACCAAGCGCCACCCGGCCCGGATCGAGGCGCGGTTTGGCTGCGACGACGAAGGTTATCTGCAGGCCATGGAAATGTCGGCGGATTTCGATACCGGCGCCTATGCCTCCTGGGGGCCGACCGTCGCGGGCCGGGTACCGGTGCACGGCAGCGGACCCTACCAGTTGCCCAACGCCAAAATTCATGCCCGCGCCATTCTTACCAACGGCCCGCCCAGTGGCGCCTTCCGCGGTTTCGGCGTGCCGCAGATTTCCCTGGCGCACGAGGCCCTGATCGATGATCTGGCGGCCCAGGCCGGTCTGGATCCACTGGAGTTCCGCCTGAAGAACGCCCTGCGGGCAGGCGACCGGACAGCGACGGGGCAGTTACTTGCAGCCAGTGCCGGCTTGGATCAATGTTTGGAGGCGCTGCGCCCGCACTGGCAACGGGCCCTGGCGGAGGTCGCGGCACACAATGAAGCTGAACCGGTTCGGCGCCTTGGCGTCGGTCTGGGCTGTATGTGGTATGGCTGCGGCAATACGGGCATGAGCAATCCTTCCACCGTGCGCGTGACCCGTTCCGCCGACGGCCGCTTCACCCTATACAATGGTGCCGTTGATATCGGCCAGGGCAGCTATACCATCATGCGACAGATTTGCGCCGATGCCTTGGGCGTATCGGTTGATATGATCGATCAGGTCACGGGCGATACGGACCTAACGCCGGATGCGGGCAAAACCTCGGCCTCGCGCCAGACCTACGTCACCGGCAAGGCAACGGAACTGGCCGCCCTGGATCTGCGCCGGCAGATCGAGGCCCGGGCCGGCGATAATGCCGGCGTGGAATTGCAGGCGGAGGCGACCTTCGATCCGCCGGCCACGCCGCTGGACGAAAATGGCCAGGGCGAACCCTATGGCACCTACGCCTTCGCGGCCCAGATGGCGGTGGTCGAGGTCGATACGGAACTAGGCACGACAAGGGTCCTGCGCATGGTCGCGGCCCATGACGTGGGCAAGGCGATCAATCCGGCGCAGGTTGAGGGGCAGATCCAGGGTGGCATCGCCCAAGGCTTGGGATTGGCCCTGATGGAAGAATATCTGCCCGGCCGGACGGAAAATCTGCACGACTATTTGATCCCCACGGTGGGTGATATGCCTGAGATGGAAATTATCCTGATCGAGGATCCCGATCCCAATGGCCCCCAGGGCGCCAAGGGCGTGGGCGAGCCGGGCCTGGTGCCGACGGCGCCGGCAATTCTGGCGGCGATAAAATCCGCCGTAGGGGTTAGTATCCGTCAAATACCGGCGACGCCGGACCGGGTGCGCGCCGCGATACTGGCCCAAGCGACAGCGGGAGGAGGGAGAGTATGAGTGATCTGGTGCGCTGCGATGCCTGTCCCGTGCTCTGCCGTATCCGCGACGGCCGGGCCGGCGCCTGCGACCGCTACGCCAACCGGGATGGCGAGTTGGTACGCCTTGATCCTTTGTTGGTGGCGCAGCGGACGCTGGATCAGGACGGCGCCATGGTGCCGTTTCTGCAATCCGGCGATGACTGGGACGGCACCCTGGTGGCGGGCGCGGAGAGCTTCATCACCGGTGTCGGCTCCACCACCACCTATCCAGACTACAAACCGGCACCGTTTATCGTTGCCTCGAAACCGGCGGGTGTCGATATGGTCACTGTCGTTTCGGAGGGGATCTTCAGCTATTGCGGCCTGAAGGTGAAAATCGATACGGACCGCTTCCTCGGTGAGGAGCAAAAGGCGGTGCGTTGCCAGGGCGAACAGGTCGGCCATGTCAGTACCGCCGAATACGGCAGCCAGATGCTGGCCCTGGGCGGCGTGCGCCATTTGACCGGCGGCTCCAAGAAGGAAGGCACGATTACCTGCCAGATGATGCTGGATCTGTGTCAGGGCGTGGCCGTGGAACTGACGGTCGATGATGGCGCGGCCGTTGTTGTCCAGGCCGGGCAGCCGCCGATTGTTGATGGCGAGGCCGAGGCGCGGATGCGTGTTGGTTGCGGCTCCGCCACGATCGGCATGTTCGCGCCGCAATGGCATGGCCTGGCCGACGAAGTGGTGGTGGTCGATGACCATATCACCGGCGTCTTGAGTGAACATCAGGCCGGCAAGTTTCTTGATATGCCCACCGCCGGGGTGCGGGTGCGGGGCCGGCGCTCAACACCGGGGCGGTATTTTCAGGTTGCCGGCCATGGCGACGGCTGGGGCGGGACCGATATCACCGATCCGCTGTCGATCATTGACCGGATCGAGGCCAAGAATGCATGGCCGGGACTGCGGCTGTTGATGGTCAGCACGACGGGCGAAGAATCTGCCTATTTCGTGCTTGATGATGACCTGACCCCCAAGGCGGCGGAGATGCCGGGGCCGCTTCGGGCGGTGGTCGACCGCATCGCCGAGAACTGCGAACCGGCCATGTGCAGTGTCTTGTTCATGGCCGGGGCGGGGGGCTCGTTACGGGCCGGAGTGACGGAAAACCCGGTCCGTCTGACCCGTTCCGTCCGGGCCAATGTGACGCGGGTAAGCTGCGGCGGCGCGCCGGTCTATATCTGGCCCGGCGGCGGCATCACCCTGATGGTGGATGTCGCCCGCATGCCAGCCGGCTCCTTCGGCTACGTGCCCACGCCGGCTCTGGTGGCGCCGATTGAATTTACCCTGCCCCTGGCGGATTACGAAGCCATGGGCGGCTATATGGACGCGGTCCAGTCGGTCGATGCCGTTCTTGCCAATGGCGCGGCGCGAAGTCTGCCCTGGCGTGGCGAGAACCCCTGGCCGCTGGAGCCCCTGACGTCTTTCCAGACCCAATCGCGGAACCCGGACGAGTCTTCGTGAGCGGAATGGAGGCAACACGCGGCACCGATGGCCGGCTGTTCCTGCGGCACGGCCCCATTGATCTGGTCGTCGAGATGTTCGGTGACCAGGACCAGGTGGAACTGGCCTATAGCCAGGCGAACGATTATTTCGCCGGTGTTCTCGACCATTTGGTCCAGGAACTGCCGTTGCTGCGGCGGCCTATTGCTGCCGCCTATCCAATGTTTCAGGGCCCGGTCGCCCAGGCCATGGCCAAGGCCACATGGCCTCATCGCAGCGATTTCATAACGCCCATGGCCGCCGTTGCCGGCGCCGTGGCCGATGCCGTCCTAAACGCCGCTACTCTGGATCGCCGGCTGGAGCGGGGCTACGTCAACAATGGCGGCGATATCGCCTTCCATCTTTCGCCGGGCGCCGTTCTGGATGCCGGCGTGGTCGCCGATCTGCAACGGGGCGGCCTTTCCGGCACGGTACATTTGCGCCACGACATGGCCATTCGCGGCATTGCCACCTCCGGCTGGCGGGGCCGCAGCCATTCGCACGGCATCGCCGATGCCGTGACGGTCCTGGCGGCCACGGCGGCCCAGGCCGATGCCGCCGCCACGATGATCGCCAACCGGGTCGATATCGATCATCCGGGCATCGAACGGGCGCCCGCCAGCAGCCTTGATCCCGATAGCGACCTTGGCGATCTGGCCGTTACCGTCGCGGTTGCCGAACTGCCCGAGGGCGTGCGCCGGGCGGCCTTGCTGTCCGGCCTCGACCGCGCGCGTGGATTACTGGCCCAGGGCATCCTGGAAGGCGCCATGTTGAGCCTGGGCGATCAAGCTGCCACTGTTGGGGTTCTCGCGGGCGAAGGACTGGAACACAAGGGAAGCCAATTGTGAGCAAGGTTATCGGCTGCGATGTCGGCGGTACATTTACGGATCTGATCCTGCTGGACGAGGCAGCCGGCGAGGTCGCCATCGCCAAGGTTCCAACCACGCCTGACAACCAGGCCGTCGGTGTGATGGCCGCGATTGGCCAGGCGGGTTGCGATTGTGCCGAGCTATCATTGCTGCTGCACGGCACCACGACCACGACCAATGCCTTGCTGGAGAAGAAAATCGCCCGCTGCGGCTTGATCACCACGGCGGGTTTTCGTGATGTGTTGGAACTGGGCCGGCGCACGCGGCCCAATCCCTATGGCCTGTTGGGATCCTTCGAACCCTTGGTTTCCCGTGAATACCGCCTTGAGGTGCGGGAACGCATGGATGCCGATGGCAACGTCGTCACCGCGCTGGATGAGGACGATGTGCGCCAGGCCGCCTTGAAATTGACCGAGATGGGTTGTGAAAGCCTGGTCATTCATTTTCTGCATGCCTACGCCAATGACCGTCACGAACGCCGGGCCGCCGAAATCGCCGCCGCGGTCTGGCCCAATGGCCATATCACCCGGGGCAGTGCCATTTTGGCGGAATTTCGGGAATACGAACGTGGCGTCGCTGCTGCTGTCAACGCCGCCATTCAGCCGGTGTTGGCGCGCTACATGGATAGTCTGCGGCGGGAATTGTCCGCCGCCGGCTACGACCGGGATCTGCTGGTGATGCAGGGCAACGGCGGCACCGTGTCCTCCACCATGGTGGCCGATAGCGCCATCAACACAGTGATGTCGGGGCCGGCATCGGGCGTCATGGCCGCGGCCTATACCGGCGCGCGCAGCGGCTACGGCAATATTATCAGCTATGACATGGGCGGCACTTCTTCCGACGTGGGCTTGATCCAGGGCGGTATTCCCGCAACCTCGTCCGAGCTGCAGTTGGAATACGGCATGCCGATCCATGTGCCCATGGTGGATGTTCACACCATCGGAGCTGGCGGCGGCTCAATCGCCTTTATCAATGATGCCGGGATATTGCAGGTCGGACCCCGCTCCGCCGGTGCGGAACCCGGGCCAATCTGCTATGGCCGGGGCGGCGAGGAGCCGACGATTACCGATGCCAATCTGGTCTTGGGGCGGCTCAATCCCGATGCCTTATTGGCGGTGGACAGTCCCGTTTCCCTAGGGCAAATCCGCCAGCGCCTGGAAGAAACCATCGGCGCGCCCTTGGGCTTGGATGCCGAGGGCGCTGCGGCCGCCATATTGCAGATCGGCAATGACCGCATGGCCGGTGCCATTCGCATGGTCAGCCTGGCGCGCGGTCACGACCCCCGCGATTTCGCCCTGTTTGCCTTCGGCGGTGCCGGTCCCCTGCATGCCACGGCCCTGGCGGCGGAACTGGCCATTCCCCAGGTGCTGATCCCGGCCAAACCAGGCATTACCAACGCCATTGGCTGCGTTGTCGCGGATGTGCGCCACGACTATGTCAACACGGTGAACCAGTCATTGGCCGACGTGGACATGGACCAAGTGCACGGCATCATGGCCGATCAAATTGCCCAGGGCCGCGCCACCATCCAGGCCGAACAAGTCGAGGTCGAGGATGAAATCCTGGTGCACGCGGCGGAGATGCAGTTCCGGGGGCAAAGTCATATGCTGCGCATCCCCCTTGAAAGCGCCACGATCGGCCGCGAGGCTATTCAGGCGACGTTCGAGGAGGCCTATTTCAACCGTTTCTCCCTGCATCTGCCGGAAATCGGCGCCGTTCTGGTCACCCTGCACACCGCCGTCATCGGCCGGAGGCGGGAGATCGCCCTGGCCTCTCTGATGGACCCGGACCTACGCGCGGCCGATGTCGCCGGCGCCAAGACGGCTGAACGCAAGGTCTGGTTTTCAGGCGGCTGGCGGGAAACGCCCATTCTGGCCCGCGACGCGTTGCCCATTGGCGCTAAATTCACCGGCCCGGCGGTGCTGGAGCAGCTCGATACGACCATTGTTGTCGAGCCGGACAACGAGGTCGAGGTTGACCGGGCGGGCAATCTGTTGATCCATGTTCCGGCGGCATTTCGGGAGTAGAAGATGAGCAAATCCGACAAGCCCGGTATCGATCACGTCACCCTGGCGGTGCTGCAAAACGGCCTAAATCAGGTTTGCAATGAAATGGACCTGGCCTTTCAGCGTGCCGCCTTCAGTCCGGTGATTGCCGAGGCCATGGACCGCTCCGACGGCATCTATCACCGTGACGACGGCGCCCTGATCGCGCAGGGGGAGTTGGGCCTGCCGATTTTCGTCGGCACCATGCAGTTTTCCACGCGAACCGTCATCGCCCAGGCCAAGGACCTGACCCCCGGTGACATCTATATCGTCAACGATCCCTATTTGGGCGGCACCCATTTGATGGATGTGCGCATGGCGATGCCGTTCTATTACCAGGGCGAGATTTTTTGCTGGCTCTCCAACACCGGCCACTGGCGCGATACGGGCGGGGCGGTGCCGGGCGGCTTTTCCGCCACCGCGACGGAGGTGGAGCAGGAAGGTTTGCGCCTGCCGCCGGTCAAACTTTTCAAGGGCGGCGTGGTCGACGAGGAAATTCAGGCCATCGTGCTCTCCAACATCCGCGTTGCCAACGAGACCATCGGTGACATCAAGGCCCAGGCCGCCGCCCTGCGGGTTGGCGAACGCCGCCTGACCGCCCTGCTGGACCGTTATGGCCGGGATGTGGTCGAGGCGGCGATTGATGAGATGCGGACCCGGGCGGCGCGGCAAATGCGGGCCAGCATCGCGCTCATTCCAGACGGCGCATACAATGGCGTGGCCTGGGTGGATTCCGACGGTGTGGTCGATGAACCGCTGAAGATCGATCTGACAATCGAGAAACGCCAGGGGGATTTGTACTTCGATCTGTCGAAATCCAGCCCGCCCTGCAAGGGGCCGATGAACTCGGTTATCGCCACCACGCGGTCCTCGATCTATCTGGCGATGAAGCATATTTTTCCTGAAGTACCCATCAATGCCGGTACGTTCGAGCCATTGCACATCACCGATCCGGTCGGGACGTTCCTGTATGCCGAATATCCCAGGCCTGTATCGGGATGCGCGGCCGAGGTCAGCCAGCGCATCGCCGAGGCGGTGTTTGCCGCCTTGGTCAGCGCGCTGCCGGACCGTCTGTTTGCCGCGCCGGCGGGTACTTCGGGCAATTTCGCCCTGGGCGGTATCGATCAGCGTGGCGACAAGCCTTTTGTGATGTATCTGTTCACCGGCGGCGGCTATGGCGGCAGCATGCAAAGTGACGGTTTGAGCAATGGCTGCTCCACCATCGGTATTTCGACCATGCAGCCGGTCGAAGTGTTGGAGCAGCGCTACCCGGTTCTGTTCCGCGAATTCGCCCTGCGTGAGGGTTCCGGTGGCGCGGGCCAGCAGCGCGGCGGCTTTGGCGTCCGCTATGCCATTCAAATGCGCCAGGGTTGGGGTCGGGCCTCGTTCGTCATGGATCATGGCCGCTATGGCCCGCAAGGCGTTCTGGGCGGCGCGGATGGCGCCGTCAATGAGGTGCGGGTGGTGCGGAATGGCGAAACCTATGTACCGCCGCATCTATCCAAGGATCAGGGTATCGAGGTTGGCGAGGGCGATATCATCCATGTCGCCACGCCGGGCGGCGGCGGCTACGGCGCGGCGGGGCTGCGCGACCGGGCCCTGATCGAACGGGATTTGCGCCGAGGCTATTACAGTGCGGACGAGGCGGCCGCGCTATGGAGTGAGGAAGAAGCCGAGGCCACGCCGAAGGGTTGAGTCATGTAACCCCCCATTAACCATTTTGCGGCATTCTCGCGACGGATTCTGAGTGGAGGGCCGCAAATGGCCGACTATGATTTCGGACTATTCTCATGTCTGGTGGCTGATGACAGCTCCTACATGCGGACATTGATGTCCGCCTCGTTGCGGGCCGTGGGCGTTGGCAATGTAAAAACCGTCGACGACGGCAGCGCGGGCATTGAGTTTTTGCAATTGGTCCAATCGGATCCCATGAAGGCCGGCATGCAGAATGTGGATATCATCTTCTCCAACTGGCAGATGCACCCGGTCGACGGCATGATGTTGTTGCGTTGGGTGCGCCGACATAAGGAAAGCCCGAACCGCTTTATCCCCTTTGTCATGGTTACCGGCTATGCGGACAAGGAAAAGGTTCGCGAGGCCCGCGCCATGGGCGCCACCGAGATGCTGGCGAAGCCGTTTTCCGTCGTCAATCTGGGCCAGCGGTTGTTGCAAGTGGTTAACCGGCCGCGCAAATTTGTTCATACGTCGAAGTATTTCGGCCCCGACCGGCGGCGCAATCAACGCGAAATTCCGCCCGGCAAGTGCCGGCGAAAAATCGACGAGCGGAATGTGGAGGTAGTCCATGTCTGAAGCGGCGGTGCAAGGCAAGGCGGACAAGGTTCCGGGCGTCCGGTTCTACGTCATCCGCAACATTCTAAAGGACAAGGCTTCGGGCGGCGGCCTGGCTCCCGGAGACAAGGGCGGTATTTCGGTCGAGGCGATCCAGGCGGCCGAGGCCGAATTCAACAAGATGGCGGAGGACTATCCCGATTGGGTGAAGGGCCTGATCGAGGAGTTGTTCGACAATTACCGCCGCTGCATCGATACACCGGAGTTGCGCCACGAAAAATTGGCGGTGATCCACGACATTGCCCACGACATGAAGGGGCAGGGGGGTACCTTTGGCTATCCCCTGATCACCGATTTCGGCGACTCTCTCTACAAATGTACCCATAAATCGGAACAGGCCAGCGACAATTTGGTCGAATTGATCAAGGCCCACATCGATGGCATGAAAGCGGTCATTAACGGCCGGGTCAGTGGTGATGGCGGCGATATGGGGCAGGAATTGCTCGAGTCGTTGGAACAGGCGATCAAGAAATACTCGACGGACGACGCTGCCTAGGGTCGCGATCGATGATATTTCTCTACCGCTCCCGAATTTAGTGCGCCTGGCGCTTCCATAGCGGGGAACATGGCCGCGAACGGCGCGTTTTGTCCAGGATGACATGACGTATCGGTTGCGCTACCGTTCGGCGGAACCGACGGCCCGTTTTGCCGCGGCCACGTTTGCGTAGACCTGGGAGTCCAACATATGAGCCGTTGGTTGCTTGCCGTTTTGCTATGCCTGGCCCTGCCGGCACATGCGGCGGAAGGCTCGGAGGAGGCAAGGCGGCAGGCCTTTCTCGATATTTCGCGGCAAATCATCGCGGGGATCGATGGCAGCCGCCGCCTGGAAAGCGCCGATGGCGGCATGGACAGGGCGCAGGCCTATCTGCGCGAGGCCTACGACTATGTGCGCCCAGAGCGTTTGCGCATCGCGGTGGCGCCGTTCGAGCAGGACGAGATCAAGATCGCCAAACCAGTGGCTGATGAATTCAACGCCTCCCTATTTGCCGCCTTGATTGGTAAAGCCGGTCGCCGTTATGACCTGATGGCGCGGGCGCATCTGAAATCGCTGATCGACGATATGCAGCAGACCGGAGCCTGGCAGGCGGCGGACGGCAATCCCATCAATGCCCTGTTGGAAAACGCCGGCAAGGTCGATGTGCTGATCCGTGGACGCATCCGCCTCAGCGGCCAGGACGCCGTTCTGACCTATACCGCCATCGCCATGGATGGCCGGCTGCTGGCGCAGACCCAGCCTCGGCGCCTGCGCCTGAGCCCGGAAGACGCCAAGATTTCCCGCCCCACGGTCGGCCTGGATCGGGCCATTGCCATCGCCGCGAAAGACCTCGCCGGGAGAGCGCCGGGCCTGGGCGAATTGCTGCTGGGCGGTATCCGTTTTGAGGACTCGGGCGCGCAACCGCCCCTTGGCCGCTATCTTCAGGGCCGCTTGTCGGCGGCCATGGGCGAGGTCTACAGCAATGTCGTCACGGGCCGCAATATCAAGGTGAACCGCCTGCGCGCGCGTGCCGGTCTGAGCAAGGGCGGCGCGGTGCGGGGCAAGGACTTGAGCGACCGGAATCTGGGCGGCAAGACCGCGGCCCATGTTCTAAGCGGCAGCTATTGGGAACTGCCCGGCGCCATCGAACTGCGCCTGGAATTGCAGGGGCCGGGCGGGTCATCCGCCACCTGGGTCGGCTGGATCGAACCGGAGGACAATGCCGGCCGCCGGATCCGGCCCCGTGGTGATTTCGGCAACTTGCGGGACAATGACGGCCTTGGACCCTTCGCCTTTCATTTGACCTCCGACCGTGGCAAGAACGCGGTCTATGCCATTGGTGATCATATGCAATTGCTGATCCGACTGGATCGGGAGGCCTGGGTCTATTGCTTCTACCGCGATGCCGCCGGCGCGACGATCCAGATCCTGCCGAACCCGCATTTCTGGCAAAACCACAAACAGCCGAATTTCAAGGGCGGCGTGGTTTACACCGTGCCGGAGGAGAGCCGGTTCAATTTCGAATTTACCGTTCAACCGCCCACGGGGCAGGAATTGGTCAAATGCTTCGCCGTATCCCGGGATGTCACGGCGGATTTGCCGCCGGCGCTGCGTGGCAAAACGCTCGATCCCATGGCAAGGGATCTGGCGATGCAGCTTCCCGCCGCATTCCGCGATTTGCCCGATGCGGCGGTGTCGGAGGCCAGCTTTGTCGTCACGGTAAGCGAAAAGTGATTGCATGCCATGTTTGATTTGCCAGAGCAGTTGTCGCATCGTAAGAGCCTGAGGGCCGATCACTGGGGAAACGCGAGGGTTTCGTGAGACGAGCCAGCCCCATCATACTCATATTGGCCGCCGTTCTGGGCTTGGCCTGGGTCTGTGCCGAGGCGGAGGCCGCACCGCTGCGGCATCCCATCAAATTGGGTGCGAAGTGCCAGAAATCGTTTGAGAAATTCCTCAATTGGCCGGCCTATTACAAAACCTTCGCTTATGTGGTCGGCCGCCGGGGTTACGCCTGTGCCATGAACGAAGGCCGGCGCGCCGCCCTGGAAGCATGCAATCGGCAAAACAAGGGCCGGTGCGAAGTCTACGCGCAATCACCCGTTGATGGCGGCCTCAAGATATTGTGGCCGGCTCGAGCGAAGCCTCGAATCAGGGACGACAAGGGACCATCCACCCGCGTGGGCCCTTGCTATGAAGGTCCTGGCACCACCATATCGCGGCTGACCGCAAGAGAGTGCCGCCGCCGGGACGGCGTTATTGTGGAGCGACGGGAACATATCCGGCTTTGTCAGCGCAAGCGGCTGCAACCAGCGCAATGTCTGGAACTTTTGGAGCAAAACCGGCCCGATGGTGTAAGGCCCCGGACGGCCGCCAGGGACCAACGCCGCCCCCCCGATAACGGTTCGATTGTCGTTAGGAATCTTCCGAGCAAGGATGCGGCCGCGAAAGCGGTGCGGGTGAGGGAAGCGGCCCAGGCCAGCGCCGCCGAAAAAGCCCGACAGGCCAATCTGGATAAGGCACTGACCGCCCTGCGCAAGCAGCACAAACACGCCGTTGCCGTCATCGTCGGCAACCGGGACTATGCGGGGCGGACGCCGGACGTGGCATATGCCGGCAACGACGCCAAGGCGATGCGGGATTTCGTGATCAACCGCCTGGGCTACCGCCCCGGCAACGTGATCGATCTGCGCGATGCCACCCTGTCGGAATTGAACGCCACGTTCGGCACCGCCAATTCTCACAAGGGCCGGCTGTTCGACTATGTCCGGGCCGGCAAGTCCGATGTCATCGTGTTCTATTCCGGACATGGCGTGCCGGGGCAGAACGACCGCAAGGGCTATCTGCTGCCCGTCGATGCGGACCCCAACCGGGCCGAATTGAACGGCTATCCCCTCGATACCCTGTTGGGCAATCTGGCCAAGGTGCCGGCCCGTTCCATGGCGGTCTATCTGGATGCGTGTTTTTCCGGCGAAAGCGAAAAGGGAACCCTGGTCCGCGCCACTTCCGGTCTAACGGTGCAGCGCAGGCTGCCGAAGTCTTCGACGGGCATGGTGGTGGTGACGGCGGCGCAGAACGATCAGTTCGCCAGTTGGGATGAAGATGCCAAGCACGGCCTGTTCACCAAGCATCTGCTGGAGGCCCTGCGCGGTAGGGCGGATGGGAAAGGTTTCGGCAACGGTGACGGCAAGGTTTCCCTGGCCGAGCTGAAATCCTATCTGGACGAGGAAATGACCTACCAGGCCCGCCGCCGCTGGAGCCGTGATCAAAACGCGTCAGTGAAGGGTGATTTGAGTACGCAATTGTCGATAATCCGCTAGGCAACCCACCACTGGTGCAGGGCCAAGCCCTTATTCAAAACTCCGGATCATCAACCTCCGGTCTTTTAGTTGCGGGTGTTTTCGCGCTACATTGTGGCTAGGTAGATTCTTTTTTGGTGTTTTTCGCGTCAGAATGAGGAAAAGAGCCCCTGACGGTCGCATAACAGGAATTGTGTCGATCCAAAGTCATCAATGTTGGGAGATGTAACATGAATTGGTTTCACGGGATTTATGGAATTGCGGCGGCGGGTTGTATCGCCTTTGCCGGGCTTTTGCCCACCAGCGCGGCCCTGGCGGGGGAGGAGCCGAATATCCTGATCATGGGCGAGGACGCGGACAAGAACACCGTGCCGCGTAACAGCCGCGTCTTCAAACGCGTGCTGGATGCCCTGGTCAACGAAATGAACGACGAAGGCTTCAACGTCTATGATGAAACCGCCGTCACCCTGGATGATTTCGCCCAAGGCAGGGCCCGGCGCACGGATGCCGAGATCATCGATATCGCCCGCTCCGTCAAGCGGCCGCCCATTGATGTCGGCGTGATCTTCTCGATCTACGCTTCGGCCCGGCAGTTGAGCTACACCACCAAGATCCGGACCCGCATAACCGGCCGCCTGTTGAACGTGCGCAGCGGCAAGCGCCTGGGCAATTTCGAGGTTGAATTGCCGCAGCCTGACAATGCGCCGGTGAAGTGCAGCCGCGAATGCATTCTGGAAACCGTGGGCAAGAACGCCCGGCTTTTGGGCATGGACCTTGGTGTCGTACTGACCAAAAAACTCGATTGGCTGGCCCCTGGTCAAGGCAGCGCCCAGGGCAAGGCAGCCAGTGACGATGCCGGCATTGCCTCGGCCTATAGCCTGGAGTTCACCGGATTTACGCCGGATGACATGAATGCGATCGAGGAATATATCGTCGCCTTTCGTGGCTATGAGCACCATCGCCCTGTCTCGTCCTCCCTGCGTAGCGCGGAATACTGGTACGAGAGCAAAAGCAAGGCGGCGCGCCTGAACCGCAACCTGCGCCTGATGATGGAGCATCTGGGCTACGAAGGTCGGGTCACCTTCAAGGGCAGCAGCTTCCAGATCGAAAAGATCAACAAGCGGAAAACCCGCTAACCACCAAACCGTTGAACCCTCCCACAACGGACGGCGGCGGGCGCGAACCAATCGGCTTCGTGTCTGCCGCCAAACTATCGAGGGCGATGCAATGAAGCTGGCCAGTCGCATACTTTTGATTGCCGTTTTGGTCATCCCTGGCACCGTTGGCGCGGCGCGGGCACAGAAGTCGCCGCAAGTATTGGATCTGAATCAGATCATCCGCGGCCTGGCGCCGGTGGAATATCTCCCCGAACACAGCGGCAAGCGGCCGCGTCCTTCGATTGACCTGGACATCCGTTTCGAGGTCAACCGCGCCACCCTGGTGCCTGAAGCACGGGCCCAGCTTCGGGAACTGGGCCGGGCCCTGCTGTCGGCGAAACTCAGCGGCAAGGCCATCGAAATTGCCGGCCATACGGACGCCAGCGGCCCGGCGGCCCATAACAAGGCGCTGTCCCTGCGTCGGGCCAGGGCGGTGGCTGATTATCTGCAACGGGAATTCAGCATCGATCCGGCGCGGTTGACGGTCACGGGCCATGGCGAGGAGCGCCTGAAGGATCCGTCCCAACCCAAGAATGGCATCAACCGCCGGGTCGAAATTTCGGTCGCGGGCAACGCGAAGGCGGCGCAACAACACCGCGCAATGGCGACAGAGGTGACTGGGATGGGTACCTGGGGCGATCTGCTGGCGAATGCCGATGGTGCGAGGAAATTCCTGCAACGCACTAAAAACCGGGGCCGGGCGCGGGTTGTCGTCATGCTGTCAGCGCCGCAAGAATATCAGAAACAGAGCCGGGAACAGAACCAGGACCGGGACCAAGATCCCGGTAAATCGGGCTGGCGCAATCTGAACGCCTACGTCCGCGATCTGCAGGACCGGGCGATCGCGCGCCTTGGCTGGAGCAATATCAATGATCTGGTGCGCTTTGACTACACGCCCGCCATGGCCATGACGGTGGATGCCGCGCGCCTGAATACACTGCTTGAAGGCAAGGCGGTGACCCAGGTGTTCGAAGATCATCTGCTGCCGCCGCGATTGCAACGCAGCGTGCCCCTGATCGGGCTGGTTCCGCCGCGCGCGGCGGCGCGTACCGGGGCCGGTACCGCCGTCGCCGTCATCGACAGCGGCGTCGATGGCGAACATCCCTTCCTGCGGGACAAGGTGGTGGCGGAGGCTTGTTTTTCATCCGAATACCAGGATGGCGATGTGATCGCCCGGTCCGCCTGTCCTTCGGGCAGGCGTCAGGAAATCGGCCCCGGCGCCGGTCGACCCTGCGATCCCGCCTATGGCTGCGCCCATGGCACCCATGTGGCTGGCATCGTCGCGGGGGGTAATAGCAAGATGACCGGCGTTGCCCTGCAGGCATCCATCGTCGCGGTACAGGTTTCCTCGTTGATGGAAGCGAAAATGTGCGGCAAATGCGCCGTGCCATTCACATCCGATATATTGCGCGGCCTGGAATGGGTCTACCACAATCGGGAACAGTACCGCATAGCGGCGGTCAATCTCAGCCTTGGTCACGGCCGTTTTGACAGCGCCTGCGACGGCAATTCGCCTTTCACGCGGATATTCGCGCTGCTCGCCCAGGCCGGCGTCGCCCCGGTTGTCGCCTCCGGTAACGACGGCCACGCCGATGCCCTGAGCGATCCTGCCTGCGTCTCGTACGCGATTAGCGTCGGCGCCACGTCGTATAGGGACAATGTTGCTGGGTTTTCCAACAGCGCCGCTATTTTGGACTTTCTCGCCCCCGGCGCGACGGAGCAGGCGATTGGCTCGCACAAAGGCATACTCTCGGCCATTCCGGGACAGGGATTTCGCCGCTTTCAAGGCACTTCCATGGCCGCGCCCCATGTCGCCGGCGCCTTTGCGATCCTAAAGGCGGCGGTGCCCAATGCCAGCCTGGCGCAGATGTGGAGGGCCCTACGCGAAAGCGGCCGTATGATTACCGATCCGCGTAACGGCGTTGCCGCGCCGCGGATTCAACTGGATAAGGCGATTACCGCGCTTCAGGGCGCCGTCGGCCGTGCCCGCGCGGAACAACCGCCGAAGGATGGCCAGGGGGCACCGCCGAAACCAAAGGAAAAAGTTTACGACGGTATCCGGGTCCGGGACGACAGAGGCAAAAGCAAGAAAGAGGGCGAAAAGCGTATCAAATGGTAGGCGTTCAAGCACTCAAGCAACAAGGAGTCCAAGCCATGCGTATGGTAATGGCGATCGTGGCGGCAGCGTTTCTGGCCGCTTGCCAAACAACGGGTTCGGACGGTCTCACCGGCGGACGGCCGAATATTCTGGTGATGGGCGAGGATGCGGAACCCGATACGCTGCCCCGGGGCGGCAGCGTCTTTAAGCGGGTCCGGGATGCCCTGGCCAACGCGCTCAATGACGAAGGCTTCAACGTCTATGACGAAACCGCTGTTACCTTGGACAAATTTGCCCAGGGACGCATCAGGCGAACGGATGCCGAAATCGTCGATATCGCCCGCTCCGTGCAGCGACCGACCATCGATGTCGCGGTGATCTACGCCATCTATGTTCATGGCGAGGACCGGGGTCATACCGGCAAACTGCATGTCCGCATTCCCGGGCGCCTGTTGAATGTGCGGACCGGCCGGCGCCTGGGAAATTTTGAGGTCGAATTGCCAAGCCCCGCCAATGTTTCGCCCCGCTGTGACATGGATTGCCTGGTCGAAGCGGTGGGCCGCAATGCCCGTACGTTGGCCAGGGACCTGGGCGCGGTGCTGGCGGCCAAGCTGGACCGGCAGGCACAACCTCGGCGAAAGACTGACACGGCGTCGGGACGCAACCGCAAGGATCAGGCCGAGAGCAGGGAAGGCGGCCTTGTTACCGCCTATGCGCTGCATTTCGTCGGCTTTTCGCCGAACGAGATGACGGCGATCGAGGACCGGATCACGGATTTCGCCGGCTTTCAAGATTACCGGCCGGTGCGGGCCTGGCTAAGAAGCAATGAGTACTGGTACGAGACGTCGTCCGCCTCGGCCCAGATGAACCGCGCATTGCGGCAAATGCTTAAAGACATGGAGCTCAGGGCACGGATCAGCTTTGCCGGCAGCCGCTTCAAGGTGGAGAAATTCTAAGACCCAATGGCGAGTGGATTGCGTCCCTTCATCACCAGGGGCAGGCCGGCGGCGACGAACAGAACGTTGTCGGCCCGGTCGGCCACGGTTCGGTTCATGATGCCGGAATAATCGCGGAAGCGCCGGGCCAGGGCGTTTTCCGGCACGATGCCCAGGCCGGTTTCATTCGAGATTAAGACCAATGGCCCCCGCGCCCCGGCCAGGGCCGCAGCCAGGGCTTCAAGCTCACCATCCACGTCGCGCTCGGCCAGCATGATGTTGCTCAACCATAACGTCAGGCAGTCGATCAGGATCGGCTCCCCGGTGGCCAGCAGAACGGGCAGGGCGGTGGCGAGCTCCAGCGGAATTTCCTGGGTCCGCCAGGTGGTGCCGCCATCGGCCCGCCGGGCCCGATGGGCGGCGATGCGTTCGGCCATCTCGCCGTCGTGGGCCTGGGCCGTGGCGACATAGACGGCGGCGCATTCTTCCCGGGCGATGATCGCTTCACCCAGGTGGCTTTTGCCGGAACGGGCGCCGCCCAATACCAAGGTAATCTCGGCCATGAAATTTACGGCGCCCCACGCAGTTCCGCCATGGCCTCGTCGGTCGAAATCACACGGCCGAACAGACGCTGGAAATTGGTGATGGTGGCATTATGCAGATCTTCATGAGTGGTGGCGCAGGCATCCTCGATCAAGGTGACGCCATAGCCGCGGTCGGCGGCTTCCCGCGCCGTGGTATCGACACACATGTTGGTCGAGACGCCGGTCATATAGAGCTGATCCCGGCCCAGGGAGCGGAGCAGATGGTCGATGCCGGTCGAGGCAAAGGCGCCGATGGTGGTCTTGTTGATGACGCTTTCGTCCGGGCGCGGTTTCAGCTCGTCGATAATTTCATGCTCCCGGCTGCCTTCGAAATTGTCCAGGGCCTGAAACATGCCTTTCATATGCGGCGGTGCGTCCGTGCAATCGGCCTTGCCCGCGCCGACGGTCAGATAGACCACCGCGCCCGCGCCGGTGCGAAAATGCCCTAACAGCCGGCTGACATTGGGCACCACCATGCTTTCGATGCGGTCGAAGCGGTAACCGGCGACGTTGGAGCCTTCCGCAACCAAACGCCGGCCCAGGGCGCCGTCCCGGTGACCGGTGGCGTATTGCATATCGACAACGACCAGGACAGCGCGTTCGAAGTCCGGTGCGGGATGGTTCATAAAGGCCTGGATGTAATCACCGTCCTTGCTGCCGGGGCTGCCAGGGCTGCCCGGGTTATCGGTTGTCGTCATGGTGAAATCCTTCCGTATCCGTGCATGGGTCTATTTCGCGGTGTAGCCGCCGTCGGCGCAGATGACCTGGCCGGTAATGAAGGAGGCGGCATCGGAAAGCAGGAACAGGTTCAGGTTGGCAATTTCCTCCGGCTCGCCAAAGCGGCCCATGGGGATACCGTCCAACAGGAAATTCCGGCGTTCGGGGATGGACCGGCTTTCCGCCGTCATGTCCGTGGCGATGGGCCCCGGACCGACCGCGTTGACGCGGACGTTGTCGGGGCCCAGTTCCATGGCCATGGCCCGGGTCAGACCGTTGATGCCGGATTTGGAGGCCGCGTAGGCCGCCGCCCTGGGATGGCCGACCAGTCCGATCTGGCTGGAAATCATCACGATCGAGCCCTTGCCCCGGGCCTTCATGTGGCGGGCGGCGGCGCGGGCAAGATGAAAGCTCCCGGTTAGATTGACATCCAGGACATCGCGCCAGACCGCGTCCGTGGTATCGGTCGAGGTGGAAACGGCCAGAATGCCGGCACAGGCCAGGGCGCCGTCCAGGGCGCCGAAGGTTTCGATGCTCTGGTCCAGGGCCCTTTCCAAGGCGGCGGCGTCGGTCACGTCGAGATCGAAGATATTGCCATCATCAAGGTAGTGACCAAGCGTCCGCCGCTGTTCCTCGCCGCGCACCGTGGCGGCGATGCGGGCGCCCATGGCGGCGGCCTGCCGGACGGTCGCCAGGCCGATGCCCGATCCGGCGCCGGTGATGAATAAGCTGCGGTCCTTCAGGTCGATCATGCGGGCCTTCAATCTGATATTCGGGCAAAATTGGGGCTGGCCATAAACGCTTGGCTATATCAATTTACCATTTCGCGGTGCCGGGGAACAATGGCGCCGCCGACGGATATTTGGAGGAGCAATATGGATCTGCAACTAGGAGGACGGGTCGCCCTGGTCACCGGTGCCAGCATAGGCCTTGGTGCATCCATCGCCGAACATCTGGCGGCCGAGGGCTGCCGCCTGGCGCTGCTGGCCCGGCGCGAAGGGTTATTGGAAGCCGTAGCCAATGCCATCGCCGGACTTGGCCATGAGCGGCCCATGGTCATTGTCGAGGATGTAACTTCCGACGGCGCGGCGGAGCGGGCCGCGGCGCTGATCGAAGGCCGCTTCGGGCATCTGGATATCCTGATCAACAACGCCGGCGGCTCCCGCCCCATGGCGAACCTGGGTACCGAGGCGGAGTGGGAGGAGGCGATGCTGCTGAACTTCACCGCCGGGCGGCGCTTTGCGCAAACATTCGTGCCGGGGATGCGGGCGCGCAAGTTCGGCCGTATCATCAATATCACCGGGGCGGATGAACCGGCGGGCATGAACGCCGCCGTGCCGCCCAACGGCGCGGTGCACATCTGGGCCAAGTCACTGTCCCGGGAGGTCGGCGGCGACGGCGTGACGGTGAACTGCATCCCGCCGGGACGCATTCATTCCGAACAGATCGACGAACGCCTGATGCCGACGGAAGCCCAGCAGAGCGCCTGGGTCGAGGCCAACTGCCCCGCAGGCTATATCGGCGAGCCGGAGGATCTAAGCGTTCTGGTCGCCTTTCTCTGTTCCCCCCGGGCCCGTTACATCAACGGTCAGGTCATCCACGTGGACGGAGGGGCCCGGCGCTTTTCACATTAGCCATAGCATTAACGTAGGTGATCGCCCAGCATGGCGCCGCTGTAGTCCGTGCGGAACAGGCCGCGTCGTTGCAATTCAGGCACGACGAGGTCGACGAATTCCTCAATGGCGCCGGGGCAATGGATCGGCGAGAGCATGAAGCCGTCACCGCCCGCCTTGTCCATGAAATCCTCCATCTGGTCGGCGATGGCGGCCGGCGTGCCGACGAACTGGGGCAGGCCGACGCTTTGGCCGTGGCGCTGGGCCACTTCGGCCACGGTCATGGGCTCGCCGGACGATTTGCGGTATCGCGTGCGCAGGCGCTGCAATTCCGGTTCCTGCCGCGCCGCCATCTCCTCATCGGGGTCGAGGCGGGAGAGGTCGAAATCCAAATGCGCCGACAGTATGGCCATGCCGCCCTCGGCCGTGACCAGGGAATTGTGCAGCTCCTGTTTTTCCAGGGCCTCGGCCTCGCTGGCACCGATGATCGGTTGGGCCCCGAAGAAAATACGGCATTGATCCGGTTCCCGGCCGAATTTCGCCATGCGTCCCTTGACCTCCGTGAAGTATTTCGCCGCATCCTCGGCCCGGGGCTGGATGGCGAAGATGCCGTCGGCATGACGGGCGGCGAAATCCATGCCTTTCGGCGAAGTCCCGGCCTGCAGGATGGCCGGCCCGGTCTGGGGCGAGCGGACCACATTCAGGGGGCCGCGTGATTTGAAGTGCTTTCCCGCATGTTCGATCCGGTGCACCTTGGCGGCATCGGCGAAGATCGGCGTCTCCCGGTCCATGACGACCGCATCTTCGTCCCAACTGCGCCAGAGTTTCTGGCAAACCTCCATGAATTCCTCGGCCCGTTCGTAGCGCGCATCCGCATCCTGCCGCTCTTCACCATAATTGGCCGCCTGGTTATGGTTCAGCGAGGTCACCACGTTCCAGGCGGCCCGGCCCCTGGTCAGGTGATCCAGGGTGGCCCACAGGCGGGCAGCGTAAAAGGGCTGGTGATGGCTGACCGACAGGGTCGCGCCCAGGCCGATCTGGCTGGTTGCCGCCGCCATCCAGGAGAGCAGGGGCAGGGGATCATGTTCCGGCGCCTGGGCGGCATAACGCAGGGCGGGCTCCAGGCTGCCCCGATAGGTGTCCGAGATGTAATTCAGGTCCGCGAAGAAGACCATGTCAAACTTGCCGCGTTCACAGACCTGGGCAATGTGCTGGTACAGTTCCGGCTGCGTCCAGTCATAGTTCCGCGCCGCCGTTTCCGGATGCCGCCACATGGCCTGGCTGTGGTAGGTCGGCCCGTGCACCAGAAATTGCGCCAGATGCATTTGCTTTCTTGCCATTCCGTCTTTCCCCATGCGGTTTGAATGTGCTTGGCCGCGCGGCCCCGACTCCGGACCTCTTGACGCTCGATTTTTCTTGCCCGATGCTGGGCTATTGTCGCGGCCCTGTCCATGGGGTATAGCGGCGCTATGTGTTGGCAAACTTCAGTCTCAGGGTGGTCAAGGTGAGTGTAAAGGCAACGATCTATCAACCGGCGAAGGGTGCGATGCAGTCGGGGCGCGGCAGGGCCAAGGTCTGGCGGCTGGAATTTGATCTCTCCGCCAGCCGGGGCGTCGAGCCGCTGATGGGCTGGACCTCGGCCACGGACATGCGCCAGGAGGTCAACCTGAACTTTGCCAGCCAGGAAGAGGCCATTGCCTTTTGCCAGCGCAACCAGATCGATTACCGCGTGCGGGAGCCGCAACAGCGCCGGATCCGCATTCGCGCCTATGCTGATAATTTTGGCCGCGGAACCGTCCGCGGCCCCGGCACCGAGCCAATTTGACCGGCCCTTGGGCGCCCGTAGCTCAGCTGGATAGAGCACCGGATTTCTAATCCGGATGTCGCAGGTTCGAGTCCTGCCGGGCGCGCCATTTTGACATTGATGATTAGAGATTACGCGCACTAGCGAATTCCGCTTCACATCCATTTACGGCCGTTATGTCGGCAATTGCCGACGGGCCGGTGTCGACCCGATGCCCACATGCGGTGGATTGTCGGTCGTGCCCGTTGATTGACCATCGTCAAGCTGGCTATTCGCTACCCATGCTACGATTATGTCAAATAAGTGCAGTTCCCAGCAATCGACCTTTTCCTTTCTTGCCCCAGGCCAAATCCGCCCTCTTCGGCAATGCGCGAATTCATCCGCTCTTGCAGGTG